>CAZXGJ010000001.1:0-170866 GCA_964639955.1 uncultured Ignavibacteriaceae bacterium
TTTTTCCGCTTATTCTGTCTGCACAGCAAAAAGTTTATATCGCATATATCGAAGGCGATATTGACCTTGGATTAGCACCGTATGTAAGCAGGGTAATAGCTGAGGCAGAGGAAAATGAAGCCGCGGCAATAATCTTTAAAATAAACACCTTTGGCGGAAGAGTTGATGCTGCTACACAGATTAAGGATGCGATATTAGCAACCGACAGGCTTACTATCGCATTTATTAATAACAGGGCAATTTCCGCCGGTGCACTCATTGCTATTTCCTGCAATAAAATAATTATGGTCAGGGGCAGTTCTATTGGTGCTGCAACAGTAGTTGATCAGACCGGTGAAAAAGTTGGCGAGAAATATCAATCGTATATGCGTTCTGAAATGAGATCTACTGCAGAAAAAAACGGCAGGAGAACAGACATAGCCGAAGGGATGGTTGACGAACGAATTGTTGTTCCGGGTCTTGTCGATTCAACCCAATTAATTACATTAACCTCTGATGAAGCTCTTAAATATGGTATTGCCGATACAATCTTAAAAAACATCGATGAAGTTCTTGCTTATTTTCAGCTAGAAAAATCGGAAGCCGTTTATCAATCCTCAAACTGGGCTGAGGATGTAGTCAGATTCCTGAATAACCCGATTATTTCCTCGATTCTGATTATGATAGGATTTTTCGGACTGCTTGCAGAAATAAAATCACCCGGCTGGGGTTTGCCCGGCACGGCAGGTTTGATTGCGCTTGCATTGTTCTTTGGCTCATCATACATTTTACAGCTCGCCTCTGTAATTGAAATATTACTTTTTATTATCGGGCTTGGCTTGATTCTGGTTGAAGTGTTTGTTATGCCCGGTTTTGGAATTGCCGGCATAAGCGGAATAATTTTAATAATTGCATCATTGTTTCTCTCTTTGGTTGGCGAGGATCCGTTTCTTGACATGAAAGCAGTTTCCTTGGCGCTTATTCAGCTTTCTGCTGCACTGCTTTTTGCTCTTGTTCTGATATTTATACTGGCAAAGTATCTGCCGAAATCTAACCTATTTAAAAAATTCATTCTTTCAGAAGAAGAAAAAGCAGTTGAAGGTTACACTTCCCGTGCTGATTTTTCCGGTTTGCTTGGTGCTGAAGGAATTGCATTAACCACGCTGCGTCCCGCTGGTACAGCCGAGATACAAGGAAACAGAGTTGATGTTGTGGCAGACTCCGAGTTCATCGAACACGGCAAACCAATAGTTGTAACTGCTGTTGAAGGAATGAGAGTAGTTGTTAGGGAGAAGAAATAGACAGCACTCAATTATAAAATTTATTCAACTTTTCTTACACTTGTATTCACAGCAGCTCCAGAACATTAGTATTTGTAATTATCTCTCTTGTTTTACCTTTCTGCATTCCCTGCGGAGAAGGCATCTCCATAGTAAAGGCAGTTTCCATTCTTGTTTCAGTTTTGCTTTTCTGAACCAGACCTCTGTCAATATTAAAATAAATTTTTCCGCTTGCTGAAGAGATTGGTTCTTCGAACTGGTAGTTTATACCCATTTCGCTGTAGCTTGTACTCCCTTCAACTTTAGTTTCGATTGTGCCATTAATAACTGCAATTTTCTGATCTTCAAATAATTCAATTTTACCCATTTTATAAACGTTTTTGTAATCGATATTAAAAGTCATAACAGGTATAGATTGCCTCTGGTAAGACCACGTCGAGTCTGCAGCAACTTTATGTGCGGGTAATTCACGAATAATCTGAACAATGAACGGTTTGATTACACGTTCGGATAAATCCTGCTTTAACTTATTAAGGTCTTCAGTTTTTACCGAATCAATTAAACCTCTTAAGCTTAAAAACCTGTTCATAATCTTATCAATTTTATAAATGTCAATTAATCTGCCGAACTTATTTACCCTAAGGTTAAAAGGATTGTTGATGAATGACTCGTGTTCGGCAAATTTTGAAAGATCAGTTGAATCAATCCGGGCACCCGATTGGTAAGTAACCTCGTTACCCATGCCGCTTGCTTTAAGATTAATTGAGTTGACGGTGCATTGAATCTCTGCAATGCTGTCTTCATCGAGAGAGATGGTTTTTAACTCTATCAAATAAATTATTTTTTGCTCAATTACTCCGTCCATAATTGTATCTGCTTCGATATGCTGCTCGTTTCGCGAGAAGATGGTCATCCTGTATTTAGTGGTTTCACCGGGTTTAAATTTATATTGTATAAAGAAAGGCGCATTGGCGTCATCCTGCTTAAGTTCCGTGGTTTTCAGGCTCGAGCTGTCAAAAGTTGAACTCAGCTCGCTGCTGCTTTTTTTATCCTGTTCGGAATTCTGTCCGCAGCCTGCAATTAATACAAATAAAGATGCTGCAATAAAAAGATACTTATTCATTTTTCTCCTTAATAAAGTAAATACTTTTCTCTTAATGAAATGAATTTCTTAAGCCCTTCTTTCCAGGAATTGATAATAACATCAGGCGTTTGATTATTCTGAATCAATATTCGAAGGCTGTCGGTTCCGGCTAATTTATCAAAGTGATCATTAAAAAACCTGAAAGATTGCGGATACAATTTATGCAGTGAATAAATCAGATTAACACCAAATTTAACCGCACTGAATTTTTTAAAGTCTGTAATCCTTATTAAAATGCCATTGCAGGTTTCATTTTGGTACCTGGGGTTTTCAGCTCTGCCTGCAAGAGATTCAGGTGAAAAAGAAATTTGGCTCAGCTCAAATGTACCGTCGTTATATTTTTCCATTTCACTCAATAATTCTTCTGATGCAATAAACGGTGCTCCAATTTGTAAAAAAGGTTTATCAGTTCCTCTGCCTTCTGAAATGTTTGTTCCCTCCAGCAAGCATGTACCCGGGTATACAAATGCTGTTTCTAAATCAGGTATGTTGGGGGAAGGTGGAATCCAATCAATCCCATTCTCTTCCCGGCTTATGCTTCTTTTCCAGTTCTGCATTCTGATAACTGTAAGTAATGAATCATCATCATGATGAGAAATGAACTCATTAAAATATAGTAAAGAAAGTTCACCGTTGGTCATAGCATAAACTATGGGAATTTCTGTTAAACCTAAAAACGATTTAAAGTTTTTGTTAAGCACCGGTCCATCTGGATTTGCAGCTGCATTGGGGTTAGGTCTGTCGAGCACAATAACAGGTATATTTTCTTCAGCAGCAGCTTGCAGCACATAAAAGAGAGTGGATATATAAGTGTAAAAACGTACACCCAGATCCTGAACATCATAAATTATCAGATCAAGACCGTTAAGCATTGATTCGGTTGGTTTTTTAATTTTGCCATAAAGTGAATAAACCGGAATACCATAAACTTTTGAATCATCAATTTTTTCCCCTCGTTCCAGCTTGCCGGAGAGTCCATGCTCCGGAGTAAAGACAGCACTAACTGTAATTCCCGATGAAAGTAAAGTATCCAACAAGTGAGTTCCGTTGGATAAGAGCGAAGTATGGTTTATCACCAGTCCTGCTTTTTTCTCCTTTAAAAAATTAAGCTGCTCTCCGATTAAAACATCCGCCCCCGATTTA
The DNA here is from genome assembly GCA_964639955.1 of uncultured Ignavibacteriaceae bacterium. Classification (GTDB taxonomy): domain Bacteria; phylum Bacteroidota; class Ignavibacteria; order Ignavibacteriales; family Ignavibacteriaceae; genus IGN2. Next base: position 3,547 of record CAZXGJ010000001.1, read on the forward strand.
AAATTATATTTGTTGTAATCTGACTGCTGGCATCTTGCTGCAAACGAGCAAATCAACAGAAGAGAAAAAAAATATTTTATTCTGAAGATCAACTTGAGTAGTTATTTAAGAGTTCATCGGCAGAGAAGAAATGAGCAATCTCCTTAATTGCATTCTCATCGGAGTCTGAGCCGTGGACGGCATTAAACTGAATATCAACAGCATACAATTTTCTTACAGTTCCTTCATCAGCTTTAGCAGGGTCGGTTGCACCGATCAGTTTTCTATAATCTTCCACAGCATTTTCTTTTTCCAGTGCTATCGGGATGCAAGGACCGGAGGTCATATATTTTACTAATTCGATAAAGAATGGTCTTCCTTTATGAACAGCGTAAAATCCTTCGGCAGAGGATTTAGTAAGATGAACCATTTTCATTGCTTTTATCTTAAATCCGGCTTTAATAATCATTGACAAAATTTCGCCGGCGTATCCTTTTTCAACTGCATCTGGTTTAATTATGGCTAAAGTCTGGTTTCCCAATTTGTGCTCCTGTAAATTATTATTTCAAGTTCCTAAAATAAAGCCCGCCAGTGCGGGCTTTTAACCTGTGGTTTAATATGATTTATCCGGATTTATTTCATTTTCTTCTTCTTCGAAGACGATTTCTTTTTCTTTGATGAAGCTTTTTTTGCTGATGCTTTTTTATGCTTTTTCTTTTTCATCTTTTCCAGTGCCTGAAGCATAGTTGTTCCTATTTCAGCCGGGTTTTCAACTACAAAAATTCCGGCTTTCTTCATTGCGGCCATCTTTTCTGCTGCAGTTCCTTTACCACCGGAGATAATTGCGCCGGCATGACCCATTCTTCTTCCCGGAGGTGCAGTTCTTCCGGCAATAAAACCAACAACAGGTTTTTTAACATTCTTTTTTATAAATTCAGCAGCTTCTTCTTCGGCACTGCCACCGATTTCACCAATCATTACAATACCTTCGGTTTCAGGATCTTCATTAAACAATTTAATTATGTCTGTAAACTTTGAACCTATTACCGGGTCTCCGCCAATTCCTACTGCCGTGGATTGACCCAGCCCGACGTCAACAAGCTGTTTTACTGCTTCATAAGTAAGCGTTCCGCTGCGCGAAACCACGCCGATGGTTCCTTTTTTATGAACAAATCCCGGCATAATACCAACCTTTGCTTTACCCGGAGAAATTACGCCCGGGCAATTAGGTCCAACCAGAACAACACCATTAGTTTTAATTGAATTATATACTTTGATCATGTCTGCAGCAGGAATTCCTTCTGAAATACAAATGATTATTTTTATTCCCGAGTTTGCTGCTTCAAGAATGGCGTCGGCAGCGAATGCCGGCGGCACGAAAATAATAGATGTGTTTGCATTGGTTTTTTCTACGGCTTCAGCAACAGTGTTAAAAACAGGTACACCGTTGAATGTTGTACCGCCTTTACCGGGTGTAACACCTGCAACTACTTTTGTTCCGTATTCAATCATTTGTTCGGTATGAAAAGAACCTTCACTCCCTGTAATTCCCTGAACAACAAGGCGGGTTTTTTTATCTACAAGAATACTCATATCAAATTTTCCCTGAATTGAAGAAGTAAATGAAAATTAAGCAATCAAAATTAAGTAAATGAAAAGTTCTCTCCTAAAGGATTGGCAATAATGCAAACCGTTTTTATCTAAGAAGATTACGGCTGAAAATTTTCTGAAGAATGAACAATTAAAGAATTAGCTTTTTTTCTCGTCAATCTTTTTTGATTCCTTATCGGTAGATTTTATTTCATCTTCAACATCCTTTAATCCTTTTTTAAACTCGCTCATTCCTTTGCCTATTCCGCGGGCAAGTTCGGGTATTTTCTTTGCACCGAAGAGAAGAAGAATTACCAGCAGGATTAAAATTATTTCGCCTGCGCCTAAGTTACCAAACATGGTTTTACCTCTTTATTTAATAAATAATTTGCAATTGATTTAAAGATTAAGCTGCCATCGGTTTTACCTAAAACCGGGTCTGTACTTCGCTCGGGATGCGGCATCATTCCAAGGATGTTGCCTTTCTTATTAATTATACCTGCAATGTTATAAACCGAGCCGTTTGGGTTAAATTCTTCTGAAACAATGCCGTTTGCATCAGCGTAACGGAAAACAACCTGATTGTATTCGAACAATTGATTTATCATATTCTTATCGGTAAAATAATTTCCCTCACCATGTGCAATTGGAACTTTAAGAGTTTTTTTATCATTCAATCCGGCTGTAAAGGGAGTATCATCGTTTTCAATTTTTAAGTACACATCTTTACAAACAAAATTAAGGGATTCGTTTTTCAGCATAACACCGGGCAGTAAACCGGCTTCAAGTAAAATCTGGAAGCCGTTGCATATGCCCAATATGTACCCGCCCTTATTTGCAAAGTTTATTACCTCAGTCATAATTGGTGAAAATCTGGCAATAGATCCGGTTCTTAAATAATCACCGTAAGAAAACCCGCCCGGCAGAATAATAATGTCGCAATTCTGCAAGTCCGATTCTTTATGCCATAAAAATACCACATCGTAATCAAGAATTTTTTTTAGAGAGTAGTAGGTATCGTGGTCGCAGTTTGAGCCGGGGAATACAACCACGCCGAATTTCGGATATTTCAACTAACTTCCTCCAGTGTGAACTCAAAATCTTCCATAATAGGGTTGGCTAAAAGCTTGCTGCAATAATCCTTAACCTCACTCTCGGCTGCCTTTTTATCATGGGTATCAATTTCAAATTCGATGTATTTATCAATCCGGGTGTTTTTAATGTTGCTCAGTCCCAGATGCTTGGCACCTATTTCTACTGCTTTACCCTGGGGGTCTAATATCGAATGTCTGCGTTTTATTAAAACTTTTGCTTTGAACAAAATTTATCCGTTTTATTTTGATGTTTAAGTTAATAACTACTCTTTTTTTAACAGTAATATTTTATGATAAAGGTGCCGAAAAATACCAATCAGTATCATGAAAACAAAAGTAAGAAAGATGCCTCTTTTGTAAGTGAAAATAATTAATGTTGCAGCTGCGGCAATAAAAAGAAAATGGAAAGGTTTTTCCTTCAGTCCGCTGATTGTAAACCTTGGAATTGTTTCATACCTTATGTTACTGACCATGAGGTAAGAGAGAACACAAATCATAGGGATAATCATTGATGAATAAGGTTCGGCGAAACCGTTATTGTAAAATGCCAGCACAAAGGAAGCAATAGTTAATGCAGATGATGGAATTGGAAGACCGAGGAAAAAAGATTTATCGAATCCAACAAGCTGAATATTGAACCTTGCCAGCCTGAAACCGCCGGCAATCATGGGCAGCGAGCTTAGTATTATACCCCAGGTTTCAATTCCCGAAAAATATGTTTTATAAAGCAGGAAAGACGGAGCTACACCAAAACTTACAATGTCGGATAATGAATCGAGCTCAACTCCAAGTTCACTCGCTGAGTTTGTCAGCCTGGCAACCATACCGTCGAGTGCATCGAACAGCCCTGCAGCAAAAATCAGCCAGGCTGCATAACTGTAATTTCCTTCGCTGGCACTGAGGATGGAGAAGTAGCCGCAGAACATATTTATTGAAGTGAACAGGTTCGGTATAACCGAAGCAGTAAGTCGGGGGCGGTTCATCAGTTTATTATCTCAAACAGAATTGTTTCACCTGCTTTAACATTTTCATTCATTTTTACTTTTGGTACAAAGCCGGCAGGCACAAACACATCAACCCTGCTTCCAAATTTAATCATCCCGAATCTGCTGCCCGCTTTTACGCTGTCTCCCACTTTTAATTCGTTTACAATCCTTCTGGCTAAAAACCCGGCAACCTGGGTAAAAAGTATCTTTCCGTGCCTGGTGTTCAAGCCTGTTTCCATTCTTTCGTTTTCTTCTGCTGCACTTTCTTCAAATGCAGCCTTGAACTTACCTTCAAAATATTTTAAATGCTCAACTTTGCCCTCAGCAGGAATCCTGTTTACATGAACGTTAAGAGGTGACATAAATATGGAAATGAGTCTTGCATTTTGGCCAACAAAATAATTGTCAATTCCGCTTTTAACTGAAATTACTTTACCATCCGCAGGTGAGATTATAATATTATCACTGGCGGGTGTATTTCTTTCGGGATCCCGGAAAAAATTTAATGTTAGTATTAATATCAAAGCAGCAGTAATAATTAGAATTATTTTGCCGGCATTGTTATGCACTAAGAAGCTTGCAAAGATTAAAAGAAAAGAAATAATTGCTGCTATGCCTATAGTTGTATAACCGTATTTTGTAAACATCGGTTTATCTGCTCGTAAAATTATGTAAATGATCTGTGTATCTTTTCATTAGTGAAGCAGTATCAAGTTTATACGGATCAGGAAATTTTTCACCTTCTTTTAATTGGAGAATCTTCAGGCTCAGTGGAGTAAACCCCTCAGTTAATAATATTTTATCTCCATGCTTTCCAAACTTGCAAATCATTTCAATAAAAATTTCTGATCTCCTTTCAAAAAATGATTTAATAACAGCGTTAAGTTTTGAACAAATTCTATTAATAAATTTAAAGTCGTCGTAAGAACAAAGGTTGAACGAAATCAGATGACTTTCACAGATCAACGAATCCTGCGAATCTCCGTGATGATATTCAATAACAGGAAGGCTGAGGTTAGTTCCGGGCTTTATCGAAAATATTTTTGATATTCTTTTATCGGCGCAATTAATAACTTTTACCGTGAATGGAAACCGTGAGGATTTTAAATGCAGAATGGATTTTTTACCAATCTTTTTTATGTAGGTGCACGGGATATTGAATTCTTTGAGGTATTCGCAGAAAAAAGAATTTATTGCTGCAAACTTAAAACCAAGGTTTTGAACTCTTATCTTTTTTTTATTATCAGTGTAAAAAAAATCTTCGTACTCAACAAGCTGGTAATTTTTTTCATCGAAAGGGATATTTTTTTTATGCTGTTGAGATGTCATTAATTATTTACTTTGTAGTATATACTTATTCTTCTTAATGAAAAATTTGATATTGAAATTATGAAATTAAAGTGTATAAAGTCAATCAATAATTGTATATTTGGGCAAAAATCTAAGAAATAATTAAACAATAATTATGCAATACCAAGGAGAAATTTAATGAAAGGCGGAATGCAAAACATGCTGAAACAGGTTCAGAAAATGCAGGCTGAAATGCAAAGAGTGCAGGAGGAACTTGTTAACCTTACTGTTACCGAGGAAGCCGGCGGGGGAATGATTAAAGCAACTGCCAACGGAAATAAAGAAATAATATCAGTTGTAATTGACCCGCAGGTAATTTCAAAAGAAGATAAAGAAATTCTTGAAGATCTAGTTGTTGCTGCCGTAAACAAGGCGATAAATTCTGCTGCAAAATTAGCCGAGGAAGAGCTTTCGAAAGTAACAAAGGGCATGCTTCCGCCGGGAATAAATATACCCGGGTTGTAAAATGCAGATTGCCGAACCGCTGCTGGTTGCAATTGAAGAATTAAGCAAGCTGCCCGGTATTGGAAGGAAAACTGCCCAGCGCCTTGCTCTTTACCTGATCAGAAAAGATAATCAGCAGTTTCAAAATCTTATCAGCGCACTGGAAAATCTGAAAATAAAATTAATGTTTTGCCAGAAATGTTTTAACTTATCCGAAGATAAACTCTGTGTTATTTGCAAAAGTGCTAAACGCGATAACAGTATAATTTGTGTTGTTGAAGAGGCAAGCGATGTAATTGCAATAGAAAAAACTCATGAGTTTAACGGGTTATATCATGTTCTCGGAGGCGTTTTATCTCCTCTTACCAATATCACACCTGAATCGCTTAAAATTAAAGAACTTTTAAAGCGGCTTGAACAGGAACAGGTGAGAGAAATTATCCTGGCGCTAAATCCTGATACCGAAGGTGAAGCAACAGCTTTGTACTTATCAAAATTATTAAAGCCTTTAAAAATAAAAGTAACAAGGATAGCCAGGGGCCTGCCCATCGGCGGAGACCTTGAATTTGCCGATGAAGCAACTATTGGAAGGTCAATTACGAACAGGATTGAGTATTAATTTCATGAGCTGGTATAAAGATTGGTTTAATTCGGATGAATACCTTAAAGTTTACAAGCATCGGGATGAAGCTGAGGCTGAAAAGCTTGTAGCTCTAATTCGGAAACACACTTGTATTAAAGAAGGAGATTATATCCTGGATTTGGCCTGCGGTGCAGGCAGGCATTCGGTTGCTTTTGCGCTGAATGGATTTAATGTTACCGCTGTGGATTTTAGCGAGCGGCTTTTACGCGAAGCAAAAAAAAATGCTGAGCATTCCGGCGTAGCGATTAATTTTATTTTATCGGATATTCGTGAACTGGTGCTTCAAACAAGGTTTAGCCTTGCAGTAAACCTGTTTACGAGTTTCGGATACTTCGAAACCGATGAAGAAAATTTTCGCTTAATAAAAAAAGCCGGCGAATTTCTTCTAACCGGCGGTTATTTTGTGCTGGATTATTTTAACAAAAAATATCTTGAGAAGAATCTGGTGCCCGTTTCGGTAGCACGGGATAATGGTACAACTATAACCCAAAAACGAAACATTGAAAATGACAGAGTCATAAAAAAAATATTTATACAGAAAGGTGAGAAACTCAGTCAATTTTCTGAATCGGTGAGGCTTTACAGTTTTAGTGAATTAATTAATATTCTGCAGTCAAACAAATTCACTGTTGAAATAATACTGGGAGATTTTAACGGCAGTAATTTTAATGAGAATGATTCGCCCCGGACAATTATCTTTGCAAGAAAATGAAAAAAAATTATAAAATATTAATTGTTTTGTTAATGTATTTCCAAGGCTGTGATTTGTTCGTTACAAGGGATGCCGAACAGCCCGACAGGTCAAAATCAAACTATGAAACACCGAGCGAACCCAGAATCGTTATCCAGAATCTAAAGAATTCATTCAGCGATAGAAATGCGGATAATTATAAAAAGAATTTTGCTTTAGGTCCTCCATTAGTAAGCAGGAATTTCTTCTTTCTTCCTACCAGCCAGGCTTTATCTAGTGACCCGAATCTTTGGCTAAGCTGGAATGTTGAAAGTGAATTCAGCTATTTTAAAAACCTGATTACCAGGGTTTCTTCAGATCTGCCAATTAATATTTCATTAACTTCTGAAAATTACAGCCCTCTGGGTGACAGCACAATTTATACTGCTGAGTATTCTATTTCGGTGCCTCAGCTTGCAGGCGAACCCGACATATTTGAAGGCAGTTTAAAATTTAATATGATTACGGATAATCAGGCAGCGTGGGTAATTTACTACTGGGAAGACATAGCCAAAGAAGGTAAAAAAAGCTGGAGCGATTTAAAGATCGATGCACATTTTTAACTTTAATAAATATTTTACATTAAACCTGTTTTTGATGTTCACCGCAGCCTGCACCAACCCGTTTGCACCTGCTTTCGATGAAAGCAATGACAGCACTCTTCCGCCTGTTTCTGATCTCACGACAATTGAAGGAGTATTCCAGAATTTTCAGTATGCTTATACTTTTAAGGATACATTAATTTATGGTGAAATGATCGGGAGTGATTTTGTCTTTACATACCGCGATTATGAGCAGGGTTATGATGTTAGCTGGGGCAGAGATGACGAGATGCGCTCTACAAACGGTTTATTTACCAATTCCCAGAGGCTTGATCTTATCTGGAATAATATCGTCCTGAGCACGGTAGATTCCCTTGATGCGAATATAGTTCGCAGCTTTAATCTTAATATTACTTTCAACCCGACTGATGTAGTAAGAGTTGATGGAAGAGTTAATCTCTCGCTTAGCAAAGATGCAACAACCGGCAAATGGCGTATAACCAGGTGGCTCGATGAATCCAATTTCTAAATACTGATTTATTAAAGAATTGACTATTCAGTTTATTATCTGATGATTATCTTTTACTTTTCCGAAGCATTTAGATCAGTTTTGAAAGCAAAAGCCTCTTTTACTCTCACTGTTTTAAGTCTTGCTATCGGTGTGTTCTTGTGTTTATGCTCAGCTGCAGCAATTCAGTCTTCAGATTACCTAGAGAAGAGATTAAAGGAAATCTTCAAAGTGAACCTTTTCCTTAAAGAATCCTTCTCTGAAAAAGAGCTTGCAGGTACAGAGCAACAGCTCAGGTCTATAACTTATGTTTCCGATCTCAGCTACATAAGTAAAGAAGACGCTGCCGAGCTCTTTATAAAAGAAACCGGCGAAGATTTTAAAGAAATCCTTGATTATAATCCACTGCCAGCTTCGTTTGTAATAATTCTGGATGAAAAATACACACATGCAGATTCCCTGAAAAAAATAACAGACGATCTGTTAAAGCTGGAATTTACGGAAGAAGTTGTTTACAGGAATCAGTTTGTTTACCGGATTCTTAACATTATAAACTCAATTAAAATTTACCTGTTCCTTTTAACTGCTTTTGTTATTTTAATTGCGCTATACCTGGTTTTTACAACTATCAATTTTATCATTAATTCAAGACGCACAGAGCTTGAAACAATGAAACTGATAGGGGCAAAATTATCTGCTATAAAAATTCCGGTGCTCCTGAACGGAGTTATGGCAGGAGCATTGGCTTCAATATTTTGCATTATTGTATACTATTTTGTTACAAACTATTTTCTTTATGTTGATGCTTTCAGACAGATGTTATCTGAATACAGAGTATCGCACTACCTGATATTAGCTTTTACAGGGCCGGCAGCAGGAATTATAATGACATACCTTGCCTTAAAAAAGATTACTCTTAAAATTTGATAGCGCTTTTTTATTTTATAATTTAGAATTCAGTAATGAAAAATATTTTATTTAAGATATATGTGATTGCATATTTTTATTTCATTCAACCAAGATGAAAAAATTTATTACCGAAACAATATTAATTACTATATGCATTGCATTAATCACTTCAGCTCTGCTTGCACAGGAACTTCCCGATTATAATGAAAGATTTTTCAGCACCAGTGCTGATTCACTGCAGGGTAAGCTAAGCAGCCTTTCAGAAACCGGTGCTACGGAAGGCGTTATTGATCCGGAAGAATATATCGTTGGTCCGGGCGATAAATTATTGATTACAATATCGGGCGTTAAAGAAGTTGCCGAAAGACTTATAATAGACCAGGAAGGATTTCTCTACATACCGCACGCCGGCATGGTTAATTTAAAAAATCTGAAACTCTCCGAAGCAAAAGCGTTGATAACCGGTAAAATAAATGAATACTATAAAAACGTTGATATTTTTATTTCACTTATTGATTTCAGAAAAATCCGGCTTTCACTCACAGGAGAAATCGATAAACCTAAAATACTTTCATTGCCTGCTAATTCGAGATTACTGGATTTGTTAGCTTCTGCCGGCGGGATAAAACCTACTTCAGACATCCGGAATATTAAAATTATTTCAAGAGACAGTTCAGAAAAATATTTTGACTTATTATCTTTCTTAAGACTGGGTGACTACCGGCAAAATCCTCTGCTGAAGGAAGGTGATGTTGTGATAATCGATAAAGTTGATAAACTGGTAAGAATATCCGGGCAGGTAAAATATCCTGCAGCTTATGAGTATGTAGTTGATGAAAGTGTTGATGAACTTATAAATTTAGCAGGAGGATTTTTAACTAAAGCACGCACCGACACAATCGAAGTCGTAAGCTTTACTCCTGACGGCAGGCTGATGCAAAGCTCTTATTATTCGCTTGACGATATAAATAACAGAAAAATTTTATTGAAGAACGGTGATCATGTTATTATAAGAGAAAAACCAGAATATTTTGAAGATCACTATGTAAGTTTAAAAGGGTATGTAAAATATCCCGGGTGGTATAAGATTGTCAAACACAAAACAACGCTTAAAGAGATTATTGAAGAAGCAGGCGGATTTCTTACAGAAGCCTCTTTAACCGAAGCCTCTATAAGCAGAAATGTAAAATCCGAGGGGAAAGATCCAGAATACGAGCGATTGAGGATGATGAATCCGGCTGATATGACTGAAGATGAATACGATTACTTCAAAGCTAAATCGAGACAAACTTCCGGACGGGTGATTGTGGATTTTGTAGACCTGTTCGTAAATAATAATATTTCCGAAGATATTGTCTTAATCAGAGGTGATGTAATTAATATTCCGGAAAAGAAAAATTACATTATTATGCTCGGGCAACTGCTTAATCCCGGGAAAATAATCTATAACCCTGAATTGAAGGTAAATGATTATATAAATTTAGCTGGCGGTTTTGGCTGGCGCGCAATTGAAGATGAGGTTAGGGTGATAAAAGCCAGGACAGGTGAATGGATTGACTCTGAAGATGCAGATGAACTCGAGCCCGGTGATACAATCTGGGTTCCTGAAGAGCCGCCTGATCCTAAATTTTGGGAAATCTTTATGGATGCTTTAACTGTAGTTGCTCAGTTAGCTGCAATTGTCGCAGCTATGACAGCTATAATCATTGCAACGAAATAAATTATGACTTTTCATCAGATACTTAACACTATACTACTTAATGTAAGAGTTATCCTTAAAATTACCGTCCTTTCAACGGTGCTGGTTTTTATTTATTTATTTCTGATTTCCCCTCTCAGTTACCGCGCACATGTAACCATTCTGCCGCCGGCAGAGCAGGAAAGTATGAGTAGCCTTGGAAGCTTGCTGACGGGTGCAGATTTTTCATCCCTATTGCCTCTAAGCTTAACACAAGGCAGTTCTCAACTATTTATGGAGATATTAAAAAGCCGTTCCGCTGCTGAATATGTTGTTAAAAAGCACAATCTGATGGACTACTATGGAACTGATAATTTATATGAAGCCTGCAATCGTTTGAAGGACGATTTAGCTCTCAATTTATCCAAAGAAGGAATTATAACCCTTTCGGTGAATATTTCAACCGGATTTCTTCCGCTGCTTTTTGCTGAAACGGATTCAATAAAAAAATTTTCAGCTGCAATTTCCAATTCATACGTTGAAGCTCTGGACAAAATAAACCGTGAGAAAATTTCTTTTAAAGCCAAAAGGGCAAGAGAATATATAGAGAATCAACTTATAACCACAAAAGCGCGGCTCGATTCAGCAGAATTTAATTTGATGATTTTCCAGAAGAATAATAAAGCCATCTCGCTGCCCGAACAGTTGAAAGCAGCAATAGAAGGTTCGGCCCAGTTAAAATCTGAAATTGTAAAAACTGAAATAGAGATTGGTTTGCTCGAGCCGAATTTAAGAGAAGATAATAAAGTGCTGGCGGGTTTACGAAAAAAATTATCGGAGCTGGAGCAGGAATACGATAAGTTTGAAATCGGAACTGACGACTATCTGCTGGCATTTGCCGATGTGCCTGAGCTTGGGATGGAACTTGCAAGATTGATAAGAGAAGTAAAAATTCAAAGTGAAGTTTACCTTCTCCTGCAGCAGCAATATTACAGGGAAAGAATCCAGGAAAATCGCGATCTGCCCACAGTGGAAATTCTTGACGAAGCAATACCGCCTTTGAAGGCAGCTTCTCCGCGAATATTATATTCAACCGTCATCAGCGGTTTGTTTATATTTTTGATACTCTCTCTGTTTTTTATTCTTAAAGAGAAGAGAATAATGACAACCAGAGAGCAGAGTAAAACCTAAATGCAAACTGCGGTCATTACCGGTGGCGCAGGCTTCATCGGTTCACATCTTTGTGATAAACTTCTGGCCGGAGGCTTTAAAGTTATCTGCATTGATAATCTTATAACCGGTGGAATAGATAACATAGCACATCTTAGCGGCAATGAAAACTTTGAATTTATTAAACATGATGTAACTAACTATATTTTTCTGCCTGGTAAAGTAGATTATATACTTCACTTTGCTTCTCCTGCCAGTCCGGCCGATTATCTTGAATATCCTATTCAAACCTTAAAAGTTGGTTCTCTGGGAACTCATAAAGCTCTCGGATTAGCAAAAGAAAAAAAAGCCCGTTTCCTTTTGGCATCAACTTCAGAAGTTTACGGAGACCCGCTTATTCATCCGCAAAGTGAAAATTACTGGGGAAACGTAAATCCGATTGGCCCGAGAGGCGTCTACGATGAAGCCAAGCGGTTTGCTGAATCACTTACTATGGCTTATCATAGATATCACAAACTGGAAACCAGGATAGTACGAATATTCAATACTTATGGCCCGCGTATGCGTGTTAATGATGGCCGGGCTGTTCCGAATTTTATTATACAGGCATTAAGAAATGAACCGATTTCAATTTATGGCGATGGCAGTCAGACAAGAAGCTTCTGTTATATCAAAGATCAGGTAGAGGGCATCTTCAGACTTTTAATGTCGGATGTTTCCGAACCGGTAAACATTGGGAACCCCGGGGAAATTTCAATTAAAAAAATTGCTGAAGAAATTATTGAATTAACTAAAAGCAAAAGCAAGATAGAATATAAAGATTTACCGGAGGATGACCCTAAAGTAAGGCAGCCTGATATTACAAAAGCAAATCAGTTAATTGGCTGGGAGCCCGAAATAGAAAGAAAGCAGGGATTGGAAATGACTATTGAGTATTTTAAGAAACTGATTCCTCATTAATCCATTCTGAATTATTTCAACGAAAATATTACGCCATTAACAGATTGCAGATGAAGCAGAAATTAACTTCTACAATTGCCGGTGCTTCCATTTTCATTGCGCTGATAAGTCTCATCTCCAGAGGCATTGGATTTATAAGAGAAATAGTTTTTGCAGGGTATTTCGGAACAGGTGAAGCTTTTGATTTGTACCTGGTTGGTGCCGCAATACCTGTCACCATAAGCACAGCAATTTATTATATCGGACAGAATTTCTTCATCCCGGCATATAACCATATCCTTATAAACAAAAAGAATGATTTAAATAAATTCATCACAAATTCATTCTTTCTATTTATTGTTGCAGGTATTGTAATTACAATGGTTTTATACGCAGCCGCCGATCAGATAATTAATTTATTCTTGAACTACGGATCGGGTTTACAAAGAGAAATTGCAGGTAAAGTCTTCAAAATTTTTATTTTTACTATACCTTTCTCAGCAGGTGTTGCGGTATTAGCTGCATATTTTAATTCAGTTTATGAATTTAAATATCCGTCTTTATCATTTCTTGTACTAAATATATTTACTGTAATCTTCGTTATTCTTTTCGGGGAGAAAGAAGGTGTACTGATAATTGCTATCGGTTACTTGACAGGGTCGGTACTTCAATTTCTTTATCTTTTTGTACGTGCAAAGCTCAAATTTAATTTTACGGGACTTCTGCTGGTTTTAAGCAAGAATAGAGAAGATGCCGCTTCTATTGTAAATTTCTCATTCATATCAATAATACTGATAGAAATAATTTCACAATTATTTATGCTCTTTGACAGGTATTTTTATGGTGAGGTGAACAGCGGGGGCATTGCTGCATTAAACTATGCGCAGAATATATTTTTACTGCCGGTAAGTATTTTATCAATGGCACTTGCCACGGCAGTTTTTCCGAAATTAACAAGTTCATTGGTTAATCGGGATTCTGCCGGAGTCCGGTTAATTTTTATTGAAGCCGGCAGGATTATAATTTTAATTTTTATCCCGCTCTCGTTTATTTTTATTTTTTATTCTGAAGAGGTTGTAAATATAATTTTCCGCAGAGGTAATTTTACGTCAGTCAGCACTGCTTATACGGCTTCGGTGTTAATGTATTTTTCTTTCAGTCTGGTATTTTATGCTGTGTATTCTGTAATTAATAAAATTTTCTACAGCGCAGGGCTGATAAAAACGATGTTGGTTTTAACCATTGCAGGGAGTTTGATTAAGCTTACACTTAATTACTTGTTGGTACAAAGCATGGAACAGAATGGCTTAGCTGCTGCGAGCGCTATAACTTATATATTCCTTTTTTTATCGTCTTTCTTAATTCTCAATTTCAAGTTAAAACTGAAAATCTTTTTAATGTTCTTCATAGAATTCACCTGGATGTTGGTGGCCGCAATTTTCGCTTACCTGATCTCAGGTATTCTAACTCCCTTAATCTCAGGTGGTAACATTCTCAAGGATGTGATTTTTGTTGTAATTTTCATCTCGGTTTATATTCTAAATATAAATTTGGTAAATCCTTCATCATTAAAGGTGATCAGAGACTTTTACTCAAGAGTTTTGGCTGAACGTAGGAGAATTAAGTTTTAATAATTTTAATGACTTCCAGAAAATGATAGCATCGCTGATAAGAAAAAACTTTACCGGAGATCTTCAAATAGTTTTCCCAATATCCATTGCACTTGGTCTGCTTACAATCATTTTTAATCAGTACATACTTTATGCTTGTATAATACCGCCTGTTATTTTAATGGCGCTTCTTTACGGCAAAAGATTTATCTATGGTTACATTATCGTAACCCTTTTTACTTTGGTTGGCGATGTAAGCGGTGCATTAAGGATATACATACAGTTAACAGATTTTCTTTTGTTGGCTATCCTTTTTCTGGAGCAATATGGTTTTGAATGGCGATCTTATCCACGCGTACCCAACTCAATAAAATTCTTTTTATTTATTTTTTATCTGGCAATGATATTTTCTACCGCAATGTCCAGCTATCCTTCAGCATCTGTTCCACTGATAATACAGCAAACCATTTTCTTCTTAATCCTGTATATTTTGTATTCACTATTAAGGGATGAGAAAGATGTTAAAGTTTATATCCTGGCAATTCTCACCTCGAGCATAATACTCACGGCAAGCACTTTAGTAGATTTTATTCAAAACGGTTTTATACTTGCTAATTTAACCTCTTCAGTTGGAAGGATATCAGGTTTAATAGCAAACGTGAATGCTTTAACCAATTATTATATAATTTCTATACCTTTTATAATTATATCCTTTTATTTAGAAGGAAAATACTTTAACAAAAAATTAAGCCTGCTATTACTAATTTATTTTACTGCCGGTCTCGTTGTTACAATTTCCCGAACGGCTGTAATCGGTGTATTATTAAGTACGTTATTTCTTCTTTTTGCTCTTAAAAAGAAGCAATTCTACTATCTTCTGACAACAATTGCATTTATACTGGCAATTCTTTTTTTCTACGAACCTTTGAACGAGTTTATAACTATGTTATTACGTGTTGAAGAGGGGATGAGCAACAGGGATTATCTATGGACTTTATCGACAAACATAATCCGTGATAACCCTGTTTTTGGTATAGGACCCGGTGCGTATAAATACGAAATGTTTAACTATTTCCCGGTTATGCTCAAAAGCTGGCCGGGAGAGGTTTTAATTAATCTTCACGATGTTACAGGTGGTGCCAATGTATCACATAATTTTTTTCTCAGATCTTATTCTGATCTTGGCATTTTAGGTTTGATTTCAGCTTTGTTGATTCCCGTTGTCTTCTTCAGAATTGGAATTAAAACTATTCGTTGTTACAAAACCGGAGACAAAAAAACTTATTTGATTATACTTGCTCTTTTTACTTCCGGTGCTACTATGTTTTTAAGAAGTTTAGTTGATGATATCGGAATTTTAACGTACGGATGGATAGCTGCTGACCTGCCTCTCTGGTTAATATTCAGTTGTCTTGTTTATTATTACAATAAGTGCTTAAACAACAAAGAAATAAATCTGATTAATAAAATTCCCGATTGATTACTTTAAACTGAACTGCTTTTTTTTGCAGAAATCGGTTTGGATTTATTCAATATTTGTTTGATATGAACATCAAAGATTTTAAAAATTTTCTCAATAAAATTCTTGTGTTTTATAATCCTGATAAAGCAGGTTACTGGAATACAATTACCCGTTGTTGTATTAAAGAAAAACCCTTAAAGTTGGGCAGATATTACCTGGATTTCGGTTCTAAAGCAGACTATCCCGGAAGATTTACATCGGATGGCATACCCCTGTACAGTTTCTTTGGTGAACCGGAGATTGAGCATCCGATTGTTATTGCACAATATGCTTTCGGAATTTTTGAATTGCTTTATCAAAGCGGGTTTAAGGATTTAAATCTGAAAAATAAATTTATCGGATTAGCCGATTGGTTTACAAAAAACCAGGTCCAAACTGCGGCAGGTACAACCTGGCTGGTTAAATATAAGATTCCAGAATATGGAATGTGGAATCCCTGGTTATCGGCACTTGCGCAGGGTGAAGCAATTTCAGTTCTCTGCCGTGCTGCATTCCTTACTGGTGATGAAAAATATACAGACCTTGCAAAATCTGCTTTAGAACCTTTTGAATTTGAAGTTAAAGATGGTGGATTGTTAAACTATTTTGATAATATACCGATATATGAAGAGTATCCATCACCGATCAGAACAGTCGGGGTTTTAAACGGATTTATATTTTCACTTTTTGGCTTATATGATCTTATTATGTTCACGAATAGTTTCAAAGCCCGGAAACTTTTTGATCAGGGGATTGATTCAATTAAAAATCTTTTACCTTTTTATGATATCGGTTATTGGAGCAGGTATTATCTTTTCGATTATCCCAAAAAATATACAGCATCTTTCACTTATCAGAGCTTAATGGCCGAACAGCTTAAAGTTCTCTATTTAATCACAGGAGAAAATATATTCCAGAATTATTCTAACAGGTGGCTGGGCTATACAAAGAATTTCATCAATAAAAACAGGGCTTTATTGCATAAAATATTATACGCAAAGAAAATTTCTCCGGGAGGCTGAAAAATATTTGGAGCTGACATCGTTATTAAACCGCAGTAAAATTCTGGCTTTTACAATAAGCACTATTTCAAATTTCTTCTTCTTCCTGATAAGAAAGATTGTTAAACTTTTTCCATATTCCGGCGGCAACGTGGTTGTAATTTCGCTTCATAAAATCGGTGATTCGGTATGTACAATTCCGGCTATAAAAGAAATTGTAAAAGCATATAAAAAAAATATTACCATAGTCTGCTATCCAGAAAATGTTCCAATTTACAAGTATGCTCTCGGGCAGGTAAATTTAGTGGCGCTTGAGCACAGCGATTTTTATTTTGGCGACCGGGTTGCTTGCAGAAATGCAAGAAAAGTTCTCAAGTCGTTAAATCCCGAAAAGATTTTTGACCTTACCGGCGTGATGACTTCAGCTTCGTTGATTTTTAACCAGAGAGCAAAAAAAATTATTGGTTTTAACCGGCAAATGTTCAAATCGATATACGACAAATATTCCACTATGCGCCAGCAGCCGCATTTAGTTGATATCTACCTGGATACTGTTTCTTCATTTCTGTCCTTTAAAGCAGATGAAGTTGAACGATGCTTTCCTGAAAACATTAACAAGAATGGCAGGATTGTTATTCATCCGTTCGCTGGAGTAAAAAGTAAAGAATGGTCGTTAATAAATTTTCTGGCACTTGCTAAAAATTTAATTTCTGAATATAAAGTTGTTTTTATTATTCATCCCGATTCAATGGATAGAGATATAATTTCAGAAATCAATGCTTCCGGTATTGAAGTGATCATTACACCCGGTATAAAAGAATTAATTGATGAATTGCAAGACTGCGCATTGCTGATTTCAAACGATGCAGGACCAATCCATGTGGCTAATATGCTTGGCAAGGCAACATTTTCGATTTTTGGGCCATCGAATCCGATGTATTCATTACCTCCCGGAAAAAATCACGCATTTATTAAATCGGAAGTATCTTGCAGCCCGTCTAAGGAAAAATATTGTTTCACTTATGTAGACCAATCCTGTCCATCGAATGAGTGTATGCAAACTATAACTTTGAATAATGTTGAAAAAAAAGTAAGAGAATTTATTTCAGTGCTTGGTATCAAACAAAATATTACGCACGGATATACAGGGAGTGCCTCTCATTCTTAAAATGTGAATGAAAAAATAAAAAGATTTTTTTTCGATAAAACAAAAATGAAAATTCTGTTATTAGCCGATCCTGCTTCAAGTCATTCTGTAAAATGGATAAACTCCCTTCATAAGCGTGGTTTTGATTTACTTGTCTTTGGTCTTTCTCAGGCAGATAATTCAGCTTTAAGCAAAGAAATAAAAACCGTAGCATGGAAAATACCGGAAAGGCTTACTACTCTTTCTGATGGAAACTTTTTAAAAAGTTTATATCTGCTTTCATTCAAAAAACTTCAGAGAGCGATTAAAAATTTTAAACCCGATTTAATCCATGCGCACTATGCCTCAAGTTATGGATTACTTGGTGCATTATCAGGTTTTACACCTTTCCTTATATCTGTTTGGGGAAATGATGTTTTTGATTTTCCTCTCAAATCAGTCTTACACAAAAAAATTCTTGAATTCACTTTATCGAAAGCTTCACTGATTCTTTCTACAAGCAAAACTATGGCTGATGAAACCGCTAAATACACTTCAGCACAGATTGAAGTGGTGCCGTTTGGAGTGGATACTAATATTTTCAAACCCGCAACAGCGAAATCAATATTTAATGAAAATGATTTCGTTATAGGAACAGTTAAATCACTCTTTCCAAAATATGGTATTGAGTATCTCATCAGGGCATTCAAATTACTAAAAGAACAATATCCGGATCTCCCACTGAAACTTCTGATTGTAGGGGAAGGATTACTTGAACATTCATTAAAAAAATTAACCCGTGAACTCGGTATACATCAGGATACTGTTTTTACCGGAAAGGTAAATCATTCAGAGATTTCATCGTATTATAATATGATGCAGATTTGTATTTTTCCTTCTGTTCACGAAAGTTTTGGAGTAGCTGTAATTGAGGCCCTGGCTTGTGAGAAACCGGTTGTGGCAACAAATGTTGGAGGATTTGCGGAAATAATCAGTAACAACAAAACCGGACTGCTTACCGATCCACGCAGTCCGGAGAGCATTGCCGGCGCAGTTTCTTATTTAATAAATAATCCTGCTATGGGAAAAAATTTAGCGACAGCGGGCAGAGAGGATGTGCTTAAAAGATTTGAATGGGAGAGTTGTGTAAATACTATGGAAGAAATTTATAAACAATTTATAATAACCAGATAACTGAATTTATGTGCGGTATATTTGCAGCTTTATCAATTAAAGAACCGTTTGACCATTCAGAATACAGAATATTCAAAGATGCTACCGATTTGGTAACTCACCGCGGACCTGATGCAGCAGGATACCAGGTTTTTAAGTTTAACGATGAGTACAAACCTGGTTCTTTTAACCTTTTTTTGGGGCACAGAAGGTTATCGATAATTGATCTTAGCTCTGAAGGAAATCAGCCGATGGAAGATGACGGAGTCTGGATAATTTATAACGGCGAAATATTCAACTATATAGAACTTCGCGAAGAATTATTAAAGAAAAATGTTACATTCAAAACAAAGAGTGATACTGAAGTAATTCTAAAAATATATAATCATTACGGACCCGAAGGATTTGATAAACTCAATGGTATGTGGGCGTTTATCATTTATGATTCTAAAAAGAAAATTCTGGTTGCCAGCAGGGATAGGTTTTCAATTAAGCCGCTTTTCTGGACAAGAATTGGCAATAGAATATTCTTTGCAAGCGAGATAAAACAGCTTCTAAGGTTTCTGCCACAAAAAAATATAAACAGGCAGACGATGACGCTTTTTTTACTGCAGGGATTACTCGATACCAATGATGAGACCTTTATTGCCGGTATTAGTCAATTAAAATCTATGAAAAATATTTTAGTCGATCTGAACAATGGGGAAATCATGACTAAGAAATACTGGGACTATAGGCACATTGAAATCCCGGAGAATAAAGCTTCTGAAATGTTTCTCGAGTTACTTTATGACAGTATTAAAATAAGATTAAGAAGCGATGTTAATTTGGGTGCATTGCTTAGCGGAGGACTGGATTCCTCTGCAATTTGTATAGTTGGAAAGAAATTAGCAGTAAAGGATTTCAAGACATATACTGTCGTTTCAGACCAGCAGGAATTTAACGAAGAGAAATTTGCAGATATTATCATCAGAGAAAAAAATATTCAGAATGAAAAGTTATTAATTTCAGGGAAATCAATAATGAATAATTTTGATGCAGTCCTGAAATGCCAGGATGAACCCTTCATTAACTTTATTGTGATGGCCCACTATACTATATTGGAGAAAATTAAAAAAGAATCTGATATTACGGTTGTACTGAGCGGGCAGGGTGGTGATGAGGTATTAATGGGTTATTTAAGATTTTTCTTTTTATATCTTAAGAATCTTTATTCTAACAGGCGTTTTTTAGTCCTGATTAAAGAGATGTTAGCTTCATTAATATTCAGAACAGTTTTGATGCAGTGGCAATTATCTGCAGCAAAAAGGTACATGCCACGGATATTAAAGGAAGATAGAAACTTTTTGATAGTTGATACCGAGCTTAAAAATACCTGGAGTAGTTCGGATTTAACAAAAACTCAGATCAATGATATTGATCATTATTCCGTTCCAATACTTACAAGATATGAAGACAGGAACTCTATGGCTCACTCTCTTGAAATACGGCTGCCGTTCCTGGATCACCGGCTGGTTGAATTTTTAATAAGCCTTAGTGTTGAATATAAGATCAAAAATGGCTGGAATAAGTACATCCTGAGAAAATCTTTAAGCGATATGCCAAAGCAAATTAGATGGAGAAGAGATAAGAAGGGTTTTTCACTTCCTGAAAACACGTGGCTTAAAGAAGATTTTAAAACAGACATTTTAATTAGTTTTGAAAATAGCATTCTTGAGCAAGAGGGATTCATTAAGGGAAAATCTTTCATAGATTATTATAACAGGTTTTTTAATGGAGACACGAAAATTCATAATTTTGATATCTCAAGAGTGTACATTGCAGAAAAGTGGGCAAGAAATTTTTTAAATGATATAAGATGAAGTTTAGTCATTTCACACAAACAGATATAAATCAATTAGTTAAGATTCACAAAAACAGCTTTACAAAGGAACATTTTACTTCATATTTTCCGGAGAACTTATTAAGAAAGTATTTTACTAAACTCATTGAATTTAACGACCTGAATGTTGGTGCTTATGCTGATAATGGAGGTATTAAAGGATTTATCTTAGCTGGCAACAGATTTGAAGTCTCCATAAAAAGGTTTAAGACAGAAAATAGATTGGCGATTCTTTTGCAGTTATTATTACATCCTAACTTTCTGTTTGAAAAATTATTAGAGTTTTTTTTTCAAATTGCAGGTAAGAAATTTATTTCTAAGGAAAAAATAAGGGTTTACCTTTTTGAAATCGATCGTGAATATCAAGGAAGGGGTTTGGGGAAAGAATTATTGAATTCCTTTGAAAACTTTCTGATGACGAGAGAAATTTTTTCTTATGGTCTATCAGTCCGGATAAAAAATAAACGGGCTGTAAATTTTTACAGGCAGAATGGTTTTATTGAAGAGTTTTCAAATTATAAGTCTATTTACTTTATAAAGCGCTTATCAGAAATTAATAAATGATCTGCAAAAAATGATTTCAGTCATCTGCCCTGTCTTTAACGAAGCAAAATATATTGAGGACGTTTTGCAATTCTTTATCAATTCCGAACCAAAAGAGAAAGAACTGATATTGGTGGATGGTGGTTCGACTGATAACACAGTTAAGATAATAGAAAAGTGGAAGGAAAAATACGATAATATATTTTTGCTGTTCAACGATCATAAATACGTACCCTTTGCCTTAAATCTGGCTATCAAACAATCAAATGGTGATCCAATAATAAGATTGGATGCCCATACAATTTATCAGAATGATTATTTTGAAACTATACTCCGAACATTCAAAGCCACAAGTGCGGATATTGTTGGCGGACCAATGAGAGCAACCGGAAGAACAAGCTTTCAAAAGTCAGTGGCTTACTGCACATCAACTAGCTTTGGAATAGGCAACAGTAAAATACATAATGAGAATTTTTCCGGATACACCGATCATGTTTATCTCGGAGCCTGGAGGAGAAATATTTTTTCAGATATTGGTTATTTTAACGAAGAGTTAAAAAGAAACCAGGATGATGAATTCCATTACCGGGCTAAAAGCCTTGGTAAGAAAATTTATCTGAACTCTGAAATAAAATCTTTCTATTATCCAAGATCTTCTCCGGTTAGTTTAATAAAACAATATTTCCAGTATGGATTCTTCAAGCCTTTAGTTCTTAAAAAGGTTAAATCAGAAATTAAATTTCGTCATTTAATTCCATCGGCTTTTATTTTGTATTTGATTGCAATATTTTTTTTATCAGAGATTAAAATAATTTTTATTCCATTACTATTATATTTTGCTTTGCAGATTTGGTTTTCCATTGCAAACAATTTGGGGTTTAATGAAAAGTTATTTGCGTTAATTGTTTATCCTATATTACATTTATCTTATGGAGCGGGTTTTCTATCAGGATTGACAAAGCTTCCTAAAGTGAAAGGTTGAACAAATGTGCCCTCTGAATGTGCAATTTTGGGATTTAAGAATTATATTAAAGCCCTCTTGTAAATTCTGTTTCTGTAATTTATTTTATTGTATTACAAATCTATAGATTTGCAATCATCAAAAAATATCTTTGTATTTATTAACATAGTTTATGAATAAAGACTTCCTGCTGTTCCATAAACCATTCCTTTCAGAGGAAGAAGTTGATGAAATAGTTGATACCGTTCGTTCTGGCTGGCTTAGCATGGGGCCCAAAACGATACGGTTCGAAAATGAATTTAACAAATACATTGGCTCCAGAAAATCTATAGCGGTAAGTTCCTGGACTGCTGCCGGACATCTTACACTTGAGGCTTTCGGTATAAAGGCAGGTGATGAAGTTATCGTACCCACAATGACATTTCCCGCCACTGCAGAAATTGTTTGTTACTTTGGTGCTAAACCGGTAATTGTTGATGTTGCCGAGGATACTTTGAACATTTCTAACAAAGAAATTGAAAAAGCAATTACCCCTAAAACCAAAGCCATCATACCCGTTCATTATGGCGGACAGCCTTGTGATATGGATGAAATTCTTGAAATAGCAAAGAAGTATAATTTACGGGTTCTCGAAGATGCCGCTCATTCACTCCCGGCAACATACAAAGGAAAGAAAATCGGTACTATTTCAGAAGTTACCTGCTTCAGCTTCTATGCTACCAAAACACTTTCTACAGGTGAAGGCGGGATGATATGTACCAATGATGATGAATTAGCTGAACGGTGCTCTATAATGCGCTTACACGGAATTAACAGGGACGCCTGGAAACGTTACAGTGAATCAGGCTCATGGTATTATGAGGTTGTTGCCCCGGGATTCAAATATAACTTTACAGATTTACAAGCTTCATTAGGTCTTCCGCAGCTTAAAAAAGTTGATATTATGTGGGAATCAAGAAAAAGAATTGCAGCCAAATATACCGAAGCTCTGAAAGATCTGGATTTAATTGAATTGCATACTATTAAAAACGACAGAGAATCCTCCTGGCATTTATTTCCTATACGGCTGCACATAGATAGGCTTAATAAAACCCGAGCACAAATAATTGAAGAACTACGTAAAAATAATATTGGTGTTGGTGTTCATTTTATGCCTGTCCACCAGCATTTATATTACTCGGAAACGTTTAATTTAAGTGATGAAAATTTTCCGGTTGCATCCAGTGTCTTTCCAAGGTTACTTTCTTTACCCATTTATCCGGGGATGACCGATCAGAGTGTTGATCGGGTTATAAATGTATTAACTGATATACTGAACAGGGCTAAAAAATAGCTTATTGCTCTCCATGAGCAAATATCAAAAAATATTAAAACGTATTTTTGATCTTTTTCTGAGTTCCATTCTACTGATTATTTCTACTCCCATTTTTATTATAGTTGCAATTGCAATAAAACTTGACTCTAAAGGCCCGGTTTTTTTCATCCATGAAAGAACCGGGATGAATGGAAAAAATTTTAAGATGATAAAATTCAGGGGAATGGTACAGAATGCTTTGGAAATTGGTCCCGAACTCACTCAGCATAACGATCCGCGTATTACTCGTGTAGGTAAATTTCTCAGACGAACCAGCTTAGATGAAATTCCTCAGTTTATCAATGTTCTAAAAGGTGAGATGAGCATTGTAGGTCCGAGACCTGAAATAACATCAATTACAGCAAAGTACACCCCCGTTGAAAAACGTGTTTTTAACTTCAGACCGGGTATTACCGGTATTTCTCAGATTAATGGCAGGCAGATGCTTTCTCCTTCTGATAGAGTACGTATGGAAATTCATTACTATGAAAAAGCATCTTTTATTTCGGACATTATCATAATGTTAAAAACATTTTCTGTTGTTATTAGTAATGAAGGCAATATTTGAATTTAAAAGATTTTGCTTTAATAAATTCTTATCATCACCATTATTAGTCTTCAAAATTTAATTACTACAAATTCAACCTCAAACTTGTCTGAGGATACTTTTGCACTAGCTAATGCAAAACAAAATTGATAGTTTTTTTTTCCCCTTGCCTTGATTTAATCTAAATACTATGTTTCTCTCGCAAAATCATCTTAAAAGGAGTTTAATGAAAACAGTATCGGTGCTTATTCTGCCCGCACTTTATATATTATTTTTATTTCCTGATTTACACTCCCAGAGTTTTAAACTAATTGAATCCAATCAAGATTATCTAATCGCACGTATTGATTTTGGTAATACTTATTCAGTCGTTGATACACTTATAGACGGTAAGATTTTTCAAAAGATAAAAGGAAGAGATGATTTATTCCGAAACCCGGGTGAACCCTGGCTGCCCGTTTATTTATTAAACATAGGAATCCCCTTCTCCAGTCAGCCGGAGGTAAAAATAATCAGCAAGGAACAAACTACATTTAGAAATAAATTAATAATTCCATTCCCGCAAAATGACCCCAGTTTTGAATCACAGGATGTTGGTTTATTAAATAAAGATATTTATTCTAATAACCAATTATTTCCACCAGCAGAAGCTGAGTTAGATCAGTCGATAATATTTCGTTATGCGCGGGTTTTCGGGCTAAAAGTTTCTCCGTTTCAATATAATCCGGTAACCAGGGATCTGGTTTATAACAAATCTGTAACTTTAAAAGTTGACTTCAATAATAATTATACCTCAGGATTCACTTCCTACACCGATGCAATGACGGACGAATTCCTTAAAAGTTCAGTTGTAAATTATGACGCGGCGAAAAATTTTACCGGGAAAAACGTTTCAGAGAGCTTAGCCGGTTCGCAATCGGGGTATTGGTATAATCCGAATAAAAATTACTATAAGTTGTATGTTAAAGAAGAAGGTGTTTACAGGGTAACATATGAGGAACTTATCTCTGCAGGAGTACCACTTGGAACAAGCACAAAAAACAGTAAGCTTGAACTTTTTTGTAACGGGCTGCCTGTGCCAATTGATGTGATTGATGAAGGCGACAGTATATTCAATGCAGGCGATTACTTTCAATTCGTTGGTCAACCTGCTTCTCCTTCTCCTAATGTTAAAATGAACATTTATAATCTAACCAATGTTTACTGGTTTTCATACGAAAGTGATTCTTCTGGATATTTTTACAAGCCCAAAAACGGTTACCCGCAGTCATATAGTAAAACTTATTATGCCTCGCGCCACACAGTTCATTTTGAAGAAGATTCGATTTATGAAAGATTGGGCTATTCGAATAATTCAAATATCGATCACTGGTTTTGGGGAAAAGCAACAGCTCAAAACAATCAGTCAACCGGTTCTTTTGAACATCATTTTGATGGATTTGAAAATCACATACTCGATTCGCATTGGGTAAATCTTAAAGTTGCAATGCATGGGCTTACGAACAGCCAATGGTGTAATACAGATCATAAAGCATTTATCTCAATTACCGATCAACCTATCGGAAATATAGAATGGGATGGTCAGCAGGAGAGAATTTTTAATAAGAATTTTTATGTATCGGATGATAGTATTCATATTTTCCCTACAGGCAACAGGTTGAATGTAAAAGTTACAGGCGAAGCTTGTGTTACCGGTAGTGATGAAATCAGAATTAATTGGTACGAGTTTGAATACTGGAGGGCCAACAGGGCGAACGTTAACCATTTCTCTTTTAAAAGTCCTGATTTCGGTTCTATCAGATTTTGGATTTCCAGCTGGTTTAGAAGTGACATCAAAATATATTTGCCGGATAGGGCAAAAGTAATTTCAAATCCTTTAATTACCAGCGATAATTATGTAATTTTTGTAGATACAACAAATACCGGTAATCCCTACTTTTGTGCTTCTCAGGATTATTATTTAACTGTCGATTCTATAAGAGCCGATGTGCCTTCAGATTTGCGGAACCTGTCTAACGGCGCTGACTATATTATTATTACCCATCCGCTCTTTTCAGATCTGGCAAATACACTTGCCGATTACCGGCAAAATAATTTTCCTGATGAAAGTATCCCAAGCCCCCGGATTGAAGTTGTTGATGTCTTCCAGATCTATGACGAATTCTCGTACGGTCTTCTGGATCCTTATGCTCTGAAGAATTTTGTAAAATATGCTTTTGAAAACTGGCAATCGCCGGCACCGTCATATATTGTATTGGTTGGTGACATGAGTTATGATTACAGAGCCCTGCTTCAATCAAGCCGTCCTAATTTTATTCCTTCAATACCATATTTTGCCGAGCAGTATGGAGAGGCTGCAAGCGACAATCTTATGGTCGCAGTATCCGGAACTGATCCTGCACCCGATCTTGCTATTGGAAGATTGTCAATGGAAAACGTTGAAGAAGGAAGCATTATAATCAATAAAATACTAAATTATCCTGATGATCCTTCTAAACCATGGAAACAGGATATTTTGCTTGTATCCTCCGGCCTTAGTCTGGAAGATGAAATTCAGTTTGGATTCAATGACGCTAATATTGCTTTATGCCAGACTTATGTTGCACCGCAGGGGTTTCATTGTTCTAAAGTATTTAACTTTCCCAGTAAGCCTGAGCATGAACCTTTTCAGGGGGGCGGACCCGAAATAAGAGCAGAAATAAATGAAGGTACCGTGCTACTAAATTACTATGGTCATGGTGGTGGGTATCAGTGGGATTTGGTATTTTTAGTGGACGATATCTATCTGCTTGAAAATGAAGGAAGACTGCCGGTTATTTTAAGCGTAACTTGTTATACAGCTCACTTCGATAACCAGAATGTCTTCGGAGAAATTTTTAATGAAGTTGAAGGAAAGGGCAGCATAGGATTTTACGGAAGCAGCGGATTAACTTATTGGGGAGTGGGAAAAGCTATTAACAATTATTTGTTCGAAGATATTTTTATAAATAGAAATTACGTAATGGGTAAAGCAATTCTTTACTCAAAAAACAAAGTACCCTCAACTGGAATTTATGGCAGCCAGATAGCTCTGTTAACATATCTTGGTGATCCTGTTTTGAAATTAGCATTACCCGATAAACCGGATTTTGTAATAACTTCATCGGATATTACGCTTGACCCGGAAAATCCGTTGCTTGGCGATACTATTTCGGTTAAACTAAACATCCTGAACCTCGGAACTGTTTTTCCTAACGATTCGGTTACTGTTGAACTCGAAGCCGGTTCGGCTGATACATCTTACCAGGTTGGTTTTTATAAATTGGGCAGTTTTGGCGAAAAAGATTCTGTTTATTTTACCTGGGTGCCCGATCGCGGTGGTTTGTACAGATTAACTGCACGTGTTAATGAAACAAACTCTATTCCGGAAAATGATCATTCTGATAACATTGCCACAGGCTATTATATCATTTTTAATATAAGTGAACCTTACATCTTAGAACCGATTGATGGATTTTCTACCCAGAACAATAAAGTTGATTTTGTTTTTGCCGATATAGGTCATTATATCAAAAAAGAACTTAATACTATTATTGAAATTGACACTTCGTTTTATTTTACCAATCCAATATTTAATTCAGGACTTCTGACACCATCGAACGGTCAAATGAAATGGAGCTCGCCAACCCTTTTACCGGGGATTTATTTTTGGAGAGCCAGAATTTTCGATGGTATACAATATGGAAATTGGGGACCAATAAGAAGTTTTACTGTTATGAATAATCCAAAAGATGGCTATTTTGCCCACGGTAAAATACTTGAAACCTTCGGTACTTATAATATTGAATATTCAGATTCCTCAAAAAGTCTTATCCTTAATACAGATCCGCTTCCAGCAAGGCCATCGCAAAACACTTTGTTAACACATTTTCTTCCTGACCCGGAATTACCTGACAGTCTTCATCTAACTGCTCTTGCTACAGATGGTACATATCTATACTTTGGCAATATCTGGGCAACTGCGGGGTCAAGCGGAAAATCTATGATTTATAAAGTAGGCACAGGTAACAACGGTACGGTACAAGGTCAGTTATATGGTTCGTTTTCCAGTTTCAGGGATTCAATAAAAAACTCTATGACTTACCACAGTGACGGAAATATTTATGTTGCAGTGGGAATGTCTCATAAGCTTGTAAGAATTAGTATAGCTACTGAGTTGGTTGATACTATCGATGTTCCGTCCGGTCTGCTCAGATGGGATACATCAAAACCGGTTGATGGACCGGTTTACATTGCATCGGATGGCAATTACATTTATAATCTTGCCACAAAGGATTCAGCCGGCAACTACAAGTACACTTTAAGAACTCTGGATCCGGTAAATAACTGGCAGCTTGTAAGGCCGGATTTCGTTCTTTCGGGAAGCAGCTTTGAAGAGGGTATGACAAGTTTTTTTGTTCATGGTGATTATATTTATCCGACAGAATATTTCGATGCTAATTTCATGAGAAGAATAAGATTAAGCGATGGTTTTTTTGAGGAAGAATGGGTTGTGATGCATCCTTTCCCTGATAATTTTCAAAGTTATTATGCCTGGTGTTGGGATTGGCAGAACGATGACATTTATGCCGGTGTGTACAGGGCTTCAGGGTTTGAACCTAAATTCAGCAGGTTTGCCGGTTATTATGTAGATGCTAGTGGCGCGATAACTACAAAGCCCGTTGGACCTGTTGCCTGGTGGAATTCTCTTGAATACGATATTAATAATCCAAGCCCAACAGGTACTTTCCGGGTAGATTTGTTAGGCCAGAATTCATCCACGAAAAGCTGGGATACTTTACAAACAAATATTCCGGCAAACCTGCCGCTGAATGGTATTGATGCAGACAAATACCAGAATCTCAGGCTCAGTATCAATTTTACTGATTCAACTTTTAATACAATCGATCCGATGGAGTTCCGCAGTCTGCACCTGGATTATCAAACTCTGCCCGATGCTTATTTTGTCCGTACGGATCTTGAATTTGAACAAGACTCATTACTGCAGGGTTATCCGGTAACTATGGACTTTAAATCAAGGAATTACGGTGAGCTCAGTGCAGATTCTTTACATCTCAATTTTTACCTGAATGGTCTTGACTCAATTATTTATAATACGAAAATTACCATCCCTCCGGATAGCATTTCTAATCAGATTTCATATGTAATCGAAACCGACGAGCTTCTGTTTGAAAATGTAATTAATGTATTCGGCCAGCAGAATAAAAGGGAATATTTTTACTTCAACAATCTGATAGACAACAGTTTCTTTGTTGCACGCGATTCATTGCGTCCTCATTTTACAATCACTTTCGATGGAATTGAAATAATAAATAATGATATTGTTTCTTCTAATCCCGAAGTTATTATTACTCTCGTTGATAACAGTCCTTTACCACTAGATACCAGCTATTTCACTATTGTGCATACGTATAACAAGCAGAGCAAAATATTGCGTTTTTCCAGTCCAGATTTAGAATTTTCAACCTCACAGGATTCACTAACCAGAGCAATGGTAACCTGGACGCCAACTTTAGAGGATGGAGATCATATTCTTGAAGTTCTTGCTAAAGATGCTTCAGGAAATTTTTTCGATTCTACATCGTATAGGGTTAAATTTTCAGTCTTCACCGTTAATGATATTACTGATATTTACAATTATCCAAACCCGTTCAAAGATGGAACTCACTTTACCTTCCTGTTGAAAGGTAACGAAAAGCCGCAGGAAATAAACATTAAAATCTATACTATTGCTGGCCGATTAATCTGGGATTATGATATTCCTCCTTCTGAGTTAAATTCAAACTTTAATAAAATCTTCTGGAATGGAAGAGATCAGGATGGCGATGAGATAAGCAATGGAGTTTATTTCTACAAGGTGATCGCTAAATTTCCTGATAAAACAAAAACTATTACTCAAAAATTAGCCAAAGTAAAATAAGTTAAGACCTATAACTTTTCAATTGAAGTGATTAACTTTACAGCCAAGTTTATTATACAAAGGAGTTATTAATGTGTGGAATAGTTGGTTACATTGGCGATAAAAACTGTGTGCCAATTTTAATCGATGGTCTTAAGAGACTCGAATATCGCGGCTACGATTCCGCCGGTATCGGTGTTATACGAGGCAATGATGCCGTAGTAATAAAAAACAAGGGCAAAGTTACACTGCTTGAAGAAAAAATTAATGAATTAAAACTCACTTCAAATTTAGGTATCGGGCATACACGCTGGGCTACACACGGAATCCCTAACGAACAGAACGCTCATCCTCACACAAATTCAAAGAACGATCTTTTCATTATTCATAACGGTATTATAGAAAATTTTCAGGTAATTAAAAGCGGTCTGCAATCACGCGGGTACATTTTCACCAGCGATACAGATTCCGAGGTATTTGCGCACCTTATTGATAGTTTTCTTAACCATGGATATAATCTTTCCAAATCGGTTCAGATGGCTTTAAATGAAGTAGAGGGTACATATGGTCTTGCTGTAATCTATGCAGGTGAACCGGATAAAATAATAGCGGCAAGAAAAGGTTCTCCTTTGGTTTTGGGTCTCGGCAATGGAGAAAATTTCGTTGCTTCCGATGTTTCAGCAGTACTTGCTCATACAAAACAGATTGTATACCTCGATGACGGCGAATTTGCTGAGGTCTCAAGGAACGGTTACCAGGTAAAAACTATTGCCGATGAGAATATTGAAAAAGAAATCCATGAAATTGATATGAGCCTGGATGAAATTGATAAGAGCGGCTACGATCATTTTATGCTTAAAGAAATTATGGAACAACCGGATTCGGTAAGAAATTCAATGCGCGGGAGACTTTTACCTAAAGAAGGAACTGTTAAGCTGGGTGGTTTAGCCGATGTGGTTGACAGATTGGTTAATTCTAAAAGAATTATTATTTCTGCTTGCGGAACCTCCTGGCATTCTGCTCTTGCTGCCGAATATATGATTGAACAATATACCAGAATTCCGGTAGAAGTTGAATATGCTTCAGAATTCAGGTACAGGAACCCTGTAATAACCGCAGATGATTCAATATTTTTTATATCCCAGAGCGGTGAAACTGCTGATACGCTTGCAGCCTTACGTGAAGCAAAAAGTAAAGGTGCTCTTGTCCTTGGTATTTGTAATGTAGTAGGAAGCACCATTGCACGGGAAAGTATGGCTGGTGTTTATATTCATGCCGGTCCTGAGATTGGCGTGGCATCAACAAAAGCATTTACTTCGCAGCTTGTAGTACTGGCACTAATAACTTTATTGATAGGTAACCGTAAAGGACTGGATAAAAGAAGTGCTCAGGAAATTTCAATGGAGCTTGAGAAAATTCCAGGTAAAATAGAGCAAATTCTCAAACTGAATGATGAAATTGAAAAGCTTGCTGATGAATTTAAAGACGCCAAAAATTTTCTTTACCTTGGTAGAGGTTATAATTTCCCGGTTGCACTGGAAGGAGCACTTAAGTTAAAAGAAATTTCCTATATCCATGCAGAGGGTTATCCTGCCGCCGAAATGAAACATGGACCTATAGCATTAATTGATGAAAATATGCCGGTAGTTTTCGTTGCACCAAAGGATTCGACTTATGAGAAAGTGTTAAGCAACATTCAGGAAATAAAAGCCAGAGGCGGAAGAATCCTGGCAATAGCAGATAATAAAGATAATGAAATTGATAATCTTGTGGACTACTCTATTAAAATACCGAGAACAATTGAAATGCTTACGCCCATTTTAACATCAATCCCTTTGCAGCTGCTTGCCTACCATATCGCGGTTAAAAAAGGTTTGGATGTGGACCAGCCGAGGAACCTTGCAAAAAGTGTTACTGTTGAATAGCTGCTTTTGATGCTATTACTAAAATATTTATTTTTAATTCTCAAATTTTGGGCAGATAGCTCAGTCGGTAGAGCAATGGACTGAAAATCCATGTGTCGGCGGTTCAATTCCGTCTCTGCCCACCTCAACGGCACTGATACCGACAGTGCCTTTTTTATTTTCTAAATTTTTTATTTAATAATTCTGCCCGCTTTGCGATTAGATCAGGTTGCCTTTTGAATAATGTATAGTCCGTGATTATATTCGTATCGAAAAAACAAGGAATTAAATGACAGCAGAAACTCTTCGTACTACTTCTTTTCCCTCACTAAAACTTTTTGCCAGGGGAAAAGTGCGTGAT
Organism: uncultured Ignavibacteriaceae bacterium; assembly: GCA_964639955.1. Lineage (GTDB taxonomy): Bacteria > Bacteroidota > Ignavibacteria > Ignavibacteriales > Ignavibacteriaceae > IGN2. The sequence goes on from CAZXGJ010000001.1 coordinate 36,010, forward strand.
ATTTATGAACTTGGCGATTACCTCTTGCTTGTCTCTACCGATAGAATTTCAGCCTTTGACGTAATAATGAATCAGGGCATTCCGTATAAAGGAATGGTTCTTACAAAAATTTCTGAGTTCTGGTTTAACTTCACTAAAGATATAATCCCTAATCACTTTATTACTACTGATGTAAGCAAATATCCTGAAGAGTGCAGGGAATACTCGGATGTACTCAGGAACAGATCTATGTTAATTAAAAAAGCCAGTGTTATTCCTTTGGAATGTATCATTCGTGGCTACATAACCGGTTCAGGATGGAAAGACTACAAAAAGACAGGAGAAATATCAGGATTAAAACTGCCGGCGGGATTACAGGAATCTGAAAAATTTCAGGAACCGCTTTTCACACCTTCCACAAAAGCAGAAATCGGTAAGCATGATGAAAACATTTCCGCTGAACAGGCAATGCAATTAGTTGGTGAGCAAACTTTTTATGCTGTCCGGAATGCTGCAATCAATATTTACACAAATGCTACGGAGTATGCTTTAACAAAAGGGATAATAATTGCAGATACCAAATTTGAGTTTGGCAAAATTAATGGCGAAATAATTCTGGTAGACGAAGTGCTCACACCTGATTCTTCAAGGTTCTGGCCGAAGGATAAATATGCCAAAGGAAGAGCTCAGGAAAGTTATGACAAACAGTTTCTAAGAGATTATCTTCTTTCAATAAATTTCAATATGCAGCCTCCGCCCCCGGTATTACCGGATGATATTATAGCAAGAACAGCAGAAAAGTATCTTGACATTTATAAAAAACTTACCGGGAAAAGCTTAGTTTAATTTTATTTCTAATAATATTTTTGTTAGAATTACAACTGTGTATTAAAATTGAAATCATCTCAATCACTGTTTCGCACGGTCTGAAATTAAATGACGCTTCCAAATCAACTTACTGTTTTAAGAGTTATACTTTCACCGGTATTCCTGTTTTTCTTTCTCTCTGAAGCGGTCTGGATGAAGCAAGCTTCGGTTGCAATATACATTGTTGCAGCTTTAACGGATTGGTACGATGGCTGGCTTGCAAGAAAATTCAACTATATAACCAACTGGGGCAAATTCTGGGATCCGCTGGCCGATAAAATTCTTACATCATCTGCATTTATAGGTTTTGCAATTGTTGGATTAATCCCCCTGTGGATGGTGCTTATTATAGTAGGAAGGGATTTGCTTATTACTCTGCTGAGAATTTTTGCAGAGACCAATAATTATATGTTTTCAACAAGCTACTACGCAAAATGGAAGACGCTGCTGCAAATGATATTCCTGTATTATCTTCTAATCTTGTACGTATTAAAAAATACTCCCGGCATTTTTAATTCAAATGAGAATCTATTTGGATTATTGATGAATGAAAATCTTATTTTTGTCGTAGCATTATTTATAACAATCATTACACTTCATTCGGGGTATTTATATGTTAGAAGAAACAAGGAAATTATAAAGTCGTTGTTAAAAATTGAAAATTAATTTTGTTGAAAAGTTTTTAGGCTCAGGATTCTGTTCCGGATACTCACCTGTTGCTTCAGGAACAGTTGGAAGTCTGGCAGCACTTTTAATCTATTTTATACCCGGATTTGAAAATCTTTACATTATAATCCCTGCAATAATTTTATTTTTTATTTATGGAGTGATAGTAGGGAGTAAATTTGAAAGACTGTATGGTAAAGATCCTTCTCAATGCACAATAGATGAAATTGTCGGAACCTGGATTGCGTTGATTGCTTTGCCCAAAACAGCCGGAATTGTTATTGCCTCATTCCTTCTCTGGCGAATTCTGGATATCATTAAACCCGAGCCGGCAAGGATGCTCGAGAAAATTAAAGGTGGTTTTGGAATAATGTTAGATGACGTTATATCAGCAGCCTATTCACTTATAATAATGCATCTGATTGTATATTTGTTTGGTAAATTTTAATCTGATTAATTTAATGATGATGAAAGCATATATAATTACTATCGGCGATGAAATTCTCCTCGGGCATACACTTAATACCAACGCTGCCGATATTGGAAATTATCTGAGTCAGGTAAACATTCCTGTTGTTAAAACATCTGTTGTGGGCGACGATGAAAAGGCTATATTAAAAGAATTCAATATTGCCTGGAATACAGAAGATTTGATTCTTGTTACCGGCGGCTTAGGTCCCACGCATGACGACATAACAAAGAAGTGTGTTGTGGACTTCTTTAAAACGAACCTCGTGGAAAACGAACAAGTGCTTGCCGATATTATCTCTTTATTTGAAAAGAGAAAAAGGCAGCTTACATCAGTAAATATAGACCAGGCAAAAGTTCCTGCCGTTGCAGAAGTAATACGTAATCAATTTGGTACCGCACCGGGATTCTGGATTTCAAAAGATGATAAAATTTTTATTGTGATGCCCGGAGTTCCCTACGAAATGAAGGGTATGATGGAATCAAGTATAATTCCAGGGCTTAAAGAGCTGCAAGGTGAGAAAAAAAATTATACTGAAAGAAAAATATTGCTCACTACCGGAATACCTGAATCGACACTTTATGAAAAGCTTGGAAATCTGAATGAACTTCTTGGAGAAGCTAAGCTTGCTTTCCTGCCCAGCCAGTTTGGAGTTAAGCTAAGAATTACTGCTGAATCATCCGATCAGGAAGATGCTAAAAATAAGTTGTCTGAAATAGAACAAAAAATACGAGCAAAAGCGGGTCGATACATTTACGGTTCTGGCAACCAGACACTGTCGGAAGTTATTGGTAAATTATTATCAGACAGAGAACTGAAAATTGCAGTTGCAGAATCCTGCACAGGAGGATTAATAGCTCATTTATTAACAAATGCGAGCGGAAGCAGCAAATATTTTGAGCGCGGGATAATCTGCTATAGTAATGCTTCCAAAGTTGAAGTGCTAAAAGTTGACGAAGATATTATTGCTCAGCACGGTGCTGTAAGCAGGGAAGTTGCCATGCAAATGGCAGAAGGTGTAAAATCGACCAGTGGTTCGGATATAGGTCTATCCACCACAGGAATTATGGGTCCTACAGGTGCTACTATTGAAAAACCCGTTGGATTAGTATATATCGGCTATTGTGATGAGAAAGTTTGTACTGCAAAAAAATTTAATTTTGGAGATGACCGGATTCTTAACAAAGAACGCTCTGCTCAGGCTGCACTGGAGTTAGTACGCCGACAACTTCTTGGAATATCTTCAGATGATTAGGCTGTTTGTTGCACTCAATATTCCGGGTGATGCGTTATCCAAAGTACTTGAAGAATGCTACCGGGCAGTTGAGAATCCATACAGGTTTAAATGGGAAACAAAAGAAAAAATACATCTGACACTTAAATTTATTGGCGAAGTTGATGAAAACCTGGTTGGAAAAATTTCTGAAGAGCTTGAATTTGTGAAGGAGTATTCTGCTTTTAACTGTAGTGTTTCAAGGTTCGGCTTCTTTTTCAGAAATCGTGAACCAAAAATACTATGGTCGGATGTTCAGACTGATAAACCTCTGAAGCCAATTGTTGTGGAACTTGACCGAAGGATGCAGAAATTTGGTATCGAAACCGATAAAAGAGAATTTAATGCTCATCTTACATTGCTTCGGATAAAGCAGGATGTTTCAGAAAAATTCATTCAGAGAATTAAATCTCATTTATTCGAAAAAATTAATTTTACAGCCAGCTCAATCAGTCTGGTGCAAAGCCGGTTATCCAGAGAAGGTGCAACGTATACAAATTTAAAAACTTTTGAACTAAAATGAAGGAGGAACTATGCCTGCAGATAAGGAACAAAAATTAAAAATTATTGAAGACGCCATTGCCAGTATAGAAAAAACATACGGCAAAGGTTCAATTATGAAGCTTGGCGATGGTGTAATTCACGATATTGAATCCATTCCTACAGGTGCACTTTCATTGGATTATGCTCTGGGAATTGGAGGAATACCCAGGGGAAGAGTGACTGAGATTTATGGCCCCGAATCCAGCGGAAAAACTACTCTATGCCTGCACATAATTGCAGAAGCGCAGAAGACCGGCGGGCTTGCTGCTTTTATCGATGCTGAGCATGCACTTGATGTTAACTATGCTAAGAAACTCGGGGTTGATACTGCTAACCTTCTGATATCTCAGCCTGACTTTGGCGAACAGGCACTTGAAATTGCAGACACACTTGTACGAAGCAATGCAATTGATGTAATAGTAATCGATTCTGTTGCAGCATTGGTTCCAAGGTCAGAAATAGAAGGAGAAATGGGTGATGCAACTATGGCAGTGCAGGCAAGGTTAATGTCGCAGGCTTTACGAAAGTTGACCGCAGCAATTTCAAAATCTAAAACTTCAGTGATATTTATCAACCAGCTTAGAAGCAAAATTGGTGTTATGTTCGGGAATCCTGAAACTACAACCGGTGGAAATGCATTAAAGTTTTATGCATCTGTGAGGATTGATATCAGAAAAATTTCCTCAATAAAAGAAGGTGAAAATGTAATTGGCAACCGCACAAAAGTTAAAATAGTTAAGAGTAAAGTTGCCCCGCCATTCAAACAGGTTGAGTTTGATATCCTTTATAACGAAGGTATAAGCAAAACCGGTGACCTGATCGATCTCGGAGTTGAACTTGGAATAATTAAAAAAACAGGTGCTTGGTTTACTTACGGTGAAGACCGGTTCCAGGGCAGGGAAGGATTTCGGCAGAAGCTGGTTGAAATGGATGAATTAAAAAACAAACTTGAAAATGAATTACGCCAGAACCTAGGTATGCAAAAAAGCGGGGAAAGTAAAAATGAAGAGGTTGAGAAACAAAAAACTTCGAATAAAAAAACTAAATACTAATTGGTAGCAGTGTTTCGGCTTTCTGAAATCTGGTTTAATCCCTGATAATGAAAATTAGTAGAATCATTGCAAAGGGAAAGAAGGATGTGACTATCTATTTTGATAACAAAACAACATTGGTGCTTGCACTTGAGATATTTTTAAAGAGCGGTCTGATGAAAGGTAGTGAAATTTCTGAAGACCGCTATTCTTTTTTTTGTGATGAGAATAAAAAATTCCTGCTAAAACAAAAAGCATTCAGGCTGCTCGGAAGAAGACAGCATTCCGCTGCCGAATTAAAAGCAAAATTATTGAATAGGAATTATAATGTAAATCTTGTGGATGGAATTCTGAAAGATTTAATAAAAAATAGTTATTTAAACGATCGGGAATTTGCCGCTGCTTTTATCGAAGATAAGATTAATTTAAAAAAATGGAGTAAGAGAAAATTAAAGGCAGAACTGATGAAGAGAGGTTTAAATCCCGACCTAATTACTGAACTAATGAATGAAAAATTTTCGGATACAGATAATTTTAATTCTGCTCTGGCAGTTGCTAAGAAAAAATACGATTCATTTAAGAAAAAGAAGTTGGAAACATCTGATTTGAAAAACAAGCTGGCAGCTTTTCTTCTATCGAGGGGATTTGATTATGAGATTATTGAAGAGGTAAGCAGAAAGTTAATTAAGCATTAAACTTACAATTCATTTTTTACGGGAATTGTTCCTCTCAATTTTTTTAATAAGCCTGGCAACTTCGGGTACATCAATTTTCCGTGCTGCATCGCGGGATAGAAACCATTTTCTTTTTCTTAAATTTCTCTCAGGATACTCTTTATACACATGCGATACTTTTAGGGAGTAAATTTTAATTCTTATTTCACTGCCGTATTTTTTTATTTTGTAAGTACCAAGTACCCTTGTTGAATTACTTCCTCTTATTCCGGCTTCTTCAAATGCCTCTTTTTTTGCTGATTGAAACGGTGTAAGATGATATTCAATAAATCCTTTGGGAATTATCCATTTCTTTTTTCTTATTGTTGTAATTAACAGTATTTCAATTTTGCCGTTTTTCTTCCTGTATGGTATTACGCCGGATTGCTGGAAGCGGGAATCATCTTTCAATAATTTATATCCTTATGGTTTTGAACTCTAACAGAATTGTTCTGATTTATTTAATTTAGATATGCAAAGATAAAATGTGTGTTAACTATCAACAAACGTAAATAATATAATGACGCTCTTAAAAGATTATTCACTCCGTCATCTGAATACTTTCCGTATTGATGCTAAAGCAAAACTCTTTTCTGAGATATTTTCCGTTGAGCAGATGCTGGAAATTCTGGCAGACCGTAAAACAGCAAACGAAAAGAAATTGCTGCTGGGTGGCGGAAGTAATATTCTTTTTACAAAAGACTTTGATGGTCTGGTTATTAAAAATTCTATCCCCGGTATAAATGTAATTGATGAAGATAGTAAATTTGTTTTTATTGAAGCAGGTGCCGGCGTAATATGGGATGAGCTGGTGGAATATTGCACAGAAAAAATTTATGGTGGAATTGAAAACCTTTCTTATATACCGGGAACAGTTGGTGCAGCACCTGTACAGAATATAGGCGCTTATGGTCAGGAACTTTCAGATTCTTTTCATTCGCTTGAAGGAATTTTTATTGATTCATCTCAGAAAAAAACTTTTCAGCCTGATGAATGCTTCTTCCGCTACCGTTCGAGCATTTTCAAAGAAGAACTTAATAACAAATTTGCGATAACATCTGTAAAATTAAAGCTTCAAAAATTCCCCGTTGCTAATTACAGTTATCCTGAAATCCAGAAATATATTGAAGAGCACAGCATCAGCAGCCCCAGCTTAAGGGATATGAGGAAAGCAGTTATCCAGACCAGAAAGCAAAAGCTGCCAGATCCTGAATTGATAGGAAATGCCGGCAGTTATTTCAAAAATCCTGTTGTGACAAAAGAACAATTCGAAATTATTAGGCAGAAGTTTAACGATGTTATCGCTTTCGGATTGAGCAATGGATTGTATAAAATAGCTGCCGGCTGGTTGATTGAGAAATGCGGCTGGAAAGGTAAACGAATACGTGATGCCGGTGTATTCCGGAATCACGCCTTAATACTTGTTAATTATAATAATGCTTCCGCCGCTGAGATAGTTGATCTGGCGGTTAAAATTAAAAAAGATGTGAGAGAAGTCTTCGGAATAAAACTGGAAGAAGAAATAAATATTATTTAAAATGACGCATAGAAAATTATTAAAGGTAAAATCCGGCCTGGCAAAAATTTTTATCCTTTCTTTTTTCTGGGGGCTGGCTGGTTTGTTATTCACTCTTAACGACTACCTGAGCATAGCTCACTTTGCTGAAGGAATTGGCATTGATGCAGCTGAAGAATATAACCTTGCAGGAAACCTTATTGCCTCGGGCTTAATTTCTGCGGTTGGCGGATTATTAATGGGTGCAAGTGAAGTATTTTATTTTCAGAAAAGATTTAGAAAACTATCTTTCACCAAAGCCATAGTCTTAAAATCTGTTTTCTATGCCTGTGGTCTTGCTCTGCTGATTTTTGCAGGTACAGTTTTTTACCATACTGTACTTGCCGGAAGGTTTTTATTCAGTCAGGCTGCAATGGTCAAAGTAATGAATCATATGCTGAGCGAATCCTTCTGGTCGCAGATGCTTACCTGGAGTGTGGTAATTATTATTACTCAGTTTATTCTGCAGGTGAGCGATAAATTCGGCAGGGGTACTCTTTTACAACTGCTTGCAGGTAAGTATCATCAGCCAAAAACGGAAGATAGAATTTTTATGTTTCTCGATCTCAAATCTTCTACTTCAATAGCGGAAAAATTAAAGCACAAAAAATATTTTCAGTTCCTTAACGATTTTTTTAATGATGCAGCCGATCCTATCATTTATAATAGAGGTGAAATATATCAGTATGTCGGAGACGAAATTACAATTTCATGGAAGATGAAAAATAAAGTCGGCTGTCTTGATTGTTTCTTCGAAATTAAAAATGCTATTGACACAGCAAAAGACAGGTATCTTCAAACTTACGGCACTTTCCCCGAATTCAAAGCAGGCGTTCATGCTGGTGAAGTAATTACGGGTGAAATCGGAACAATTAAGAAAGAGATAGTATTTAGCGGCGATGTGCTGAATACTGCTTCGCGTTTGCAGAAGGAGTGTAATGTATTTGGAAAAAATCTTATAATTTCTGAGGAAGTCTTCTTTGCAGTGAAAGATATTTATAACGAAAAATATATTTTTGAAAAAATTGGTCAGTTGCAGCTCAGGGGTAAAACCAACCTAAACACTATCTATAGTGTTCAATTAAATACTTCCGAAGAATCAGATTGAATTTATGGAAGAGAATACTTAACTTTTGGCAAGTATCTTTCATTAAAACGAATCGGAATTTCTTATGACAAATAAAGAAAATAATTACCAGGAATTGTCGGCTTACGAAAAAGCAGCCAATGAGGGTTTAGACCCGCGATGTATTCCTCAAAAACTTGAAGGACCTGTTCCTGAGCATAATGATATAGTTTATCCCGATTATTCCGCAGATGAGCAGGAGACCTGGAAATATTTATACGAAAGACAGATGAAATTCCTGCCCGGAAGGGCTTGCAATGAATATATGGAAGGAACAGAAAGATTGAATCTATCGGCAGAAAAAATTCCTTTTTTAAGGGAACTTAGCCATATTTTCCTGAACTCAACCGGCTGGAAAGTTGCAAGGGTGCCGGGTTTAATTCACGAACAAAATTTCTTTGAGTTGCTGAGAAAAAAAGTCTTTCCTTCAACAGATTATATACGCGGAAAGAACGAACTCGATTACACTCCCGCTCCTGATTTGTTTCACGATATATTCGGGCACATGCCTCTGCTGACAAATAAAAATTTCGCTTCCTTCTATCAAAAATTTGGTAAAGCTGCGCTCAGTGCCAGAGGCAAAGACAGAACTATGCTGGAAACATTTCATTGGTTTACAGTAGAGTTCGGTTTAATCAATAATCCCGAGGGCAGACGAATTTATGGTGCTGGAATTCTTTCATCTCACAAGGAAGTACAGCATGCTTTATCCGATAATGTTCAGGTTATTCCATTCGATCCCGATCGTATTGTAATTCAGCAATACGATGTCTGGCATCTTCAGCCAATCTTATTTGCCATTGAATCTTTCGGGCAGCTCGAGGAAGGATTTGATGAATGGACTAAAAAGCGCGGACTGTTAAATTAATCTATCCCTCATTTTTCTTGTCCTGATTACTTATCCGTTGAACTATTTTTGCAAAGCATTTGTTGTATTGGATATTGAGTTAAATCATAACTAAATTTATTTACATTTAATTCAGAATTTTCCTTCACAGAACTTAAAATAAAATCAGGCAAAAAATGAATCTTAAAATAGGTAAACAGGCACCTGCTTTCGGTCTAAAGAACCAGGATGGGGAAGTAATTTCTTTAAACGACTTTAAAGGTAAAAATGTTGTTGTTTATTTCTATCCTAAAGATGATACTCCAGGTTGTACAAAAGAGGCTTGTAATTTCAGAGATGAGTTTCCGAAATTTGATAAGCTAAATGCAGTTATAATTGGTATAAGCCCGGATTCTCCTGAATCTCACACAAAATTCAGGAATAAATATAATCTTCAATTCGATTTATTAAGCGACGAGAAAAAAGAGATAGTAAAAAAATATGAGGTCTGGAAAGAGAAAAACTTGTATGGAAAAAAATATATGGGTGTAGAACGAACAACTTTTGTAATTGATGCCAAAGGCAAAATCGCTAAAATTTTTCCTAAGGTTAAGGTTGAAAACCATAACGAAGAAATTATAGCAGCTCTTAAGGAAATTGGATGAAAAAGATAGTTTATCTTACAAGACGGGAAACCTTTGCCGCAGCGCATCGTTTATTCAAAGCTGAACTGAGTGATGAAGAGAACTTTATATTATTTGGTAAATGCAGCAATCCTAACTGGCACGGGCACAATTACACTCTGGAAGTAACGGTGAGAGGTAAAATAGATGATAGTACCGGATTTGTTCTTGACTTAAAAAAGCTTAAAGAATTAATTCATAAACATGTGATTTCAAAAGTAGACCACAAAAATTTAAATATTGATACAGATTTTATGAAAGGTTTAATTCCCACTTCTGAAAATATCGCTGTAGCAATTTGGAATGAGCTTAAGGATAAAATCCCTGCCGGAGAGTTGTCTTCAGTGAAGTTGTACGAAACAGAAAATAATTACTTTGAATACAAAGGAGAATAAAAATTGAATAAAAAAGCGGTTGAAAAATTAATAGAGGATTTTCTTAAAGAATTGGGAGAAGATCCCGGCAGGGAAGGATTGCTTAATACACCTGCACGTGTTGCAGAAGCCTTTGATTTTTTAACTTCAGGGTATAAGAAAAATATAAAGGAAATAATGAACGATGCTTTGTTCAATGAAAAGTATGATGAAATGGTACTTGTAAAAAACATAGATTTTTACAGCCTCTGCGAGCATCATATGCTTCCTTTCTACGGAAAAGTGCACGTGGCTTACATCCCAAATGGAAAAATAATTGGTTTAAGTAAAATCCCAAGGCTTGTGGAAATATTTGCCCGGCGCTTACAGGTTCAGGAACGGATGACCCAGCAAATAGCCGATACTCTTGAGGAATATCTTCAGCCAAAAGGTGTTGCGGTTGTGGTTGAGGCTTTTCATATGTGTATGATGATGCGCGGTGTTGAAAAGCAAAATTCATCTGCCACTACCAGTGCTGTTCATGGCGATTTTAAAGAAGATGCCCGCACAAGAACAGAATTTCTTGATTTAATATCAAATAGAAATTTATAAACCTATGTATAATAACTTTGGAATATGGGTAACAGGTGCCAGCTCCGGTATAGGAAAAGCTATTGCCCTGGAATTTGCACGTATCGGGTGCAGTGTTTTTGCATCTGCCAGAAGAGCAAACGAACTCGAACGATTGAAAAATGAAGCAGGTAATTGTGGCGATAATATTCATCTGTTCCCCTGCAATGTTGCTTCCTCCACAAACGTTGAACAGGTAAGTAAAAAAATTCTTTCTGAATTCAGACTTGACTGCCTTGTTAACAATGCCGGTATAACATCTTTTAAAACGGCTGAAGACAATTCAACAAATGAAATAAATGACATTATAAATACAAACTTGCTGGGCTCATTGTACACTATTAAATCGGTGTTGCCCGCTTTTATTAAAAACCAATCAGGTACAATTATTAATGTTCTTTCCGTGGTTGTACATAAAATATTTACAAACAGTTCTTTATACACGGCATCAAAAATGGGTTTGTTTGGTTATTCAAAAGTTCTTCGGGAAGAAGTAAGAAAACATAATATCCGGGTTATAAATATTATCCCCGGTGCAGCAGAAACGCCAATCTGGTCTCAGGATGTAAGAAAAAAACATGCCGGTAAGATGATGGAACCGGAAAGCATAGCAAGGATTGTAATTTCATCTTTTTTACAAAAAGATAATTTAGTTACCGAAGAAATTGTTCTGAAACCGTTAACCGGTGATTTAACTTAATGCATTAAATAAAAAAAGCCGGCATTAATAACCGGCTTCGATTTGTAAAGAGAGAGGATGTTGAGAAATGTTTATTCAAACCTTGGTGCCTGGCGCTTAAACCTGAAATCCTTTTTCATTTTGTTCATCCTGTGTGAAAACTTATTCCATATTTCTTTTTGATCCGGATCCAGGATCTCATATACATCCATCTGGTGATTGGCTCTTGTCAATTCTATTTTATTTTTAACTTTAATTATTTCATCTGTTGCAGCTAAGAATTCATCCCTTGTATATTTACTCTTGCTTTTTAATTCCTGGAGAGCGAGTTCTTTTTTTTCAAGTTCCGCTCTTAAATCTATCATCGTACTTTCATGACTGAAACGTAATTCCTCAATTCTACTTTCCTGCTCTTCCGTTAGGTTAAGCTCTTCGTGAATGCGTTCTCTTACGTTAAACATGTCCCTGTCACGGTTTTCAAATCCCTGTGCAGACAGGTGTACAGATATAAGTGCGATAATGCCTATTAGCGCAGCTAAAATTATTTTGTTCATAATAATATCTCCTTTTTGATTAAGTAGTAAGTTTAATTTTTATTTCGCAAATTGGACAGTTCCAGGTCAATTTCGGTTTAAACGATTATATTTAAACCCGAAATAGCAGGGAATTGTCCAAAAGAGTGAATCTCAAAACTGTTTATGCCAAATAATCCAGAAGATTATGAACTTATTAAGAGTTTTCTCAGCGGTGACGAAAAAGCATTTAACCTGCTTGCTACCCGTTACCAGTCACGGATTTATTGGCATGCAAGAAGGATGGTTGGCAATCATCTGGATGCGGATGAAATTGTACAAGAAGTTTTGATGGTAATGTACAATAAACTAAGTTCTTTTAATTTTCATTCATCTTTATTTACATGGATTTACAGGATTACTTCTACAAGGAGCCTGAACCTTATAAAAAAGAACAAACTTAAAAAATTATTTTTTATTGATGCAGATTCGGTTGATAAAAGTGCAGAGGATGATATAATTATTAATTACGAACAGAAAGAAAAATTCAGGAAAATGGAAAAATATCTTCAGCTTCTTCCTGAGAAGCAGAGGGAGGTTTTTATATTCAGAAATTTTGATGGTCTGACCTACGAAGAAATTTCTGCAATAACAGGAAAGAGTGAAGGAGCATTAAAAGCCAACTACTTTCATGCATTTAATAAAATTAAAGAGCTAATGAATAAAAATGAGCATTGAAGAAACAATAATAAAATATCTGGATAATCAACTTACTGAGGAAGAAAAAAATAATTTCGAGACAGAGCTGAATAATTCAGTTAAGTTGAAAAATGAATTCCTGAAGTTTCAATCGGTCAAATTAAAAACAGATGAATTAAAGCAGATAGAAACCAATGAAGCTTATTACAATTCAATAATTCCAAGATTCAGGAATAAATTAAAGATAAATTCAGGGAAAATTATTTACAAAAAAATTGCTTTTGCGCTTTCGATATTAATTGTTACAGCAATTTCATACATGGTTTACTATACTTTATACGTTAAGATGGACAGCGGCTATGATCTGGCAGAATTTACAGAGTCGCTTTCGGATAAAGAAAAGCTGGAGTTGCTGGAAGAGCTTGATATTAATAGTGATGTTTATTCAGAAGAATACTTTAACAATTTAAATTCTGAAGATTATAAATCTGCTTTACAGGAATCCTTAATCGACACTGAAGATAAGAAACAACTTGCTGAGTTGTACGACATTGAAATAACAGAACCAGCCGAATTTATTTCTTACCAGGAATTTGAATTAATTTATGATGAATTACTTAATATGAATTTTTTTAAGGAGGAAAAATTATGAGATCCTTTTTCGGCTTGCTGATATATGTGTTTGTTCCAATCTTTTTTATTTATCCGCAGAAGCATTTCGGTCCTGATAAAGAGATAAGAGAAAAAATGGCTCAGCTTGAAAGGATAAAGCTGATAGAAGTAATGGAAATGGATGAGGAAACTACTCTCAGGTTCTTCTCAAGAAGGGCGGAGTTCCAAAAAATACAAGAGGAATTAAGACAAGAGGTTGATTTGACAGTGGATAAGCTTGAAGCTGCTTTGAAAAGTGCCGGTATGATGAGTGAAGCCGAATTGCAGAATATGATAAACCGGATAAATGAACTTCAGTTAAGTATGGAGCAGCGAAGAATAGATTTTATCAATTCACTTGAAGATATTCTGTCTATGGATAAAATAGCAAGGTATGTTGTCTTTGAAAAAAGATTCAAAGAGGAGATAAAAAACATGTTATTAAGAGGACCTAAGCCACGGGAAAAAGACTAAACCGGTAAAAAAGGGATTAAAAATTCCCGACCTGCCTTTGTGTTGCATTTCAAAAGTGATGCGCCTATTTTTACGTCCTGATTTTGCGGAAGTGGTGAAATTTGGTATACACGCTATCTTGAGGGGGTAGTGCCTTAATTGGCGTGCGGGTTCAAGTCCCGCCTTCCGCACTCTATCAATTAAATTCAAGAAAAAAGGATGTATTTATGATTAAAAAAATGATTATTGCCAGCCTTCTTTTCATAGCATCAGGTGCCGTGTTTTTGTATTCACAGGATATGAACCCTGAAGCCGGAAAACTTTATAATGAAGGCAACAGTTTTTTAAAAGCCGGTAATTACACTGCCGCCATTTCAAGTTATGATAAAGCCCTTGCCATCGAAAAAGATTACAGAACTTACTATCAAAAAGGAGTTGCACAAAAAAAAGCGAACGATTTAGCTGGTGCAAAATTATCGTTAGAAGAGTGTTTAAAATTAAAGAGTGATTTTGAAGCCGCATATAATGCATTAGGCGGAGTTTATTTTTCTATGGCCAATTACACTGAAGCAATCAAAAATTTTGATAAAGTGCTCTCCATTACCAAAGATTCTAGTGTAAAGAAAAAAGTTAAAAAAAATATTTCGCTTGCCTATGCTAAGCTAGGCAACCAGGAAATTACTAACGGTAACTCGCAGAAAGCAATTGAGTATTTAACCAAAGCAGTAGAAAATGATAATTATGATGCAGCTTATCTTTCTCTGGCTAAATTATATTCCGAGATGGGTGACTGGGATAAATCAATCGCTGCATCTGAGAATGCACTGAAATACAGGTCGAAAATTACTACCGGTGGACCAAATTATTATTTGGGGATTGCTTATAAAGGGAAAGGAGATCTTACGAAAGCAAAAGAAATGTTTGAAAAGGCTTTGAGCGATGCCACATATAAGAAAACAGCTGAATACGAGTTGAGTTTATTAAAATAATTGAAACCCGATCTTAAAAAACCCTCAACGCTGAGGGTTTTTTATTTTAAAATAATCTTTCTTATCAGAGGTTAAATAATATAAATGCATCAAGGGTAATTCCACTTATTGTATCCTCACCATCCTCTTTTCCGATAAGATTAAAAAGTTTATAGCTCAAAAGTAAATCCAGGTTCACTATGGGGATTATGGAAATTTCTGTGCCAAGGCCAATGCTTCCACCAAATCTGTGTACACCATCGGATTTGGTTTCTTCGCCATTTATCTCGGTTGAGAATCCACCAATACTTGATGAAAATATATCCAGTGCAATGTAAGGGTCTAAACCAAGAGGAACCGGGATGAAATTGTATTGAGCCCCAAGTCCATATTCCCAAATTGATTGACTATTTTCGATTTTCGGATTAGCAACAATCTCTGGAAATTCTTTACTTGCGGATAAAGAATGATAAAAAATAAAAGCCCTTGGTGTAATCGGTACTAAGGCTAATTCAAGTTTTGCAAGCAATCCTGCATTCCATTCTGTAGAAAATCCTGCTCCTAAATTTGGTTCTGTAGCTGAAATATCATTCGTAAGTGACTCCGGACCGGTTATTTGCGTAATACCTCCACCGACACCGATTTTCAAATGCTGTGGAAATCCTAATGTTGAGGATACAATTATAATTGCAATGACAAATGAACAATTCTTTTTAAGATTCATAATAATTCCCTTGTTGAACATTAATTTTTTAATGACACAATCTAATTAACAGACAGAATTTATCCTATAACTAATTGATATAATAGTTAAGGGAAGCTCTATAATTCTAATACTCATCTTTAAGTAAATTACTGTATCATATTATTTAGCTTGACATTATAAAAACTAAACTTAATATTTGATTGCAGATTTAGTCAATTTTTTATGTCGATTGGGTAAAACGCTTTAATACCGAAGCAAATTTATATTCGCCAGAAGATCAACAGTTTAATTTACAAATAATGAATTTATCCCTTAAAATCCTCCCGGTAATTTTCTTATGCGTATATCAACTACATGCTCAGAGTGTTGCCGATAAATTTTCAGCAGGAATGAATGCTTACCAGCAGCACCTTTTTTCTGAAGCAAGTGAAATCTTTGAGGACATAACTGATACTTATGGAATAGAAGATGAGTTGTATGCTGCTGCCAAATATTATTCTGCTGAATCCTTGCTTAAAATGGGTAAAAAGGAAGAAGCAGCTGCCAAATTCGAATTTATTATCAGCAACATTATTTGGTCACATTTCAGGGAGGAAGCACTATTTAATATTGGCCTGATATATTTTGAGCTGAAAAAATATTCTCTTTGCAGGAAAAATCTTGTTTTATTACTAAAAGATTATCCTAAGAGTGATTACGGCGGTTCTGCTTATTACTGGATTGGTGAATCATATGCTGAAGAGGAAAAACTTGAGGATGCTGTGGATTTCTTATTACGTGCGACCCAGGATAAAAATAATATTACACATCGCGATTTATCTTTTTTTGCTCTCGCCGGTGTTTATGAAAAACAAGGTGATTATAACAACGCTGTAAAGTATTACGATCAGCTACTTACTCTTTATCCGAATAGTTCCCTCGCTATTCAATCACAGTTCAGGATCGGAGTTTGCTATTTTAAACTTAAAGACTACTACACATCCATTCTTGAGCTAAATGATCCATCTTTAGATAAACTTTCTGAGAAGTCGCTGGCTGAAGGTTTATACCTTCTTGCAAATTCGTATTATAAGGTCGAAGAATTTGATAATGCTGCAAATACTTATAATGAGATAATCGAAAGATTTCCTGCTTCAGATTTTTTCAGACCAGCCCGGTACGGATTGGCCTGGTCAAACTTTCAATTGAAAAAATATAATGATGCATTTAACGTGTTTAATTATTTATCTGAAGGCAGCGATACTATTGCAATAAAATCTTTTATTTACAAGGGCGAAGCGAGACGGTATGCAGGTAATTATGCAGATGCTTTAAGAATTTTTCAGGAATTTATTAAACTTTATCCATCGCATTACCTTGCGCCTTTAGCCGAGTATCAAATAGGGGTAATCAATTTTGAGCAGAATAAGTTCGAACAGTCCAATATTCATTTAACTAATGCAACCTCATCCACAGATCCGTTAACTCGTGCGAGAGCATTCACACTCATCGGCGAAATCGAGCTTCAGAAGAAAAATTTTATAAAAGCAAAAGGTAATTTTGAACCGGCAATTAAAATAACACAGCCAGAATCTGAAGTTCATCAGAGAGCTTTGCTTGGTTTGGGAATTGCTGCTTACCATTTACAGGATTATGAGACAGCGATTGACAAGCTTCGTGAGGTTGAAAACATCAATCCCGGTTTTGAACCGGATAAAGTAAATTTTTACATTGCCGAGTCATACTTTTCGGGCAGCAGGTACTCTGAAGCTCTGAGCCGTTATAATACCTTACAAACACAAAACGATGACCTGCTAAAACAGGTTATTTATTCGAAAGGCTATTGTTATTTCAATACAGGAAGTTATGACAATGCTGCTTATCATTTTTCCGATTTTATTAAAAAATATCCTGATGATAAAAGGGTGCTTGATGCAAAATTAAGATTGGCAGATAGTTATTTTGGTAGTAAAAACTTTGTTGCAGCAAGCAGAATATTTAAAGAACTTTTTAATTCCAAATCTTTTTCCTCATCTGATCCTTATACTCATTATCAATACGCACAGGCACTTTACAAATCGGGCGAAACTGAGGAGGCAATTAAGGAATTTCAGAATCTTCAGCAAAAATTTCCTGAATCGCAATATGCGGAAAATTCACTGTTTACCATTGGATGGATTAAATTTCAGCAAGGTTTGTTCGAAGAAGCCATACACGATTTCAGGAATGTTAAGATGATTTACAAGAAAAGTGTTTTGACACCGTTGATATATTATTCGATAGGCGATGCGTTTTTCAATATGGAAAAATATGATTCTGCTATTGTTAATTACCAGAAGGTTATTTCTGGTTATCCTTCATCCGAATATGTGTTCGATGCAGTTAACGGCGTGCAATACAGCTATGTTGCAATGGGTAAACCTGAATTAGCCATTAGCCTCATTGATAATTTTGTGCAGAAGAATCCTAATTTAAAATTCTCTGACCTGATATTCTTTAAGAAAGGCGAGATATACTATAGTCTCCGGGATTACCGTAATGCTAAAACAAGCTACCAGGAGTTTGTTGCTAAATACCCAAAAAGCAAGTATGCCGCCGAAGCATATTATTGGATGGGGAAAAGCGCACAGAACGTTAATGAATTGGATGAAGCTGCTTTTTATTTTCAAAAGGTTTTTGAAAACTATCCTGAATCAGAGCCGGCTGCATTATCGGTTATCGAACTCGGCAAAGTATATGAAGCAAACCAAAATTATTCTGCTGCTATCAAGCTGCTCGAGGGTGTCTCCTCCCGCTTAAAGGATTCTCCCCGCATACCCGAAATACTTTTTATGAAAGGACTGACTTATCTGAAGATGGAAGACATTCAGAATGCTTACGCCACTTTTAAAGAGCTTGCAATCTACCATCGGGAAACTTTATTTGCCGATAAAGCAAAATTTGAAATGGGATTGATTGATCTTGCAGCTTCCAGATACAACAATGCTGACAGTTTCTTTCTTGAGATAGCTGAGAAAAGAACCGACGACCTCGGCGCAAAAGCTCAATATTATTACGGGCTTTCTCTTTATGAGCAAAAAAAATATACTGAATCTGTTTCAGCTTTGGTCCGTATTCGCACAGTATTTTCAAATTATAATGAATGGCTTTCTCGTTCATATTTATTACTGGGCGACTGTTATCTTGAGCTTAATGACAAAAGAAAGGCTGAAGAATTTTACCGTGCAGTAATTGCAGGGAATAAAGGTACCGAACTTGAAGAGGAAGCAAGGAATAAATTAAATAGGTTAAAATGAAATCGTTAGTAGCATTAATCTTTATCTTAATTTGTAAGATCAATTTTGCCCAGGATGGTAAAAATCCGAACGTAGAATTACCTGATTTTGTAATAACAGGAAAAGACGAAATCTCGGTGCGTAAAGTTGAAAAAATTCCTGCTGATTTGTTTTCAGCCATTTCTGATAATTACCTTAAACCTGCAATTAATCCGGATGAACTAACAGTTAATGAAATTTCTTACCCGGTTGAAAAAGATCTTTCTGTAATAGATTCCGCAAGATATCACCGTGGATTTATCTCCATAGAATCCGGACGCTTTAAACTACCTTCAGGAAAGGTTAATTATACTTTCCCATTTGATCGGGGAATGCTTAGGGGAACTATAACCGGGCTTAACCAGATTGAATATGTTGATAACAGTGACAGGCAAAACATTTTCGGTTCTTTGAATCTGGATTACTCGCTGCCAATAGACGGCGGATTCTTACCCGGTTCAAGATTTTCAGTCGGGGGTAAGCATGAAAAAAATAAATATAAATTTTTTGGTTCGGTAGATCCGGATTTTCAAAGAACCTTAAATATGGGCTCTGCAGGAATTGGGTTTCAAAATCTTTATATGAAAAATTTTATTTTTGATTTTAAGTCCGGCGGCGATTTTACATATCTGGATGATGAAACATTTACTGAATCAATTTTTTACTTAAATGGATTTGCTAAGTACAGAGCTGATGATTTTTCAATTAATTTTACCGGTAATTTTAAAAATCAATCTTTGCAAACCGATTCCCTGAGGGATGTAAACAGCAATTTCTTTTTGCTCAGATCATCGGTTTCGCTTGAGCTGTTTGAAAAGATTAAGACAGATATAGGATTTTCTTTTTCTAAATCGGGTGAAAACAATTTCAATTCTATCTTTGCAGTACTAGCTTTAGAAATTGCAGAAAATTTAACGCTGTTAGGTGAATTTTCTCCGGCAGCAGAATTTGTTACTGTTGGTGAGCTGATGCGAAAGAATCAGTATTTCAATCAACATACACTAGAAAATCTTTTTTTAATAAAGAAGAATAAATTAACGGCGGTCGTCAAGTACGAATTCGGAAAATATTACCAAATAGATGGCGGAATTGAATACTTTAAGGCAGAAAATCTTCCTTATTACTTAAATACTAACCATTCCGGATTTTTTGAGGTTACAACTGTTGAGGCAAAAAATCTTAACTTATTTTTAGACCTTATTTATCATCCCGGACCGTACGGCATCTTTTATGCAAGCTTCAATTATATTAATATTGAAAACTCTGATGGAAGAAGAATACCCTATTACCCGAATTTCGATGCATCAATATCGTATGGTTATAATTTCAACAATTCATTAAAAGCGGAGCTTACTTTAAATTATTTATCGGATAGATATGCTGATATTGAAAATAAAACAAAGCTTAACGGTTTTTTTGACCTGGGGCTTAAACTTACTTATAAAATCCAACAGAATTTTATGTTGACATTCAGCCTGGAAAACATCATTAATGCAGAAAAAATTATTTGGGAAGGTTACCAGGAAAAACCTCTGGATGCTGCTATTGGTTTGAACTTTTTCTTTGATTAACAATATTGTTGTTTTTTTACTACATTTGTACAGTGATTGTGAACAAATCAAAATTGGAATACTAATATTTATAGAATATGAACTCCAATGATTACTAAAACACAACTGGCAAAAAAAATTACTGAAAAAGCCGGCTTAGTTCCGTTTGATGCGCAGCAATTCTTCGAAGTTTTTTTAAGCCGCATTTACAGCAGTTTAAACCCGGGCGAAGTGATCGGTTCTGCTGCTACAGGATATTTTACAGTAAGGAACTGTATTATTCGTTCCGAATCAAGTATTTCTGATTCATTAAGGAGTAATGAAATTACTGCTAAATTGATACTATTTTCTGAAGATTCGGATTTCAGTAAAGGAAGCAGGCACTTGCATTACTTCGGCATTCCCAAAGCACCCGATATTGCGGAAGATGAACTAAGTGCGCATTTAAATCTAAGTATATCCAAGCCTCAATTAGGTGAAAAAAATCTTTCTGACGAAAAATTTTTCCAATTAAAATCCAGTTCGGAAATCCTGAAGAATTTTAAATCCAGAGCAGATATACTATTAAATACATTTGAGAAAGTTGGAAATAATCGTGCTGAGGAGTTATTTGTTTTAGAAATTGACGGAGAAATTTCTGCAAAGTTATTTGATGAAGAGAAAAATAAAATGCAGCCTTTTGAATTACGTCCTGCTGAGATTGATTATTCCGATCGGATCGAAGAATCAGAAAATGACTCCTTTTCGGGTCTTCCCTGGGATTTTGGAAGAAAATTTTTTGAGAAGAAGGTGGATTACCCTGAGCAGGACAGTACATTGGCAGCGCAAAAAGAAAATGAATTAACCGATGAAATAAAAACTGTTCATAATAGTAATATTATTGAGGAGGCAGTAAGGGTAGAATTAGGCATAGATTCTTTGCCCGATAGCCAAAACAAGTCAGATGATGGCTCAGCCACTAACCAAGAAATTGAAAATTTTCAACCAGATGATTCTTCTGAAATTGAAGAAAAGAGTTCGAAATACGAACGGGTGAGAGCTTTTGTATCGAGTGAGATGAAAAGCAAACAGGCAGAGGAAGTTAGTCTGCCGGCAGATTTTACTTATAAAGAAATGGAAAATGATTCAGGGGTTGAAGCACCGGACGAATTTGTTCCGGTAAAATCAAAATCGGAAGCCTATCATTTAGTAGATATTAAAAAGCCAAAGAAAAAGATATTTAAGTTTTCAAAGAAGTCATCAAAGGATTCGGAAGAGTTTACATATGGAAGAGATTATGGTAAACAAAGCTGGGTAATGTCTCTGGCAATTTCTGCTGCAGTGGTTTTAATTTTAGTTGGGTTAGTCTACATATTTTTGGAAAAGGATTCTATTTTAACCAGCGAACCTAAAAACGTCTTTATTAAAGTAACTCCACCACCATACGTTAATGTAATAGAACGTGACTATGAGTTTGCTGTAACCTTTCCTTACTTACCATCAGAAAACGGGAATCAGATTTCAGGAATCGATCCTGAAGTATTTGCAGCGGGCGTAAAAATTGTTGAACAAATTCCGAAGCCTGAAGAGCCAAAGAAAATTGTAAAGGAAACGACAAATACTGAAGTTAAAACCCCTGAAAAGAAAACACCTGTTATAACTGAAAGAAATAAAAATATTTCAAAATATAAAGACTACTATGTTGTGCAGGTTTCTGCTTATCCGTCTTATACCGCTGCTGAGGAGGAAGCAGAAAAGTTCAGGGACCAGGGTTATAATGCTTTTATTGAAATAGCAGAGATCCCCGGTAAAGGAACCTGGTACAGGATTAAAGTAGGTGATTTCACTTCAATAAAGCATGCCGAGGACTTTTTAATAAAAAACAGAAATCAATAATTATCTTACAGGATGCTATGAACTTTTTCGAAATTTTTCTAAAAGGCGGTCCGCTTATGTGGGCAATTCTTTTATGCTCTATAATCGGGCTTGCAGTAATAATTGACAGATTTTTGGTCTTGAGAAAAGCCAAAATTAATCTTCCTGCATTTATGGTTCGTGTTAGAGGGTTTATTAAAAACAAAGATATGAGCGGTGCAGCATCATTTTGTATGCAGGAAAAATCGCCAATTGCTAATATGGTTCGTAAAGGGTTAAAAAAATTCAGGCTAGGGCACGAAAGAGTAAAAGAAGCTATCGAGAATGCCGGAAGGCAGGAAATAAGCAAGCTTGAAAAGGGTTTGTCAATTCTTGCAACAATTGCCGGTGTGGCACCTTTGCTCGGATTCCTGGGTACGGTTACAGGAATGATCCAGGCTTTTATGACTATAGAAGACCTTGCAGGTGCAGCAAATCCGAGCGACCTTGCCGGTGGTATCTGGGAAGCATTAATTACAACGGCATTCGGACTTATTGTAGGCATTCCGGCTTATGCATTTTATAACTACTTCCAGAATTCAGTAAAGAAGTTTGTTGCTGATATGGAAACAGTTGCTAATGATGTTGTTGACACAATTCAGGATACCAGCCTGGAAAGTGTTGATGTAGATGATGAAGTTGAAATTGATATTTGAGTATATAAAATGAAATTTAACGTATCAAACGAGCCTTTAAGTATTTTTTCTTATTCATCACTTACGGATATAGTTCTGCTCCTTGTAATTTTTTTCCTGCTTACTTCGCAATTTGTTATCCAATCGGGTGTAAAAGTAAAGCTGCCCGGTTCAGAATTCCATGAACCTTCCGAGCCAACTCAATTACTGGTAACAATTACAGCTGCCGGTGTTGTTTATGCAGGTGATGAAGAAACAAATATCGAATTGCTGTCTTCAAAATTAAATGAGTTGAAAACTTTATCGGAGGAAAATAATCTTATTATAAGAGCTGATAAGACTGTTCAGATCGATTTGGTTATAAAAGTAATTGATGCTGCCAAATCTGTTGGTATTGGTAAATTCACAATAGAAACAGAAAAAGAAAAACCTTAGGAGGTTTGCATGCTTTCTTATATGGTTTCAATAGTCTTTCATACTGTTGTTATAATTATAATGATGTTAATTACTTTTTCATTCAGTTACGAACCTTCTGAATTTGTTGAACTGTCTTTCGGAATCTCTGAGGAAGATGGCTCTTCAGGTGCTGAAGGAAACCAGATTGATAAGATTGAAGAAATTTCAGAGAACAGCGATTCTGAGCAAACAGAAAATAAAAATAAAGAAGTAACGGAAGTTGAACTGCCTGAATCTGAAAACACTGCCGAAGATAATATAATCAAACCGGCAGATGATGATAAGGAAGTTTCTGATAAAAGCACTGAGATCAGTAATAAGACTATTAACTCCAATGTGTCTTCAACAGGGCAGGGTAACGAAGCTGAAGGCGAAGGCAGTTTCGGATTTGATATTGACTGGGGTGGCAAAGGCACCCGGAAAATTTATAGTTTCATTCTTCCCCAATATCCGGAAGGAGTAAAAAAGGAAATTAATATAAAACTGCAGTTTACAATCCTTCCCGATGGAACAGTTGGAACCATAATACCAAAAATTAAGGCTGATACCAGACTTGAAAATGCCGCAATAAATTCACTAAGGCAGTGGAGGTTCGAAGCGCTTTCTCCGGGTCAGAAGCAGGTAGAGCAGACTGCTGTTATTGTTTTTCCTTATCGCCTTCAGTAGCAGTTTCTTTATAATAGAATCTGTAAAATATAATTTCTATGAGAGTAAGCAGCGATAGTGCGAATGTATCGCGGTCAAAATAAATTCCTAACCCTTCAGGTTCCATAAAAAGTTTTGCAATTAGTCCTGAAAGTGTCCAGCCTACTGCAAATAAAATCAGAATAAGTCCCAAATTCAGAAATGAAGAGGACAGACTTTCTTCCTGCCATTTCTTTGTAAAAATAATTAATGCAAAAAGAAAGTGAGCGAAAAAAATGAATGCCGTAATCATACTTATTAAATAATTATTCTTTATTTCTTTTGTTGATCACTGCTGTTCCGATTACTCCGCCGAGCATTCCAAAAATAGAATAGGTTAATAAGTTTGTGAAAGTAATTATAACGCTATAAAGAAGTGAAAATCCTTTTAACCGGATTTCTTCGACCATCCTTTTTAATAGTTGAATAGATTCGTTTGCTTCATCGCCTAAATTCAGATCGCGGATTACCTGTTCTGCCTGCGGAAAACCCATCACCAGATCGTTAGTTTTAGTTATATAAGTCAATAATATTTCGAAAACGCTTGCAAATAATGCAGCAACTATTCCTGTAAAGAGTCCTAAGAGAACACCGTTTCCTGTTTTTAGTTTGGTCAATTCAGGATTGGATCTTTTATAAAGTCTTACAGCAATAAATGCAGCAACAGGTATAAGCAGGCAGCAGGCAATGCTTTCCAATCCGGGGATGGTAGTTAGTACTGCAGTACTAAATCCGCAAACAAGAGCAGGCAGTAATAATTTATTCATGGATTTTTCGATTAAAAGAAAATATTTCCAATTCTCTTATCAAATATATGTAAATGCAAAATCCGAATGGAAAACCCGATGCGAAAGCAATTGGCTGTGAGTAAACATAAAATCCTGTGTTAGTAAAAATTACATCAGCGATCATTAAAAATAAGGCTGCAGGCAGAAGGATTTTGATGGTATCAATGTTAGTATTTAATACTGCCAAGACCGCTGCAAAGAAAGCACCAGAATATATTCCTGCACACCTGGCGCATACAAGCATACGGTTCCCATTTATTGTAATGCATTTGTCTGCCAGCATGTGGCAGATAGGTGAATAAATTTCAGAAAGCAGGAATTCTAAAAATTTATTGTGCGAATAATCGAAGACAGGAAAAAGAAATCCGTATATCCAAAACATTACAAATAATAACGAAGTTATTCTTAATAATTGATTGTGATTAAAAATGGAAACGCTTTTTGTACGAACAATTGTCGTAAGTAATGCTTTCAAGTTCAATGATGAGCTTTAGAGAAAACCAGAATTTCTGAATTAGTAAGGATATAAAGTTTATCGTTAAAGATGAAAGCGGAATTTATTTTTATTTCTTTGCCGGGATACTCAAATTTGATTTCAGAAAGCGTGAGCTCGCTTCTTTCCAGATTAGCCATAAAAATTTTTTCTTCTGTGTTAGTTACGAGGTAGTTAAAAACTATTTTGATTCCTTTAAATTCTTGACTGCCTTCTATCTTGCCAATTCCGTTTCCAAACTGATCAAATACCAGGATATTATTTCCATCGAGTATGAAGAGATTGTTTTGCATAGAAATTGTTAGCTGTTGCGGGTTGCTTAACGCATAATTGCCATAGTCATAACCGGCAAAGTTCTGAATGAAGTTACCGAAAATATCAAATTTAACGACCCGGAGATTTTCGGAATCGAGTATGAAGATATCGCCCTGATTAGACATAACCGCACTAAGCGGGTAACCGAATCGCTCTTCCTCAACTGTGCTTTCTCTTGTTGAAATCTGAAAGTTATAGTTTAAGTTCTTATCGAATCGCTGAATTCTGTGGTTGTTCTTATCTGTAATATAAACTTTAAGAGCATCGGCAAAAACGTCAACCGGGTTATCGAATGAGCTTTCGCTCCATCCATAACCGCCGATAGTATTTAGTTGATTACCTAACGTGTCCAGCATACAAATTTCGTCAGTTGCAGAATCAGTTACATAAATAATACCTGCAGGATTAATAAAGAAGGAAGTAGCACCCTTAAAATCGCCAAAAGATTTGTCAAATTGATAATAATTTTGAGAGAAAGCATTAATACAGATTACTAAAGTAAGGGCTAATGTCCGCATTCTGGTAATGATAATTATTTAATAAATCCTTTATCAATATTAGCGATTAATCGATTTAAAATAAACCGAATATTTTCGTTTTGGGTATTATGAAAATAATGGGCACCTAAGATCATCCGGCTGTTACAAAATAGAAATTTTAATGAAAAGCATTCCGAAATGGAACAGAGTGAAATGAGTTTGTGGTCAAATTCCTTCTGCTTTTATCAATTTCATAAAATAGAATAGCTTTATCTGTTGGTATTATCTTTGTAATTCCTTTACTGCTTTTCTATATTTGCTCTTCAAATATTGTCCCGTGGTGTAACTGGTTAACACGTCTGACTCTGGATCAGAAGAGTCTAGGTTCGAGTCCTAGCGGGACAGCTTTCTAATTAACAATTTTCAACTAACAATTTACAATTGAAAATTAAAGGGTCGTATGATTTTTAATTGTAAATTTTTTATTTTTAATTGAATCTTAGGCGCGTTCGTCTAGTGGCTTAGGACGCCGCCCTCTCAAGGCGGAGATCGCGGGTTCGAATCCCGCACGCGCTACTAACTCAACTTACAATTCTCAAAAAGCAAATCACAAAAAGCAATTCAATTTCAAATTCATTTGCAAATTATTTAATAATTTATCCTGATATTTGTAGAGTTAATCTTTACTTAAAATATTGTATTCTTTTATGAAACGATTTGATAAACACATTTTTGTCTGCGAAAATAAAAGAGCACCCGGTCATCCTAAAGGATGTTGTGCGGATAAAAACAGTTCCGGAGTGAGAGATTATCTTAAAAAAAGGATTGCTGAATTAGGGTTGAATTCTTCTGTAAGGGTTAATTCTTCGGGCTGTCTTGATGCTTGTGAGTTTGGATTAACTATAGTAGTTTACCCTGAAGGAGTCTGGTATGGGAATGTAGTAATTGATGATGTTGAGGAAATAATACAACAGCATATTATGCAGAATCATCCTGTTGAAAGATTGAAAATTAAAGATGCAAAGTTTAACAGAGATGAAAAACAAATCGGAAATTAAAAGAGCCGGGGAAATACTTAACACTTTAAAAAAAGAATATCCCCTTGCAAAAATTGCTCTAAATTTTAAGACTCCTTTCCAGTTATTAATTTCCACAATCCTTTCAGCACAATGTACCGATGAAAGAGTAAATATTGTAACTGCATCATTATTCATGAAATACAGGCAACCGGAAGATTTCCTTCGCATCCGCTTGAAGGAACTTGAAAAAGAAATTTATTCAACCGGTTATTACAGACAAAAAGCAAAAAGTATTAAAGCCTGTTGTTCAGTACTGGTTGATAAGTTCAATGGAAAAGTGCCGGAGGATTTTGATTCCCTTGTATCTTTGCCGGGCGTTGGACGAAAAACAGCATCCGTTGTAGCTGGTAATGCATTTGGTATTCCGGCAATTGCTGTTGATACACACGTAATCAGGTTATCAAATCTTCTGGGATTTGTCGATACAAAAGATGCTGTTAAAATAGAAGAAACTTTAAAGGAAATTTTTCCACGGGAAGAATGGATAAATCTTGGTCACTACTTAATGAATCACGGAAGAAAAATTTGTATTGCCCGAAGACCTAAATGCCTGCAATGTGTTGTTGGGAATTTATGTCCGGGTTTTAATTCTGCTAATGAATAAAATAACAATTAAAGTATCATGCAGTCATGCAGATATGCAATCATGCAAGAGTTTAATGATTCGATTAAATAGTTACTTGAAGAAGACATTTTTAATATTTAAAGGTTAACTAATGGAAGATTTTGAACGAGACAGAGATTACTGCCTATCAATCTTAAAGGAATACACAAAATCAGATAGCCTGCTAAAACATGCTTTTGCAGTTGAGAGTTGTGTTAGAGCCTATGCTGAAAAATACGGTGAGAATCCCGATTACTGGGGTAATATTGCACTACTTCACGATTTTGACTATGAAATGTACCCCAATGAAGCTGATCATCCTTACAAAGGCTCTGAGATTCTTAAAGAAAGAGGTTTTAGTGATAGTTTCAGAACTTCAATCCTTTCGCATGCCGAATATACCGGCGTACCGAGAATTGCTCTTATAGAAAAAGTTTTATTTGCCTGCGATGAGCTTGCAGGATTTATTACTGCAGTAGCGTATGTTCGTCCTTCCCGTTCAATAGACGAGGTGGAGGTAAAATCTGTTTTGAAAAAAATGAAAGATAAAGCGTTTGCACGTTCTGTAAACCGTGAAGATATTTTAACCGGGACCAGAGAACTCGGCATACCCCTCGAAGAGCATATCTCATTCTGCATAAATGCCATGAAGACAATCAAAACGCAGCTAGGGCTATGAATGTAGGTGATATTGCTCCCAACTTCACTTTGGAAGATCAAAACGGAAACGAATTTGAGCTATATAAAAATTTAACAAAGAAGATATTAATTGTCTTTTATCCAAAAGATAAGACACCGGTCTGTTCTTCCCAGCTTTCAGAATACAATAAAAATCTGGATAAGTTCACCAGTGAAGGTATAAGATTGGTTGGCATCAGCGCAGACCCGGTGAAAACACATTCGAACTTTTGCTCGCATCTTCAATTAAAGTTTCCGTTGCTTGCTGACGAAACCAAAGCTGTAAGCAGGCAGTATGAAGCTCTCAATTTTCTTGGAAAAGTTAAAAGGAAATTGGTGCTGGTAAATTCCAGCAGGAAGATACTATGGTTAAGAAATTCATTGTCATTCCACTATGTAGAAGCATCTGTGATGCTGAATTACATCCGCTCTTTAAAATTTTAAAAAATGACTTGACTCATAAATGAATAGTTACCTAAATTTCCCTCAAATTAAAGGAGAATTTATACGGGATTTTGCTACCTTAATAAATCTGAACTGAATAATTAAAATTGTTTTATATTAAATTCAACAGTATCTGAACACTATCTCAGATTTTAAAATTGATCAGCAAAATCTCTATATTATTATTTATAAGCCTTTCAATCTGCATTCTTCCTCAGAATGACATCAAAATTATTTCATCCAGCAGGTCATCCATAATTTTTGAATACACGCCTATTTATTCTGATACTTCTATTCATAAAACAGATAATGAGGAATTAAGAAACATTGAATTAGCATTCGGGCAAACTGATGAAAATGCTATCTTCGGTACTCCACGTATCCCGGAAAGAAGATTGATGATAGGTGTACCCTCAGAAACAGGTAATGTTATCCGGTTATTATCTGCATCTTATAAAGAATTACCGGGAAAAATAATTCCTGTGCCTCACTATGAACAGGATGCCGGAATGAACATACCGGTATACGAGATAACTTCTGAATATTTCAATTACACTGATTTTCCTGAGCTTGCAGCCTTTGGTGATTATGGGATATCAAGAGGTCTTGGCATTCAAACGATACGTTTGTTTCCGGTTAAATTTAATGTCAACAGCAGTACTATACGCATCTATACCAAAATAATATTCCAGATCGATTTCGCTCCCGGACAAATTGCCGCTGATGTTGTTGAAGATGAGCTGCTTGAGTATTCAATAATCAATTACAGTACGGCAAAATCCTGGATTAAGCAGGAAAAAAAATTAAGCAAAGTAGTGGGCGGCAGCGTCCTGGCTGAAGGTGAGTGGGTAAGGTTTGAGACTCCTGATGAAGGTATTTATAAAATTGACCGGTCAATGCTTGCCTCATTTGGATTTGACCCTGCGCTGATTGATCCCCGCACAATTAAGATTTATAACAATGGCGGAAAAGTTCTTCCTGAAAATGCCGGATCCTCCCGACCGGTTGATTTGGTTGAGAATGCCATTCAGGTTTTCGGTGAGAGTGACGGAAGTTTTGATGAAGCTGATTATATTCTTTTTTACGGTAGGGGAAGCAGCTTTAGGGAGTTTGATGCAGTGAGTAAAACTATTAAAAGAATTAAACATCCCTACAGTGCTGTAAATTATTACTGGATTACTTACGGAGGTGTTGACGGAAAACGCATACAGAATAAAAGCAGCTTTAATGGTGCAGCAGATACTGAGCAAACCTCAACAAAAGCATTTGTAGATTATGAAGTTGATAAAATAAACCTTGCAAAAAGCGGCAGACAATTTTTTGGTGATGATTTTTCGCAGTCGGTAACCACAAGAACTTATTTAAACAAACTCGATGGACGTATTAGTTCGGTTCCAATCAGTTACAACTTCAGATTTATAATCGGTTCAGAAGAAGGTGCAACACTAACTTTATATGAAAATTCCACATCCATTTACAGCAAATTTTTAAATGGCTATAACGGCGAATCATATACATTCGGAAAGGCTTATATAGATAATGCTTTTTACAGCGGAACATTGCCCGATAGCAGAAGCACTCTTAAGTTTAATTTTAATACTACCTCTTCTTCTACCTTAGGGTATTTGGATTATTTTGAAATTTCTTTTCAGAAGGAATTAAAATCATTCGATAATAAAATCATATTCTTTTCAAAAGATACAACTGCTGTTATCGAATATTACCTTTACGGTTTTCCTTCAACTAACATTAAAGTGTTTGATGTAACCAAATACGATGATGTAAAACTTATTACCGATCACGTTTTGCTTAGCGGCGGTGACTGTCGTTTCAGAGTAAGTGAAAATAAAGACAGCATAAGAAAATATATTGCTATCGGTAACGACAACTTCCTCACACCGGTTAACTATACTTCTGTTGAAAATTCAAATCTCAGAGGTATACAGGATGGTGCAAAGTTTATAATCATTACACATAAAAATTTTATGCAGCAGGCAGAAAGATTAAAAACCTACCGGGAGAACGAAGCAAAGATCCCCATTTCTTCTATAGTTGTTGATGTTCAAACTATTTACAATGAATTCTCCTGCGGAATTCAGGATGTTTCTGCAATCAGGGATTTTATTAAATACGCTTACGATAACTGGCAGACGAAACCTGTGTATTTCCTTCTCTTTGGTAAAGGTACTTATGATTATAAAAATGTAGAAGGATTTGGCGACAACTTTGTTCCTACCTGGCAGACGGAAGAATCTTTAAAATTAATTTTCGGGGCCGATTCCTATACTTCTGATGACTTCTTTGCGAGAATTGATGCTGCCGATCTGATTCCCGACTTAGCATTTGGCAGAATTACTGCAAGGACCGAGGAAGAAGCAATAAATTATATAGATAAAATTATTTTCTACGAAAGCGAAAGTGAAAAAGGCAACTGGCGAAACCTTATTACATTAATTGCCGATGATGGTTATACATCAGACCGTTATGAAGGCAGCGAGCATACTGCTCCTTCTGAGACTCTTGCAAACCAGATCGTTCCTCCTTCCTTTGATCTGAAAAAGATTTACCTTGCCGATTACCCGGTTGTTTTAACAGGGAACGGGCGCAGAAAACCTGCTGCCAATACTGATATTATTCAAATAATGAACCAGGGAACACTGCTTGTTAACTATATTGGTCATGGCAACCCCGAGCTTTGGGCGCATGAATATGTTTTTGAGAGAAGTGTTGCTCTTCCACAGCTGAAGAATGATAAATACTTTTTCCTCTGTGCTGCTACATGCGATTTCGGATATTACGACATTCCCAACTTCCAGAGCGGTGCCGAGGAAATGTTATTCTTAAAAGATGCCGGTTCGATTGCTACTTTTAATTCTGCCAGGCTCGTCTTTTCCGGGCAAAACCACAACCTTAATTATACTTTGATGGCCAACCTGCTGGATTATCCGCGTGATACGATTAATCTCTCTGTGCCGATTGGTTATTCGGTCTTTAAAACTAAAATTCAGCATAATAGTGTGAATGATCAGAAGTTTCATCTTCTGGGCGACCCAACAATTCGTTTAAACATACCACAGTATTTCGGCAGCATCGATTCTTTAAATGGTATACCTTTCAACGGTCTGGTTCAAATAAAAGCGCTTAGCCGTACCAGAATTTCAGGTACAATACTTAAACCTGATAGCTCAAAATGGATTAACTTTAATGGTGAAGGAATTTTAACTGTATATGATTCTGAAAGAAACAAATTACTGGAGGAAATTAGTGTTGGTCATCCTTTTTATATGATTATTCCCGGAGGAGTTATTTTCCGCGGCAGAGAGTCGGTTGTAAACGGAGAATTTGATGCGGAGTTTGTTGTTCCAAAAGACATTTTATATGAAAATAAAAACGGCAAAATAATTTTTTATTTCCTTAATGATGAAGATGATGGCCTGGCTTTTTCAAGCGATATTATTGTTGGCGGTACTGATTCGTCCACTGTTAACGATAATGAAGGTCCGGAAATAGAAATTTTCTTTGATGATGCATCTTATTACAATGCTTATCTTGTAGGACCGGAACCAAAAGCCATTATCAAACTTTCAGATGAAACGGGGCTTAATGTAACCGGCACTGGTGTGGGTCATAAACTCGAAGGTATTTTAAATGAAGATGAAAGTAATCCTATTGATTTCACAGATTATTTTACCGGCGAGCTTGACGGAGGCGGTAAAAAAGGCGAGGTGAATTATCAGTTCAGCAGGCTCAACGATGGAGATTACCTTCTGAATGTGAAAGCCTGGGATGTATTCAATAATTTTTCAGATGAGAATGCAAACTTCACGGTTATAAGTGCTGATGATCTGGTTATAAGAGATGTGTATAATTACCCGAATCCTTTTTCTTCATTCACCACTTTTACATTCCAGCAGAATTTGACCAAACCAATCGATGTAAAGATTAAGGTCTATACAATTTCAGGCAGACTCATAAAAGAAATTGAAGAGAAAAATCTTAACCAGAAATTTGTGAAGATTAATTGGGATGGACTTGATGAGGATGGCGACCAGCTTGCAAACGGAACTTATCTTTACAAGCTGATCGTAAAAACAACAGACGGCGATTACAGCGAAAGTGTATTAGGCAAGATGGCAGTAATGAAGTGACGGGTTATTTTTAGAGTTTTTAATCCTGATAATTTTCTTATATTTTATAACTTAAAAGGATAGATAATGACAAACATAGTTGCATTAAACTTTTTCCGGAGGGAAAACAAAATGAAATCTGTTTCAGTTTTTATGTTGATTGCACTGGCAGTACTGGCTATACCAGCAAAGAGCTATGCACAGGGAGGCGGGCAGTCTGCCGTACCATTCTTATTGCTTGCTCCTGACTCCAGATTTGGTGCCATTGGTGAATCCGGAAGTGGTTTAGCTGACAATTCGGCCGCTATTTTTTGGAACCCTGCAGGTATTGCTTTCCTAACCGGAACCGAAGTTAGTATAACGCATAGTAACTGGCTGCCACAATTCAATTTGGATTTATTCTACGATTATCTCACGTTCAGAAGCTACTTTGAAGAACTAAGCGGCAATGTAACAGCAAGCGTTACTTATATGAATTTTGGCGAATTTGTACGAACTCTTGAAGGCGGTCCCGAGCCGGTCGGTACTTTCCGGGCTTTTGATGCTGCACTTACTCTTGGTTATGCAACAAAGCTGCATCCTGACTGGGGTGTTGGTATGAACTTCAGAATTATTCATAGCAGTCTTGCAGATAAACCAACCGGCGAAGAAAAAGGTGAAGGTAAAGCTACTACCGTAAGCTTCGACCTGGCGGGTATGTGGAGACCCGAACATCTGGATATATTTGGCCTGGAGTTAAATAATTTCTTCAGCATTGGTATGAATCTGAGTAACCTCGGACCTAAAATAACTTATATAGATCAGGCACAGGCTGATCCAATCCCTACTAATTTCAGACTCGGTTTTGCTTTTCAGTTGTTTAATGATGAATTTAATTCTCTAATATATACTCTCGATTTCAGTAAACTTCTGGTTAGCAGAACAACAACTACATCTGTTAATAATGGAGATACGACTACCACTTCCCAGTCGGACGAGTGGTACCAGGCAATATTTACCGCGTGGGGCGATCAGCCGTTTAGTGAAGAACTCAGAGATATCGTAACTTCAATGGGGCTTGAGTACTGGTACGGCACTCCCGGTGATTTCCTTTTTGCATTAAGAGCCGGATACTTTTATGAAGATCCTTCCTATGGCAACAGGAAATTTATGACATTTGGCGCCGGTTTGCGTTACGATATTTATGGCTTTGATTTCAGTTATATCAGTTCAATTGAAAGTAATCACCCTCTCGATGAAACTTTAAGATTTACAATCATTATAGGCTGGGGCGCAGTTCCGGAACCACAAAGAGGATTTCCAAGGGGCATCTAATATTTTAATATGAAATATTTTCTTCTCTCTATTCTCGTACTATTTGAATTGGGCAGATTATCTGCCCAATCTTTTGTCGGTAAGCTTAATCCATATCCGAACACAGTTGAAAGCACTTCAATTGCAGATGATACACTGAAGATTCTCGCGATAATGGTCAACTTCCAGGAAGATGCTGATGGCACAACTTCCGGTAATGGAAAATTTGGCTCCATTTATACTAAGAATTACGGAAGCAGTATCCTTGATCCTCTTCCTCACGATAAAAAATATTTTGAATCACATCTTAATTTTGTAAAAAATTATTTTGCAAAAGTCTCAAAAGATCAACTGAACATTGAGTATACAGTTCTGCCTGATACTTTTTCCGTATCGGACCGGATGAGAAATTATTCACCCGATCCCGGCTCTGATGATTTCACACCAATAGCAGATTTTTCTGTTGAAGCATGGACAAAAGCAGACCAGCTTTACCCCGGTTTTACATTTAATGATTATGATGTCTTCCTGATATTTCACGCTGGTGTTGGCAGAGATATTTCTCTTCCCGGAAGTATTGGCAACGAGCGCGATCTTCCATCAGTTTATTTGAGTGATAAGGCATTTAAAGAAATTTATGGTGAAACATTTGAAGGTATTCCTGTTTCCGGTGGTTCATTTAAAATTACTAACAGTATGATTATTCCTGAAACAGAGAGCAGGGAAGTAGAAACTATAAGCGGAACATTTCTTTTTGAAATTACAATAAATGGATTACTTTGTGCAAGCATAGGAAGTCACCTCGGTTTGCCGGATTTGTTTGATACTGAAACTGGTTTAAGTGCAATTGGAAGATTTGGATTGATGGATGGACAAAGTATTTTCGCTTATCTCGGAACTTATCCGCCGGAACCTTCTCCCTGGGAAAAAATAAGACTTGGTTGGGCAGAACCGGTTACATTGGAAATTGAAAATGCCGATGTAAGTCTTGTTACAAATTTAACTGCAAGTATCATCGATACAGTTATTCTCAAAGTTCCTCTTAATTCTTCTGAATATTATTTAATTGAAAACCGTATCCGGGATGCTTACGACAATGGTTCAACAATTACTTACGCAATAGGTGATATTGTTATCACAAAAACTTTTCCCAATGACACAACCGGTTACCGCAGCTTTGATGTTGATTCTCTCTCTGGAGTTGTAATTGATGTTGATGAATTTGATTGGGCTGTTCCCGGCAACGGAATTGTTATTTGGCATATTGATGAAAATATTATTAACGAAAAAATTGCAGAGAATAAAATAAATACTGACAAAACCAGACGTGGAGTTGATGTTGAAGAAGCAGATGGTGTGCAGGATATTGGTGAAAGATTCTTCACAATATTTGGTGATGAAGTAATTGGTGAAGGAACCGAAGAAGACTTCTGGCATAAAGATAATCCAGCAACTTTATTTGAAAATCGTTTCGCAAAAGACACACGACCGGACACAAAAACTAACACAGGCGCAAACAGTTTAATCACAATTAAAAATTTCTCCGAGATTGATAACCGAATGAGCTTTAGAGTTGAGTTTGGTGATTCTGTGGTAAAGCCAATTTCATCTTACGAATTCAATTTCGATTTACCAATTAAAGGATTCTCTTCTCGTCAGTCGAAACTAGGTGATTTTAATATTGTTACTAGGGATTCACTCATAATTGTAAGTGATGGTTTTGTTCGACAATCATTATTTAATTTTTCTACATATAATTCTGTTTTTATTAATGATGATGATTGGGAACATACTTATGGAGTTACTGATTCTTCATTGAATTATTATGTGGGTGATTTTAATCTCCCGATCCAATTCTATTTTGGATCAGTAAATGTTGGGAAAAACTTGAGCACTCCGATCGTAATTAATCAAATGGATGAAAATGATAAGGAATTAATTTTCGGAGATGTTTTTGGCAATCTCTATTTTTATACTTTAGCAGATGTTTCATTGCCGTTCAAAGAACCTACTTTAAAACAAATTGACTCATTCACCTATGAGAGTTCTGCTAAAAAAATTGCTGCAAATGGTTCTTACTTCGCAGCCATTTACAGACCCAATCCTTTTATTTTACAACAAACTAAATTTTTATTTGAGGATGTATTCGGTGAAATTGAATTTGATGGTGAAATTCCCATTGATCTGGTGGCTTCCAGGGATGAAGTAAATCATTTCTCGATTGTACTTACTGATAAAAATAATTTCTTTGGATTCAGAGGAAGTGAACTATTATTTAAGTTTTCAGTAAACGCAATTGACACTTTAAAATCATTTTCACTTACAGACTTAAAACAAGATGGTTCAAACTATATCGCCATCAACAACGGAAACAATATTGAAGTTTACAATTTGACTGGTGCGATGGCAGATAATTTTCCGTTTACTGATCCTCAAGGAATTGGTTTTGTTGGAACTCCGTTGACAGCAGATTTTGAAGGTGATAGTAAATCAGAAATTATATCCGTTACAAAAGACGGAAGGATTTTTGCAATCGATGGAGGAACAGGAAAGGTTGTTCCCGGTTTCCCGATATCCTGCGGTGGTACCGTTTCTATCACTCCGGTTTTGTATAATGTAAATGGAAAAACTAATCTCGCTGTTTTGAATGATCAGAATGTTCTATCCGTCTGGTCAATCAGTTCAGTTGAAGGAAAACTTTATTGGTCAGAGGAATATGGTAATCCGCAGAACACTTCATTCATAGATGCAGCAGAAAACACAAACAGGATAAATGAATTCTTCCCTGCAAACAGAGCATATAATTATCCGAATCCTATCTATGAAGGAACGACAAATATTCGTTACTACGTTGCAGAAGATTCAAAAATAAATATTAAGATTTTTGATCTTGCTGGAGATTTTGTTGCAGAGTTGAATGACGAAGCACAGGGTGGAATGGATAATGAGACTGTCTGGAATGTTGGTGATATTCAAAGCGGAGTTTATCTTGCCCGAATTGAAGCCGTCTGCGATTGCGGTAAAACAGAACAAGCGGTTATTAAGATAGCAGTTGTCAAGTAACAGGTTACGAATGTTTTTTATGAAATCTTTTTTCTTAAATCTCAAATAACAAAATACAAATCACAAATAAATCACAATAAACAAATTCAAATATCCAAGACTTAAAGTTTTAATTATTGAGTTTTGAAATTTATTTGTTATTTGAAAATTGTGTTTTGGAATTTTAATTATCCGTATCAATGAAGAAAATAATTTTAGCGTTATTAGTATTTCTTTTTTCCACTACCGCATATTCCCAATTCACCGAGTTCCATCCTGAACTGGATTGGTTTACAATTAAAGGTGAACACGTTGAAGTCCATTACCACAACGGGGCTGAACGAACAGCAAAAGTTGTGGCTAAAATTGCAGATGAAGTTTGGGAACCGATTTGCTCACTTTACGATTACGAACCTGATAAAGTTCACTACGTAATAAAAGATATTGATGACTATTCGAACGGTGCTACTTACTTCTTCGATAATAAAATTGAAATATGGACAAGTGCTCTCGATTTTGATTTAAGGGGAACTCACAACTGGCTTCGTAATGTTATTTCGCATGAGTTCACACATATGGTTCAGATACAAGCTGCGATGAAACTTTCCCGATCAGTTCCAGCTGTTTTCCTTCAGATGATTAATTACCAGGAAGAAAGAAGACCTGACCTTCTTTACGGCTATCCCAACTATGTTATCTCTTATCCTATTGCAACTGTAAATGTGCCTGCATGGTTTGCTGAAGGAACTGCGCAGTATATGCGTCAGGAGTTTGATTATGATAACTGGGATTCTCACCGTGATATGATTTTGCGCAGCTATGTTCTTGATGGGAATATGTTAACCTGGAACGAAATGGGAGTTTTTGGAAAAACAAGTCTTGGCAACGAATCAGTTTATAATTCCGGATTTGCGCTCACGAGATATATCGCTCAGAAATATGGTGAAGATAAAATCAGTGAAATCACAAAAAAGCTTGGCAAGCTCGGCAACTTCACGATTGATGCAGCGTTTGAAGATGTGCTGGGAAAAGATGGAAACGAAATTTATACTGAATGGCAAAATTATCTTGTTGAAGATTACACAAAGCGAACTGAAAAAATTAAATCGAATTTAGTTGAAGGTGAAAAAATTGCTGATAAAGGTTTTGGAAATTTCTATCCAACTTTCAGCAGTGATGGAAAGAAAATTTATTACATCTCCAACAAATCATCTGACTACTTCAGTCCTTCTTCCATCTTTGAATACGATATTGAAACAAAAGAGGAAAAAGCTTTAGTTGGGGGAGTTCGTTCAACTTATAGCTGGATACCGGGACAAAATAAAATTCTTTACTCAAAAATTACAGAGGATAATCCGGACTGGTACAATGTTCACGATCTTTTCATTTATGACATTGAGGAAGATGACGAAATAAGATTAACAAATAATCTTCGTGCAAACCAGCCGAATATTTCAAATGATGGAAGTAAAATTGTTTTTATATTTCAGAAAGATGGAACGACTAATCTTGGTGTGGTAGATATTGACGGAAGCAATTTCAAAGCACTGACAAAATTTTCAAATGGTGAGCAGGTTTACAATCCAAAATTTTCAAACGATGATTCATTCATTATCTTCGATTATTCTTATCATCAAACAAGGGATATCGCAAAAGTAAACAC
This sequence comes from uncultured Ignavibacteriaceae bacterium, assembly GCA_964639955.1. GTDB lineage: Bacteria > Bacteroidota > Ignavibacteria > Ignavibacteriales > Ignavibacteriaceae > IGN2. The sequence goes on from CAZXGJ010000001.1 coordinate 74,908, forward strand.
TGATGGAACCGGATATGAATTTGTAATCAAGACTGAAAAGGATGAAAGAAATCCGGTCTTCGATAAAAACGGAAATATCATTTATGCTTCTGATGAAACCGGTATTTACAACATCTACTCTTTTAATCCATCAACAAAAGAAAAGAAGCAGCTAACTAATGTAATAGGTGGTGCTTTCATGCCTGATGTTAATGATGATGGTGAATTGACTTATTCTGGTTACACTTCTACTGGTTATAAAATATTTTACATAAAAAATGAAGAGCAAAAAGAAGTCATCCCAACTGCAAGTTATGTATGGAGAAAAAATCCACCTCTTGATATGAGCAAACCAAAAGGTGACATTGATCAGTTTGATATTGCATCACTTAAAAATTTTAACGACTACGAAACTCCTGAATACACTGAAACAAAATACAGCGGTGCTTTTTCAAGTCTGACCTTTTTTCCTTTTATAAGATTTGATAACTACAACACTGAAAACACTTTCTGGCAAAGGATAAAACCCGGACTATATGTGACATCGAATGATATGCTTAATCGTTATGCAATTTTTGCGGGCGCAGCAATTAATGCAAAGTGGGAGCGGGATTTGTTTTTCATTTTCGAGTATAAAAATAAACTTCCGCTTTTATTCAGCCTTGGACTTAAACCTGAACTTTCAGCAGAGCTATATAGTGTTAGCAGAAAATCGAATGTTGATGTTCTCTTCGGCCCAGATACAGTTAATGGTAATGTAAATTATGATCAGATTATTCCGACAGAAGTTACTTACAATCTTTTAGAATTCGATCTTGCAGCAAGACATCAGATTATTAATCGCTACAACGATCTCGAGTTAAGATTTATTTTCAGTCGCTATACTGCAACGATTGGTAGTTTCATTATAGAAACCGACGGTGATCCAATACTCTATCCTACTTCTGATGACACTTACTTCATCGGAAGAGACTTCCGGGTGAGTTATAATTTTGAATCTCTCATTCCAACACGTGATACAGATATAAATCCTGTGGGAATGGAAGTTGATTTTGTTTATGATTACGAATGGAATGAGTTCAACGATGAAGGCGAATATGTTATTGAAGATGGTTTACTGCTGCCGAAGTACAACAATTACAATTTTCATCGTCTTCTTTTTGACGGCAGTCTTTATTTCCCGTTATGGTCAGATCATACGTTAACTACAAGGCTTGCCGGTGGTACAATTCTCGGTCCTGCTGTTCCCAACTTCTTCGATTTTTATCTTGGTGGATTGATTGGATTTAAAGCGTATCCGTTTTACTCATTGAGTGGAAACGAAATGGCTTGGGTAAATCTAACGTACCGTTTTCCATTGTGGAGAGATATTGATTACAAGATGAGCTTCCTTTATTTCGATAAAATATTTCTTTCTTTTCATTTTGATTATGGAAATGCCTGGACAGGTGATATTCCTTCGTTTAGTGATTTTAAAAAAGGAGCCGGTGCAGAGATTCGAATGCATATGAACTCATATTATTTATTTCCGACAGCTGTGTTCTTTAATGCATCCTATGGTTTTGATCAATTCGATAAGGTCGTTGAACAGGGTGTTGCAACGTATGGTAAAGAATGGAGATTTTACGGTGGTATTCTTTTCGGATTTGATATTGTTAATAGTAAAAGCGGATTCACCAATCCAAACCGTTTAAGGTAGTTATATGAAAACATTAAAAATATTTTCTTCATTTATTCTTTTTTCAGCTTTTTCATTCAGCCAGATTGAAGAAAGCAGCAAGCTTGAACTGACAGGAAACCTTCGCGCGGATTCGAAAATTATTTTTAACAATTACGCTGAGTTAAACAGTAATCCTATGGCTGATGATTTGCCCGGCAAAAAATCTCCGGTACTTTCAGGAGTTCTTTCCGCAATTTTACCTGGTGCAGGACAGGTTTATAACGAAGACTGGTGGATTGCCGGAATATTTGTTGCCGTTGAAGCAGCTTTAATTACAACAGCAGTTGTATATGATAATAAAGGTGATGACCAGACAGAATATTTTGAAAACTTTGCTGATGAAAACTGGAGTGTTGTTCAGTATGCAGAATATTTGAATGGGCTTAATGATCCGAATGATCCGGACATTGAAATTGATTATAATACTCCGGGGCTTAAACCTTGGGAGAGAATCGTGGACTGGTCTCAGTTAAATGAGGCAGAAACGGGTTCTCACAATTTACCTCCTCATGGCGAACAACAGTACTATGAATTAATAGGAAAGTATCACCAATATATTCCAGGATGGCCAGGCTGGGTTAATACAGGAACTCCACCTCAGATTATGCTAGATTATTCTATGATGCGTGGTCAGGCAAACGATTACTACAACACTTCATCAACTGCAATAATTGGAGTTTATATTAATCACATTATAAGCGCCGCTGAAGCTGTTTGGGGTGCTACCAGGTTCAATAAAAATCTTGCAGTTAATTTTAGAGTAGAACCTTTTAACTTCGCTTCAGGTACAGAGTTGGTGCCTACGTTAAATGTTAAGTTTAGTTTTTAGTTCGTAAATACTCAATTACAATTCTTTCAATCACACCAAAAAGAAATTTATGGGAAGTGTCCCGGACTCACCCTTTATGAAACGATTTCATAAATTACATCCGGATTATAATAATTTTCTCTAAGGACTATATGAAAAAATATTTACTAATTGCTTTTTTTCTAATTACATACAAATTAACATTTGCTCAAGATACTCCAACTTCACCATATCTACTGAATCCGGAACTGGCGATTGGATACACAGATAGCTGTGCAAATTTCTGGCTTCAAACATGGGATAATTCAGTCGGCGGATTCTTCACCAACATTGATAAGTTCGGAAATGTAATTACAGGATGGGGCACAAATAAAAATATGCTCACTCAATCCAGAAATGCTTATGGAATGACTCGTGCATATATGCTTACAGGAAATACCAATTATCTCAGCTATGCGAAGAATGCTCTTGACTGGATGTATGCCCACGCCTGGGATAATACATACGGTGGATGGTTACAGGAATTAAATATAAATGGCGTTCCGATAAATCCAACTGCAAACAAAACAGCTTTCTATCAGCATTATGCATTACTTGGAATCGCTGCTTATTATGAAGCAACCAGAGATACAACCGCCTGGAACTGGCTGATGAGAGGTTATCAGCATCTTGAAAATTATTACTGGGATGATCGCCCTGCTTTCCTTGGCTACTATGATCAAACAAACTACACCAACTCGACTGCATGGAATAAAAGTTTTAATGCAACTGTTGATGCAATTACAACTCATCTCTTATATCTTTACCTGATGACAGAAGAAGAAGTTTATAAAGAGAGACTTCTTGAAATCGCTGAGGAAATTAAAATACGTCTTGCTGCAAGTATGCCACAGCAGGCAATAGGTTTTGTTGAGAAGTTTGACTCTGATTGGAATTGGAACAACGGAGAAACGATGACAATAATGGGTCACGTTTTAAAAGCCGGATGGTGCCTTGCAAGAGTGAATCAATTATTCCCTGATACAAGTTACATCAGTGCAGCAGAATATTTGATCAATGATGTTTGGCAAAACGGATATGATCACGATTTCGGCGGACCATATAAAGACTTTAACCGTATTACAGGTCAAATGCTTCTTTGGGGTTTGCAGGATTCCACTAAAGCCTGGTGGCAAATGGAACAGGCAATAGTTGCAGGACTTCAGATGTATAATCTCACGCACGACGATTGGTATTTGCAGATGGCAGACGAGACCATAAAATTTTACATGCAGTATTTTGTTGATCATCAATATGGTGAAGTGTACGCAGACAGAACCCGTTATGGCGGTTTCGCCTGGAATGAAGCAAAAGGGAATTCTGGCAAGTCGGGTTATCATTCAATTGAAACCGGTTACTACACTTATTTATATGGAAATCTGCTTTATAAATTTCAGCCGGCAACTCTGCATTATAATTTTGAACCGCTTCCAACTGACAGAGAAATTAATCTTACTCCACTTGCAATAAAAGATGAGGCTCTGAAAATTTCCGAAATCTTTCTGGATGGACAAAGTTACAATGATTTTAATCCAACAACCAGGGTTCTTCATTTACCGGCAGGTGTCGGTGGAAATTTTTTAGTCAAATACGAACCAATAGTATCTGATGTTGCTTCAGAAAATTTTGCTATAGCGGATGGATTTGAATTGATGCAGAATTACCCTAACCCCTTTAATCCAGGCACAACTCTGTCATTTGTCATTGGACATTCGTCATTTGTTTCATTAAAAGTTTATGATATTCTTGGGAATGAGGTTGCAACATTAGTCAATGAAGAAAAACCAGTAGGCTCATATGAAGTAGAATTCAATAGTCATTCCAGCTTGTCCGGAATCAGGGAATTACCAAGCGGAGTTTATTTCTATCGTTTGCAATCAGGTGGATATATTGAGACGAAGAAAATGCTTTTAATCAAATAATCTTCGGTTCTAAATATTTATATTTCAGCCCGTCTTTTGGCGGGCTTTTTAATATTATTTGAAAGACTATACTGGCAGAATTTTAATTAACGGATATTCTAACGTAATGCTTCTACTGTTTTGCGCTGGAATTGTTAAATATTTGACTATAATAAAAAATTTAATGTTAATTTCTTTATTTGACTAAGATTTTTACCGAAAACCATAATCAAATGACCAGAATTTTTATTTACCTGTAGCTATTATTCTCATATGAAAACACCTTTAGTTGTAATAATTGGAAGACCGAACGTTGGTAAATCAACTCTCTTCAACAGACTTGTTGGCAGAAGGGATGCAATCGTTGATGATGTAAGCGGTGTGACCCGCGACAGAATTTATGGCGAGGCAGACTGGGCAGGAAAAAATTTTCGCGTAATTGATACTGGCGGCTATGTTCCCGAAAGCGAGGATGTTTTTGAAACTGCAATTCGTGAACAGGTTGAAATTGCAATCAGCGAAGCTGATAGCATTTTATTTGTTGTTGATGTTCGGGACGGTGTTTTACCAATCGATAAAGATATTCTGAGCCTGCTCAGAAATTCAGGAAGAGATTTTTTCCTTATTGTTAATAAGGCTGATGCTCCAAACTTCGATGCTGCCGCTGCAGAATTTTATAAGCTGGGTGTTAACAAAATATATCCGGTTTCAGCATTAAGCGGAAGAAATCTTGGTGATCTTCTTGATGAAGTTACTGCAGGATTCAGTGAACAGGTTACTCCTTCCGAAGATCCACGTCTGAAAATCGCAATTGTTGGAAGACCAAATGTCGGCAAGTCTTCTCTTGTCAATGCACTTCTTGGAGAGGAGCGAAGTATTGTTAGTGATATTCCGGGAACAACACGCGACAGCATAGATTCAATTCTGAAATATTACGGCGAAGAAATTATTTTAATTGATACTGCCGGTCTTCGTAAAAAGAAAAAAGTTCTGGAAAGCATTGAATTCTATTCTACAATCAGGACTCTTAAAGCAATCGGCGAGTGCGATGTTGCTGTTGTTCTAATCGATTCAAGAATTGGTCTGGAAAAACAGGACCAAAAAATAATTGATGAAGTTGTTAGATGGCGCAAAGGATTGATTATTGCAGTAAATAAGTGGGACCTGGTTGATAAAAATGAAAATACCGCTAACATTTTTGAAAAAATACTGATGGAAAAACTGGGGGCAATTGATTACGCAGAAATTATATTCATATCTGCAAAAACCAAACAGAGGATCTTTAAGCTTATAGAATTAAGCAGGAAAGTCGGGCAGGAGAGAGCTAAAAAAATTCCTACTAACGAATTAAATGATTACCTGCTTGAAGTAATTCAGAATTCACCACCACCGGCAACTCCCACCGGCAGGGAGGTAAAAATAAAATATGTAACCCAGGTCGGGGAGCACTATCCTGTTTTTGCCTTTTTCTGTAATTACCCGGACCAGGTTGCTGCCAATTATAAGCGATACCTTGAAAAACTGATTCGCGGACGTTTCGGTTTCAAAGGAGTGCCGGTCACATTAAGTTTCAGGAATAAATGAAACGACTTCTGAGAATTATAGTTATTGGGGGTAATGCTGCCGGACCAGCTGCCGCTGCAAGAGCAAAAAGATACAATCCTAATGCAGAAGTTTTAATGTTTGAGGCAGGCGAATTCATATCAACCGGAACGTGTGAGATGCCTTATGTACTTTCTGGAGAGATTGATGATTACAGGAAGATAATTTTTTATACGCCTGAATCTTTTATGAATGAAAAGGGAGTAAAAGTTTTTATAAGACATTTCGTAGAAGAAATCGATGTTATCAAAAAACAGGTTCTCGTAAGGGATATTGATAATAATGAAACACATATATTCAATTATGATAGATTGATACTTGCTTCCGGTTCAAAAGTAAAAACTCTGCCCGGCTTTGATACTCAACTTAGGAATGTCTTCACACTTAAAAATGTAAATGACCTCATCAGATTGAATAAATATATTTCAGAGAATAGTATTTCAGATGCAGTCCTTATTGGTTCGGGTTATATCGGATTGGAAACAGCAGAGGCTTTTTATAAAAGAAATATAAAAGTGAAACTTTTAGAAAGAGAAAAACTGCCGCTTCCCATGGCTGACGAAGAATTCAGTGAGGAGATATTAGAAACTCTGAAGATAAACAATGTTGAATTTAAGGGTAATGTTAAAGATATTGAACCGGTTATATCCGCAGATAAACTTATTGCGGTAAAAGCTGATGAGAAAATTCTAAATATTGATTTGGCTATTCTTTCAACCGGTTTTGAACCTGATACTTTCCTTGCACAATCAGCTAAACTTGAATTGGGAAAATATGGTGGAATAAAAACCGACCGGTATCTGAAAACATCGGACCGCTTTATTTACTCTGCCGGAGATAATACTGAAGTGATAAATGCAGTTACCGGTAAACCTGATTATATTCCGCTTGCTGCCCAAGCTTATGAAATGGGACATATAGCCGGTGAAAATGCAGCAGGCGGGTTTGCTAAATACGATTCAGTTGTAAAAAATATTACCGTTAAAATTTTCAATAAATACTTTGCTTCGGTCGGATTATCCAGAAAAGAAGCAGCCGCCAATGGTTTTGAAGCGAAAATAATTTCAGCCAAAGCAAGAAACCTGGTATCTGTAATGCCGGGCAGCGATTATGTTTCAGCAAAGTTAATTTTTGATAAGAATAATCTCAGTATTCTCGGTGCATCGTTTATCGGCGGGAAGGAAATTTCCGGTTATGCCGATTTGATTTCAGCACTTATAAAATTAAAAGCACCAGCATCGGCACTTTCGAAAATAAATTATAATTATTCGCCGCCGCTTTCACCATTTATTAATCTTCTTAGTATAATTGGAAAGCAGGTAAAATAGATTCTGAAAATTTCATGATGTCCAAATTCTCTAATTTTTATTTAATTGATCATCCCCTTGTTAAAAGGGATATTACCTTATTGCGGGATAAATCTACCAACTGTGAAAATTTCCGGGCAGCGGCAACCAGAATATCAAATATTCTTGCCGTTGAAATAAGCAGAAATTTCCTGCTCTCAAAGTGTAAAGTTGAAACACCGTTGGAAATTACAAGTGGAAATGTACTCGCACAGGATGTCGTGCTTGTACCGATACTGCGGGCAGGACTCGGTATGGTAAATGGTTTTCTTCAGATAATTCCCGATGCAAAGCTTGGTCATATAGGTTTACAACGGGATGAAGAAACACTAACCCCGAATCATTATTATTTTAAAACACCGCACACTTTACCGGACTCGGATGTAATCCTCCTCGATCCAATGCTTGCAACCGGGGGTAGCGCTTCTGCCGCCATCACATTTCTTAAAAAACAAGGTGCCAAAGGCTGTGTATTTGCTTGCTTGGTGGCTGCACCCGAAGGTGTGAAGAAATTACTGGACGATCATCCGGAAGTTAAAATTTTTAGTGCTGCATTAGACAGGCAGTTGAACGATAAAGGGTATATTCTTCCCGGACTCGGGGATTCAGGAGACAGAACTTTTGGAACACTTTAGGCAGCTGCTTTTTTCCGCCCTGATTTTATTTTCTGCCTTAATCCGTTCTCAAACATATCCGGACAGCAGAGTCGACTCCCTGTTGAAAGCTGGTATTTCACGTATTGTCAATCAGGATTATTCGGGCGCTGAAGTCTATATTAATTCAGTTAATAAAGAATTCCCAGAACTTCCTCTCGGGAAAATATATCTGGCTGCTATTAAGATTGCCGAAGCTTATGACTATGCTGAGAAGTTTGATGAATCCTTTATTCTGAAAAATCTTGAACAAGCAAAGCAGCAAGCTGAAAAGCTAATTGAAACCGATGAGAATTATATCTGGTACCGGTATTTTTACGCATTAGCCGAGGGTTACATTGCCTACTTCGATGCAATTAATGGGAACTGGCTTTCTGCGATATCGACTGGAGTAAATTCAATTTCTGAATTTGAGAAAATTCTATCGATTGATGAAAATTTTTATGAAGCTTATACTGCTATTGGTACTTTTGAATATTGGAAAAGCAGAAAAACTGAATTTATAAACTGGATGCCGTTTGTAAATGATTCAAAGCAAGAAGGAATGCAGCGCCTGAAAGTAGCGGTGGATTCTTCATCATACAATTCTTACCTGGCTGTTAATTCGCTAATCTGGATATATATTGATCAGCAAGATTATAAGTCGGCTATTTTAACTGCTGAGAAAGCACTCAGTATATTTCCGAATTCAAGATCTTTCAAGTGGGGAATGGCAAGGGCTTACGAAGAAATTGATCCACAGAAAGCCATTAATCTTTACTCTGAAATATTGATATCCTACCCTGAATGGCGGCGATATAACCACATCAATGAAATTACTCTGAAACACTTGATTGCTCAACAATACATTAAGCTAGGACAGAATAAAAAAGCCCTGCAGATTTGTGAAGAAATTTTAAGTAAAAATAGTTTATCCGAATATTCCCGTAAGGTTCTTGAAAACAGGTTAGAGAGAATTCGCCGGTTGAGAAATGAACTGCTAATGCAGGGATAAAATTTGTTTGTTATCTATAGTGACTTTAACATCTCGGCAAAATAGAGTAAATTATTAAAGAATTATTTTAGTTGATTAAGAATTCGATAATATGAATATAGAAAATCCTAAATACCAGAAAATGCTCGCCGATTTGCTAGCAGTATGCCGAAAAAATTTACCCAAAGTAAATGAAGAACTGATTACGAAAGCATTCCAGTTTGCCATGGAAGCCCATAAAAACGATATACGTGCTTCTGGTGAGCCATACTTCTCCCATCCTTATGAAGTGGCATTAATTGTTGCCGAAGAATTTCCGCTTGATGACATTACCGTTGTTAGTACACTTCTGCATGACATTGTTGAGGATACTGATTTTGATCTCAATCTTATAGTTAAAGAATTCGGAAAAGAAGTAGCTGAGATAGTAGATGGTGTAACTAAAATAAGCGGAATCTTTAAAGGTCATGATATTACAAAAGCAGAAAACTACAGGAAGATGCTTCTTTCCATGGTTAAGGATGTAAGGGTGATAGTATTAAAGTTTGCTGACCGCCTGCATAATATGCGTACTCTCGAGTTTGTAAGTGCCGATAAACAAAGACGGATTGCTCAGGAGACTCTGGAAATTTATGCACCATTTGCCAACAGGTTCGGTTTAGCAAGGGTTAAGTGGGAACTGGAAGATCTTGCTTTCAAATATCTAAATAGGGAAGCTTATGAAGAGCTTGCCAGGAAGGTTAAAGGTACCCGTAATGACAGAGAATCTTACATAAAGAAATTTTCTGAACCGATTACTAAAAAACTTCAGGAATACAACCTGAAATATGAACTAAGTGGCAGACCAAAACACCTCTACAGCATTTACAGGAAAATGATACGGCGTAATAAACCATTCGAAGAAATATACGATCTCTTTGCTGTACGGGTAATTCTGGAAACAGAAAATTCTAATGACTGCTACACCTCCCTGGGAATTGTGAATCAGATTTACCTGCCCGTTCCTGATAGATTTAAAGATTATATTTCTATTCCGAAGACAAATAATTATCAATCAATTCATACCACCGTAATTGGTCCGGATGGCAGGCTGGTTGAGGTTCAGATAAGAACTCGCAAAATGCACGAAATTGCCGAGCAGGGCCTTGCTGCGCATTGGAAATATAAAGAGGGAAGTCCCAAAGCTGAAGACGAAATGGATAACTGGATAAACTGGATACGGGATATCTTTGAAGGTACCGGCAGAGATGAAACCCGCAAGGAAATACTGGAAGACTTTAAGCTCAACCTTTACCAGGATGAAATTTATGTTTTTACTCCGAAAGGTGAATTAAGGCGTCTGCCGCTGGAATCTACTCCGGTTGATTTTGCCTTTGAGATTCATAGTAAAGTTGGGTATCATTGTATTGGTGCAAAAATTAATGGCAAAATTGTTCCGCTGGATACTGTCTTAAACAGCGGTGATCAGGTAGATATTATTACATCCAAGAACCAGCATCCAAACAGGAACTGGTTAAAATTTGTTAAAACTCATAAAGCAAAATCCGCCATTAGAAAATGGATTAACAAAGAAGAAGAAAAAACCGTTGAAACCGGCAGAGAAATCTGGGAGAAAAAATTAAAGAGATTGAAGCTCTCATTTACAGCCGAAGATGTATCGAGACTTGCCCGTAAATTAAAGTTCGATAACAATGCGCTTTTCTTTAAGGCAATTGCACTGGGAACTATTGGCGTTGACGAAATCTTACTTGAAAATAAAACCAGCGACAGCAGTGATCAGGAAAAGCCGATGGAATTTGAGGAGTTTGCAAATATTGCGCGTAAAGATGCCGGTGGAATTCTGGTTGACGGAAAGAACACAGGAATTTTATATAACTATGCAAAATGCTGCAGTCCCATTCCCGGCGATCCTGTAATCGGGTATATAACAGTTGGCGAGGGAATTAAAATTCACCGTAAAACCTGTAATAACCTTATCAATCTTTCAAAAAGCGATCCGAGCAAGCTGGTGCCGGTTGAATGGCCAAGCACGGACGGTTCGTTATTTGTTGCAGGAATTTTAATCAGGGGAGAGGATAGTCCGGGTATCGTTAACAATATCGCTAACACAATTGTCTCGTATCGTAATACAAATATCAAATCGATTAATATCGGAACAAACGAATCAACTTTTGAAGGAAGCATTACTCTTTACGTAAATAATCTTGAGCATCTGAATATATTAATTGAAAGATTGAAAAAAGTAAGAGGCATTTACCACATTGAAAGATTTGAGGGATCATAAACTCTTTGCAGGCTGAATTTAAAGATTCCAGAATTCTTGGAATAGACTTTGGTGAAAAGCGAATCGGGCTGGCTCTCAGCGATCCGACAAAATTATTTGCTTATGCTTATAAAACAATAGAAAACAAGGAGAATTATTTTACCGGGCTGTCCCAGCTTATAAATGAAAAGCAAATAATAAAAATTATTATCGGGTTACCTTCCTCCCGCTTCAAAGCTTCAAAAATTCTTGCCGAAAAGGTTCAACTGCTAAAGAAAAAAATAGAGGATCAATTGAATGTTGAAGTTTTACTATGGGATGAAGACTATACATCTGCAATAGCAAAGAGCAAGATAATAGAATCAGTAAACAAAAAAAGTAAACGAAAAGATAAAAGTAATATTGATAGTTTTTCAGCCGCAGTAATATTGCAGGAGTATCTGGATAGCAGGCAGCATGCTGTAATTTCTTAAAATTTGTTCTTAGATGATTTTAGTAACCATAAGAAATAATTGAAATTAAATTGAAATTCCGATTGACAATTACATTTCAAAAATTTATTTTTTAACTCATAATTAACTTAATTGGGAGCATTTCTATGTCAACACTGTCACTTGATGCACTTGGAATGGTGGAAACCAAAGGATTGGTTGGTTCCATCGAAGCTGCCGACGCAATGGTTAAAGCAGCTAAAGTAGAATTAATTGGTAAAGAAACTATTGGCGGAGGCTATGTAACCGTTATGGTTAGAGGTGATGTGGGAGCAGTAAAGGCTGCTACTGATGCTGGTGCGGCAGCAGCGCAGAGAGTGGGTGAACTGGTTTCTGTGCATGTGATTCCACGGCCTCATATTGAAGTGGAGTCAATTCTTCCTAAAAAAAGCAAGTAATTAAAGATGTCTAATCAGGCACTGGGAATGGTTGAAACAAGGGGTCTTGTTGCTTCAATTGAAGCGGCTGATGCTATGTTGAAAGCTGCAAATGTAACATTACTGGGCAGAGAAAAAATTCAGGGTGGTCTTGTTACAATTCTTGTTGCAGGCGAAACCGCTGCGGTTAAATCTGCAGTTGATGCAGGAGCGGCTGCCGCTCAACGCGTTGGTGAGCTGATATCAACTCATATTATTCCCAGACCGGATGACCAGGTTGGTAGTCTTATCCCGGGAATGAATGATATGGGCTCTCCTTCCCGTCTAAGTGTTGATACAAATGTTGCCGTAAAACAGTCTCGCAGGCGAGGTCGGAAATCTTCGACCAGGCAAATAGTTACGGAGTTGTTCGATGAACCTGCGACCAAAGGGGAAACGGCCTCCGGCAGAGGTTCTTCAACCATTGAAAGATTGAAGCGCGAAGCTTTAAGTAAATCGGATGTAATTGAAAAAGATAAGAGTAAAAAGTCTCCTGTAAGCAGCAGGTTCTCAATGGCCGAACTGGAAGTTTTAAATGTTCATCAATTGAGAAGATTTGCAAGAGGGGTTGAAGAGTTTCCTATCAAAGGAAGGGAAATTTCAAGAGCCAACAGGAGTGAACTTCTCGATTTCTTTAAATCCCTTCTTAAATAGAAGCTGAACAGAATTTTCTCGCTTAATCTAAAAATAAAATCAATTTAAATTGAGAAAAAAGATTTACCTTTTAGCAGCCGCAGCTATTTTTTCTTTTCTTTTATGGGGATTCATATCTCTCTCCGAAACTTATTACACTGAAGTTGAATTAAAATTAACTTTATTCGATTTTCCAAAAGGCTATATTACCGGCTCAAATTTCCCCGGTAATGTTCTTCTGAAGGTAAAAGGGAAGGGATGGAAACTTCTCTCGTTAAATATTGGCCCTGAAGATGAGTTCAGATTAACTGTAAATGGTGATAGCGGTAAAAAGTTTATCAGTCTCGCCAATAATCTGGTAAATAATCAGTGGATACTATCGGATATGGAAATTATTGATATAATTCCTGATTCTATTGAATGTGAGATTGAAAAAATTGTTACCAAAAAAATTCCTGTAGTACCGGAGCTTGATTTGAATTTCAAACCGGGTTACGGGCTCGCTACTGAATTAATTTATTCGCCTGATTCGGTTATAGTTTCCGGACCTGCCGGGATGATTAATAAGCTTGGAAAAATAAAAACTAACCTTCTTAAGCTCTCCGGGCTGGATAGCAGAGTAAAAAAAATATTGAAGTTACCCACCATGCGAGGCTTTGAATATAATACTGAAACAATCAGTATAACACTAGATGTTCAAAGAATAATTGATCGTGAAATAAATAATATTAAAGTGGAAGTGATAAATGCACCACCGGATAAAGAAGTTCTTTTATTTCCGAATAAAATCACCTGCAGCGTAAGAGGAGGCATAGAAATACTGGGTAAATTATCAGAATCACAATTTAGTTCGTACGTTTATTATCAGGATGTTTACTATGATACACTTGGCAGTCTTCGTCCAAACATTGAATCGCCGCCAAATACAACTGTTCTGTTTACAAAACCGGAGCGGCTCAGGTATGTGATAAAATCATTTTGACAAAAAATTTATAAACAACCCGCGGTTTTTATCTTTAATTTACGGCTTCACTTTCTTTATATTAAAATCTTAAAATTTCATTAATAATTAAATCAGCACAATATGCTAATTACTTTTGAAGGAATAGATTTTTGTGGAAAATCCACTCAAATTGAGCTACTTAAAGACTATCTGGCTGATAATAACAAGAAGGTTGAAATTCTTCGCGAACCCGGCGGAACTGAAATCTCGGAGAAAATAAGATCGATGCTGCTGGATAATAAATTTTCTTCTATAACACCGGAGACTGAGCTTTTTTTGTTCTCTGCCAGCCGGGCCCAGTTAGTACAGGAAAAGATAAGACCATATCTTGAGAAGGGAATTTACGTGGTTTTAGACAGGTATCATGATTCATCAACCGCTTACCAGGGTTACGGAAGGGGAATTTCTCTTGATCTAATTCTGAAAGTTCATAAACTTGCTATTGGTGATACTCTGCCGAATGTTACTTTCTTTATTGATATTCCGGTCGGAGTTGCTAATGAGAGAAAGAAGAAAAAGTCCAAAGGTAAACTTGACAGAATAGAACTGGCTGATATAGAGTTTTATAACAGGGTAAGAAACGGGTATCTTGAAATTGCAAAACAAGATAACAGATTTAAAGTAATCGATGGAACCCAGACAATTCAAAACATTCATAATCAAATAATTTCCGAATTGGAATTAATTAATAACAGGTAAAACAGATGACAGTTAAAAAGATTTTGTTAAATATTAGTCTTGGCATTACAATAATTCTCGTTACCGGGTTTACCCTGCTGCAGGGAGATATCTACCTTGAAATTTCTAAAAACCTTGAGTTATTCAGTGCGGTGTATAAGGAAATTACAGAAAACTATGTTGATGAAATTAATCCCGAGCAATTTATGAGAGCCGGTATCCGGGGAATGCTTTCCTCACTTGACCCTTACACAATTTTTGTTGATGAAGAAAAAATGGAAGATATAGACCTGATAACAAACGGCAGCTATGGAGGCATTGGTATTTCCATTGGTATCAGGGGCGATAATGTAACAGTAGTTGAGGTAATGGATGGATACTCGGCACAAAGACAGGGAATTAAAATCGGTGATGTAATAATTGAAGCTTCCGGTACAAAAATCTTCAAAGAAAATGTTGATGATGTTTCAACGCTGGTTAAAGGAGAACCGGGAACCTCAGTTGAGATAAAAGTACTCAGAAACGAAGAGAGAGATACGCTCACCTTTAATCTTGTTAGAGAAGAAATTATTATTAAAAATATTACTTATGCCGGCTTCTATCCTGAAGAAAGCAATAATGTTTACCTTAAGCTCTCCAACTTCAGCCGGTCAGCAAGTGATGAAGTTAAAACAGTATTAAAAGAATTAAAAGCGCAGAAGGAAATAAAATCTGTAATTATTGACCTCAGAGGCAACCCGGGCGGTCTGCTGGATATTGCCGTGGATATTTGCGACAAATTTTTGCCTAAAGACAAACTAATTGTTTCCACAAGAGGCAGAGATATAAGCAGCGAAAAAAAATATTTTTCTGTTCAGGAACCAATTATCAGTAATTCCAGGTTGGCTGTTCTTATCAACGGCGGAAGCGCTTCAGCCTCAGAAATAGTTGCAGGTGCAATTCAGGATCACGATAGAGGTATTATTTTAGGAAGCCACTCGTTTGGTAAAGGGCTTGTTCAGACCATTACCCCGCTTGGCTACAATACCTCATTAAAAATTACAACTGCCAAATATTACACTCCCAGCGGACGATGCATTCAAAAGATCGACTACTCGGAAAATAGTGATGTCATTGAATCTCATCCGGTTGGTGAAGACCCTAAATTCTTTACCGATAATAAAAGAGAAGTATTTTCAAAAGGGGGTATTACCCCGGATACAACCGTTGAATTTGAGGTAAAGGGTAACATAACAAGGGAACTGCTAGCTGCGGGATACTTCTTTAAATTTGCAAATCATTACAACTATAACCACCCTGGTGAAAATTATATCAATATAAAAGATGCCGATCTTTTAAAATTATTTGAAGAATATCTTGAATCAGAAAAGTTTGACTATCAATCCAAAGCTGAAAAAGAAATTATTAAGTTAATAAGCGGCGTTTCTGATTCAGATGAAAAACTGAAGATAGAACTGGAACATATAAAAACTGAATTGGCAGATTTATATAAAAATGAAATGAAAATTTTCAGGTCTGAAATCCTTAGGGAGATCAGGTCTGAGTTAGCTGCACGTTATATAGGTACCGAGGGCAGGATAAAAGAGCAGCTTAATTTCGATCTACAGGTTCAGGCAGCACTCGACATCGTTAATAAACCGGAAATTTATAATCGCCTTCTAAATGTAAATTGAATGAAATTCTTATAGTTTTTCTTTTTCTTCTTATCGGATACCTTTCAGGTATTTTGATAGGAATGTTTGGAATAGGGGGTGGATTTATTTTTGCACCTGTACTTTATTATTTACTGCCGTTGCTCTACATTCCTCGTAGTGCTCTTGCTTACTATACTATTGGTACCTCGTTATTTTCCGGTTCGTTAGGTGCAGTTGTATCCGCCTTTCTGCATAACAGAGTTAAAAATTTTGTTAAAAATGCTGCTGTTATGGTCTCTGCCGGTGCTGCTCTTGCTGCTTTTATTACGCCCTTTTTTATTGTTAAAGTAAATTCCAGAATTGTTGAAATTACTTTTGCAGTAATTTTATTCCTGGTTGCCCTGCGAATGTTTTTTGAGAATAGGGTAAAGAAAACTTACTATATAAAGAAGCCGCTTGATGATAAATATTATTTGCTTTTAGGTACTTTAGTTGGAATGTTCTCTGCATTTACAGGCTTGGGCGGGGGGGTAATTTATGTGCCTGCTCTTATTTACTTATTTCACCTCGATACAAAAACTTCCGTTGGCACATCATCCATAATTGTTGCAATAACAATGCTTAGTTCCGCAGCTTCTTATTTAATTCAGCCTGTACAGTTGGTTTCATTGCCCGGCACTTTTGGTTATGTAGTTTTCCAGGCTGCCATTCCATTAGGCATCGGAGCTGTTTTCGGGGCTTTCACAGGCGTAAAGATTGTTGTTAAATCTTCGGCACAGCTCGTTAGAGATATTTTTGTGATTGTTTTGTTTATTGCCGTAGCTTCAATTGTTTATAAAATATTATAATTTTGCTTATGCATTCTGTTAGTCATTCTTATTCTGATTGCCCTTCCTGTTCTTCGGATGATTCTTTGCGTATCTCAAGGCCGAGAAGTATTTGGGAAAGAGTCATAAAAAAATTAACATGGTTTGATTTATACCGTTGCAGAAAATGCGGATGGCGGGGATATAGGTCTTCGTTTAAATTTAATATAAGATTATTAAAAAAGATTTTGCTTTATCTTCTTATAACTGCAATTGCTGCTTTCATTATCTATCAGGTTTTAATCAGAATTTCATGACGGTATGAAAAGATTTTACTGTTAATAATTTAGAATGTAAAGTCGAATTCAGTTACCAAGGAGTTTGCTTTAATTGACAGAAAATTATAATTTTCATCTGACAAATTTCAGAGTTAACAGCTACTTGTAGCATTTTACCTCGCATCATTTTTTCATTAAAAGAACTTATTTTAATTTTTTTGTGCCGCCATATAAAATAGAAACCTTAGTTAAAAAAATCATAAGTGTCGGCTTTAATTCATTAAGATTTACAGGAAGTTAATGAAGCAAAGTCTTCTTGATTATATTCTTAGAAACCGGTTGCCTGTCACCATATTTGTGGTATTAGCATCCTTTGCGTTAACATATTTTGCATCCCGGGCTGAGAGAGATGGAGTAGGTTACACTCCGGATCAGCCAATAAATTATTCTCATAAACTACATGCTGGCACAATGAAAATCGACTGCCAGTATTGTCACGTTGGAGTTGAGAAATCAAGGCATGCAATGGTTCCACCAACAGCAACCTGTATGAATTGTCACACGGTTGCAAGAAAAGACAGACCTGAAATTATTAAGCTGACTGAATATTATAGCGAAGGTAAGCCTTTGCAGTGGAAGAGAATTCATAAAGTTCCTGATTATGCGTACTTCAGTCACAGCGTTCATGTGAATAAAGGGATTGATTGTGTTTCCTGTCATGGTGAGATGACTCAAACTGAAAAGGTAGGTCAGGTTCAATCTTTCACTATGAACAGTTGTTTAAATTGTCACAGAAATGCTCACGATCGTTTACCCGAATTAAAGTATATTAAAAATGGTCCGGATTATTGCTGGGCTTGTCACAGATAAAAATATATAATATGGATAGAAAAAAATTTGTAACAATATTCTCAACAAGTCTGATAGGTGCAGCTTTACTAAAAGCTAATCCTTTGAATCTTTTTAGTTCAAAGAAAAACTATGATCCGGTAAAAGTAAAACCTAATCCGGATGCAGTTCAGAGAGAAAAAGCAGGAAGAAAGAATGGCTGAAGATTTAAATGGATTGAATAATACTGATCCGAATTACTGGCAATCCTTCGAAGAGCTTTATAACGATCCTGAATTTTTAAAGCTGCATCAGGATGAATTCAAAGAGGGTGTTTCAGATGGAGTTGATACAAATGAATGGTCATCAATTTCCAGAAGAAAATTCCTTGCACTTCTTGGTGCATCAGCAGCACTTGCCGGAACTGCCTGTTCAGATTACAGAGACAAAGGTGAAATAATTCCTTACAACAGAAAACCGGAAGAAATCACTCTTGGCAGACCAAACTTTTATGCATCAACCTGTACTGCTTGCCCAAATGCCTGCGGCACATTAATTAAAACCCGCGAAGGAAGACCAATAAAAATTGATGGCAATCCTGATCATCCTGTTTCAAAAGGAAAAATTTGTGCTCAAGGCCATGCTTCAATTATGAGTCTTTACGATCCTGACAGATTAAAGAATCCGAAGAAGAAAACTGAATTAGGATTTGATGATTATAACTGGAAAAATGCTACTGATGAAATAGTTTTTGATTTAATGAATGCCGGAAACAGAGAGATAGCGATCATCTCTCATAAAATAATATCACCAACAACTAAAAGAGTTCTGGATGATTTCGTATCGAAATACCCTTCAACAAAAATATATTCTTACGAACAATTTGATAACTCAATAAGAAATTCTGCATGGAAAAAGTGTTATGGCAACGCTGAATTTCCGGCTGTTAAATGGAATGAAGCTAAAATTATTTTGTCTCTTGATGGTGACTTTCTTGGTGAGTCTTTTAACAGAATTGAAAACACCAGATTATTTTCTGAAGGCAGAGATGTAATAAATAAAAATTTTAACCGGCTTTATGTAATTGAAGGAAATATGACCATCACCGGTATGGCTGCTGATTACCGGATGAGATTACGTCCTGATGCACATTTGAATTTTATTTTAAGTCTTATTGATACTTTAAATAAAAGGGGCGCCGGAGTTCCGATAAGTACAGGTGGGAACACTTTAGAAAATTTATCAAAGCAATTTGGTTTAAACATTGAATCGTTAAATACACTCGCTTCAGACTTATTAAAGAATAAAGGCAAATCAATTGTTTATGCCGGCGATCATCTTCCTGAAGATGTTCACATTGCAGTTAATCTTTTGAACGATGTTCTTGGTAATAAAGCACTCTATAATTTTGAGTCAACTCCGGTTTCAGTTTTAGCTTTATCTTCATCTGCAGAAATAAAAAATTTGGTAACGAAGATGAAAGCAGGTGAAGTTGCAATTGCCATTCATCTTAATTCAAATCCTGTTTATCATTTACCAGCAGATTTGGAATATGCTGAAGCTCTTTCTAAAGTTGATACTGTTATAAGTTTAGTTGAAGTTGAGAACGAGACATCCGATCTGTCAAATTTTATACTGCCAATCAACAATCAACTTGAATCTTGGGGTGATGCAAAAACCAGAACAGGATTTTATTCTCTGCAGCAGCCGGTTATTGCACCGTTATATGATACAAGACAAGCGGAAGCTATACTGCTTAATTGGATTTCGGGTGATTCTTCGGCTTATGATGATTCAATTTTTCATAAATATTTGATGAGTAACTGGGAAAATAATATCTATCCACTCCTGAACAGCAAATTAGAATTTAAACGCTTCTGGTTTAACTCATTGCACGATGGTGTTGTTTATGTCAGAGAAACTGCTCCTTCAATTGGTTCGTTTTCCAGTGATGCTGCTTTGAATATTAATACTACTGCTGCAACTGATAATTTTTCTTTGCATATTAAAGAAAGCTATGCTGTAAAGGATGGAAGATTTGCAAACAACGGATGGCTTCATGAATTACCTCATCCTGTTTCAAAAATTGTTTGGGATAATTATGCAGCAATATCACCAAAAACAGCAAATGAATTAGGATTAAATAGTAATGATCTGGTTGAAATCTCAACTGGAAAAACTTCATTGCAAATTCCTGTTTTCATCCAACCGGGTGCATCTGATAATTCTCTTACAATTGAAACTGGTTACGGAAGAAAGAATGGCGGAACAGTTGGAACCGGTGTTGGCTTTAATGCTAATACATTAATGAATTCTTCTGTTGGATTGTCACCCTGGTTATACTCGAATGTTAAAGTTGAAAAGATTTCCGAAAAATACAAACTCGTTACTGCTCAAACAGTTTATGCGTTTAACGAAGGATTGACAAAAGACCTTCCTGCAAAGAGAGGAATTATAAAAGAAGGCACAGTAAATGAATATCTTAAAAATGCTGACTTCCTTCATAATGAAAAGCATGAGCTTGAAAGCGTAAATCCGTTTTATGATTATAAAGGTGTTAAGTGGGGAATGTCTGTGGATATGAACCGCTGTCTTGGCTGCGGAGAATGTGTAGTTGCTTGTAATGTTGAAAATAATATTCCTGTAGTTGGCAAAGATCAGGTTGAAATGGGAAGAGAACTGCACTGGATCAGAATTGACAGATATTATTCCGGAACACCGGAAGATCCGAATGTGAATAATCAGGTAATGGTTTGTCAGCATTGCGATCATGCACCTTGCGAAAATGTTTGTCCGGTTGTTGCAACCACTCACAGCCCCGATGGATTGAACCAGATGGTTTACAATCGTTGTGTTGGAACAAGGTACTGCTCAAACAACTGTCCTTATAAAGTAAGAAGATTTAATTATTTCAACTTCCGTGATCATTTTAAAAACGGTTTCCAGGAATCACCTGTTTTTGCATTGCTCATGAATCCTGAAGTTACTGTTCGTTCACGTGGAGTGATGGAGAAATGCACATTCTGTGTTCAAAGAATAAGTGATGCACGTGCTGAAGCTACACGAGAAGGAAGAGAATTGAAGGGATCAGATGTCAGGACAGCCTGTCAGGAAGCGTGTACGACAAACGCAATTCATTTTGGTGATATTAACAATAAAGAAGAAGAACTTAGTAAATACAGAGATCACGAACTCGGTTATTTTGTTTTAGAGGAATTGAACATCAGACCAAATGTTACTTATATCGCAAAACTTAAAAATACAGACTCGGAGAAAGTGTAGTGAGCACAGATTATTCAGTTGAAGCTCCGGTAGTTGCAGGTCGTTTGACACTTGCTCAAATTGAAGAGCTCGTCGCAAAGCCAATGGACACCAAGCCGGACAAGAAATTTTTTCTTGCCCTTACTATTTCGGGAACCGCTTTACTTATTGGTGCTGTGTGTCTGTTGTATACATTTTACTATGGCATTGGTATGTGGGGAAATAATCAGCCGGTCGGCTGGGGTTTTGGTATTGTCAACTTCGTCTTTTGGGTTGGTATCGGTCACGCAGGAACTTTAATTTCAGCAATCTTATTTCTCTTAAGACAAAAATGGAGAACTGGTATTGCACGTTTCGCAGAAGCGATGACAATCTTTGCAGTTATGTGTGCTGGTATATTTCCAATCATTCATACTGGTCGTCCGTGGCTTGCTGGATATCTTACTCCTTATCCTAACCAGCATGGTTTGTGGGTGAACTTTACTTCACCATTAGTATGGGATGTTTTTGCAGTATCAGTTTACTTTACTGTGTCATTAGTTTTCTGGTACACTGGTTTGATTCCGGATTTTGCCACATTGAGAGATAGAACAACTTCAAAAATTAAAAAAACCATCTACTCAATTTTTAGTTTGGGATGGAGACATTCTTCACGTCACTGGCTGCATTATGAAAAAGCTTATGTTATACTTGCTGGATTTGCAACACCTCTTGTTCTGTCTGTTCATACCATAGTAAGTTTTGACTTTGCTGTTTCGATAATGCCCGGCTGGCATACAACAATCTTCCCGCCATACTTTGTTGCCGGTGCTATCTTTTCAGGTTTTGCGATGGTTGTTACTGTACTTGTTTTTGTAAGAAAGATTTTTGATCTTCAGAATATTATTACGATAGATCATCTTGAAAAAATGAACAAAGTAATTCTTGCAACAGGAATGATGGTTGGATATGCTTATTCAATGGAATTTTTTATTGCCTGGTACAGCGGGGTTCAGTTTGAACAGTTTGTTTTCATCAACAGAGCTTTTGGTCCGTACGCCTGGGCTTACTGGATAATGGTTAGCTGCAATGTAATATTCCCGCAGTTTTTCTGGTTTAAAAAGATAAGAAGATCAATTCCTGCTATGATAGTTATAGTTCTCTTCGTAAACGTTGGTATGTGGTTCGAAAGATTTGTAATTGTTGTAACTTCATTGCATCGTGATTTTCTGCCTTCAAGCTGGGGTATGTTTACACCAACTCTATATGATGCTGGAATATTACTCGGAAGTTTTGGATTATTCTTCACTCTGGTAATTTTGTTTACCAAAGCATTGCCGGTAGTATCAATTGCAGAAGTTAAAGCAGTTGCTGATGGAGCTCAGCCAATTCATCACAGAGGAGAGCATCATGACTGATAAAAAGATTTTTGGTGTTACTGCTCTCTTCAACGATCCGAATACACTAATTGCTGCAGCCCGAAAAGTTGCTTCTTCAGGTTTTACGAAGTGGGATGTTAATTCGCCTTATCCAATTCACGGAATAGATAAGGCAATGAAATTGAAGCCATCTAAACTTGGCATCGTTACATTAATTTTTGGGTTATCCGGTGCTTTGCTTGCACTGATACTTATGTGGTGGACAATGTCTGTTGACTATCCAATGATTATTGGCGGTAAGCCTTATTTCTCTCTGCCGGCATTTATTCCTGTAACTTTTGAAGTTACTGTTATCATGGCTACTCTTTCAACAGTAGTTGCAATGTTTGCTTTCTTCTTTGGTCTGCCGAGAAATTCACACGCTTTGCACGATACTGAGTATATGAAGAAAGTATCCCGTGATCATTATGGAATAGTAATAGAATCAATTGATCCTAAGTTTGATGAGAAAAAGACAGTTGATTTCCTGAAAGAACTAAAACCTCTTTCAACTGAAATAATTTATCACCCGGAAAAAGAAACGTATCCGATTTTTGAACCAAGATTTATTGGATTACTACTTGGTGTTGCTGTGGTTGTTTCGATTGGTACATATTTGATGCTGAATAAGCTTGTCTATATTGTTCCATTTAACTGGATGGAAAAACAAGCCAAAGTAATTCCTCAGACCGGAAGTGAATTTTTTGCTGATGGCAGAGGAATGAGACTTCCTGTTGAAGGCACTGTTGCTAAAGGATTTATTCCATATCCTTTTGAAGGTGAAACAAATCCAAAGGAAGTATTATCGAATCCATACTTCCCGACAAAAGAAAACTTAGAATTAGGTAAAAGAAAATATTTAACTTATTGCAGTCCTTGCCACGGAAATTATGGCGATGGTGATAGCAGATTGCAGGGGCAGTTTCCAAATCCGCCAACACTTCATTCAGACCGTGCAAGAAATTTTGAGGATGGGATGATTTATCATATAATCACAGTCGGACAAAATGTAATGCCTTCTTATGCATCGCAGGTTACAAGAGATGAACGATGGGCAATTGTCAATTATATACGAGCTTTGCAGAGAGCCAAGAATGCAACTGATTCCGATCTTAAATTTGTTAAAGCGGAGTAAATCTTAAATGCATACTAACGAATTTACATATCAGAGAAAAGATTTACCTTCCGGCATTTCAAAAATTGGAATGACACTTTTGATTGTTGGAATAATCCTTGGAGTAGCTGCATTTTTTATAGATCACACAAGAGCAGTCTATAATTATCTGATTGCATTTACTTTTATGATTAGCATCGGTGTCGGTGCTTTATTCCTGATTGCACTTGAATATATTGTTGGTGCAGATTGGAGCGTTCCGATTAGAAGAGTAGTTGAATTTTTCGCTGCGATAATTCCATTGCTTGCATTGCTTGTAATTCCTCTGTTGCTCAATGTTGGTGAATTATTTCATTGGTCTCACTCTGAAGCCGTTGCTGAAGATGAAATATTGAAGTCAAAAGCTCCATATCTAAATGTTACATTTTTCATAATTAGAGTTTTTGTTTTGATTGGACTCTGGTCATTGTTCTATTTTTTCTTTATCAGAAACTCTAAAAAGCAGGACACAACAAAAGATCAGAAATTAACAACAATCAATATCAGATTATCAGCTATCTTCATTCCGATATTTGCATTCACAATCACCATATCCGCAATTGACTGGCTTATGAGCATTGAACCTCACTGGTTTTCAACTATTATCGGTGTTTACTTTTTTGCCGGTACTGTTATCGCTGCACTCGCTGCTGTAACATTAGCTACTGTTTTGTTAAAAGAAAACGGTTATCTTCATCCTGCAATGACAAATGATCACCTGTATAGTCTTGGTGCATTGTTATTCGCATTTGTAAACTTCTGGGGCTATATCGCTTTCTCACAATATATGCTGATCTGGTATGCAGATTTACCTGAAGAAACTTTTTGGTTTTTGCAGAAGTGGGAAGGAAGCTGGGCAATCTTTTCAATCGGATTAATCATAATTAAATTTCTTGTACCATACATTACTCTTGTCTCTCAGCCTTCAAAGATGGACCCGAAGAAGTTAAAGTTTATTTCTGTCTGGCTTTTGTTTGCTCATCTTTATGATCTCTTCTGGTTTGTTATGCCTGAAATGGAAGATCTGTCAGGTGGTTATTCATTTAGCTGGATTGATCTTGTGTTTCCGATTGCTGTTGTCGGTCTGATAATATTAGTTTTTAATATGAAAGCAAAGAAAGAAAATCTTATTCCAATTGGTGATCCTAAATTACAACGCGGTTTGGATTTTCATTTATAAAAATCTATGGAAGAACTAAAAAAGAAAATATCTGAATTTATTAATGAGGTAAAACAGAATCCCGGAACAATGTTCGGAATTCTCTATCCGTATATATTAATAATCATAGTGATTATTGGTTTATATTATGTTGCGAACATTGGTAACATTGCTATTAATAAAACTTCAGCATTTATACCTGATACTACTGTTGTTGCTGATCTTCCTGTAGTTCAGGCGAGAACAGTTCCACCTGTAGATATTTTCAAAATGAAAGAACCGACAAATGAGTTAATTCAAAAAGGGAAAGAACTTTATACAACTAACTGTGCATCCTGTCATAATGAAACAGGTGCCGGTGGTGGTCCTGCTTCAGTTGGAATGAATCCGGCGCCAAGAAATTTTACGAGTGCTGACGGCTGGAAAAACGGAAGAACCCTCAGTGCAATTTACACAACACTTGAAGAGGGAATTGAAGGCGGTTCGATGATATCTTACAATTTTCTGACACCTCAGGATCGAATTTCTTTAGCTCATTATATCAGACAGACATTTATGCAAGATCCTCCACAGGATTCTGATGATGATTTATCTGCTTTAAATTCTCTTTATAATTTATCTTCCGGAATGGAAATTCCTGCACAAGTACCCGTTTCAGTAGCAATGGAAATTCTTTCAACAGAAAATGCAGCTAAGCAGGATAAACTTAATGCAGCAATTAATACTATTGCTACTGACAGAACTAAATATCCTGCAAAGTTGTTAATAGATATAGTTGACAATGAGAAGCTTGCCATTTCAGCTTTAATTAACTCAAATAGCTGGAAAGCAAATGATCAGGCTTTTGTAGAATTTTTAAGATATAATGTAAACCAAAATGGTTTTAATTCGAATGTGTTTTTACTATCTGACACTGACAGGAATGCATTGGTGAATTACTTAAAGCAGATTTTATAATGATGAAAACATTAATAAATATAATTTTAAGTTTAGCAGTTGCTTCTATTTCAATTGCAAATAATCAGATGGAAATAGGAGTTGATGAGCAATTAGGAAAAAACATTCCGCTGGATATTACATTCAATGATGAAAATGGAAATCCGGTAAAGCTCAGAGAATTGATAACCGGTCCAACTGTTCTTGCGCTTGTTTATTATTCGTGTCCGGGTATTTGTAACCCGCTGATGTTTGAACTAAGCAACGTAATAAATAAATCAGACCTTGAACCCGGTTATGATTATAACGTGGTTGCAATCAGTATTGACGAATTTGAAAATCCTGAAAAAGCATCTGCCAAAAAGAAAGAAATGCTTTCAGGAATAGATAAAGAGATTTCACCAGAAAGCTGGCGATTCCTTACAGGTTCGATTGAAAATATTAAAACTGTTACGAATGCTGCAGGATTTTATTATAAGAGGGAAGGAAATGAACTCCGGCACGCAGGAACATTAATTTTTCTTGATAAGAATGGAAAGATTTGTCGTTATCTCTTCCCCAGCTATTCTGAGAATCATGGCTATGGTATTCTTCCTTTTGATTTTAAGATGGCAGTACTCGAAACATCTGAAGGAAAAGTTACCCCAACTGTTGCCAGGTTTTTAAGATTTTGTTTTAGCTATGATACTGAAGGGCAAAAATATGCTTTGAACTTTACAAGAATTTTTGGGGCAGCAATTTTATTGTTTGCAGGAATTTTTTTCCTGATAATTAAATTAAAGCCTAAGAAAGAAGTAATTAAAACAAGGTGATGAACTATGGCTGTTGAAGCAGCAACTATTAAAACAAACGGACACGAACCAAGTTATCTCGAATTTAAAGGGAAACATTCCGACATATTAGGCTGGATTCTTTCAACCGATCATAAGAGAATTGGAATACTCTATCTTATTTCTCTTTCATTATTCTTCCTTGTCGGTGTTACATTCGGCTTTTTAATGAGGCTGGAATTAATATCTCCGGGAAGAACCATAATGGATGCGCAGACTTATAACTCCTTCTTTACGCTTCACGGGGTTATAATGATATTTCTTTTTGTTGTTCCGGGCATTCCTGCAGTGTTTGGAAATTTTGTGTTACCAATTTTAATTGGCGCTAAAGACGTTGCCTTCCCCAGAATTAATCTGATGTCATGGTATATGTACGTTATTGGAGGTTTGCTTGCTGTTACTGCCATACTTCTTCCTGGTGGTCCGGCAGATACCGGATGGACATTTTATGTTCCTTACTCTGTTAGAACAAACACAAACGTAGTAGTTGCTCTGTTGGCAGCATTTATTCTTGGGTTCTCATCAATCTTGACAGGATTAAATTTTGTAACAACTGTTCATCGCTTGAGAGCACCTGGTATGACTTGGTTCAAAATGCCACTTTCAATCTGGTCATTGTATTCAACAGCCTGGGTTCAGGTGTTGGCAACACCAATCATCGGAATTACTTTATTACTTGTTGCTGTAGAGAGGTGGTTTGGCGTTGGTATTTTTGATCCGGCACTTGGCGGTGATCCTGTTCTTTATCAGCATTTGTTCTGGATTTATTCTCATCCTGCAGTTTATATCATGATTCTTCCTGCAATGGGTGTAGTTTCTGAAATCATTCCTGTATTTGCAAGACGTACTATTTTTGGCTACAAGTTTATTGCTTTCTCAAGTATTGCGATTGCTCTTTTTGGTTCGCTTGTTTGGGCTCATCATATGTTTACGGTCGGAATGAGTGATACCGGGCAATTTATATTTTCACTTTTGACTATGCTCGTTGCAATTCCAAGTGCAATCAAAGTTTTTAACTGGGTTGCAACATTATATAAAGGCTCAATTGATCTCGAAACACCATTA
Source organism: uncultured Ignavibacteriaceae bacterium (assembly GCA_964639955.1). Taxonomy (GTDB): domain Bacteria; phylum Bacteroidota; class Ignavibacteria; order Ignavibacteriales; family Ignavibacteriaceae; genus IGN2. The sequence goes on from CAZXGJ010000001.1 coordinate 102,760, forward strand.
CTCTTTGTCCTTGCATTTATTTTTCTATTCACTATTGGTGGACTTACGGGAGTAATGCAAGGCATTCTTTCAATTGATATTCAGATTCATGACACTTCATTTATTGTTGCACATTTTCATTATGTTATGTTTGGCGGAACAGGATTTGGTTTCTTTGCAGCATTACATTACTGGTTCCCGAAAATGTTTGGCAGAATGTATAACAAAAAACTTTCTAAAATCTATTTCTGGCTTTTATTTGTTGGATTTAACTTTTTATACTTTCCGATGTTTATAATGGGCTGGCTGGGAATGCCGAGAAGATATTATGATTATTTACCAGAGTTTCATACTTATCACTTCATCTCTACAATCGGTTCGTGGATTCTGGTTACCGGCGTTTTACTGATGGTTTATAATTTGTATCACTCTGTCAAAAAAGGCACGAAGGTTACTGAAAAGAATATCTGGGGAGGAGAAACATTAGAATGGCAGATTGACACTCCACCAATTCACGAAAATTTTTATGATATACCGGTAGTTGAAGAACATCCATATCAATATAAAATGAATGAAGAGAAATTAGAAAAAGAGGAGGTCAGGTGAGTTCAACGACACACACTGCTGAAGTTCATGTTCACAGAGACGATGTTGGCTCCCGGATGGGAATGTGGCTTTTTCTTTTTACAGAACTTCTTCTTTTCGGAGGAATGTTCCTTCTTTATTCAGTGTACCGCTTTCAGCATGCTGATGAGTTTCATATTGCAGCAAAAGAACTTAACACAATTCTCGGTGCATTCAACACTGCTGTACTGCTGACAAGCAGTATGACTATGGCGCTTTCTATCGTTGCCATTCAAAGAGGGCAGAAACTTCTGTCTATGTTTCTTCAGATCATTACAATTGTTCTTGCGCTCTTCTTCCTTGTGAATAAATATTTTGAATGGACAGCAAAGTTTCATCATGGAATTTATCCCGGCAGCGAAGAACTTCTAGCCAGAAGTTCAGGTGAAATTTTATTTTTTGGTTTGTATTATGTAATGACCGGACTTCACGGTGTTCACGTTATCGTTGGTATGTTTTTAATCGCTGTGATGACTAGAATGACCAGAAAAGATATTATTACTAAGGATAGTTATGTAAGACTTGAGAATGCCGGTTTGTACTGGCATCTTGTTGATATCATCTGGATATTCCTTTTCCCATTATTCTATCTGATTACATAAGGAAAGTAAATGGAAAAACACGAATCTCATAACGAACAATCTCATGGCTATTCTATCTACATACTGGTGTGGCTTGCTTTGTTGGCATTAACAGCAGTTACCGTTGCTGTTGCAGGAATGAATATTGGCAGATTTACAGTTCTTACTGCTATGGTAATTGCAGCATTCAAAGCGTACCTAGTGCTTTCAATATTTATGCACCTCAGAAGCGAAACAAAAACTTTTGTTGTTTTCGTGATTGTTGCATTGCTGTTTCTTGGTATCTCTTTCGTATTATTATTCTCTGATTATTCTTTCCAGCAAGGATTGTAAGAATGTTTGATGATGTATCAAATTTTGTAAACTCTGTTGACGGAACATTTCTCTTTACACTGATTGTTTCAGTATTCTTCCTTGTACTAATTACAGTACTGATGATATTTTTTGTAATCAAGTACAGCAGAAAAAGAAATCCAAAAGCAAAGAACATTCATGGTAACATGTTTCTGGAGATTGCCTGGACAGGTATTCCAACCATTCTGGTTCTTATTATGTTCTGGTATGGCTGGCAGGGTTATCTGGAAATGGCTAATGTTCCGGAAGATGCAATGCCGGTTAAAGTAACTGCCCAGATGTGGAAGTGGAGTTTTCAATATGAGGATGGTAAGACCACAGATTCACTTTATGTCCCTGTAAATAAACCAATAAAATTAATTCTTCATTCGAATGATGTTAATCATTCATTCTTTATTCCGGCTTTCAGATTAAAGAAAGATGTTTTTCCGAACAGAGAAAGAATTGCCTGGTTTATTGCAAAAGAAACAGGAGAATATGATATCGCTTGTTCAGAATATTGCGGACTTAATCATTCCTACATGTATTCGAAGATTTTTGTCCTTCCACAAGAGGAGTTCAAAAACTGGATGTATGGAATGAGTGATGAAGACCTGAAGATGCTTGAAGAAATGACAAAGTAACTAAATACCATTAATAGAATTTGAAAGAAAAAGTTAAAATATTTTTTGAACTAACGAAGGTGAAGATCACTTCTTTCGTTACAGTAACGACAGCATTTGGATACATTGCAGCAACCGGTAAAATTGATCTGATGATTGTTCCGGTTTTACTAGGAGTTCTCTTTCTTGCGTTTGGTTCAGCAGCATTAAATCATTTTCAGGAAAAAGATTTTGATGCAAAGATGAATCGTACTAAAGGCAGACCAATACCTTCCGGAAGAATTTCGTCAGAGAATGTTTTTATAATTTCATTGATTTTGATTTTGTCTGGTTCAATCATTATGCTTCTTTGGACTAATCTTTTAGCACTGGGATTGGGATTACTAAATCTTATCTGGTATAATTTTATTTATACATTGCTCAAAAGAAAGACACCATTTGCAATCGTTCCCGGTTCCTTGGTTGGTGCAATACCACCGGTAATAGGCTGGGCTGCTGCTGGTGGTGTATTAGAAGATCCTCAGATTATCATCATTGCATTTTTCTTTTTCATCTGGCAGATACCGCATTTCTGGTTACTGCTATTAGTAATGGATAAAGATTACCAACAGGCTGGATTTCCAACTCTTACACAAATTTTTAATCACGCTCAACTATCAAGGATAACTTTTATCTGGATTATATCAACTGCAGTCACAGGTTTGATGATCCCATTATTTGGTATCGTAGCTGATTTATGGATAAACCTTGGATTGTTTGTCAGCGCTGCCTTGCTTACGTGGAAAGCATTTGGATTGCTGGTTGAATCAACGGACTTTTCAGCATTCAGATTAAACTTCAGATACATAAACTATTTTGCTTTGTTTGTAGTCTTTCTTATTTCTATAGATAAACTAATTTTATAAACAAATAAAATTCAAATGGAATTTCTAAACAATTTCGTTTTACCTCAGTCAGCCGAACATATAGAGCTTTTGCATTATATGCTCTTAATTGTTTTATTTCTTTTTATTCCATTCATCAGCACTATGTTTGGCGGAATATTCCTATCAATTGTTTTTAAGAGAAAAGCAGATAAGCTTAACAATAATTATTATCTGCGTCTTTCAAAAGATGTTGCCGAAATAACTACGGTAAATAAGAGCGCTGGTTTTATATTTGGGATTATTCCTCTTATCACTGCAATCTTAATCTACTCCCAGCTTCTGCATAATTCCGGGATTACAAATCTTAATTACCTTGGAATAGCACTAATCTTCATTGTAATCGCACTTGTATTTATTTACAGCTACAGATACTCACTTTCGTTCAATAGAATTTTTGGATCAATCTCGGAAAAAAACATTTCAGATCCTTTTGTACTAGAAGATGTTAACAGATTAAGTGATGAAAGTAAAAGAATAAGTCAGAAAGCGGGCGCTTTCGGTTTGCTATTTCTTTTTCTTGGAATGTGGTTTTTCATAACAGCACTAACTATTCCTTCAATTTACTCTTCCTGGAATGTGGAAAGTTTTTTAGGCGGCTTATTCTCCTGGAAAGTCTTATCACGATTTATCTATTATCTCTTTTTTGCTTTAGCATTAGCAGGTGGAATGGTTCTCTTTATCTTTCTGGAAGATGAAAAGAAAAAACGCATTATAGATGAAGAGTATTCTTTTTTTGTAAAGCAAAAGGTCATAAGAGTTACTTTAGTGTCGTCGATATTTATTCCTTTATTTGCTTTGATTAGTCTCTTTGGATTGCCACAATCCGCTCTTACCGGAACAGTCTTTACTTATGCTATCATTTCTTTAGCACTTTTATTTCTGGGATATCATTTTATCTATTTATTAACCAAAGAAATGAAAGGAACAACAGCATCCCTTTTATTTTTCACTCTTGTTTTTTCTGTGGCTGCTTTTATCATCAGTGATCAGAAAGCGATGGCAACTTCTACACAGGTGCATAGCTTAATGTTAAGTGCAGAGTTTGATAAATATCTTGCTGAGCTTAAAGGTGAAGGCAAAGTTGTTACAATTAATGCTTCTGAAATTTACCAGGTAAAATGTGCATCATGTCATAAATGGGAAGAAAAATTAGTTGGGCCTCCCCATCTGGAAGTCTTGCCAAAATATGTCGGTAAAGAACAGCAATTGATAGCATTCATACGAAACCCGGTCAAAGTTAATCCGGAATATCCACCAATGCCTAATCCCGGGCTAAAACCAAATGAAGCGGAAGCTGTTGCAAAATATTTAATTGAAACTTACGACTCTAAAAATAAATGAAATTCATTTTGTTTATTACTTTCAGGATTATTCCGAGGGAAATAATATAAATTGAATTCCAGAAGAGATATCTTTAACTTGCAAAAAAAAATTTTAATCCAAAATTAATGGAGGATGAAATGAGAAATCTGAGAAACATTTCTTGTGTGCTGATGTTTTTAATACTTACAATAAATTCCTTTGCTCAATTAGATTCTGTTTTCTATCAAACTTCGGTTGGAAGCGTAAACAGCGGAGCAATGCAGACTACGGATAATTTTTTTGATGAATTTATTCCTCCGATTGCAGGTGAGATCTTTGAGATGCCTCCTCTGCCCAGAAACATTCCTCCCGGTCTCGAGGGTGAAATGCCCGAAATTGATGAATCTTTAATCCCGGAAACTATTTATATAGAAGATACGGGGATGTACGAAAATCCTTCAGGTGGTAATGGACAAACTGTATTGTTAAACAGTTTTTTAGGATTCAATGCTACCAATGCAGTTCCGCCTGATCCTACTATGGCTGCTGGTCCCAACCATGTAATAGCAATGGTAAATGGTTTTCCATCCTGGTTCAGAATATTCGATAAACAAGGTAATGTACTGAAGACTATCAGCGCAGCAGCATGGTGGGCACCTGTTTCTCCGGATGAATACGGAGATCCTCAGATTCTTTATGATCATTTTGCAGGCAGGTGGTTTATGCTGGTGATGCAGGTGAATGATGGTAATCTTACGGCCGGAAATCTTATTGCTTATTCGGATGATTCTGACCCGCTTGGCATTTGGTACGTCTATCGTCTGGATACAAAATTGCATGGAACTGTCAGTTCAAATACCTGGGGTGACTATCCGCAGATCGGCTTTGACGATGAAGCAATTTACATTATGACAAGATGCTTTACCTTTGGAAGTAATAATCTACTCTATAATAAGATCAGGGTGATTAAAAAATCTGAACTCTATGCAAGCAACGGCGGTCCGCTGACGTGGCGGGATTTCTGGAATATCGGTGCACCAAACAACCCTGCCAGTAAACCCGATGGTATACACCCAACATTCTGTTATACTGCAGGGCAAGGCGGCTACTTTTTCTGGGCAGGGTATGGCGGTTGGAATTCATATTATCTTTATAGAGTACTTAATCCACTTTCCTCATCACCAACCATTAAAGGAAAAATTATTCCAGCCTCTTACGGCGGTTCCCCAAATGCAAATCAGCTGGGAGGCGGTCAGATTATGTCTAACGGAAGTGCCTGCCGGGTTGCTCCGATTGTTAAGGATGGAAAACTATATATGACTCATTCAGTTCAGAATCCGGTTTTCCCGGCAAATATCAGTATCAGGTATAACATAGTAAATCTCTCAACGTACACTATCGATGAGTCGGCAGATCTTGGTGCTCAAAATTACTATTACATTTTTCCAACTATTGCTGTAGATCAGAATGGCAATTTGGCACTTACGTTCAGCCGATCGGCAGATACGGAATATGTTGGTGCTTTCTATTCATCCAAACAGGTTGGAGACCCGCCCGGATTGCAGCCCAGCGTACCTTTTGCTGAAGGCAAAGCAAACTATTCACAGGGTAACCCCAGCCGCTGGGGAGATTATATGGCAATTTATTTGGATCCATCAAATAATTATGACGTATGGATGCACACTGAATACGTTGCTGCGCAAAACAGCTGGGCAACATATATTGGGCGCATAAGGATGGAACCGTTCAGCGGAGTTTACACTTATGCCAGCCCTCTCTCTATTAATTTTGGAGATGTTGAGGTTGGTGATGCAAGTGAAACTTTTTCAACCATAATTTCCAATTACGGCGATACAGATTTGATTATTAGTGCAATTCCTTCGTCAGTCGGGAGTTTTAATTTGCTTACCAATGTAAATGTTCCATACACTTTAATGCCATATGATTCACTTGAACTGGAATTTAATTTTACCCCAACAGATACAGGTGTAGTGGCAGAGAATTTCAATTTTACGAGTAATGATCCGGCTTTTAACGGTTTTACCTTTACCGGTAACGGATATAAAATATTTCCTGTAATAGAAAAAACTTTTTATGCTTCTTCCGGTGTTCAGAATAATGGAAATATTCTTACAATCGACAAAACATCCGGAGTCGGAAGTATAGTTGGTCCTTCTTCCTTTAGCGCAGTAAAAAGCATTACTATTCATCCCCAAACGGGTGTATTATACGGTCTGGCAGCCGGTACAAACAGTTCTGAAATTATCCGCATCAATGCTTCGCTTGGCGATTCGTATACCTTGCATACTATTAATATTCCTACTCTTGCAAGCGTAGCATTCGATACTGCCGGCACTTTTTACATTGTAACGTTAAACGGAGAATTTTATACCGTAGATCTTACTTCCGGCGCTACAAATTTTGTTGTCGATGCCGTTGGTACTTACTCGGGTATAACTTTTCATCCGGAAACAAATGAACTCTGGGCAACAACACGTTCGCTAGTACTTAATAAAGATGCAGTCTTTAAAGTAGATCTTAACACGGGTGATACAACCCTGGTTGGTAATACAGGTCTCAATAAATTAACCAATGCAATAGCTTTTGATGAAAATCTTAATCTTTTTGGAATAATAGGCGCAGATAGTGAGATAGCAGACTTTGTGAGCATAAATACTTCCAACGGTGAGGGCACAATTATAGGCTCGGTTGGATATAAAAATATTTCAGGACTTGCATATACAGACAAAAGTGTTTCAGATGTAAAGAATGAAAGACAAAATATTCCTCTCGACTATGCATTAAGGCAGAATTATCCGAATCCCTTTAATCCTGCTACCAGGATCAACTTTGTTACCCCTGTGGCTTCGTTTGTAGAGTTGAAAGTTTATGACATTCTCGGCAGGGAAGTTGCCGTATTACTAAACGAGGAAAAACCTGCCGGTTATTACGATATTGAATTTGATGCAGGAGGTTTACCCAGCGGCATATATCTGTACCAATTAAAAGCAGGAAGTTTTACTGAAACTAAAAAGATGATGCTTTTAAAATAAAATGTTTATTGGTTTTAATTTAATCCCTCTGAGTTGTATCTTAGAGGGATTTTTTATTTAAGAATTCATTTTTTCTTCATAAATAACAAGGGTTAATCTGATGATAAAATTTTACAATAAATTCGTCAGCCAGTTTCTTGTATTAATTGTTACCCTTCCGTTGTCCAGCATTGCTCAGCAAAATCCTAACTTTGATAATACTTTGGGTTTAGACACCCCGGAATCAGTACCTTCAGGTGCACCATTGGGGCGTGAAGTGCTTGTTAATGGAGAGGGATTCGATAATTTCTACCTAGGGGTTGATTTTGCGGAGCCGCATATTTCTGCAAATCCGAATAATCCAACCGAATATTTTACTGCGTTTAATACAAATGCAACTCACTATACTCTTAATGGATTTGAGTGGTTTTACCAGTCGCCAAACTTCGGTGCCACTATGAGGGGCGACCCGGTAACGGCTTATGACAGCTTGGGTAATTTATTTTATGAGAATATGTATGGCGCAACTGATATAGAAGGCTGCAAAGTAATTGTTTCAACTGATAACGGTGCGACCTGGTCTGCATCAGTTACATCTATTCTGGGAATAGATAAAAACTGGATTGCTGCCGACCAAACCGGTGGTCCATATGCAAATTATGTTTATACAACAATGACAGCAGGTAATGGAGTCGGAAGGTTTGCCAGAAGCACAAATCATGGTGTTTCCTGGCAGACAACTTTTCAACCCAATAACCAAAGTCTTCCCGGCATGATGGTTGCCGTCGGTCCTAATGTTATAGGAAATGATGTCCCGGGTGGTGCAGTTTATGTTGTTACGAATGGAGGTAATGCATTCGCACCTACTTATACTTTTTATGTATCCACAAACGGAGGCTCAACATTCACGCTTAAATCTGCTCAAATTTTTGCTAACTATGTTGGCAGTAATGTTGGAGGAAGACATTCTGTTGAGAATATGAGGACACGACCATATCCGTTTATTACTTCGGATAACAGTTACGGCTCTTACAGAGGAAGATTATATTTAGTTTATGCATCCAACTCTCCTGCTGGTAACGGTTTCAAGCCCGATATTTTCTGCCGGTACTCAACAGACCAGGGTACTAGCTGGTCCTCTGCAGTAGTAATTAATGATGACCCCAACACAACTGCTAACCACCAATGGCATCCTTCTATCTGGTGTGATAAGCAAACAGGCAGACTTTATGTAAAATGGTTCGATACAAGGAATACGCCCACAAGCGACAGTGCAGAGGTCTTTGCTTCTTATTCCGATGACGGAGGTTTAACCTGGGCAGTTAATCAAAATTTATCTACATCTAAATTTAAAATTGATTGTGCAACCTGCGGCGGTGGCGGCACTCCACGTTACCAGGGTGATTACGATGCTATTATTTCTAATGAAGTAACCTCGATGGCTGTGTGGTCAGATTTCCGGTTCGGAAACTTTGGTAGTTACGTTGCTTATTTCCCTGATTTTGCCATGACTATCAGCCAGACAGCCGATACTCTTAAACCAACCGATACACTCGAAGTTCTCGTTAATTTTCCCGCCGTAAAATTATATGATAATTCTGTTGAAGTTTCAGCCCAATCAAATCCTGCAGGTAATTTCATTTATGAATTCCCAAATGGAAATACTATTAATTCTTTTCCCAATTCAGTGGTGTTAAGAATCTTGGGTAATAATACCGCTCCCGGAAATTATATCATTAGAGTTGCTGGTAAGGGACCAAATGGTACTCCTGTTCATGTGAGAGATATCAACCTGTTAGTAACTAATCCTGTAACAACCGTGGTGCAGCCGAATGGTGGAGAAATTTTGTATTCCGGAACTTCATACCCTATCAAATATCAAAAAATATTTGTTGATACTGTAAAAGTTGAGTTTTCAACCGATTCAGGAAATTCTTGGACGTTTATAGCTGCAACCGATAATCCCGGGCAGCTCGATTGGATAGTTCCTAACCAGTTATCGGATTTATGCTTGATAAGAGTATCCGATCAGAATAACCCTGCAACTAATGATGTTAGCGATAGTTTATTTTCAATCGAAAGTGCACCGGTACCAAATTGGAGACTTCTTTCAACAGGTATTGATTCCACTTTCCTTTGTGTGGATATAGTCGATACGCTTATTGCCTACGCCGGTACGAAAAATGGAAAGGTTGTAAAAACAACTGATGGCGGTATCACGTGGCAAACACTTTTTACAAATCAGGGTGGTGATGTAACTAGTATTTTCGCCATTAACGACCAGAAAGCTTTCATCATTGTAAATACATCTTCTTCCACACTAATCAGGAGAACTGTTTCCTTCGGTGCAGCCTGGGGAACAGTTTATCAGGATAATACTGCAGGCGCTCATCTAAACGGAATTTATATGTTTGATGAAAGCAACGGTTACGCTGTAGGTAATCCCGTCAACGGAGATTGGGTGCTCTTAAAAACTACAGACGGCGGTACCAACTGGGTTTCTGCAGGTTCACTGCCGCAGAATGGAAGTGAAACCGGATTTACTAATTCGGTGGATTGGGTTGGTAGTCAGTTCGGCTGGTTTGGTACAAACAACAACCGGGTTTACAGAACCTCTGACGGCGGAAATACCTGGCAGGCTTACAATATTTCATTCAATAACAATCCTATGGTTTCATTTGAGGATGAACAAAAAGGAATTGCAAGCGGTAATTCCACAGACAGATCAACTGACGGCGGACTAACATGGATGGCAACACCCAACCAGATTGCGGGTAATGTTCAAGCTGGCAGCTCTGTTAAGGGTGTTGACGATAGATACTATTTCATTTATGATAATGAAATATATAAAACAGTCAATCAGGGAGACGATTTTACAATGGATTATTCACAGTCAAATAATTTTAATGGTATTGATTTTGAATTGGTAAAGGTTGGAGAAAATAATTGGATAACCGGCTATGCAGTTGGTGAAAATGGAACAATCGCAAAATACATTGAGTTGCTGCTCGCTGTTAGTGTGGAAAAAACCAAAAGCTATTCGCCTGATGAATACACCCTGAAACAAAATTTTCCCAACCCGTTTAATCCTACAACTACAATTGAGTTTTCGATTCCGGTGGCAGCAGATGTAAGGCTAACCGTTTATAATATTTTAGGTCAGGAAGTAGTTACTCTTCTTGATGAGCAGCGAACTTCCGGCACTCATAGCGTAGAATGGAATGCTACAGATTCGTACGGCTCCAAACTCAGCAGCGGAATATATTTCTATAAATTGAAAGCCTCAGGTCAGGATGGAAATGATTTCATCGATATAAAAAAGATGGTGCTGCTGAAATAATTTTTTGCTGATGATATTATTCTAAAGCCCCTGAGAATCGGGGGCTTTTTATTTTCCATCTGTATCTTTAATTGAAATCTTAAATTCAAATTAATTAAATTGTTATACAAGTAATCAATTTTTAGGTTAGTATATGAAAACTTCATTTAGAGTTATAACCCTCTTATTAGTCACTCACATAAATTTGTTCGCACAGCTTGATTCAGTATACTATCTCGGTCCATCATCTGGCAGTGTAAACAGCGGTGCTGTACAAACTACCGATAATTTCATTGCTGATGAACTTTTTTCCGGCGGGCAAGAACTGAATGCTAATTATTTAGAACCAAATTTTACTATTAATCAACTTGATATGATTTCCGGCTGGGATGAATCACAACTGCCCGGTTATGTCTATGTTGAAGACTCAAAATATTCCTTACTTCCGGAAGGAAACGGGGGTAAAGCAGTGCTGCTTAACAGCTTTGCCGGTATCCCGATGACAAATTTTATTCCTCCTGACCCTGTAATTGCTGCAGGGCCCAATCACATAATTATTTGTGCAAACAGTGTCTTTAGGATACTTGACAAAGAAGGGCATGTTCTCAAGATCATCTCTGCCTCAAGTTGGTGGTCACCTGCCTGGCCCGATGAAAATGGTGATCCGCAGGTGATTTATGATTTCTATGCCGGCAGGTGGGTACTGGTATGGATGCAGGTTAATTCATCTTCTCAAACTGCAGGAAATTTAATTGCTTACTCGGATGACTCAAACCCGCTTGGATTGTGGTATATGTACAGGCTCGATACAAAAATGCATGGTACGGTTCCATCAAATACCTGGGGTGACTATCCTCATATTGGATTCGATGAAGAAGCAATTTACATTATGACCCGCTGTATTGACTTTTCAGGTGCCGGTCTTCAGTATAACAAAATAAGGATAATCAGCAAAGCTGAATTATACAGCAGTAATGGCGGGCCTCTTACTTATACCGATATTTGGGATATTCGTAAACCCGGCGAAGGTGCCAGTGGTCCAAGATTAGATTGTATACATCCTGCTGTATCATATAGCCCCGGAAGCGGTGCCTGGTTTTATTGGGCTGCCGGAGTTTATGGAGGAAATCCGGTAAGTTCAAATTTTTATGCAATCTATAAATTGAACAATCCTCTTACAAATCCTGTCCTCAGGGGAAAAGTCTTACCTGTTCAAACTTATACTTCTCCTCCGTTAGCTAACCAGTTAGGTGGTGGTTTGGGTATTGAAACAATTGGCTGGATTACTGCAAGACCTGTTATAAGAGACGGTTATCTGTACGCTGCTCACGATATTCAAAATACTTTATATCCTGCTTACTCATCCATCAAATATATGAAGATTGATTTAAGTACAGCTTCATTGATAGATAATGTTGAATATGGGCTGCAGGGATATTTCTATCTGTTTCCGGCTTTAATGGTTGATAAAGATCATAATATTGCAATCACCTTCAGCCGATCCGCCGATAATGAATACATCGGTGCATTTTATTCAACCAGGTTTGCAAACGATCCGCCGGGTTTAAGCCCAAGCCAGCCTATTGCAGAAGGTAAAGGTAATTATGTTTTAACTTACAGCGGATCAATCAATCGCTGGGGAGACTACTTTGGTATATATCTCGATCCGACGGATGATTATGAATTCTGGATGATCAGTGAATATGCAGCAGCAACTAATGTATGGTCAACTTACGTTGGTCGTGTTCGTATGGCTCCTTACAGCGGACCTCATGCTTTTGCAAATCCTGATTCAGCCGGCTTTGGCGATGTTGAAGTTGGAACAACAAGCAACAATATTTCATTTGTTCTCTCTAATTATGGCGATGCAGATTTGATCATAAATTCTATACCTGTTAATGTTGGTGATGTTAAGCTCGAGACATCGATCAGTTTTCCTTATACGCTTGCCTCTTATGATTCACTTCTGCTTCAGTTTTCATTCACACCGTCAGTCGCCGGATATATGGTTGTAAATTTCCCTGTAAATTCAAATGATCCTTACTTCCAGGGATTTATTTTCTCGGGTCACGGTTATGAAATGAATCCGGCTTTCAATAAAACTATCTATGCATCCTCCGGAATTCAGAACAGCGGAAACATTCTTACTATTGATAAAAATTCCGGAACAGGCACAACTTTGGGTCCATCACGTTATAATGAAGTAAAGAGTATTTCTGTTCACCCTCAAACGGGTATCATTTACGGGCTAATTGCCGGTAGCAGCAGCTCTGAGCTTGTAAGAGTTAATGCTTTTTTAGGTGATGCCTATTTATTATATACTCTGAATATTCCCAATCTTTCTTCAATTGCTTTCGATATTAATAACATACTGTATGCAGTTACAAATACAGGAGAATTTTATACTGTTGATTTGAATAACGGTATTACAGATTTTGTAGTTGATGCTGCGGGTTCCTATTCGTCTATTACTTTTGAACCTGCAACTAATTCATTATGGGCAACATCAAGAGCATTTATACCCCCAAATAACGATTTGGTTTTTAAAGTGAATTTAACAACCGGCGATACATCAGTGGTTGGTCACACAGGCCTGGGCAAACTTACAAACGCAATTGTGTTCGACGAGAACGGAAATCTTTTTGGTGTTATTGGTGCCGCAGGTGAATTAAACGATTTTATTAGCATTAATATTTCAAACGGCTCAGGAACTGTTATCGGATCAACCGGATTCAAGAATATACTTGGGCTTGCTTTCACAAATTCAAGTCCGAACGCTGTTGATTCTGATAACAGTGGTGAATTGCCTGAAGCCTACACTTTATTTCAAAATTTCCCGAATCCGTTTAATCCCGTTACAAAAATCAGGTACAATATTCCTGCTCTATCTGGGCTTCAGAAAAACGAAGTATTAGTGCAATTAAAAATTTACAATGTTCTTGGAAATGAAATAAAGACGATTGTAAATGAAGAAAAATCTGCCGGCAGTTATGAGGTTGATTTTAATGCAGATGGACTGCCCAGCGGTATTTATTTTTACAGGCTGATGGTTAAAGGAAATAATACAAATAAGAATTATAGTTTTATTGAAACCAAAAAAATGCTCCTGGTCAAATAACTTATGCGCAGACCCGGTTAAATATTTTTTTAATTACGCATAATAAATATCCATTTAATAATTATCTCTGCTAGTAAATTCATGAAAAATTTATGTTTGCTTCTGTCATTCAGCTTAATGCTCTTATCTTACTATTTTTTTGAGCAAAATATCGATCCCGAAAACGACACGCTTAAGGATGATTTCTTACTTAGTAAAAATGACAGCAATAGGGAATTACGCCCATTCGAATGGGAATATCTTAAAAGAACTTTTCCCTTTCTCGATGCTGACCCGCGTGCTTATTTGGATGCAATCGAGCAGGCACATCAGTTAAGAGAAGAAAGTAAACTAATGTATCTGGCTAAAGGTCTTTCTTCTGTTCCATGGGAATTTATTGGACCGGTAAATGTTGGTGGAAGGGTTGTTGACCTGGAATTTAATCCACTCGATCCGAATATTATTTATGCCGGTTTTGCTACTGGCGGTGTCTTTAAATCTACTGATATGGGTAACAGCTGGTTTCCCGTTTTTGATGATCAGGCCGTTTTAACTGTCGGTGATATCGCTATTGATCCGGTTAACCCCGATGTAATTTACGTGGGCACAGGCGAAGCTAATGGCGGACATAATAACTTTCCTGGCGGTGGTGTTTACAAATCAACCAACGCAGGTTTGAACTGGCAATATTTAGGTTTGTATGAAACAGCAAGCATAGGCAGAATTTTAGTTCATCCGACTCAAACTAATATAGTTTATTTAGCTGCTGTCGGTTCATATTTTTCGCCAAATCCTGAACGGGGACTTTATAAATCTACAGATGGCGGAGCCACATGGAATCAATCGTTATTTATTTCCGATTCTACCGGTGCAATTGATATTATAATGGATCCGGTAAATCCGGAGAAGATGATGGTGGCAATGTGGGAGAGAGTTCGCAGACCAACCACTTCACATCTGTATGGGCCATCCAGCGGTATTTATGTTACCACCGACGGTGGTACAAACTGGAATTTGATTCCTCCATCATCAGGCTTACCCGATCCTAATTCTCAGGATGTTGGCAGAATTGGGCTCGCATTGTGTAATGCTAACCCGAATATTGTTTATGCTTTATTTACCGATGGCTATGAAATCCTCAGCCTGTATAAGTCAACCAATTTTGGCAGCAGCTGGACTGATGTCGATACGGACAACGAATTAAACGGGGGAACCGGCGGTTTCAGTTGGTACTTTGGACAGGTTAGAGTAGATCCGGGTAACCCTGATATTGTTTATGTATTGGATGTTGCGTTTATGAGATCGACAAATGGGGGAAATAGCTGGCCAATTATTTATGGGTACGGCGGTCCGGGTCAGTTGCATGTAGATCATCACGCTTTGGCTGTTAATCCTTCAAATTCATCATTTATTATTAATGGAAATGATGGGGGAATGAATATTTCTACCGATGGAGGTGTTAATTGGTCTGATCCTGCTCAGATTCCTGCAACCCAGTTTTACGAAATTGGTTTGGATGCGAGTAATTCCCTTGCTTATTATGGAGGTACACAGGATAATGGCACCAACAGAACTCTCGATGGCGGTCTGGATAACTGGAATCACATTTATGGTGGTGATGGTTTTTATGTAATCGTAGATTTTAATAATCCTGATATTATTTATGCTGAATCTCAATTCGGAAATCTTGGTAAATCAACCAATGGCGGAAACTCATTTAATAGTGCCACTAATGGCATAAATGGAAATGAACCCACGAATTGGGACACGCCTGTTATTATGGATCCAAATAATAGTAATATACTTTATTATGGAACCGATTATTTGTACAGAACAACAAATAGTGCAGGAAACTGGAATAAAGTTAGTCCGATTTTAACTGATTATTCAGGAGGACGGCTTGGCACAATTACAACCATCGCAGTTGCTCCTTCCAATTCAAATGTAATTTATGTGGGAACAGATGACTCACATATCTGGGTATCTTCAGATAATGCTGTAACATGGAATGAAATTTCTGAAGGTCTCCCGATCAGATGGGTTACACGTGTAGCTGTTGACCCGACAAACGAAAATATTGTCTATGCTACTTTCAATGGATTAAAATGGAAAGATCCTCAGCCTCATGTTTTCAGAAGCACAAATAAAGGTACAACCTGGACTGATATCAGCAGTAATCTCCCGGATGCACCTGTTAATGCTTTTGCAGTTGATAATCTCAATCCGCAGAAACTTTATCTTGGAAGCGACGTGGGAATGTATTTTAGTTTCAATTCCGGTCAGAGCTGGTTTGTTCTGGGAGAAGGATTGCCTGTTCTACCGATCGGTGATATTGAAATTCATCCGGCAACAAATGAACTTGTTGCAGGTACGTATGGCAGGTCTATGTATAAAATTGATTTAGACCTGGTATCAGGCTTTAATAATGATGGTAAAACGATTGCAGAAAATTTTATGCTAAATCAGAATTATCCCAATCCGTTTAATCCTTCTACAAAAATAAGTTTTACAATTCCTGCGGCTTCATTTGTAACACTTACAGTTTATGATGTTCTCGGCAATAGGGTTGAAGTGCTTATGAATGAAAACAAAATCGCAGGTTATCAGGAAATTGAATTCGATGCAGATAAATTATCAGGCGGGGTATACTTCTATACTCTCCAAGCTGGCACTCTAATACAAACGAAAAAGATGGTACTTCTCAGGTAAATTTATCTGATTTTTGTACTATTCGGGTACCGGAAGAAAATCAAGCTTCAAAGCCCCGCTAACTGCTGGTGATGAACGGGGCTGACTTTTAAATTACTTTTCAATTCAAGTTTTTTAATAACAAAAATTTTATTAGTTTCATATAAACAAACTTTAATAATTAAAAATAAGGAGATACTTAATGAAGCAACTTTGTTCACTTTGCGTATTAATATTTTTCTTCACGGTTAGTTTATTTCCCCAGGGATTGCAAAATGATGATACATCCCTAAGACCGCCCAATTTCATAGTTCCTCCCGCAGGCGTTAATTATACCGGTAACAATTCTGACGTTGGACCGCTTCTTACAAATGGAGTTCTTGTTACAACCTTCCCTGATTATTCAGGAAACCTTCATCCAATGGGAATTGCCTTTAACGGCACTCACTATTATGTATGCGGTGGTGGTACAAACCCAGGTGATATTGCTCAATTAGACGCTGCTTTTAATCTTATAACAACACAAAATGTAGCGCTTGATTGCAGATCAATTTTCTATAACCCGGCAGATGGTCAGATTTATATCAAAGGATACACTAATAACGGCCTTTTCAGATTGCATACCAGTCCCTTCGATGGAACCTTTGATGTTGTTTTTACAGGAATTTTTCAGGATAACCAATCGAAAGTTTGCGCATCATTGGATGGTTCCAAACTTTATGATCACTACAACGGCACATCAAAGGAATACAACTCATCCACAGGTGCAGTATTGAATACCCTTACTCTTAATTTGCAGCATAACCTTGATTGGCCGCGTGGTGTTTTAGTTGCCCATACCGGTACATACCTGCTCACTTATGCTCATCCTGTAGTTTATGCTTATGATCCAACCAATGGTAATTATGTCTCAGCATGCACATTAGCAACACAACCCTCTTCATCAGAATGGAGCATGGCTTACACAAACGGTATGTTCTTTATTACGGATGTTTCAGAAGGAACATGGTATGCCTGGACAATTGACCAGGGAGTTCCCGTTGAATTAACTTCTTTTACTGTAAATGTTAATAATAACGAGGTTACTTTAAATTGGGCTACAGCTACGGAAACCAATAACCAGGGTTTCGAGATAGAAAGACAAGCTCTCAACGGAGAATTTGAAAAGATTGGTTATGTTGCCGGTTTTGGTACTACAACTGAACCAAAATCTTATTCCTTTAAAGATTCAGGTATTCCTGCAGGAAATTATTTTTACCGGCTTAAACAAATTGATTTTGGAGGAAGTTTTGAATATTCAGATGCAATTGAAGCTGAGGTAGGCAATCCTGAAGGATTTATCTTAGAGCAGAATTATCCTAATCCGTTTAATCCTGCTACCATAATAAAATATTCTTTGCCTGAAAACAGCTTTGTGAAGCTGGTTGTACTGAATATGCTTGGTGAAGAAATCAAAACTCTTGTTAATGAAGAACAGGTAGCCGGAACGTATACAATAAATTTTAATGCAGATGGTTTAGCCAGCGGCACTTACATATACCGCCTCAAAACACCTTCCTCGGTATTAACCGGAAAGATGCTGCTTCTCAGATAAAAAAATCTTTTCATCAATCAAACCCCTGTCAATATTAGTTGGCAGGGGTTTTTGTTTGCTAACTACAAATCGATTCTTTTTGACTTTCATCAAAATAATGCACTTATTCTATTAGTTAATTTTTATCCATTTTGTGAGGGCAATAATTTAGAGCCATCTAATTATCAAATATAGAATATGACTCATCATAATAAAAATCTCCACAAGTATATTTTAATATTTTATAATTAGTTTGTTTTGTGTTGAAAATAATACCAGATAATTAATTTTGTTTCTCAACAATTCTTAAAAAGGAGGGCATATTCTATGTTGAACTTTAAAAACATAAGACGTTTTAAATTTTTCTATTGGTTTATTACTATACTGTTTATGATACCAATACTATTTACAGGCGGATGCAGCAACAATCAACCCACAATAAGTCATTTGACAGCAACTCAACTTAAAGTAGCTTATGGAGAGATTTCAACTATAATGGTTACAGCAGCGGATGAGGATAATGATGATCTTACTTTCAGCTGGTCTTGTGATCAAGGATCATTCATTGGCACAACTACTGCAAATACGGTTACTTGGCAGGCACCTAATGAAGTAGGAACGTGCAAGGTTAGCGTAAAAGTCAGCGACGGCGAAGATGATGTAACAGAATCTATTGGAATAGAAATTATGGGTTTGTTCTATGAAGGATTCACTACCGATCTAAGCAAATGGTCAAATAGTTATTGCAATTCATGGATAACTTCAGAAGAAGGTCATTTGAGTGGAAATAATTCACTTTTTTTTGGAACTATGAGTCACGAATTCAGTCAATACATTGTACCTGAATATACGATTAATATGAAAATAGGAAGAGTTGACAATTTTAATTCAGATGAATATTACGGACTTTATACACAGGTAAACGATGAAGTCGGTTCATTTACTGTTGCTTATTGGTGGTTTATTATTGAACCTTCAACATCAGGAGAAAATTGGGCAATAATTTGTTTCTTCTATTCACCGAGTTCGTGGGGTTGGGTTCTTTTAGCATCAGATTCATATGGTAATTCACCATTAATTAGTACCAATAGTAATGTAATGAATAATATCACGTGGACGATCGAACAAGATAAAACAGTAATCGTCAAGGTTGGTAACCAGATATTATATCAGTCTGATGAAATTTCAATTCTTGAGGGCATCTCTGGAGAGATAATCACTATGGACTTAGTAAGAGTAGGTGCCAGAACATTTTATAATAAAGAAATTTATATGGACGATGTAATTGTTAAGACCCCTGCTAATTCTTTCCCTAAATTAGTTAAAAAAGATAACAATAAATCTATTCAATCATTAGAGAGCAGAATAGATCTAAAGGCAATTCCGAAAGATTTTTCAAAATTGAAAACTTTAAAGGAGTTCTTAACCGAAATTAAACAGTGACAATATATAAGTAAACTGCATTATCAACTCGATAATGAATGTATATAATAAGGATGAAGATATTAACAACTGAAGTTACTTTTTCATAGTGCCCGCTTATTAATAGCGGGTATTTTATTCTAGTTGAAAATATTCTGTTAATAAAACTGTTACAGTTATTTAAAAACTAATTTCACACATTTATTAATATTTAATAAAGGGGAGAAAATGAAAAAAATAATCTTTATGCTATTTTATATACTAATGATGAATTTACCTTCTTATGTATTTGCTCAAATTCCTAACCAGGGATTTTTCATTGGTGGTAATGTTACTGCTCTACTAATGAACGGTGAAGGTAAAATGGATGATGAGGATTTCATCACCACTGATCCTCTTTTTATAATGACGGTTATTGAAGATTTTAGTTCTTACACTGCTACCTGGGAATATCCGGGCTGGGGTTGGGATAGTCAATTACTTTTTGGTTTACAACCAGTAGTTGGTTATAGAATTTCCCCACAGTTTGGTTTGTTATTAACGTACAATTATTATTTTAAAAAGAATAGTGACCAATCTGATAGTTACACATTTCTTTTTTATAGTCCGGGATCTAGAATTAGTACGACTGCGGATATGGAATACTCCCAGAGTGCTATTCATATATTAGCTCAGTATTATCCTATAATAGAGAGTGGATTCTCTTTTTTTCTAGAAGCAGGTGTTGAATTCTTATTTATGAATGCTGAAAGGAACTACGAATGGACATTTTCAGATCCTGGATTTCTTCCTGTAATAATTTCTTCGAATGCAGATGGGAGTGATAATACCATAGGATTCATTATCGGTGGTGGAATTGAAGTTCCAGTTATTTCGCAAAATATATCTTTTGTAGCAACGGCTTTGTATTCTTTTACAAATTATGATGGTGATGAACTTTTAAAAGTTAATAAACCGGTAGTAGAAGATCCTAATATCCCAATAGAGTTAGGTGTTGGTGGATTTATTGGAAATTCCGGATTAAGAATCTATTTCAGCAGCAATGATGGACAAGCAAGTAAACCTTAGAAATATTTTTCTATTCATATAAAATCATTTAATATCATTTATCGAAGGAAAGCAACGTAACTTTGAAATTTTATGTTATACATTGAGTTGAATTAATAACTTTACTTGATGGAAAGAAAAAACCTGAAGTTTATGACATAGAATTTAGTGTCAGAGTTTGACGAGTCATACATATATAAAATTCTTACAGAATTTTTTTCTGAGTTGAAGAAGATGATTTTGTTGAGGTTAGACTTTAATCAAAAGAATTAAACTCAAGTCCTTGCTGTGAATATTATAGCCGGGGCTTTTTTATTTGCTTTCTTCAAGTATGTTATCAAATAACTCCGGCAACTTGCTAAAAGTATTTTTCCGGTTAAGTTCTTTTATATGGTTGGAAAAGTCCGTTTTGTTTATTGAGTTTAAGAATTTACCCACACCTTCTGCAATTGCTTCCGGGGAATTTGGCTTAACGATAAATCCTGTTTTTCCCTCATCGACAAACTCAGCGAGTCCGCCGACTTCCGTTGCAATGACCGGTTTATAAAATCCATACGCAACATTTAAAATACCGCTCTGTGTTGCGCTGCGGTATGGAAGTATTACGGCATCAGCGCATTGATAAAATTTTGCGACTTCTTCATTAGGAACGAAATGATTAATTACTTTTACGTGTTCTTCAAGCTTTAGCTTTTTTATAAGTTCGAAGTAATCTTTCGGATCATCATAAAACTCACCAACAATTAGCAGCTTTGCTTCCGGGATAGTGGAAAGAATTCCGGGGAGTGATTCAATGAGTAAATCCAAACCCTTATATTTTCTCACATAACCAAAAAATAAAAGAACGAGTGAATCTTCATCAAAACCAAGTTCCTGCTTTAACTTTTTAATATCTCTAACTTCATCCTTTTTATAGCAATCGTAAACCGGCAGTTCAGATCTGAAGATTTTTTTTCCACCTGAATATGGCTGTAACTGCTTTTCAACAACAGCCGAAAGGGCTAAAAATTTAGAAGCGGACTTCAATCCGGTTTTTGTAAGCAGCTTATCAATCGCATTCCCTTCGTGCGATATAACATTTTCAGTAATAAATAATATTTTGTTTTTATACTTTTTGCGTATCAAAAAAGAAATTACTCCGTGACATAATCCAAAAAACGGGTGCCACCAATCAAAAACAACAAGATCTGCGTTTTCCTTTTTCAGTAAACCGGCAACTTTAATCCAATTAATTGGATTGATGGAGTTTAAAACCCTTTCACCCGGAACCTGAAATACCTGTTCTTTACTTTTATCGAATTGAGTTGTACCGGGGAAAAGGAATGAAGGATAAAGCAGCTTATAGTTGTAAATTTTAACTTCGAAGTGATTCTTAAGAGCTTCGTAGGTGTGAGTAACAAAAAGAGCATTTCCACCCCGGTATGGATATGCTGGTCCTATAAGAATTATCTTTTTCTTCAACTAAGGTGCTTTAATTATTAATCTTTCATTAGAAATATAAATAAAACATCAAAGGGTAGAAAGCAGTTGTTCATCATGAATCTATTACAGATTACTTGTAAGGAATAAAGAGATATAAATTAATTAAGTAACTCAGATCGACCGATTAAATAATTTGAAGGTAAACAAACCGTTAAAACGGTTGGGAATTTCTTTTTGCTTCTAATTAACCCGCGGATTAATCCGTGAGTTAATAAAACGGAAACAAGCTTTTATAACCGTTTCAACGGTTTATAAAGGAAAGCCGTCAACCTGAGTGTGTAAAGTGTTTATAAATAGAATTGCTTAAAGATTCCTGATACTCCGACTTTGTCGGAGTTCCGAAATGACTACTGAATGAGTACCTAAAATTTATACTCTGAAGAGTCATCCTCATCTTCAAAATCTTCTTCCTGAGGCATTGTAAACATTGAACTCAACATATCACTGAATTGTATTCCGTCTTCAATTTTTGTTCTGCTTAGCACTGAGAATTCGGCTAAGCCGAATAATAAAAATTCCATCAAAAGCAGCCGAGAATTTCCATTTAAGCCCGGATGGTACTGTTTGACCACCTCTTCAAGCCCGGGGATACTCTGAAAGAGCTGTTTGTAATCTCTATCGGAGAAGTTCATCATCAAATCGGTTTTATTTCCCTTTTTGTACCAATCAATTATTTGCTGATATGGATTTGGCTGCTGAGATTTCTTAAGAGTATCAGGGGTAGGAAAATATCTGGTAAAATTATTTCTTATAGCTCTGCCAATTAATATTTGTGCAACCTTTGCCGGACCTTCCTGCTCACCTTCATAAACAAGTTCAATCTTTCCGGTAATTGAGGGGATAACTCCAAACAGATCGCTGACTCTCAGGTGAGTTTCTTTTTCATTATTCAGGATTCTTCTTCGCTCTGCAGTGCTTATTAAGTTTTCATAAGCTGAAATAGAAAGACGAGCCGACACTCCACTCTTTGCATCAATGTATTCGCTGGCTCTTGCTTCAAATGCAATTTGTTCAACAAGATCGAGCAAAATTTCATCGGGATTAATTTTTTGCTTCTGATCTTCAGTCAGCTTTGCTTCCTGCTGTGTTATTCGTTTTGAAATATCGATGCTTTTTGGATAGTGAGTTAAAATCTGGCTGTCAATTCTATCTTTAAGAGGAGTTACTATTGATCCTCTGTTAGTGTAATCTTCAGGGTTGGCTGTAAAAATAAACTGAATATCAAGCGGCAATCTGACTTTGAATCCACGGATTTGAATATCACTTTCCTGAAGAATATTGAAAAGAGCAACCTGAATTCTTGCCTGCAAATCAGGAAGCTCGTTGATTACAAATATTCCTCTGTGCGATCTTGGAATCAGACCAAAGTGAATTACTCTTTCATCAGAGTAAGGAAGTTTAAGTGCTGCAGCTTTTATCGGATCAACATCGCCTATTAGGTCAGCAACTGAAACATCAGGAGTTGCAAGCTTTTCAGTATATCTTTCTGAGCGATGAATCCAGCTTATTGCAGTGCTATCTCCGTTTCTGGCGATAGCTTCTTTCGCATAAAATGAAAGCGGATTCAACGGATCATCATTTAATTCTGAACCTTCAACAACTGGAATATATTCGTCAAGAAGATTTATCATCAGTCTTGCAATTTTTGTTTTTGCCTGTCCTCGCAAACCCAAAAGTAAGATATCGTGCCGCGAAAGTACCGCAGTCTGAAGATCAGGAATAACTGTGTCATCAAATCCAATTATTCCTTCAAAAGGATTTTTATTTTCTTTCAGAAATCCTATCAGGTTATTTCTGAGTTCATCTTTAATTGATTTTGGTTTATAGTTGTTCTTCTTTAAATCACCAATTGTTTTAATCGAATTAATATCCATTTTGTATACTCTATATTTTAACCGGTTATAAAATTATTTTTTATTATATTTTGAAATATACCTCTTAACTCAAATGAGGCTGACCAAAAAGTTATTTTAACATTGTGATTATCCGTTTCACCTGGAATAAATTAATCTATCTATGGCTCAGACCAGCGTCCCAGCAGGTTTGCTTTTATTCAAACTTCCGACATTTTATTCCAGCGGAGACGCAGGAAGGCGCAGTTAGAAAAAATTTTAAAACCGTATAACTAATTTTATTATTACCATTCATTCTGGCTTCTTGTTCACCCACTAGGTTGGGGTCTTACCTTACTCGTTTGTGTCTGTTGCGAATGTAATCTTCAAACAGAAAATCACCGAGTCCTGTAAGACTGCTGTAATAAGCTCTTCCGTTATTAATTTTAGTGAACTCCCTCACAAACTGTTGCAAATATGGATCACGAGCAATCATAAAAGTTGTAACAGCAATGTTATTCTTTCTGCAAATAGCTGCCTCGTCGAGAGTTTTATTTATGATTTTTCGATCAAGTCCGAAGCTGTTTTTGTAATATTTTGCACCGACCTTAAGACAAGTAGGTTTTCCATCGGTAATCATAAAAATCTGTTTGTTATTGGTTTTTCTTCTGCGCAGTATATCCTTTGCCAGTTGTAATCCCGCAACTGTGTTAGTGTGATATGGACCGACTTCGAGATATGGAAGGTCTTTAATTTCGATCGGCCAGGCATCATTACCAAATGCAATTATATCCAGAGTATCCTTTTGATATTTTGTAGTTATTAATTCTGAAAGTGCCATGGCAACTTTTTTTGCAGGAGTTATTCTGTCTTCACCATAAAGCACCATTGAATGAGATACATCAATCATCAACACTGTCGATGTAAGAGCTTTGTAATCTCTTTCTTCAATCTCTAAATCTTTTTCGGTTAGTTTGAAATCATCTATACCGTGATTGATTTGTGCATTCTTAATAGAATCTGTCATATCAATCTGATCGAGTGTATCGCCAAAGTTAAATTCTCTCCTGTCTGAAGTAACTTCATCTCCGTGACCAGAGAAAGGAGTTCTATGATTTCCTATTGCAGACTTTCTCAATTTGCCAAATATTTCCTCCAGAGATTGTCTTCTAATCGTCATTTCACTTTTTGCAGTTAAAGTAATTGAGCCGTCATCTTCATTTTCTTTTATAAATCCCTTTTCCTTTAACTCGTCTATGAAGTCACCCATTCCATATTCTTCACCCGTGATATTATACTGACGATCGAGTTCATTCATCCAGTTCAATGCTTCTGAAATATCACCGGAAGTAATAGTAACAAGCTGCATGAAGACTTTGAGTAAATCTTCAAAGCTGCCTTTGCTACTGTCGTCAGGGATGAAATCTGTAAATCTATGTCCGATCATAATAAATAATAAACAATGATTATGAGTTATTAGTTCGCAATAATTTCAATTTGAAAATAAATCAAACTTTTAGTTAAAACAAGAATATTTTTTGAGTTGGATGAAGGAATAAGGGGGAATTAATCCCCCTTCAAATTATTTTTTATTGTCGGGGATACGAGTTTCAAGTACATTGTCGATAAGTTTATACTCCCTGGCTTCTTCAGAGGTCAGGAAGTAATCTCTGTCACAATCCTTTGTAATTTGCTCAACTGACTTACCTGTGTGCTTTGCTAAAATTTTGTAAAGTGTGTCCCTCGTTTTTAACATTTCCTTTGCATGAATTTCAATGTCTGTTGTTTGTCCCTGTAATCCGCCAATCCAGGGCTGATGGATCATAATTTTGGAATGCGGAAGTGCTGAACGTTTTCCCTGAGCACCACCTGCAAGTAAGATAGCTCCCATACTTGCAGCCATTCCAACACAAATTGTAGCGACTTGAGGCTTTATATAACGCATAGTGTCATAAATTGCCATGCCCGCAGTTACACTACCTCCCGGGCTGTTTATGTAGAGATTGATGTCTTTTTCCGAATCCTCTGCTTCGAGGAATATTAATTGCGCTATTGTAAGGCTTGCAATGTGGTCGTCTATGGGCATACCAATAAAAATAATTCTTTCTCTCAGCAGGCGTGAATAAATATCCATACCGCGTTCGCCGCGGCCTGTCTGCTCAATTACATAAGGAACCAGCTGGTTGTAAATTTCAATTCTGTTTTTCATTCTTCATTTCTTTCTTTTTATTTAAAAATTTATCCGGATTCACTTTTACTATATTATTGTTTTCTTTAAGGAAATCGAATAGCTTTTTATCAAGATTCTTTTCGTTTTGATTAGAAGATTTATAGTAATTAAAAAGCTTTTCAACAGGTAAGCCGGTTTTTTCTGCATCAATTTTAGCCTGTTCTTCAAGTTCAGCGTCGGTAATTTCAATTTTTTCCAGTTTCATTATTTCATTTTTAATTAAGTACCATTTAACATCGTTTACAGCCATTGGCAGGAAATAATCCCAAAGTTGTTTTTGATCGATTTTTTTAACTCCATTGTTCTTTAATCTTTGCTCTTCTGTTTTAACCATTTCATTAAGTATATCGTTCACCAGCACGGAAGGCGGGGTAAAATCATTTGCTTTGAGGATAATGCTGATTAAACTGTTACGCGTAAATTCCTCGGTTCTCTGAATATAATAATTCTGAATGTTATTATTAATTTCATTTCTTAATTCGGATTCGGTGCTTGCTTTGTTCTTTGTAACTTTCTTAATCAATTCTTCATCCAGTTCAGGAAGTATTATTTTTTTTATTCCGTTAACGGTTACTTCATAAGTGAAATTTTCTTTTATAGTTTCCTGTCCCTTCTTCTCATTGGTTACGGTTCTTTCGTCTGTAAAAGAGAAAGTAAATTTATCGCCGACTTTTTTCCCTTTGGCTCTTTCTTTAACATCCGGGTGAACCCCGGGATTTGTTAAATCTAT
Organism: uncultured Ignavibacteriaceae bacterium; assembly: GCA_964639955.1. GTDB lineage: Bacteria > Bacteroidota > Ignavibacteria > Ignavibacteriales > Ignavibacteriaceae > IGN2. The sequence goes on from CAZXGJ010000001.1 coordinate 129,580, forward strand.
CTGTAGCTTTTCAGGTTTGCTGTTCTCGTAAGGTTCTTCTTTTTCATTCAATCTTATCATTGTAGTATCGAGCAGAAAGTAATTATCATCTCCGACAAACCCGGTTTCTTCGGTTGTGCAGTAAGCTCTACGTATGTAATTAATTTCATTTTCCACTTCTTCGTCTTTTACAATTATTTCCGGTACTTCAACAAGCTGGTTTGTATAATTCTTAATCTTTAGCTCGGGCAGTGTTTCAAATTTTACTTTGAATTTGAAATCTTCACCGGGTTTAAAATCGATATCAGTCATTACGGGCTGACCGATTGGATTTAGTTTGTGCTCCTGAGCCAGTTTCCAAAAACGTGAATTTGCAACATGCTCTGATGCTTCGTATTCCAGAGAATCACCGAACCGCTGCTTAATGATATGCATTGGTACTTTGCCTTTTCTGAATCCGGAGATTTGAATTTTGCTTGCTTCTTTTTTTACTTCTGCGTCAATTTCATTTCTTATTTCATCATAAGTGAGTGTAACTTCAACTTCTCTTTCAGACTGTGAAATATCGTTTACCTTGAACTCCAAATTAACCTCAAGTTTTGTGTATAGTTTAAGTGTGTGCGAGAACGGGGACTCGAACCCCGACACCTTACGGTACTAGATCCTAAGTCTAGCGCGTCTGCCAAATTCCGCCATTCTCGCAGTAATTTGCTATTTTTCTGTGTAAGTATTTAGAAAATTGGCTACAAATATACTGTCGGAGGACTTGTTTATCAATTCTGATTCTGACAGATATAAGATGAAAATCAGATTAATAGTATTTGTGATTTATTAAGTTGTTGAGAGAATAAATCTCTGCCAATACAATTATTTATAATTACTTTTGAGAAAACAATTAGAAAGATTTAACAGTTCTCATGGATAAATTTGTAATTAAAGGCGGAAGGAAACTATCGGGCAGTGTAAAAGTCAGCGGTTCAAAAAATTCATCGCTTGCACTTATGCCTGCATCAATTCTGGCTTCAGGAAAATCCATTCTAAGAAATACACCTGAACTGAATGATGTATATACAATGTCGAAATTACTGAAACATCTTGGTGCAGTAATAAATTTTAAAAATGATGTTTTAGAAATTGATAGTTCGCGCATAAATAATTTTACTGCTCCTTATGAGCATGTTAAAAAAATGCGTGCATCTATTTATGTACTTGGGCCCTTGCTCGCAAGGTTTGGTGAAGCAATGGTATCCTTGCCAGGTGGATGTGCCTGGGGACCACGACCAATCAATTTGCATCTTGAGGCAATGAAAAAACTTGGTGCTGAGATAGAATTAACTGAAGGTTACATTATTGCCAAAGCAAAATCACTTATAGGAAATAGAATCCATTTTGATGTCCCTTCAGTTGGCGCAACAGGAAATACACTTATGGCAGCAGTACTTGCCAAAGGGACTTCCATTATTTCTAACGCAGCTATTGAACCGGAAATAACTCAGCTTGCTGAATTTCTGGTAAGCATGGGGGCAAAAATTGATGGATTAGGAACAAATCAATTAGAAATTGAGGGAGTTGATTCACTTAATGCTTCAGAAGTTATAACTATTCCGGATAGAATAGAAACCGGAACTTTGCTTATTGCAGGCTGCATCACAAAAAGTAAAATCACAATAGAGAATGCTGATGCAAAACTTAGCGAATCTGTAAATATAAAGCTTGAAGAATGCGGAAGTAAAATCGTAATAGCAAATACCGGCATAACCATAGATTGCACAGATGCTGAGTTAAAACCTGTTTCTGTAACCACGTCAGTCTATCCGGGATTTCCGACTGATATGCAGGCACAATGGACTGCACTGATGTCTGTAGTTGATGGAAATTCCTCTGTAACTGACACGATATATTTTGATCGGTTCAATCATGTTCCTGAATTGAACAGGCTTGGTGCAAAGATATCAGTTAGTAAAAATACTGCTATCATTCAGGGTGTGCGGCAATTAAGTGGAGCAAAAGTAATGTCAACGGATTTAAGGGCGAGTGCAAGTCTGGTACTAGCTGGTTTAGCCGCAGAAGGAACAACGGAAGTTTTACGTGTTTATCATTTAGACAGGGGCTATCAGCGAATAGAGGAAAAACTGCGAAGCCTGGGCGCTGATATTCAACGTGTGGAAAGTAAAGAGTATTAGTTGATATGAAAAAGTTGCTTACCTGGAAAAAGAATCTTGTTGCATACCTCGTTCTGCTTTTTCTTCTGAATTTATTCTTAATTAATCTTCCGCTTGCAAATGTTTTCGGTTATGAGTTTTCTGCTATTAATGCTATTGCTGTTACACTGCTATCAGGATTGTACTCCCTGAGGTTCATTAAAACAAAAGATTCATTCCCCCAATTAGCTGGTTTGCTTAGAAATTTGCTTTACCTGCTTGTAGTTCCGTTTACAGTTTCCTTTATAAATTCTTTATTGAAAGGCTTTTGTTCTTTCACCGATGGCTTGATGTTCTACATAATAATTACAATGCCTTCAATAATCATTGGTGCTGCACTGGCGACAGTTTCAGCCGCTCTGATATCAAAATTCCGGGTAATAATTTTTATTCTTTTATTCCTTGCGGTTGCACTGATTGCCGCTTTGGAAATTTATTATAATCCGCAGGTTTACCTGTTTAATCCACTGTTCGGATATTTCCCGGGAACAATTTACGATGAGGGATTATCAGTAAGTTTGAAATTATTTTTTTACAGGCTGCTGAATACTCTTTATTTCTTAATGGTTCTTATCCTTTTTTATAATGCAATAAAAGCAAAAAAAGTGGGGAGCAAAATTTTGCGCCGACTAGTTTTTGCCATTACAACTGCTGCGCTGTTTTATTTTGTTATCTCTGAAAATCTTGGTTTCACTACAACATTTGCTGGATTAAAACACGAGCTTCCGGTGCGTCTGGATACCGAACATTTCACAATTTATGCTGATGCTGAAATTGATGACAACACACTTAAATTTATTGCAGTGAGCCAGGAATATTTCTATGAAAAACTTTCGGTTTATCTGCAGGAAAATTACAACCATAGAATTGTTTCATTCATCTTTGCATCTCCTGAGCAAAAAAAGAAATTGTTTGGTTCCGGAAATGCAGACGTAGCAAAACCATGGCAGAACTGTGTTTATGTTTCGCTGGAAAACTGGGAGATTTCTCTTGAACATGAAATTGCACACTGCTTTGCAGGTAATTTCGGCTGGGGAATATTCAGAGTAGCTGCTGGCTTTAATCCTGCGCTTATTGAAGGAATTGCTGAAGCCTGCGATGGATTTTATGATAATGCAGATATACATTTTTTGGCAGCTGCAGCTTATCAGCATAACTTCCGGGCAGATATATCCGATCTCTTTTCTGATTTCAGCTTTTTTGGAAATGTATCAGGTTTATCATACATCTATTCAGGCTCGTTCGTTAAGTATTTAATTGAGCATCATGGAATTGAAAAAGTTAAAAAATATTACAGAACAAATAACTTCGAAAACAGCTTCGGTGTAAATTTAGATGAGGAAGAAAAAAATTATATACTCTTTTTATCATCAATTAAAATAGAAAACAGAAATGCATTGGCAAATTATTATTTCGGAAGGCAGTCTTTGATTCAGAAAGTCTGCCCGCGCTTTATTTCAGGCAGGCTTGAATCTGCGTGGGAATTTTATTACAGGAAAGACTTCATTGAGGCAATGAGTTGTTTCAACGAAGTTTTAGAAATGTCTGATAATTTTTCGGCATTGATAGGCCTTTCATTAATCTATGAAGAAATGGATTCTGTAGCTGCTGCTATTGAATTATTAAAAAATAATTCTGAAAGCTTTTCAGGATCTGCCTATGAATACAATCTTAAATTCCGGCTTGCAGATTTACTAAGTTTAGCCGGTGAACCGGAAAAAGCGAAAGGATACTATAAATTTATTGCTGAATCAAAACCAAATATAAGGCTGGAACTTCTTGCCAGGACCAGGCTGGAATTACTAAACGAGAATATGACTGAATATTATATTAAAGGAAGCGATATCGATAAATATCTTCTGCTAAAGAAAATCAATAAAACCGGGTATTCATATTTCTCAGTTCCACTTTTAATAGAACTCAGCGAATCATTGAAAGAAAGTTATGAATTGTTTCTTGAAAACTTTGAAGAAAATATATTAGTAAATGATTTCTTCAGCGCTTATGCTGTTTTAAATCTCTCACAGTATATGCTAAAAAATAATGATATTGATAATGCAAAGAAGCTGGCGGCACTGTCGCTACGCTTTAAAGATGATAATCTTATTAATCAAATGCAGTATGAAAACTTTAAAAAGGCAGTTTGGTTTGATGATAATGCAGAAAATATTTTGAACGGAATAGAAATATCAAAGGCTGTTCAATGATTAACATTTCTGAAAAATTAAAACCGTTCAGTTTTCTTGAATCCGCATCGGAAATTAGTGAAAAGCTAAATTCTGAGGTTTATGTTGTTGGTGGTTTTGTAAGAGATCTTATTCTTGGCAGAGATCTTAACGATATAGATTTCCTCATTGTTGGTAAAGGGCTGGAATTTGCAAATGCATTTGCAGAATCGCTCGGAGTGAAAGGGGTAGTAATTTATAAAAATTACGGAACTGCTCATTTTGTTTACGAAAATAAAAATTTTGAATTTGTAGCAGCAAGAAAGGAATCATATAAAAGAATAAGCAGGAAGCCGATGGTTCAAGAGGGAACCTTAGAAGATGATATTGCAAGGAGAGATTTTACAATAAACACTATTGCTGTTTCGGTAAATAAAAATAATTTCGGACAGGTGCTCGATTTGTACAGTGGTCTGGAGGATATTACTAAAAAACTAATCCGCACTCCCGTAGATCCTGCCTTAACTTTCGACGATGATCCTCTGAGGATTCTGAGAGCATTCCGGTTTGCCGCACAGCTGGAGTTTGAAGTGTCTGAAGAAATTTTGCGTGCGGCAGAACTTTTACGCGATCGGCTGGAAATAGTTTCTCAGGAGAGAATTACTGATGAACTTCTGAAAATATTAGCTTCACCAAAACCCTCTATAGGTTTAAAGCTGCTTTATACTTCTAGTGTAATGGAAAATGTTTTCCCTGAAATTACCAGGATGGGTGGTGTCGAGCAGCGCGAAGAGTATCATCACAAAGATGTATTCTATCATACTTGCGAAGTTGTTGATAATGTTTCTGCCAAATCTGATAACCTTTGGCTGCGTTTTGCAGCCCTCGTTCACGATATTGCCAAACCTCAGACTAAAAAATTTATTGAAGGAACCGGCTGGACTTTCCACGGGCATGATGAAATTGGTGCCAGGATGATGAAACCAATTTTTAAAAGAATGAAACTTCCATTTGGTAAACTCGATTATGTTGAAAAGTTAATAAGACTTCATCTGAGACCAATAGCTCTTGTGAACGAAGATGTTACAGACTCAGCAATTAGAAGGTTAGTTGTAGCTGCAGGTGAAGAACTCGAAGACCTGATAACATTATGCAGAGCAGACATAACCAGTAAAAATCCGGTAAAAGTAAACCGGTATCTTAACAATTATGAAACAGTAGTTAAAAAAATAATTGATGTTAAAGAGAAGGATAAGCTCAGAGCTTTTCAATCACCCGTAAGAGGCGAAGAAATTATGCAGGTTTGTAATATTTCTCCTTCCAGATTAGTGGGTGAAATTAAATCTGCAATTGAAGAAGCAATACTTGATGGTATAATTGCTAATAATTATGACGAAGCGTACGAATATCTTCTTAAAATAAAGGATGACTTTCTGAAAAGAAGTCAAACTTAAAAATTAAAGTTCCACAGAAATGCCAAGCATATAAGTCTTGCTCCTTAGCAGTGCAGCGTCATTCCGCACCCCGAAGAAAATATCTACGGGCAGCAGTTTTGCTTCAGGTAAATCGGGCTTGTTAGTAAAAGTATTTTGCATGCTGCTTAAAACAGGAGAAGAACCAAGCACAGCGGTTGTATCGGCATCTGTTTTCTCTTTATCCTTTTTTGTGAGTAAAGCATAAGCAATAATCCCAACAATTATTGCGCCGCCGACTACATAAATAAAAGTGTTGTCCACTCCACTATCCTGCTGCTGGTTTGTGGAACCGCCGCTGCCGACAGGATCCTCGAAAATTGTAAAATTCTGCTGAGCAAAACAATCTGTCTGCGTGCTGAGAAACAACAAGCAAAGAATTACTGCAATGTGTGTGATTAAATTTTTGAAATGTAAATGCATGTTTCTCCTTTTTACTGCTAAAATAAATTAATTATAATTGGATTAAAGTTTGAATTTCCCTTGTTGAGATTTTGTAGCACTTTAAATATTCCTTCGCTTTTTAGCTCAAAAATTATGTTGGTAATTCGCCGATAGTGTAATAATTAAGCCGTTTGTAAAGTTAATTAGTAATAGATGACTGTATATAATATTTTTGCATTGAATTTTCAACTTCAATTCATTGTAACTAACATGTTTGTCAAATTGTCTAATAAAAGAAATAAAACCAACCTGGAGTAAAGGATGCGAATTTTTCTAATATTATTATTAACGTTTTTAGTAACAATTGAAGCTTTTTCTCAGCAAAAGTTAAGTCTTCAGGACGCTATAACAATAGCGCTTCATAAAAACTCTAACCTCTTAAAATCCAAAAATAATTTGGAAAGTGCTGAATCGGGTGTTCAGGCAGCCTGGGGAAATTTTTTGCCATCTCTTGGGTTTAATGCCGGCTGGGATTGGTCTCAATCCAATGTTGAAGGAATCGGTTCCATAGTAATTAATGGTATACCGGTGCCCCGTGTTGCAACTACAACAACTTCACGCAGCTACAATGGAAGTGTTTATTCCAATTGGACATTATTCGACGGGCTTTCAAATTTTGCCACTCTTTCACAAAGCAAAAATACACTGGAGTCAGCCGAATTTTCTCTCGAAAGATTAAAGCAGGATATTGTATTCCAAACAATGACTTTTTACTATAATATTGTTTACACGAGGCAGCTGCTTAATGTTAAAGAAGATAATCTTAAATGGAACGAGAAGAACCTTGAAACCATCAAAGAACGAAGTCGGCTCGGTGCAGCAACCCTTGCCGATGTTTATCAGCAGGAAGTTGCGAGAGGTAACGCAGAGTTGGAATTAATTAATACTTCAAATCAGCTGGCAACGGCAGAAAAAGATCTTCTCTACTACCTGGGCATAGATGTTTTGCAGGAGTACGAATTCTCTGATTCACTCACTTCAGTAGAAATTGAAATATTGAATACCGATCTGCTATCTGACTTCCGGGATATGTCCGAACTCGTTGATGCAGCATTAAGCCAGCGTGCGGATTTTAAGAGCGCACTATTAAATCTGGAAAGTGCGAGGGACGGAGTTACTATTTCGCAGTCGGGTCATTGGCCAAATCTTTCTGCAAACGGATATTACTCGTTATTTACTGATAATCTTTCAAATCTTGATCAATCAAGAACTCTTTCTTTTGGTTTGAGTCTGAACATCCCCGTGTTTTCCGGGTGGTCGGTGAGCAATCGTGTTCAATATGCTGAAGTGCAGGCAAAAAATACTGAAATCGAGTTAAATGATCTGGAGCGGGATATAAAAAGGCAGTTGAAAATAACTTACCTTAACTTAGAAGCTGCTCAAAAGGGTCTCATTGTTAGTGAAAATAATGTAACTGCTGCGAATGAAAATCTGAAAATTGAAGAGGAGAAATATTCGCTTGGTTCCGGAAAACTTTTGGATGTTCTTATTGCCAACTCGAGGTATACAACTGCATTGACAGATTTAATCAATTCACAATTTTCTTACATTGTATTAAGTCAGCAGCTAAAATACCAGCTTGGAAATCTGGACTATAAACAATATGAAAAATAGTTTTTAACAGGAGATAAACTAAATGGCAAATGGTAAAAAGAAAAAATCAAAAAAGAAGCTAATCATCTTCGGTGGAATCGGGTTGCTGATTATTCTGCTGATAATTATCGCTCTGGCTGGCGGTGGCAAAGAGGAAATCATTTTAGTTCAAACCGAAAAGGTTGAAAAAAGAAGCATTACTCAGACAGTTACAGCTACGGGTATAATCGATCCGGAATTTAAAGTTGTTATAACGCCGGAAGTAACAGGTGAAATTATTAACCTGCCTGTTAAGGAAGGAGATATTGTTAAGAAAGGACAGCTATTGATTAAGATAAAAGGTGATCAGTATATGGCTCAAAAAGACAGGCTTGAAGCTAATCTTAAATCTTCCGAAGCTTCCTTACAAATGAGTAACGCAGAACTTCACAGAATTAAACTAGAATATGATCGGGTTAAGGAACTACACTCGAAAGGACTGGCAAGTAATTCTGAACTTGAAACTGCTGAAGCTAACTATCTGACCAGCAAGGCGAGTAATGAGTCAGCTCAGGCAAATGTTCTTCAAAGTAAAGCACAGCTCAGAGAAGTTCTTGAAACACTTTACAAAACAACTATCTATTCTCCTATGGATGGAATTATTACTCAATTAAATGTGGAGCTTGGCGAAAGAGTGTTAGGCAGCGGATTCAGCCAGGGTACAGATATTATGACAGTCTCCGATTTAAGCAATATGGAGGCTGTTGTGGAAGTGGATGAAAACGATGTTGTGCTTGTTTCAGTAGGTGATACTGCAAACGTAAAAGTTGATGCTTTTGGCGACAGGGAATTTCACGGGGTTGTAACTCAAATTGGAAACAGCGCTCAGGCAACAGGATTTGGAACGCAGGAACAGGTTGTAAATTTTGAAGTTAAGATTAAGTTGATTGATCTGGATCCGAACCTGAGGCCGGGGATGTCTTGCAATGCCGATATTGAAACAGAAACTGTTTCTGATGTTTTAAGCGTTCCGATACAAAGTGTAACTGCCAGAACTGATATACCACAGCTAAATGACACTACCAAATCAGAAAAAACTACCGGGGAAAACGGCAATGAGCAGGAATGGAAAAATGATAAACCGAAGGAAGTTGTTTTTCTTGTAGAAAACGGCAAAGCTAAAATGGTTTTGGTAGAAACAGGTATAAGCGATGATAATTATCTTGAAATCAAAAGCGGTTTAGTTGGCGGGGAAGAAGTTGTTTCAGGCAGCTACAGAGCAATCTCCCGGGAATTGAATGACGGTTCGATTGTGAGAGTTGAGAAGAAAGGCAGCGGTGGTGAGCACGAACCGGAAGAGATAAACAATTAGTTACCCCAGGAATAAAATGAATATAATCAGCATAGAACATATAGCAAAAATATATCAGGTTGGACTTGAAGAAGTTCATGCGCTCCGGGATGTTTCCTTAAGAATTGACAAGAACGAATACGTTGCAATAATGGGTCCATCTGGTTCCGGTAAATCAACTTTAATGAATATGCTCGGATGCCTCGATACACCAACTTCAGGTAAATATGAATTTAATGGTGTTAGTGTTAGTGAAATGAATGATAATGAACTTGCACGAATAAGGAACAGGGAAATCGGATTTGTATTTCAAACGTTCAACCTGCTTCCGAGATCGGATGCCCTGCATAATGTTGAGCTTCCTCTGATTTATGCCGGTGTTCCCTATTCAGAAAGAAGGGAACGCGCTGCCAAGGCTCTTACAGATGTTGGGCTTTCTGACAGGATGCATCACAAACCGAATGAGCTTTCCGGCGGTCAGAGGCAAAGGGTTGCTGTTGCACGTGCTTTGATTACTAATCCTTCCATAATTCTTGCCGATGAGCCGACAGGAAACCTGGACTCGAAAACAGGAGAAGAGATCATGGAGTTATTCAACGAAATTCATGAAAATGGAAACACTATAATCCTTGTAACACATGAGGAGTATATTGCCGAACATGCTGCGAGAATAATAAGATTGAAGGATGGACTGATTGAGAGCGACGAAAGAGTTCAAAAAAGGTACATACCCAATTCAAGATTAAGCGGCACTAATTAATGTGTTGAGTATTTAATAAAACTGAGTAACTTTAGTAAGAAAATTACTTCAATAAAAATATGAGATACATATTATTCGAACTTAAAGAAGGTCTTCTGATTGCAATGCGGGCTTTACGCGCTAACAAAGTGCGCACTTCTCTTACTATGCTTGGTATTTTTATAGGAATTACAGTGGTTGTTTTAATGTCTACAGCGATCAAAGGTATTGATAATTCATTTCAGCAGGGTATAAGTGCCCTGGGATCCGATGTTTTATATATTGATAAATGGGCATGGTTTTCTAATGAGGATTGGTGGAGAATGAGGAACCGGAAAAATATTGAGATGGCTGATTACGAGAAATTCAAAGAGCTTGCACGCCTTCCAATTGCAGTAGCACCTGTAATTAATTCCCAGCAAAATGTAAAATATCAGGACAAACGAGTTGATGGCGTTTTTCTAACCGGTTCCAATGCAGAATATGTTAAAACCACTAATTTCACTTTTGACCAGGGAAGATTTTACAGCGAGATTGAAAGTAATGCTTCGCGGCAGGTAGCTGTTATTGGTAGTGAGGTTGCCGGGAAACTTTTCCCCCGTGGTGATGCTCTTGACAAAACAATTAAAATAGGCGGTGCAAATTTTAAAGTTGTTGGCGTACTCTCTGAACAAGGAAGTTTTATTTTAGGTCCTTGGAACCCGGATAATCAGGTCTTCATTCCAATCGGGTCAATATTTAAAAATTTTCTAGCAGAGCACAGAGGAACCGTAACCTTAAACGTAAGAGCTCCGAACCCTGCGTTGGTTGAAGAAACTAAATCTGAAGCTGAGGGAGTAATGAGAAAAGTAAGAGGGCTTAAGCACGACGAAGAAAACGATTTTTCAATCAACCAGCAGGAAGGTTTGATGAATAATTATAACTCGGTTGTCGGGGTAATTCAGATTGCAGGCTTGTTTATCACCGGGCTATCACTTTTTGTCGGGGCAATCGGCATAATGAATATTATGTTCGTTTCCGTTCGTGAGCGAACCAAAGAAATCGGAATTAGGAAAGCCATAGGTGCAAGACGCAGAACTATTCTTACACAATTTCTTCTTGAGTCTTCCTCTATTTGCATATTCGGCGGTATTGCCGGTTTACTTGCTGCTATTTTAGGCAGCATGATGCTTAACCAATATTTTCCAACTTCAATACAGGTCGATTCGGTTGTAATCGCAATAGGCGTATCTGCCCTTACAGGAATTTTATCCGGCTTTGCGCCTGCTTTCACTGCTTCCAAACTCGACCCTGTAGAATCATTGAGGTATGAGTAAATGAGAATTGACCAGTTATTTTCGATATCAGTTCAATCGATCATTAATAATAAATTAAGAACTTCCCTTACAATTCTTGGTGTGGTTGTTGGGATATTTTCCATTATCGTTATCATGACTATCATCACCATGCTTCAAAACAGCATAGAAGATGGATTGGCTATGCTTAGTAAAAATACATTCCAGATACAAAAGCATGAGCCGATGCAAGGACCAGGTCATAACAGAAGCGACCGGAACAGAAAAGATATCACCATAGATGAAGCATACAGGCTGAAAGAGCTACTTACGCAGGCATCATACGTTGGTGCCGAACAATGGCAGTTCGGCAAAGTTGTCAAATTCGGAAACCTGGAAACCAATCCAAACATCAGCGTTGCTGGCGCTACAGTGGATGCAATGAGAACAAATGAATGGAATGTAGATTATGGCAGAGATCTTAGGGAAAACGATGTTCTTTATTCTGCAAATGTGTGCCTGCTCGGACCCGATGTAGTTGATAAAATATTTCCAAATTTAAATCCTGTAGGACAAACCGTGAGGGTAGATACCAAACCTTTAAAAGTTATAGGTGTACTTCAAAAACAACCAGCTATGTTTGGCGAAAGCCGGGATAATTATATAATTATGCCTATTACAACATGGCAATCGATTTATGGTAAATACAACAGGAGTGTGAATATAACGGTTACTGCGCCGAGCAAAGAATCTTACAACGATGTTATTGAAGCTGCCATCGGTCATTTCAGGAAAATCAGAAGAGTTCCTATAGGCGAGCCTGATGATTTTTATATTTTCAGCAATGAATCTATGATTACGCAGGTTAATGACATAACAGGCCCGATTAAAATTGGTGCACTTGCGGTTTCGCTTGTAGCGCTCATAGCTGCTGGAGTTGGAATAATGAATATCATGCTTGTTTCAGTTACAGAACGAACTAAGGAGATTGGAATCAGGAAAGCAATCGGAGCAAAAAAATCCAGCATACTTATTCAGTTTCTTATTGAAGCCGTAATTTTATGCATTATCGGCGGAGTTGCCGGTATTGCTCTCGGAATAGGAATTGGAAACTTTGCCGGCAGCTTCTTAAATGCACAGATGGCAATACCATACGATTGGGTGATAATAGGTATTACAATGTGTATCATTGTCGGGTTGATTTTCGGAACCTACCCAGCTTACAAAGCCGCCAATCTTGACCCGATTGAAGCGTTGAGATACGAATAAGTTTTTTCAAATCTGAATTTTGATTGCCTTCTAAAATGCATTAAAATTTCTTCCATACTCCCAATATGGACTTGAATAAACCCCTTCTTAAATTTACATTTCAAAATCAAAATCCTTATATCCTTTTTGAAATTAAGCCATCGAACTATCTTATTTTTGCTTGTATCAATTCCCGTACTGAAGGGTGTCTACGGTCAAAGTGAATACAGCATTCAAACTTTAACCGATTCAATCCCCATCAACCTAAGCAACAAGTACGAAATTTCAAGTGTATCCATTATTCCATTCAGTGAAAAGATTATTCTTGGGGACTCGGTTTTACGTAGGGATAAAGATTATCGGTTTTCATATTCAACAACAACTTTTACTCTCTCAGATACATTACCATATTCAATCTTCGATACCTTGGTAGTTATTTATAAAACAATCCGGCTGGGATTAAAAAAAGAGTACAAGATGCGAAGCCTTGTAGTTCGGTATGACGAACAGCGCGGGGATACGATACAGGTTGTTCAAACTGAGGGTGCCGGTTTTTCACCGGATGCAATTTTTGGCCCCGGTATGCAAAAAAGCGGGACATTGATAAGAGGTTTTACTGTCGGAACTACAAAAGATTTTACGCTTAACAGCGGGTTAAGATTGCAGCTCTCAGGAAAACTTACAGAGGATATTGAAATAGTCGCCGCATTAACCGATCAGAATACACCCATTCAACCCGAAGGAAATACAGAAAAGCTTGAAGAAATTGATAAAGTATTTATTCAGATTAACCATCCGAATGCTTCCGGTGTATTCGGAGATTATAACCTTAGCAACAGGAACGGCGAGTTCGGGGTTATTAATCGAAAGCTGCAGGGATTGATGGGAACTCTCAATTTTAATCCTTACAGTGGCTACATTGCCATTGCCGGGCAGAGAGGCAAGTTCAATACAAATAATTTTAATGGAGTTGATGAAGTTCAGGGTCCTTATCAGCTCACCGGTCTTAATGGCGAAAAAGATATCATAGTGCTTGCCGGAACTGAAAGAGTTTTTCTCGATGGAATTGAGATGGTTCGTGGAGAAAATAACGATTATACAATAGAGTACTCCAATGCAACTATCACTTTTACACCCAGAAAATTAATCACCAAGGCCAGCAGGATTTCAGTTGATTTCGAATATACTGACAGAAGATATGCAAGAAATTTTTTCGGAGGCGGAGCTGTAAGCGGATTCTTCGATGATAAGTTAAAGATTGGTATGCAATACCTGCAGGAAGGAGATGATAAGAATGCACCAATCGATATTTCACTTTCTGAAAATGATAAACAAATACTCAGCAATGCAGGAGATGATCCGCTGAAAGCTGTAAAACCGGGTGCTGTTCTTGTAGAACCGGATTCGCTTGGTGTACGCCGGGGAATTTACCAGGCTGTGGATACGCTAATTAATAACCAATCCTTCACTTATTATATATTCAACCCGGGCGATTCCCTTTCAGTTTATAATGTGTCTTTCAGTTATGTTGGTGAAGGAAATGGTGATTACGTGCGTGATGCATTAGGTCAATTCAGGTTTGTTGGAATTATGCAGGGAGGTTATCTCCCGATTATACTTCTTCCTTTACCACAGCTCAAACAGCTTGGAAACATTACCGCGTCATTAAATCCATTTAAAAACATAATATTTAACATGGAATATGCCGGAAGCCTCTGGGATAAAAACAGGTTCTCTGCCCTGGATGATGGCGATAATTACGGATTTGCTGCCAATTTTTTATTTAATGTTTTACCAACACAGATATCAATCGGTACGTTTGATTTGGGGGAAATTGGATTCTCGTATAAGGAAAGGTTCATTGACAGACGCTTTACATCTACTGACAGATTTAATGAAGTTGAGTTTGACAGAATTTACAACACTTCCGGATCATCAACTCAGGTAGATGAGCAGTTTCGCGAAGCAAGATTAAATCTTATTCCTATTGAAGAATTAAATATTATTTCACTTGCCGGTTTCCTGAAAAGAGGAGATACTTTTCAATCTAACAGATACAATAACTCAATCAGATTTTCGAATAAGCAAACTTATAATGCTTTTTATAATCTTGATTATGTTGATACGAGAAATGGAAATACAAAAAGTTTTTGGTGGAGGCACAATGCAGATGCACACTATATTTTCTGGAAGCTGAAACCCGGTTTTAATTTTCTGGCAGAGAATAAAGAAAGCCGGAATGAGGGAATTGATTCCTTATTATCAGGCAGTCTGAAATACTTCGAGCTTAATCCATACCTGCAATTAATTGATCTTGAAGGATTAGGTATTACGGCAAAATACTCTTACCGCGATGATTATTTACCTTTGAATGGTATGATGAAAAAGGAATCTGAGTCAAGAGCACAGATATATGAGTTATCGTACCGTGGTATTGAAGAAGTATCAACCTCGCTGAATCTTACAATAAGAAACAGAAATTATACTGATGCATTTAAGCAGGCAGGTTCTCTGGATGCTGAGCAGCTCCTGGTAAGGTCGCAGTCGAAGTTTAAATTTTGGAAATCTATTGTTGACGGAGATTTATTTTACGAAGTAAATACCGAGAAGCAGGCTAAGCTGGAGAAAGTATTTGTTCGGGTTGAGCAGGGAACCGGTAATTACAGGTATCTTGGCGACCTAAATAATAATGGTATTGCGGATGATAATGAGTTTGAACCTACATTGTACGATGGTGATTTCATACTAGTAACTATTCCGACTGATGAGTTATTTCCTGTAATCAATTTAAAAACTAATACACGTTGGAAAATTAAATATGCTGAAATCTTTAAACCGAATACATTTTTAGCTGAAATTTTTAAGCCGCTCTCAACAGAAACATCCTGGCGAATTGAGGAGATAACCCGCGAAGACGATCTGGCTAAAATTTATCTTTTACAATTGAAATATTTCCAGGTGCCGGGTGTAACTATACGTGGTGCAAATTTTTTCCTGCAGGATATTTTTATCAACGAAAACCGACAGGATCTATCATTTCGCTTCAGGTATTCTCAGAAATTTGCTCTCAGCGATTTTAATTCCGGAATTGAAAAAGGTTACAACAGGGAAAGAAGTCTGCGTATTAGATTCAGACTTGTAAAAGAAATTAGCATTCAAACAGATATCGAAAATTTAACAGATAATGTTGATGCACCACAGCCATCTACCAGAAGCAGACAAATTGTTGATAATAAAGTTTTATCCGATTTTTCTTATCGGCCGTTAAAAGACCTGGAAGTCGGTTTTATTTTTAAGTTTGGAAAAAGCGAAGACTCATTCCCGGAAAAACCGACAATAATAGATCTAAATTCACAGCTGCTTAGAATGAATTTATCGTTTGCACAGACCGGCAGGCTGCGTATAGAAGCTGAAAGAACCGAGTTGCTGGCAAATACTTCAGAAAATTATATTCCTTATGAAATGTTAAATGGAAACCAGGTCGGTAAGAACTATTACTGGCGTTTAAATTTTGATTACAGGGTTGCTTCGTTTCTGCAAACAACTGTAAGCTACGATGGCAGATGGCAGGGAGAGGGAAGAGTAATTCATACCGCACGGGCGGAAGCAAGAGCGTACTTCTGAGCGGAGCATGACATGCTTGAATGGATGCATAAATGGATGGATGTATGATTGAATGTTTGCATGATTGCTTGAAAAAAAATATAATTAGAGCAACTAATACCATGCAGTAAAGCATTAATGCAAACATGTTTTTGTTTATGAGCTAATAAAACTAATTAACTGAAATTATTTTGAAGGGATATCTAAAATGAATATCGTCTCTACTATGATTGAAGCTCACATCTTCCGTGAATCAGAAAACGGAATTGAATTTCTACTCTTGAAAAGAGCCGGCGATCAGGTTTACCCCGGTTTGTGGCAAATGGTAACCGGAAAAATTAAGGATGGTGAAAAAGCGTACGAGACAGCTCTTCGTGAAATAAAAGAAGAAACAAGTTTAAATCCAACTCAACTATGGGTTGCACCGACAATCAATTCTTTCTATGAGCCAAAAGACGAATACATTTGTCTGCTGCCTGTATTTGCCGCTAAAGTGGAGGGACGACCTGAAATTAAAATTTCCGATGAACACACAGAGTTCAAATGGGTTAAAAAAGAGGAAGCCAAAAATCTTCTTGCCTGGCCCGGTCAAAGAAAAGCAGTTGATATAATTGAAGACTACTTTCTGAATAAAAAAAGCTTTTTGCATTTTGTGGAAATAAAGTTGCCATAAATTCCAAATAACAAGCATCAAATAGCAAACAATATCTAAATATTAATTCTCAAATTTCAAAACCAGAAAGTTTGATATTTGAATTTTTGAAATTGGAATTTATTTGTGATTTGAGTTTTGTTATTTGTTGCTTCATATACTATTCGTTGTGCATTCAAATCTCTTTTAAGTATTTTTATCCCGATAAAATCAGGATTTAATCACTTTAAAAGGAAAACAGTGGGTTTACTAGTTGTCGGCTCTCTGGGTTTGGACTCAGTTGAAACACCGTTCGATAAAATTAAAGACGCACTCGGTGGTTCTGCTACCTTTATTTCTCTTGCCGCAAGTTATTTCTCGGGCCCTATAGAGCTTGTTGGTGTTGTTGGTTCTGATTTTCCGGGAGAATATTTAGATCTCCTCAGGCAGAAAAATGTAGATTTGGATGGCTTGCAAATTATTGAGGGTGAAAAAACCTTCCGTTACGGCTGCAGATATCATTATGATTTAAATGTACGGGATTCGCTTTTTACAGAGCTAAATGTATTTAAGAATTTTAACCCGATAATTCCTGAACGATTCAGGAAATCAAGATACGTATGCCTTGGCAACATAGATCCGGTACTGCAGTCTAACGTACTTGATCAATTAAGCAATCCTCAGTTTATCGTTTGTGATACAATGAATTTTTGGATAAACGGAATGAGAAGCGAGCTATTAGCACTGTTAAAAAGAGTGAACGTATTAATCATTAACGATTCCGAAGCCAGACTGCTTACAAATGAACCCAATCTTATTAAAGCAGCAAAGCAAATCCGGAATTTTGGCCCTGAGATACTTATAATAAAAAAAGGCGAGCATGGCGCAATGCTGTTCATGGAAAACGTTATATTTTCTGCACCTGCTTACCCGCTCGAAATTATTTTTGACCCAACAGGCGCAGGCGATGCTTTTGCAGGTGGATTTACAGGTTATCTTCATAAGACAAGGGATTTAAGTCCTGCTAACCTTAAACGTGCGGTGATTTACGGAAGCACTATGGCTTCATTCTGTGTCGAAAAATTCAGCACACAATCCTTGGAAGAACTATCCTACCTGCAAATACAAGATAGATTCAGAGAATTCCTGAACTTATCAAAATTCGATCAGGAGGAGGCAGGCAATGAGTAAAGATGATTATTTTTCGGTTAAGTTCCTTAACGATAAACTGATTTTTTTAGATCAGACCAAACTTCCTCTTGAAGAAGAATATATTGCAACTGATGATTACGAAAGGATTGCCCTTGCCATAGAGCGGCTCGAAGTGCGCGGTGCTCCATTGATTGGTATCTGCGCCTCCTATGCACTGGCACTTTCAGTTAAAGAAGATAAAATTAAAATAAAAAATAAAGTTGAAATAAAAGAAAAATTTAATAATGCTTACGTAAGAATTGCTGCCACAAGACCAACAGCTGTAAATCTTTTTTGGGCAATCGGGGAAATGAAAAAATGCTTTGAGAAGAATCTGGATTCTGAAAATCTTTATGATATTCTTCTTAATCGTGCAAAAGATATTCATAAAGAAGATGAAGAATATTGCCGGAAGATTGGACTGAACGGCCTGGCTGTATTTAAACACAAATCCAATGTAATAACTCATTGCAACACAGGTAAACTTGCAACAGGCGGTGATGGCACGGCATTTTCAGTAATCAAAACAGCTTTTGAAAATGGGCTTGTAAATCATGTTTATGCAGATGAAACCAGACCTCTGCTTCAGGGGTTGAGAATAACAGCATTTGAGCTTGAAAAATGTAAGATACCTTTTTCGGTTCAAACCGATTCATCTGCTGCAGAACTTATGAAACAGGGAAAGGTTGATCTGGTAATTACAGGTGCTGACAGAATTGCACTTAACGGCGATTCTGCAAATAAAATCGGCACATATTGTCTGGCAATCCTTGCAAATTATCATAACGTGCCCTTTTATATTGCAGCACCATCAACAACTATCGATAAAAATATAGCTTCGGGAGAAGAGATTGTTATCGAATACAGAAACAAAGATGAAATTCTTACAATCAATCAAAATCTGATTACTCATCATCATTATAATGCTTTCACTCCTGCTTTTGATGTTACCCCTTCTCATCTCATTAAAGGAATTATAACCGAAGAAGATGTATTTACATTTCCGTATAATTTTCTTAACACAGGCACTCTACTTTAAGATGAGTCAGATTATAAAGACTGAAGCCGTGGTTCTGAGCAAATTAAACTACGGTGATACAAGCAGTATTGTTTCATTGTTTACTGAAGAAGAGGGTAAACTCAGTGCAATAGTTAAAGGAGCCCGTTCGCCGAAATCTAAATATGGCAGAATTATCGACCCGATAAACCATCTATTAGTCGTAATCTATAAAAAAGAATCGCGTGAAGTTCAGATGATTTCAGGTGCCGATATTTTGGAGCATTACCCTGTGGTAAAATCAAACCTGGAAAAACTGAAATTTGCTTATGCGACCATTGAGCTCATCAAAAATTTAACAGCAGAGCACGAGGTAAATAAAAATCTCTTTAAAGCTTTGATTCAAATCTTATCTGAATTTAATTCATCAAATGAACATCCGGAAATTATTTTTGGCAGGTTTTTAATATTTATCTTAAAAGTAACCGGCTATGAAATACAGATTGAAAATTGTTCTTTGTGCGGTAAAGTAGCCGGCGCTAACGATGATTTTTATTTTAACTTTGATAAAGGACTGATATGCGGTAAATGCAAAAAACCATCGGTTGATATTTTTAGGATTAATCCGGAACTTTTAACATATCTTTTGTGTCTAAAAAACAACTTTGTAACTAATTCTTTTAATAACAATATTTCCGACCGGGCCATTGAGTTAATTGAAAAATTCTTAAAATATCACGTTCCCGGTTTTAAAGGGATTCAATCACTTAAATTATTCGTTTAGAGGTTTTTAGCGATATATTTATACAATTCTGGTAATAGCCAGATGATCTAATGCTAATTTATGATATTCAATTATTGGAGGTAATAATATGAAAATTAAAGGAATAATCGGTGCTCTAACTTTACTACTGATCGGAGTAATATTCGGAGCCGTTCTAGTTTCCGGTTTTGGATTAGTCCGCCCGATGCTCGCAGATTTAAATCTTGGAGCAACCGAACCACCGGTAAAACTTGATGCCGATGCATCATCATTCAGCCAGGCATTTATTGAAGTTGCCGAAAAAGTTACACCCGCAATTGTTCAGATAACGGTTGTTGCCGAAAGAGAAAACCCGCACAGCGATTGGTTTTTCTTTCCATTTAAAGATATGCCTAAAGAACAAAAAGGTTCCGGAAGCGGAATAATTATTTCGGCGGATGGTTACATAATTACCAATAACCATGTCGTTGAGAACTCGAATAAAGTAACTGTAGGGCTCTGGGATAAAAGACAATTTGATGCGGTTGTAGTTGGAACAGACCCGTTGACAGATCTTGCAGTTGTTAAAATTGAAGCAAATAATCTTCCTGTAGCTTATCTTGGAAATTCGGATAACCTCAAAGTGGGTCAATGGGTAATGGCTATAGGCAACCCACTTTCACTTTCTTCAACCGTTACTGCAGGAATCGTCAGTGCAATCGGAAGAGGTCAGCTTGGTTTAATAAGAGATAGTTATGGTGTGGAAAATTTTATACAGACCGATGCTGCAATTAATCCGGGCAATAGCGGTGGTGCTCTTGTAGATTTATCAGGAGCTGTAATCGGTGTAAATTCGGCAATCGCTTCAGGCGGTGGAGGAACTTACATAGGTTACGGCTTTGCAATTCCGGTTAACCTTGCAAAAGCCGTGGCAGAAGATCTTATTGCGCATGGCAAAGTTAGTCGTGGCTATATCGGAATAAATATTGGTGAGGTGGATAATGCAATTGCGAAGTCTTTGGGTATGGATAAACCAAGAGGAATTATAATTCAGGGTTTGGTTGAAGGCGGCGCAGCTTCTGAGTCTGATTTGAAACCCGGAGATGTTATTTTGGAAGTTGATAACCGTGAGGTAAACAGACCTAATGAACTTCAGAGCTATATTGCATCGAAAACTGCGGGAACAACAATTACACTTAAAATTTTCCGGGACGGAGAAACTTTCGAAAGGAAAGTTACGCTAAAAGCCAGAGACGAAGACAAAAAATCTGAACCTGTTTCAAATAAGAATGAAGACAATAACGAAAAAGGTACTGAGATCAGTACTGCAAGCTTTGATGAGATTGGATTATCAGTTAAAAATCTTTCTGATAGAGAAAAAACAGATTTTAATGTTGAATTCGGAGTGCTTATTACGGAAGTAAAGCCATTCAGCAAAGCTGAAGATCAACGACTCTTTTCAGGTTTGGTTATAGTTGAGGCTGACAAAGACAAAATAAAGAATGTCGATGATCTTGAAGGTGCTATCCAGGAGAAAAAAGGCTCCGCCCTATTGCTTAAAGTTATAGACAAACAGGGAAATGCAAGATTTGTTGGAATAGAAATCCCGGAATAATCATTAAATTCTTATTGATTCGGAAAACGTCCCGTATAATCGGGACGTTTTTTTATATTTACTAACCTAACTAATAAATTATTTATATGATCAGGTTCTTAACAGCAGGTGAATCCCACGGTAAATCTCTTACAGTTATTGTTGAGGGAATCCCATCTGATCTTCCAATAACTGAAAAATATATTAATCTTCACCTAAAGCGACGGCAATCCGGCTTCGGCAGAAGCAGCCGTATGAAATTAGAATCAGACTCTGCACAAATTTTAAGTGGGGTCAGATTCGGCAAAACACTCGGTTCTCCAATAACGCTAACATTAGAAAATAAGGATTGGATTAACTGGAAGCACTTAATGGATTCAGCAAAACTTCCGAAAAATTACCAGGATATTTCAATTCCGCGTCCTGGTCATGCAGATCTTGTCGGTGCTATAAAATATGATTATAAAGACATAAGAAATTCCATTGAAAGATCGAGTGCGAGAGAAACAGCAGCCAGGGTTGCTGCGGGCAGTATTGCACGTAAGCTTCTCGAAGTGTTTGGAATTTCAGTTGGAAGTTTCGTAGAAAGTTTAGGCGGTATTTATTCAAAACAAATGTTTTTGAAAAAACTTCTTGGAAATAAAATTAAAGATTCAGGATGGTTAATTTCTGAAAAAGCAGATAAGAGTGAAGTTCGGGTGCTGGATAAAAAACAGGAAACAGGCATTGTAAACAAAATCCTCAGGGCAAAACCTAAGGGCGATACTCTTGGCGGAACGTTTATTTTAATTGCAACAGGAGTACCACTTGGGTTGGGTAGCTTTATGCAATTCGATAGACGGATAGATGCCGATATTGCCTTTCATCTGATGTCTGTCAATGCGGTTAAAGCAATTGAAATTGGCTCAGGATTTTCCGGTTCTGAAAGTTTTGGTTCAGAAATTCAGGATGAAATTAAACTTACCGGGGGTAAGCTCATCAGACCAACTAATAATGCCGGCGGCATTGAGGGTGGAATAACTAATGGTAGTCCGGTAATTGTCCGCTGCGCAATGAAACCAATTTCAACTTTGGCTAAACCTTTAAAAAGTGTTGATTTAAAGGTTATGAAGGAAGTCAATTCCCGTTATGAAAGAAGTGATATTACAGCTGTTCCTGCTTGTGCCGTGATTTCCGAAAGTATGCTTGCCTGGGTAATTGCGAAACATTTCCTTTTAAAATTTGGTGGAGATTCGATGCAGGAAATAAAAAATAATTATTCTGCCTATACAAATAATTTGTCAAAAAAAATAAAACATAATTTCCGGAAATAATTTATTGATTAAGATTAAAAGTTTTGTATTCAATTATTTTTCAGAAAATACTTTTATCATTTGGGATGATGTACTGAAAGAGTGCGCTGTTATCGATCCGGGCATGTCTGATGCGGCTGAACAAAAAACTTTCGACGAGTTTATTGAATACAATAAGTTAAAACTAAGGTATTTGATAAATACACATTGTCATATAGATCATATACTTGGCTGCGGCTATGTAAAAATAAAATATAATACAGAATATTTTGCCCCTGAGAAAGATCTTATTCTTTTAAAGAATGCCCGGATGCAAGCCGGAATGTTCGGTTTGACCATTGCCAATCCGCCAATGCCCGATAATTTTATTACTGAAGACCTGATTTTGGAGCTGGCTGAAACTAAACTGGAATTTTTATTCACTCCCGGACATACACCAGGGGAGTATTGCATATATTTAAGGGATCAAAAAATCTGTATTACGGGTGATGTTCTCTTTAGAGAAGGAATTGGTAGAACAGACTTGTGGGGTGGTGATTATAGTATATTAACAGAATCAATTAAACAAAAATTATTCACTTTACCCGATGAAGTAACAATTTATCCCGGTCATGGCGAATTAAGCACCATTGGTTATGAAAAAAAGTATAATCCTTTCTTAATTGCTGACAATTAGTGAAGAGCTCGAATAATAAAATTGCAATTGCTAATTTTAAGTATCAAATAGAAAGTAAATCAAATGGTTAATAAATTAAAAGAACTGCTGAAGCTTAAAGAAGAAGCCAAGCTCGGTGGTGGTGAAGATAAGATCAAAAGCCAGCATAGCAAAGGCAAGCTCTCAGCCCGCGAAAGAATTGAACTGCTTGTTGATGAAGGAAGCTTTGATGAGATCGATATGTTCGTTAAACACAGGTCTAAAGACTTTGGGCTGGATAATCAACGTTATCCGGGTGATGGTGTTGTAACCGGTTTTGCAAAAGTAGATGGCAGACAGGTCGCTCTTTTCAGCCAGGATTTTACAGTATTTGGTGGCTCACTTTCAGAGGCTCATGCGGAAAAAATAGTTAAAGTTATGAAGATGGCAATGAAAGCAGGAATTCCTGTTGTTGGCTTGAATGATTCCGGAGGTGCCAGGATTCAGGAAGGGGTTGTTAGTCTTGGCGGTTATGCAGATATATTTCTTTTGAACACTCTTGCCTCGGGAGTTATACCTCAAATATCAGTGGTTCTTGGACCTTGTGCCGGCGGCGCGGTTTATTCTCCTGCAATAACAGATTTCATTTTTATGGTTAAAAACACAAGCTACATGTTTGTTACCGGTCCGAATGTGGTAAAAACTGTAACTCATGAAGATGTGAGCTTTGAAGAACTTGGTGGTGCTGAAACCCATGCCAGCAAAAGCGGTGTTGCTCATTTTGTATTTGAAAATGAAATTGAAACTCTTTTGAATGTTAGAAAACTCTTAGGTTTTTTACCTTTGAATTACCGGGATTTTCCTCCCGAGAAAAAATTTGATGCCGGAAGCCTCCGGCGAATACCTGGCCTTAACGAAATAATTCCTGATAATCCGAATAAGCCATATAATATGAAGGAAGTAATCAGTCTGATTGTTGATGAACAGGATTTTATGGAAGTGCAGGCTAATTATGCAGCAAATATTATTTGCGGATTCTCTCGTATTGGTGGTATGTCGGTTGGAATTGTGGCAAATCAGCCTGAAGTGCTGGCTGGTGTGCTCGATATAAATGCATCTGCTAAAGCGGCACGGTTCGTCCGGTTTTGCGATGCTTTTAATATTCCTTTATTGGTTTTGGTGGATGTTCCTGGTTTTTTACCCGGTACTGAGCAGGAATGGAATGGTATAATAAAGCATGGAGCCAAGCTTCTGTTTGCATTCAGCGAGGCTACAGTACCGAAAGTAACCGTTATCACCCGTAAGGCTTATGGCGGGGCTTACGATGTTATGAACTCAAAACATATCCGCGGTGATTTTAATTATGCCTGGCCAAGTGCTGAAATTGCTGTTATGGGTCCGAAAGGTGCTGTAGAGATTATCTTTAAAAAGGAAATTGCCAGGGCAAAAGATCCTGAAAAAGAAATTGAGAAAAAATTAGCTGAATACATAGAAAAATTTGCCAATCCTTACATTACTGCAGAAAGAGGATATGTTGATGATGTAATTCCGCCCGACGAAACCAGGATGAAGTTAATAAAATCGTTCAACCTGCTTCGCACAAAAGTTGATACCAATCCGAAGAAGAAACACGATAATATTCCGCTTTGATAATTAACCTTATGTAATTAAATAAATTAAACTGTTTATTTAACTCATTGCTTGATAAAGACCTATACAAGTCTTAAATTTGAAATAAAATTTTTACCGGAGTGACACTATGTTTAAAAAACTGCCACTGATTATTCCGTTCCTATTTCTTTTAATAATGATTTACTCCTGCAGTAGTTCCGAGGAGATGACTCAAAAAAGTGTTGTCGAGAACCACTATAAAAAAGACGATATCATCTCGGAGATGCTCGAACAAGCACGGCAGTCCTATGTAACTGCACTCGAGAAAAAGGAGGCGGATAAGGTTGAAGAAGCGGTTGCTGGTTTCGAAACTGCGCTAAGAATTATTAATAATCTAAGCTATTATCCAGGTATTGATGAAAATGAAGCATATGTTGAACTCGAAACAGCAATAATAGAAGATTATAAGGGTTATGTTGATGGGTTAAGTGAACTCCCAGAAGGCGTGTCGATGGCTGCACTCGAGGAGTGGATGGAAGAATCCGTGCCGGAACTGCGGCTTACGGAAGAAGTAGTTACTGAAAGAGAAGTAATTCCCTCCGATATCCCGCTCGAAGTAAATTCCTACGTTGAGCAATACCTGACATATTTCACCGGCAAGGGAAGCGGGGCAATGAGAAGATGGCTGGAGAGATCCGGAAAATATTTTCCCATGATGAACCAGGTATTTTCACGAAATGGCTTACCAAAGCAGTTGATTTATTTAAGTATGATGGAAAGCGGTTTAAACCCGACTGCAAGATCGTGGGCAAGAGCAGTTGGGCTTTGGCAGTTTATTAAATCTACAGGGGCACTTTATGATTTGAAAACTCATTTTTATTTTGACGAAAGAAGAGATCCTCTGAAATCAACTGATGCTGCAGCAAGACATTTAAAGGATTTATATGCTTCTTTAGGTGATTGGTATCTTGTGCTTGCTGCCTACAATTGCGGAGAAGGGAGAGTAAGAAGGGCAATTCAGAAATCCGGATCGTCCGATTTCTGGACTTTGATGAAATATCTGCCAAAACAAACCCGTAATTACGTTCCTCAATATATTGCCGTCTGTATGATTGCAATGGATCCGGAAGCATATGGTTTTACCGATATTCAGTATCAGGCACCGTACGAATATGACGTATATAATGTACCCGGTGCAATCGATTTGGGTTATCTTGCCTCTATATCAGGAACTGATTTGGAAACCCTCCAGGATATGAACCCGGAACTAACACAGCTGAGCACCCCGCCCGATTTTACAGGCGGTTATCCGTTAAAAATACCAAAAGGCTCACTTGATCAGGTCGTTGCACAAATGAAGAATATTCCCGAAACAGCACGCAGAACTTATCTTGTTCATTCTGTAACAAAAGGTGAAACACTTACAAAAATTGCCAACAAATACGGGGTTACTGTCTACGATCTTGCCGATGCTAATAATATTTCAACTAAAACAAAATTGTATGCTGGAGTTGATTTGAAAATTCCCATCCTGGTTAATCCTGAAGAGAATTCATTCATATACAATACAGATATTGTGACAGCGGAAGATAATGGCAACAATACTGATAAGGAGTACGTTTCTCCTTATGCTGAATTGAATGGAAATTTTGAAAACAACACGACTGACAATAATCCGACAAACACTGAAATTAAAAATAACACGGAAGAAGTTTTAGTTACTTCGAATGATGATGTTGATCAGGAAGTTACAGGAACATCAACACCAATAATTCCCGATGATCTGGTACCCGTTTCTTACAAAGTTAAAAAGAATGATAGCCTGCTTGGAATTGCAGATCTTTTCAACGTAAGAGTAAGTGATGTCAGAAACTGGAATAATATTCCTTACACCAGTTCAATTAAAGTTGGTCAGAACCTGACTATTTACGTAAGCGAGGAAAATAAAGAGTACTATGCAAGCCTCGATAAAAGCACGATGATCGAAGATAAAACCACTACTAATTTTTCCGTAGAAAAGAAAGATTCATACGTTTATCATAAAATAAAGAAAGGTGAGAACCTTGGACTGATAGCAGCTCAATACGGCGTTAGTATAGCTTCAATAAAGCAGTGGAACGATTTAAGCGATAATAAAATTGTCGCCGGTAAAAGATTAAAAATATATACTGATGAAAGTTACGAAGTAGTTTCTACTGAAAATGCATTCGACAACACCAAAGGCAGCTTCTATAATTATAAAGTGAAGAAAGGAGATACAATCGGGCAGATAGCGGAGAGGTATCATATTTCCATTAATGAAATAAGAAAATGGAATAACTTAAAAGGCAATAAAATAATTGCCGGTCAAAATATTAAGATTTATTCATCTCATACGAATTTGTCATTCACTGAAAATATTTCAAAAACTGAATCGAACGTAAATTACTATAAAATTAAAAAGGGAGACACCATCGGTAAAATAGCCGAATCTTTTAGTGTATCTGTCGATGAAATAAAAAGCTGGAATGGTCTGGTCGATAACAATATAGTTGCAGGAAAAACTTTAAAAATTTATTCGAACTCTGCGCCCGATTACAACTCGACTGTTACAGGTTCAACAACCGGTAATGTCAGCTCGGAATTGATAAATCACGAAATTAAGAAAGGAGAAACCATAATTGGGATAGCTCAATTATACGGGGTTTCGGTTGATGAAATTAGACAATGGAATGCTTTAAACAGCAGCAAAATTATTGCGGGTAAAAATCTTGTTATTTATCCTTCGGGTGTGGAAACAAAAAAGGTATCCGAAATCAAGGAGACATTCACAACCCATAAAATTAAAAAAGGAGAAACTCTTAGCGAGATTGCCGAAAAATACAAAGTCTCTGTTGTAAGTATTAAACAATGGAATAATATTTCAGGTAATAAAATTGTCGCAGGGCAAACACTTAAAATCGGAAAAAGCTCTGAAAGCTATTCAGTGAAAACTAAAGACGGATATCACACAGTTGTTAAGGGCGAATCGCTCTATTCAATTTCTATTAAGTACAATACAACTGTTCAAAAACTAAAATCACTTAATAATTTACAGGATAGTAAAATCAAAATCGGGCAGAAGTTAAAAGTAAGTTGAAATATTTTGTTAAACTGCTTAACTTTCGTTGAGTAAAAACAGTTCTTTTATAATTTTTAAATTTTGAGCCGTTAGGGGTGTTATTCCCAAGCCAATCCGTCAGATGCCGGATAAATGGGATGACTGAGATAATACCCTAACACCTGATCTGGGTAATGCCAGCGTAGGGAAACGGGCTAAAAGCGTCCTCTCAATTTAGATGTGCTTAAGATTTAGCCGTTTCATCAAACGGCTTTTTTATTTTAAACCGGAGGGTAAAATGAAAATCTTATTCATTCTATTAATCTTGCTAAATCTTTATTCATTTGCTCAACAAATTAAAATCACCGGTAGAGTAGTTGACGTTGAGACAAATTCATATTTAATTAATGCGAATATTTCTATATCAGGGAAGATGGGGGTCGGAACATATAGCGATGTAAACGGTGAATTCATATTGTCAGCAGAATTAAAGGATTCAGATACACTTTTAATAAGTCATATTGGATACGAAACTGGAAAAGTCACGCTAAATCAATTGTTCAACATTCCCTCTGTTCAAGAATCTGGAGGAAACGTTATTTACACTTTTTATTTGAATAAAAAAGCAATCCCCTCGCAAACTATTCTTGTTGACGCATCAGTAGGAATAAAAGGTATTACCCCAATATCTTTCGATCAGATTAAAGCGAAAGAGATTGAAAAAAATTATACTCTTTATGACATTCCGAAGTACTTGAGCGAGCTTCCATCAACTACATTTTACTCTGAAAGCGGAAACGGTATTGGTTATAATTATTTAAGTATCAGGGGTTTTGATCAGAGAAGAATAACAGTTTCAATAAATGGTATTCCTCAAAACGATCCGGAAGACCACAATGTGTATTGGCTGGATTTTCCTGATTTGTTAGCAAGCACTGAACTGATTCAGGTTCAACGAGGTGCCGGTTCCGGCGTGTTTGGCTATCCGGCAATCGGCGGTTCGATAAATATTATTACATCAAATTTTTCCAACAAAGCCAAACTTGAACTGTCAGCATCGTACGGCTCCTATGTAACAAGGAAATATTCTGCTTCATTTTCGAGCGGACTCATTGATGAAAAATATTCTGTATATGCTAAGCTTGGACAAATTATAAGTTCCGGTTACAAGCAGCAGACCTGGGCAGACTTTAAGAGCTATTTCCTTTCTGCTGTAAGGTATGATAAAATTTTAACCACACAATTTAATTTCTATGGTGGACTGGTTGCAGACGGCTTGGGTTATACCGGTGTTGCTAAATTTACAGTGAAGGATGAAAATCTTCGGAAAGAAAATTATTCTTACTGGGAAGCAGATGAAAATGGCTACACTTACACTCTCCAGCGGAGACCGGAGGAAATAGAAAACTTTTCTCAGCCTCATTTTGAATTGCTAAACGATTGGCAGATAAACGAAAATCTAAAAATGAACTCAGCCTTGTTTTTAGTTTTGGGTGAAGGCTTTTTTGATTACGATGGTTCCTGGTCAGTTTTTTATGATGATTATTTCAGACTGAAAGAAAATGGATTTGATAGTTCATTCATACCGACTAATGCTTTGATAAGAGCACAGGTTGAAAACAGGCAATTCGGCTGGATTCCAAGATTTAGTCTTGAACATCACAACGGGACTTTATTTTTTGGTGCAGAGTTTCGTAAACATAATTCACTTCACTGGGGGAGTATCAACTATGCAGAAAACCTTCCTCCGGGAGTTACTAAAAATTACAGGTATTATTCGTATGAAGGAGAAAAGGAGATCTTAAGCGCATTTGTAAATGAATCATATCGATTAAACGAGCAATGGAATTTACTTGGCGAACTGCAGCTTGCTTATCATAAGTATAGGTTGTTTAATGAAGAATATGTTGGCACTGATTTCACCATCGATAATCTATTTGTAAATCCACGGGTAGGAATAAATTTCAAACCAATATCACCATTAAATATTTATTTTTCGTTTGCTAGGGTTTCCCGCGAACCAAGATTAAAAGAATATTACGATTCTGCTGAATCAAGCGGGGGAGAAGTTCCTCAATTTGAAGTAAAACCTGATGGTACTTATAATTTTGGTGAACCTCTCGTGAAGCCGGAAACAATGAATGATTTTGAACTTGGTGCTTCATTCAACGAAGAGAATCTTTCTCTTACCCTTAATCTGTTTTACATGTTATTTAATGATGAAATTGTGAAAGACGGACAGGTTGATAGATTCGGACAACCAACTACCGGTAACGTTGATCGCTCTGTACATCTCGGTGCAGAATTATCAGCAATTCTAAAATTCTGGAATGATCATATTAAACTTTTTGGAAATGCAACAGTAAGCAGAAACACAATTGAAGAAGGAAAATATTTTATTGATGCTGAGAATTTTGTTGATTTGAGCGGTAACAGAATCAGCGGATTTCCTGATATGCTTGCTAATATCGGAATCGCTTTTCAGCACTCTGGCTTTTACCTTCGGCTAACAGGAAAGTATGTCGGGGAATTCTTCTCAGACAATTATGATGATAAACTCAAGAGCTATTTGAGTCAGTATCCTGGATTTGTTGATTATTCCGATAATCTGAATGAAGCTTATTTTGTTTCTGATATTTTTCTGAGCTATGAACCCTTTTTGATTAGTTCTTTGACTCCCTGGAAAGTTTATCTTCAGGTTAATAATATTTTTGATAATTTGTATTCAGCAAATGCTATCGGTAAAGAATTTTTTCCTGCCGCAGAAAGAAATTGGCTGGCTGGCATCATTGTCGGATTATAATAAGTATTAATAATAAATCTAAAATTATTTCCTCTCCCTTTGGGAGAGGATTAAGGTGAGGGCCAATATGAAAAAATGCATAATACTCGCAAATGGTAAACCACCTAAAAAAAGTTTATTTACTTTTTTTCAGAAGAAGGGATTTAATAAACTGATCTGTGCTGATGGTGGTTCAAACTCAGCATTGAAGATGAAGTTAGTTCCTGATGTAATCATAGGTGATCTTGATTCAATCTCTTCTGAAGCGATAAATGAATTCAAGTCTGTTTCAAAAATTATTAGAATTAGAAGACAAAATGATACCGATGTTGAGAAGTGCCTCAAGTATGCAATCAGAAATAAATTTGGAGAAGTATTACTTTTAGGAGCAACAGGAAACCGACTTGATCACACATTTTGCAACATTGAAATCGTTCTTAAATTCTTTCCGAAAATAAAAATTTCACTCATTGCTGAAAATTCATTCCTGAAAGCATACACAGGAAACGTGGAGTTAAAAACATTACCGGGAGAAACAATTTCTCTTTACGGTATTTCCGATAAAACAAAAATCACTTCGAATGGTTTGAAGTACGAACTAAAAAATATTTCCCTTCCGTTTGGGGAAAAGGAGAGTACAAGCAACATTGCAAAGAAAAATCTGGTGAAGTTGAAAGTCCGCAATGGGGTTATCTTCATTATTCGTGATATAAATCTTATGATTAAGCATGATCGCTTTTAGTCCTCTCGATCTGACTATAGTCCTTGCATTCTTTGCAGCAGTTCTGTTCATTGGATTTTACACTGGGAGAAAAACAATCGCAGATGCAAATGACTATTTGCTTTGCGGAAGAAAGCTGAGCTTGTTTTTATTTGTTTCAGTTAACGTTTCAACCTGGTATGGAGGGATACTCGGAGTAGGGGAGTTTACTTACCGTTATGGTTTGGTAAGCTGGTTTACACAAGGATTTCCATACTACTTTTTTGCATTTGTGTTCGCTCTGTTCTTCGCTAAGAAAATAAGAGAAGCATCACTGTTTACCATTCCCGATAAACTGACTGAAGTTTATGGAAGAAACGTCGGCTTAGTTTCTGCAGTAATTGTTTTTGTTCTCGTTTCGCCAGCGCCATACCTTTTGATGACTGGAAATCTTCTCTCATTAATTTTTAAGATAGATTTAATTCCTGCACTTTTCGTTTCACTGCTTCTATCAATTGCTTATTTGATTAAAGGAGGATTCCGCTCAAACGTTTATGTTGATGTGTTTCAGTTCTTTGTGATGTTTGCAGGATTTATTCTCATTGTAATTTTTTCGGGAGTGAAGTTCGGCACTGTTGATTTTCTTTCATTAACTGTCCCGGAAAATCATCTGAAAGTTACAGGAGGAATGTCGTCTACTTTTTTAATAGTCTGGTTTTTAATAGCATTGTGGACATTCGCGGATCCCGGTTTTCATCAACGATGTTATGCAGCAAAATCCGGAAACATTGCCAAGTGGGGAATAATCATTTCAATCTTCTTCTGGGTTTTGTTTGATTTTCTTACTACCGCAACCGGCTTACTTGCAAAAGGAGTTTTACCAAATCTTGAAAATCCTGTGCTGGCATTTCCATTGTTTGCTGAGCAGGTATTACCAGCAGGAATAAAAGGAATTTTTTATGCCGCACTTTTTGCAACGATACTTTCTACACAGATCAGCTTTTTGTTTTTAAGCGGAACTACAATTGGGAGGGACTTCGTCTATCGAATTAGTAAAAATGACACCGAATTAAATCTGAAAGTTTATACGATAATTGGACTAATTATTTCAGGAGTTATTGCAATTCTGCTCGCATACTTTATCCCTTCCGTAATTGAAATATGGTATACGATAGGCTCTCTTTTTATTCCGGGAGTAATACTTCCGGTTGTTAGTGCTTATTATCCAAAGCTGAGAGTTTCCAACAAATTTATTTTAGCTGAAATGGTAACGGCTTTTATTACCAGCACAGCTTGGTATTTCTTAAGAAGTGAATTTTCAGATGTTACATTATTAAGTGAACTTGAGCCGATGTTAGTTGGGTTATTATTTGCTTTCGGAATTCATTTTATCAGAATACTTTCACAGAAAGTGGTTAAATATTCCTGATTATTTCTTCCCTTTCTTCTTAGCTAACAACGAAAGCACAACCGAACCAGTCAACATTATCAGTATGAAAGCGAGTGAATACTCAGTCGGAATATGATACCACTCAGAAATAATCATCTTCACTCCAACGTAAAATAAAATTATTGCAACTCCATATTTCAGATACATAAACAAATCCACCACTCCGGCAAGTGCAAAGTATAGAGCACGCAAGCCAAGTATTGCAAAAATGTTTGAGGAAATGATGATGAATGTATCTTTTGTAATGGCGATGATGGCAGGAATGGAGTCAATAGCAAATACAATATCAGAGGATTCAATTAAAAGCAGTGTGATGAACATAGGTGTTGCATAGCGTTTATGATTTTTAGTAATAAAAAACTTGCTGCCTGTATAATCCGGGTCAAAATTCAGGTAATGGGAAGCGAGTTTAACCAACCAGTTATTTTTGACATCTATTTTATGTTCTGCACCGAAAGCCATCTTGTAGGCAGCATAAAGCAGAATTGCAGCGAATATAAAAATTATCGGCTCGAAGAGATTGATTAATCCTACTCCGGCAAGTATAAAAATAATTCTGAATACTATTGCTCCGAGAATTCCCCATTTAAGAACGTGCGGCTGCTGCTCTGGTTTAACATTCATCACCTGGAAGATGAGCAGGAAAACAAAAAGGTTATCTACCGATAAAGATTTTTCGATAAGATAACCTGTTAAAAACTCTACAGCTTTTTCTTTACCAAGATCGAAGTAAATGAACGCGTTAAAAAGTAAAGCGGCAGTTATCCATATTGCACTCCAAAAAAGACTTGCTTTTAGAGATATTCTTTTGGTTCTTCTTTCACTGACATAAAGATCAATATAGAAAAGTACTGCAACGATCGCCCAAAAGACGATCCAATCAATGAAGCCGCGTTCCATTTAATAGATTTATTTAAGGAAGAAGTATTGCAGCAGCTATAACAGTCGTCCACAGACCGTTCTTATCGCCTTCAGCAGACTGCGTTATGTTAAACGTCTTAACAATCTTGCCGGACATTTTGTAAATATCTTCGCGCTCATTCCAGTCTATATCCGGATTGAATTCTATTCCTAGAGTTGTTGCTAGCATCGTGGCAGCCAAATCTTCTGCATATTCACCAGCAACTTTTTCAGTCTGGCCGTATGGATGATGCTCGGAGAGATATCCGTATGCATTTTTATCGGTAGGTAAAGCAACACCAAGAGAGGCGGCTACTAATCTGTTAGGTTCATTAGTAGAATTTCTGGCAATTACAGCATGAACAATTTGTCCGGGCTCGATTTCTTTTAAACCTTCCTCTTTTGTAACCCGCCGGCAGTTAACAGGAAAAATGCTGCTTACTGAAACCAGGTTGCACATTTCTATTCCTGCGGATCTTAATGACAATTCAAATGAGGTTAAATATTCTTTGCTTCTTCCGACACCCTTGGTAAAAAAGATTTTTGATGGTCTGTACAATTGAGTTCCCTCCTGTTATTACTTTATGAATTTAATGAATTTTCTTTTTCCAACTTTTAAAACCATACCATCGTTCAGCCTGGTTATATAATTAAAATCTGTAATCTTGTTACCATCGATTGTAACACCACCCTGTATAACCAGTCTTTTTGCTTCACTCCGGGATTGTGCAAAATTAACTTTCAGAATCAGGTCTAATATATTGAATTCTGAATTATTGTCATCAATTTTAAATTCTTCAACTTCGTCCGGCACTTCTTTTTTTATAAAGATTTTGTCGAACTCTTCTTCAGCCTGGATTGCAGCTTGTTCACTGTGATACATTCTGACTAAAGTACGAGCAAGTCTTCTTTTTAATTCCCTAGGATTTACTTTTGAGTCATCGAGCTGATGTTTTATTTCTTTTAATTCAGATGAAGATATATCAGTTGCAAGCTCATAGTATATGTAAATTAAACTATCAGGAATGGAAAGAGTCTTCCCATAAATTTCTTTAGGTGATTCAGAAATTCCGATATAATTATCGTAAGATTTGCTCATCTTTTCAACACCGTCGGTTCCAACAAGCAAAGGCATAGTTAAAATGACCTGAGGCTCCTGTCCGTTTTCTCTTTGAATATCTCTGCCAACAAGAAGATTAAATTTCTGATCTGTCCCGCCTAATTCAACATCACTTTTTATCGCAACAGAATCCATCGCCTGAGCAAGAGGGTAGAGAAGTTCGTGAATGCTGATTGGTTCACCGGCTTTATATCGTTTTGTAAAATCATCACGCTCGAGCATTCGGGCAACTGTATATTTTGAAGCAAGTCTTATTACATCTTCGAAAGTCATTTTTCCCAGCCACTCAGAATTATAAACTATCTTTGTTTTTTTTGCATCTAGAATTTTAGATGCCTGCTGAAAATATGTTTCTCCGTGTTCTCTTGTTTCTTTTAGAGTTAATGCAGGTCTTGTAGCGCTTCTTCCTGAAGGATCGCCTATCATTCCGGTAAAATCACCAACGATAAGTATAGCCTGATGCCCGAGTGACTGAAACTGTGCGAGTTTTCTTAAAACAACTGAGTGTCCAATATGCAAATCGGGTCGAGAGGGATCACAACCAAGTTTTATGTTGAGAGGTTTACCTTCATTTGCTGATCGTTCAAGCTTCTTTACTAATTCCTCCTCAGGAATAATTTCGCTGACGCCTCTTTTAATGAGGTCCATCTGTTCGGCTATTGGAGGAAAAATTCTCTTCGTCATTTATTTCTATATGAGTAATTAATTTTCACTTTTTGTAAGCAGCATGGCTGGATGATTGCATGATTGTATGGAATTTAAAAACTTTGCCATGCATCCATGCATTCATGCATCCCCCAAATGCAGTTTCAGTATTTAATTTTTCTTTCCTGTTCACGCTGAAAATCTTTTTTAGCAATGTCACGTCTTTTATCGTAAACTTTCTTTCCTTTTGCAAGTGCTATCTCAATCTTCACTTTTCCGTTTTTAAAGTATAATCTTAACGGAATCAAAGTTAAACCTTTTTCTTTCGTTTTTCCAATAAGTTTTCTGATTTCATTTCTGTTGAGCAGAAGCTTTCTGTCTCTTCGCGGATCATGATTGTTGATGTTCCCTTGTGTGTATTCGCTAATATTTACGTTTACAAGCCAAACTTCGTTTCTATCAATTTTGCAGTAACCATCAACAAGATTTGCTTTACCCTGTCTCAATGATTTTACTTCGGTGCCGACAAGAACAACACCCGCTTCGAATGTTTGTAATATTGAGTATTCGTGTCTTGCCTTACGATTTACCGTTATATTTTTTTCTGTATCTGTTTTTTCCATTCTGAAAATTCAAACCCAAAAATCCTCTTTATTGATATTAAATGCAATAGACTGGAAATATTTTCACAGCCATCTTCTTACTTGCTTCATGTATTCGAGATATTGATTCCCAAATTTTTTCTCAAGGTATTTTTCTTCCTGTTCGATGCAAAATTTCTGAAGGGAAAAAATTACAGCGACGACCATAATAAGTATCCAGATTGAGTTGATCAGGAATGAAAGTCCGATATAGATTAATACTAGTGAAAGATATGCAGGGTTTCGACTGATTTTATAAATGCCGGTAGTAACCAGTGTGGTAGTTGTTCTTCTTGCATCAAATGTTGTCTTTACTTTATAGAAAGATCTTAATGAAAGTATAATAAAAGGTAATGATGCCCACGAAAACAACAGGCCGATAATTATTGATGGAAGTGTTGGAAGCAATGAAGTCGGAACAAAATATTCTACAACTGTCCCTATCAATAATGGAATAATAAAAAAGAAAGGCGGCGGAGCTAAAATGTGTGCACTATCTTCTTTGTTTTTCATCTCATTTATTCTGAAGGATAACCTTGATAAAATAATAACTTTCAAATGTAAAAATAAAAAAAGGCAGCCACCCTGACTGCCTTACAAACAAAATAATTCTTTATTCCGGGCAAATTGTATCAAATAAATTCTCATCCCAGCAGTACCAGTTCTGATCTCCGAAATAGATTGGATCTTTCACTCTTCCGAAATATTGCTCAAAGTTCCATTCGATATTTATCAACCGGTCTTCCTCTACACCAAAAATATTGTAAAACCGGTTGTAGGTTGGTCCGCTTGTTTTTCCATAGTGAATGTAACTCCCGTTGCCGGACGCACTCTGATCGATGTTTGTATATTTAACCTCCGCTGTATTATCTTCAATGTTACGGCTCCACTCGATGAAAAGGAAGGGAACAGGATTGTCTGGCTTTAAATTTAAAGTCCATGTTCCTTCTGTAGCAGGAACGTTTGAAAAACCGCTGAACCATTCAAAGTCGGTATAAAATCCTTCTTTAGTAAGGAGCATTTTCCAATTAACTCCCCCGGCAACACTCTGTCCGTATAATTTTGCGGTATGATTTATTCCGCTGACTGTAATAGTATAGCTCCAAAGCCAAGATCCATCCGGCTGAAGAACCGGCTGGTGATTGAACGATTCAACAAAAGCAGCAACAGGAACAGCAAGCGTAAAAGTAAGAATAGTATTCCAGACTGCAACGTTCAGAGCAGCCCATCCCCAGTTGCCTCTTAGAATTGTATCTGCCGGAATTTTACTGAAGGCACCAAGTGAATTTGTATCCGGGAATTCGCTGAAATCTATAACCATAGAAGATTGCGGAGGAACAACAGGTGCATCACCTTGTTGAATGTTTTCATCTTCTGAACATCCGGTAAATTGAAATACCACTGCACTTGTAATTAAGACAGCAAGAAGCAATAATTTTTTCATTCGCATCATAATTTTACTTCCTTTTATTTGTGATTGAAGCACCAATAAAATATCAATGTTTATTCCAATTTAATAATGTAAAAAAAGGTTATTATTAAGACTAAAGTAGAGAGAGGTAATAATCATTTACCAGAATTTTGCTTATAAAGGTAAAATGTTACTTAGCTCTGACCATTAGTTTAAATCAGGAAATTTCTAACAGGTAAAGAACCAACTTTGAATTTTAATTATCGGGCTATTTTATAATTAAACTTGTTTATCTATTTTTCTGCTAAAATTAAATACAGTTAGGCGCAACCATTTGAATTTCAATATCACTTCGATTTTCATCTCAGTATTTCTCAGTTTTCATTTTTTATTTGCCCAGGAATTTTCAATTCATAAAATCGAGCCGCCGAACTGGTGGATTGGGATGGAATGGAATACCGTTCAGCTAATGGTTTATGGTGCAAACCTGCAGGGTGTGAAAGTAATTTCTTCAAATGATGATTTGAAAATCCTTAAAGTTCATTATTCTGATAATAAATCTTATTTGTTTGTTGATTTATTTATCCCCAATAATCTTGAAGCAGGTGGTTACAATTTAATCTTCTCAAAAGATGATACAGAATTGGAAATGCCTTATCAACTATTGAATAGGGAAATTTCAGCAGACGTGCACCGCGGGTTTTCAAATGAAGATGTCATATACCTGATTTTTGCTGACCGTTTCTGTGATGGAAATCCTTCAAACAATACCATTGGTGATTCGCTTGACCAATTCACTTCA
Source organism: uncultured Ignavibacteriaceae bacterium (assembly GCA_964639955.1). Lineage (GTDB taxonomy): Bacteria > Bacteroidota > Ignavibacteria > Ignavibacteriales > Ignavibacteriaceae > IGN2. The sequence goes on from CAZXGJ010000001.1 coordinate 167,850, forward strand.
GCAGATCTTGATGGGCGCAAAGGTGGAGATATTGAAGGCATAATTTCAAAGCTTGATTACCTGAAAGGACTGGGTGTAACGGCTCTCTGGATAACACCGATGCTCGAAAATAATATGTGGATGAGCTACCACGGTTATGCAGCAACTGATCTTTACAAAATAGATCCCCGCTTTGGAGATAGTGTGCTTTATATAAAATTAGTTGATGAAGCACATAAACGAAATTTAAAAATCATTCTTGATCACGTAAGCAATCACATTGGCATAAATCACTATTGGGTAAAAAATCCTCCCGCAAAAGACTGGTTGAATGGTTCCCCAAATAATTTTATTCCTGCATTTCACGACAAAATGGCTTTTCTCGATCTTCACGGTGACAGCAGCATTATTAAATTTCATCAGCAGGGATGGTTTACCGATTATATGCCTGATTTGAACCAGAGCAATCCATTCTTAAAAAATTATTTGATTCAAAACACTCTCTGGTGGATTGAATATGCCGGCATCGATGGAATTCGCGAAGATACTTATCCGTATAATGACCAAAAATATTCATCTGATTGGGCTGAAGCTATTTTAGCAGAATATCCTGACTTTAATATCGTTGGTGAAATCTGGCAGGGAACTCCTTCAATTATTTCGGGCTATCAGACTAATTCACCTGTTCGCAGGTCAGAATACGATTCTAACCTGCCGTCAGTAACAGATTTTGCTTTGTGTGATGCTATAAGATTTTATTTAAGTGGTGAGAAAAATATCTATCCGGTTTATGAAACAATTGCACAGGATATTGTTTATTCCAATCCCGATAATCTTCTTGTGTTTTTTGATAATCACGATATTGAGCGAGCAATGCTTGTTGCTAAAGGAAACATTGATAAGTTTAAAATTGCATTAGACCTTGTTTTGTTCGCCAGAGGCATCCCTGTATTTTTTTATGGAACTGAAATAGGAATTTTTGGCGGAGAAAAGCATGGCGAACTGCGTCAGCCATTTCCCGGCGGCTTTGTTGGCGATGAAAGAAATGCTTTTAATGAAAAAGAAAGAACAGAAGCGGAGAAAGAGATATTCAATTACCTTCAGGAACTTTTAAGGTTGAGGAAAAATTATCCGGTGCTGTCAAAAGGGAAGTTAAGACACATTTATCCTGCAGATAATATTTATTTTCTTATAAAAGAACTTGGTGATGAATCGGCTGTTGTTATAATTAATTCGTCAGAAAATGATCGCCTCTTTCAGCCCTGGCAATTAAAAATATTTTTGCCCGGTTTTAATCTCTTATTGAATCTTAAATCGAATGAAGAAATTAATTTGAACCGGGAGGAACAGATTATTTTAAAAAAACATAAAGCAGAAATTTTTTTAATGAGGAAATAATATGCTGGAAATCCAGAAAAAACTTACCAATACTTTTTACGCTTTGCTTGCTTTACCGGCAACAGCAATGGGCTTTGCACTCTCTATTCAAATATCTGCATTAAGCTGGATATTAAGCACAAAATATAAACTCGATATCCATGATGTCGGGTTGGTTTGGGCTGCCGGTCCTATTGCCGGAATTCTCGGACAGGTGATAATCGGGATAATCAGTGATAATGTTTGGTTGTGGAACGGAAGAAGAAGACCATTCATTTTGATCGGTGGATTTCTTGCAGCGTTGATGCTTTTGGCTTTACCAAATATAGACATAATTTCTCTATCGCTGGGAATAGATGGAATACTTGGTGTTGCAATTGCCGTTGCACTCACTCTTGATCTTGCCATAAATATCAGTTTCAATCCAACCAGATCCATAATTGCCGACGTAACACCTGAAGGAACTGAGCGAACAAAAGGTTATACCTGGATGCAGACAATATCAGGAACCTTTGGGGTTCTTGCCTATGTAATTGGTGCAGTCTGGAACAATTATGTTTTGATTTACTTTGGCGTTTTTCTCGTTCTGGCGCTTTCGCTAATTCCGCCATTCTTTATTGTAGAACCGAAAAATCTATCACAAGACAAAGAGGTTAATGCAAGTCATAAACCTAAATCATCTTTTAGTGAGATTCTTAGTTATATTAAACCATTGTGGGGATTTTTAATTTATGCTGTTTATGCAATTTCAATGAGGTTACTCAACATTAAATTTGATAATTACATTCCGGAAATTATTTGTTTTGTCATCACACTGATTTTTATCCTGCAGGTATTGCTTCAAAAAACCGATAAAATTCCGGAGATTGAAAAAGGAATTACAGGGTTTAAAAAAGTTTTAGCTGCTCATTCGTTCACCTGGGTTGGAATTCAGACTATGTTTGTTTACATGTTCGCTTATGTGCAACATAAAGTTTTTGGATTCAATGAGAGCACATCAATCCCAGATGCAGTTTCAATTGAGATGGGAAAGGTTGTAACGATTTCATTTTTAATACTAAATGCGGTTGCAGCGGTTCTTCCTGCTTTTATACTTGAACCAATAACCAGGAAAATCGGGAAAGTGAAAACGCATTTTATCTGTATCGCTTCGATGGCTGTTGGGTATGGTTTAATGCTCTTTGCAGGATATTCTCCTGTTATAATCTACATCATAATGGCAATACTCGGCATCGGGTGGGCATCTACAATCAGTTTGCCTTTTGCAATTATGTCTCAACAGGTTGATCAATCAAAAATGGGCTTGTTTATGGGATTATTTAATCTCTCGGTTGTTCTGCCTCAGCTTGTTGCAAGCTTTGGAATTGGACTTGCAGTAAGCCAGACTGCAGATAAAAGTTTAATTTTTATAATAAGTACAGTGACGCTTGCAATTTCGGCTGTGCTGTGGCTTTTAGTAAAAGAAAAATTCATCCCAGAAGAAGCGCGCTGAATGCTTTTTATGAATTGATTTCTTCAATCCTGCAGCGATGCAGGATTTTTTATTTGCTAATTACAAATCGATTTAATTTGACTTTCTGAAAAATTAATTGCATAATATATTCAGTAATTCTTCTCTACTACGAGAGAGTAAGAATATGGATTGCTCACTGAACACACTT
>CAZXGJ010000002.1:0-149368 GCA_964639955.1 uncultured Ignavibacteriaceae bacterium
TTTCTGTTATTAAGAATATAAATTAATCAGCCTGTTTGAAATCAGGACAATTTTGTATTTTTAAGCTGAAAAAACTAGAAAATTTGTCTAGAAAATATTAAATGAATAGACTACTTGAAACAAAAGTTCAAAAAATAAATACTGAACATAACACAATAATCAACTTCGGTACTTTCAAGCTTGGCGAAGGTTATTTTAATGTAATAGCCGGACCTTGCGCAGTTGAAAATGAAAATATTGCAGTTCAAACTGCTAAAGCCGTAGAAAAAGCAGGTGCAAAAATTTTCCGCAGTTCACTTTTTAAACCACGCACCTCACCTTACACTTACCAGGGTTTTGGGCTGAACGGTGTACAAATTTTAAGAACAATCCGAAAAGAAACCGGATTACTTCTGGAAACAGAGATACTCAGCACAGATCATCTTGATACGCTTGCAAACGAAGTAGATATACTCAGAGTCGGCTCCCGCAATATGGATAATTACGAGCTTCTTAAAGCAGTTGGAAAAACCTTTAAACCTGTTATACTTAAAAGAAATATGAGTGCTACACTTGAAGAATTCCTTCTTGCTGCTGAGTATATTTTATCAACAGGGAACGACAAAGTAATTCTATGTGAGCGGGGAATAAGAACTTTTGAAACATACACCAGGAATACGCTCGATATACTTGCAGTTCCCGCTTTAAAAGAATTAACTCATTTGCCTGTTATTGTGGATCCCTCGCACGCTTCCGGTAAAAGAAGTCTCGTTCCCTCTGCAAGTAAAGCTGCATTAGCTGCCGGTGCCGACGGATTAATTATTGAAGTACATCCTGACCCGGAACATTCTTATTCCGATGGCCATCAATCGCTAAATATATCCGGATTTGAATCACTTATGAAAGAGCTTTCCGAACTTGCGCATATAACGGGAAAGAAAACCGGCATACCTGTTTTAACCTGAATCCTTTACCTTACCTGATTTTTTATATACATTTTGAACTATAAAAATGCAATTAATTCCCTGATTGCATAATTATAATCAATTTGCAATTATTTTTTTGCTCGAATGCAGAATAACATTTCAGTTGAATTCCTTCCTGTAATTTTCGGATTATTAGGCGGTCTGGCTCTCTTCCTTTATGGTATGGAACAAATGACAAATGCTTTAACCATCGTAGCAGGAAGAAGAATGAAAAATCTGTTAACCCGTTTAACATCAAACCGGATTAAGGGTTTGATTACGGGTGCATTTATTACGGCTGTAATTCAATCATCCTCCGTTACTACAGTATTAATTGTTGGATTCATCTCTGCAGGACTTCTTCAGCTAAAGCAGGCAATAAGCGTTATTATGGGTGCACACATTGGCACTACATTAACTGTTCAAATTATTGCTTTTAAAGTTAGCGAGCTTGCTTTACTTATGATTGCTGCAGGTTTTGGTTTAAAACTTTTGGTAAAGCAGGAAAAAATTAAATACCTTGGCCTGATGATAATGGGGCTCGGATTAATATTTTTAGGAATGAATTTAATGAGCAATTCAACAGAGCCGCTACAAACTTTTACACCATTTCTCAGCCTGATGAAGTATGTTGAAAATCCATTTATCGCCGTTTTGATCTCTACACTTTTTACCTCAATTATTCAAAGTTCTGCTGCCACAATTGGTCTGGTAATAGCCTTTGCAAGTCAGGGCTTCATTTCACTTGAAACCGGGATTGCGCTTATTTTCGGAGCTAACATCGGAACATGTGTAACGGCAATTCTTGCCTCAATAGGAAGCAGCAGGGAGGGCAAGCAAGCCGCATTAAGCCATGTTTTAATTAATCTTCTCGGCGTAATTCTTTGGTTTCCTTTCATTAATTATTTATCGGAATTGGTTAGAATCATATCTCCCTCGTTCTCAATTTATTCGGGCCCTGAAAAAGTTGCTGCTGAGGTTCCAAGGCAGATTGCCAATGCTCACACTGTCTTTAACCTGGCTAATTCTTTAATATTTTTACCCTTCACAGTATTGTTTGCCAAACTTGTAACATGGGTGCTTCCAGCAAAAGCAGAAGTTAAGCCGGAAATAATCGAACCAAAATATTTGGGTAAAATTTATCTTAAAACACCGCAGATAGCTTTAGACAGAGTACGAATGGAAATTGCCAGACAAGCCCGGCGTGCTTTATGGATGGTTCGTGAAATACCAAAAGCTTTGGATTCGGACGATAAGGATAAATTAAAGTTAATTAAAAAGATGGATAATGAGGTTGATGCTTTACACGAAATAATTCTGAATTTTTTAGGTTTACTTTCTAAACTGGAGCTTACATACCAGGAATCGAAGCTGGTGCAGGCATACATCTCGGCTTCAAATTATATTGAGAATATAGGCGATGTAGTGGAAACTAACCTTTACTCACTCGGTAAGGAGAGGATAAAAAGTCAAATCGATTTCAGAGAAAGCCTGGATAATTATTTAACTCCGTATTTCAACCGGGTAATATTCTATCTTGATGCTTCTTTAAAGTCCTTAATTGATGGAAACACCAAAGAGGCGGATTCAGTAATAAATGCAAAATCAGAAATTTCAGAATTAGCCGGTGCTGCGTTAAATCATCTGTCACACAGGCTTCATTATGAAAAAAATCTTGACCTGGATGAATTCAGAATCCAAACAGATGTTATTGAAAACTTCAGGAGAATATATTACCTGGCAAAGAGAATCGCCAAGGTTGTTTCTACTTCGGGTATGAGTAATAATCAACGTTTATCAATTCCCCTGCAGCAGGAGTTACCATTTGAATAGGATTTTGAAAACAGATTATCCAGCTGAAGCTTGGTTTTTCTTATACCAATACTTAAGATTGAAACCATAGTTCAGGAAATTATTTATGCAAATTATTCTTTACAATTTTGTAACTAAGATTTCTTATTGATCCAGAATTTTAAAAATCAAAATAACACTCTGCAGGTACTGCTTGTACTTGCATCGTTTACTATTATAGTTGCGGGAATGAAAGCTGCAGAATCTATAATAGTTCCGTTCTTACTTTCTCTTTTCATTTCAATAATTACATTGCCGCCATTTTTGTGGCTTCAAAAAAAAGGTATTCCCCGCGGTATAGCATTACTCTTCATTATGATTGCATTTCTGTCTTTTGTCTCTCTAATAGGTGTACTGATAGGAACTTCACTTAGCGATTTTTCCACAAAGCTGCCGTACTATGAAATGAAACTCCAGGATCAGACGCAGGCATTGATAACATTGCTGATTGAGAAAGGCCTGGTTGAGAGCGATTTTCAAATTTCAACAGCGTTTAATCCTGCTGTAGTCTTCAGAATAGTCGGAGATGCATTTAACCAGGTCAGCAACCTGTTTGCAAACGGCTTTCTGATACTATTAACAGTGATATTTATACTGCTTGAAGAGTCGACACTTCCCGGAAAAATAAAAAAAATGGTTTCGAATCCCGGTTCATCTCTTGAAAAGATTCATTCAGTAACTCAGAATATTAATAAATATATAGCTCTTAAAACCGTGATGAATTTTTGTAATGCCCTGCTGGTTACCATTTTTCTTTTAATATTCGGAGTAGATTATTACCTGCTGTGGGGGCTTTTGGCATTTTTGTTAAACTATATTCCAACCATTGGGTCTTTCCTTGCCTTACTGCCTCCCACACTGCTGGCACTTGTTCAATTCGGTTTTATTGAAGCAGTAATTGTCGCGGCAGGATTTGTTGTAATTAATACAATTATAGGAAATATAATTGAACCGCGTTTTATGGGAAAAGGATTAGGTCTTTCAACGCTTGTTGTATTTCTATCTTTAATTTTTTGGGGATGGGTTCTGGGCCCTGTTGGAATGTTGCTCTCTGTACCGCTTACAATCACTATTAAAATTGCACTTGACAGCTCAGAAGAAACCCGCTGGCTGGCAATCCTGTTAGGGCCGGAGCAAAAAGATTAAATCCTGTAGATATAGTGTTTTTATAAAGTATCCTAATGTATAACATCATTTTACCTTTATATTCTGCTCGGATTATTTAATATTGAATATAAATTATTTATAAAATTATTATGATAAAATTTTTATGAGAATTATCGGACTAACTTCTTCATTATTTCTTTCATTTGTGCTGATAATGTTTCCGCAAACAGAAAAAGGTAGCGGCTTAAAGATTGGAACTAATTACAGGATTTACCCGAGTAATGTGAACCAATGGGAAGTTTCAATTGTGGCAAGTCCGGTAAACAAGGATATTTTATTTGCATCCGCTAACGCTGTAACACTAAATCCTTTTTTCATCAGTGAAGGAATTTACGTAACAACCAGCGGCGGAAACACCTGGTTTGGCAATGATACCTGCACCGGGCAGATAATAACCTTTCACGCAGGCGATCCCGGAATTGTTATAGATAAGAACGGAACTTTTATATTAACCCGGAAGAGTTCTTTTACGGGTATTTATTCACACTATTCAACGGATAATGGAATAAGCTGGTCAAATCAATTGTTAATTTCTAATGATGACATACCTCCTGAAAAGGCGAGCCTTGTATCAGATAATAGTGTATCGAGCACTTACTTTGGCAGATCGTATGCAAGCTGGGTGAAACTTACCTCACCTTACCCGCTTGTAATCGCTTATACAGATAATGGGGCACAATCCTGGTCAAATATCATACAGATAAATAACCCGGTAAATAGACCTGCTAATAGTGAACTTGCAATTGACCGGAATGGTAAATTGTTTGCATGCTGGGCGGCATTAACCAATTCCTCTCCGTTCACTGAAGATTATGTTGGACTTGCCACATCAACAAACGGGGGAAACTCCTGGTCAGTGGATGAAAATGTGTTCGATATAAATGGAATTGCCGGACTCCTTGCACAAAAATCGAATATACGTATTAATGGTGTGCCACGCATCGCAGTTGATACAAGCGGTGGTTCCAGGAACGGCTGGATTTATGTTGTTACAGGGCAGCAGAACCTGTCGCCGGCAGGAAGTGATCCTGATATAATTCTAAATCGGTCAACAGACGGAGGACAGACCTGGTCTTCCGGCATAAGGGTTAACCAGGATCAGATCAATAACGGAAAGATTCAATTATTTCCAGCGATACACGTTGATAAGTATGGTGGAATAAACATTTTATTTTATGATGACAGAAATACTACAAGCGACTCCTCCGGAGTTTTCCTTGCAAGGTCGGATGATGGAGGTAATACTTGGGGTGAATATGAAATAAGCGACCACAATTTTAAACCCACACCGATCTCAGGTTATCAGGGTAAAATGGGTGATAATATCGGGATAACATCCTCAAATGAAAAAATCTGGCCTGTCTGGATGGATAACTCAACAGGAATTTACCAGGTTTGGACTGTCCCGATAGAAATTTCGTCGGTTGGTATAAAAGACGAGTCTCAATTTGTTAAAGAATTTCAGCTTGAACAAAACTTCCCTAATCCATTTAATTACATAACTAACATTCAATTCAGCTTAACTGAACCTGGATTTACACGGTTGACTGTTTATGATTTGCTCGGCAACGAGATTATAGTTTTATTAAACGAACAGAAACAGGCAGGCAGATATCAGCTTACATTTGAAGCCGAACAATTAAACAGCGGAATATATTTTTACAAATTAACTTCCGGGCATTACAGTGAGGTTCGTAAACTTGTTCTGCTGAAGTAAAAAATACTAATTCAGAACATCATCTTAACAGGAGCATCTTCCTTGTTGCAGTAAAATTACCTGCTCTCAATTGATAATAGTACATTCCGGAGGCGAAATTATCTGCAAACCATTTTTCAGTATAACTACCCGCAATCTGATGTGAATTTACAAGCCTGCTTACCTCATTCCCCAGAATATCATAAATAACAATAGATACAAATGCATCAATGGAAATATTGTATTTAATTGAAGTAGAAGAATTAAATGGATTAGGATAATTTTGAAAGAGATCAAAATAATTTTCTTTTCCGGTTTCGTTGCGGTCAACCGGATTAACAACCGGATATTTATATTTGAGAATTACTCCTCCATCACCAACAGCATATCCGGTAAGTGAATCTGTAAAACTTAGGTCATAAATGCTGGAGCTGTCAGGTGAAGTATGCACAATCCAGTTATAACCAAAATCTTTGGTTTGAATTAATGCTCTTGGACTGGGCACAGGAGCCCAGCCTTCATTTTCTGTTCTGAAAGAAACGGCACGTGCTATTCCAATCAACCCGATTTCGAAATAAGTCCAGACTAATCCGGCATCAGTTGTTCTCATCACTCCAACACCAAATAAATCCGGATCACCGCCAACACCCAGAACGTGAAGAGAATTAAAAAAATGAATATCCCAGATTTCATCGGGCGGGGCATAAATGCTGTTCATTGTTTCCCAAGACGCACCGCCATCAATTGTCTTCCAGGTAATACCAACTATATCGTGAGCACCACCGCATGCAAAGCCGTAATTATTATCGTAAAACCCGAAATTGTGTACGGGAACAAATGCGTAAGGTGCCGGCGCAATATAGGCCGAATCCCAGTTTTCTCCTCCGTCTGTAGTTATAAAAATTCCACCCGGCGTACCGCCTAAGAAACCTTTTAACGTATCCAGAAAAAAAACTGAAAACATTAAAATATTTTCCTGCCGGAACTGGCTTACCGACCAGTTGTTTCCTGCATCGGTGGTCTTAAGAATATAGGTTGCAAAAGGTAACGTACCCTCAGTCCAGGCAATTGCCCAGCCAGTGGAATCATCGATAAAAAAAATATCAATTATATTTTTATCTGTGTTTGTTTGCAGCTGCACCCAGCTGCTGCCGCCATTAGTAGTGTAGAGTACCAATCCCGAATCACCTGCAACCCAGCCCTTGAGGCTATCGGCAAAATGAAGTGCATTCAAGTCGTTGCTCGTGGGGCTGTTAAGCTTATACCAATAGTTTTGACTTTGAAGACAGACATTGACCGATATTAAAATAAGCAGAAGCTGTACAGAATATTTTTTCATAATATTATTTTGATAAATATTTATATATAAAATTTAATAAATAACAGAAAATAAACCTCAACTATAATAAGATTGCAATGTGCAAAGTATTTCACAAATACGGATGATTCATATTTCTTGATAGTTCTCTTTATATTTGCAGTAAACTTTTATAAAAAGGATAACGACATGCGGATTTTTTCATACATCTTATTATCGCTTGCATTTATCATTGTATCCTGCAACCAGGATGAAAAAACAAAAGATGAAAATTCCTTACCTCAGGAAACCAAGGATGAACCTCATATAGCAATAGTGGTGGATAAAATAGATGCAGGCACTTATACATATTTACAGGTTTCTGAAAATAAACAAACTTACTGGATTGCCGTTTCGGCAATGCAGGTTGAACTCGGAGAGACAGTTTACTTCTCTAAATTTATGGAGATGAAAAACTTTAAAAGTGAAACCCTTGAAAGAACTTTCAGCTCAATTTTGTTTGTTGATGATATACGAAAATCTGCTACCCCAGATCATATGAAGCAGGTTCATTCAGGGGCAATGTCGGTATCCAAACAAAATATTAAAATAGAATTTTTAGAAGATGGTTATACTGTTGAGCAAATTTATGCAAAGAGAAATGAGTTGAATGGAAAGCTTGTTGAAGTTAAAGGAAAAGTTGTAAAGTTTAATCCTCAGATAATGAACAGGAACTGGATACATATACAGGACGGAACCGGAAATGAAAACGATTATGACCTGGTAATTACAACCAACAGCGAAGTGAAGGTTGGTGATATAATTATTGCAGAGGGAACAGTAACAAAGGATAAAGATTTCGGTGCCGGATATTTTTTCCCGGTACTAATTGAAAAAGCCGATATTGAAATTGAATGATTTTCAATTGCCTGCTTTACTCAGGTTTTATTCTATTATAGGTCCGAGGTCGGTTCCACCAGGATATAATATAAAAGCTATTGCAAAAGCAACGACCGAGATAATTAAACCCCACATAAAAATAGTGTAGCTAACCCTCAGCTTTTTATACTTTTCGCCAAGCACCTGCCCAAGATAATAGAAGTCTTTTATCATATTATCGTACAAATAATCTTTATCAATTAACATCTCTTTCATTCCCCAGGTAAAGTCGGTAAGATTCATTTTATGAAAGTTTCCGAAGAACAGCAGGTTTGCTTTCTTTTGTTTTATTTCATCCCTGGTAAAGGTTCCCGATGTAACTTTAGGACGGGTTACAAGAATTGCATAGACGAGTGTTACAAGACTCGAAATTGTTAATATGGCCGTTGGAATTACGAGGTGTGGATTAGAATCCAGTTTCCTGACCATAATACTCACAATTATAGTCAGCACCAGGGTGTTTACACTTATCATAATGTTTGCTTTTGTATCCGCCATCGAGCTGAAATCAACATGAGTTCGTAACGTATTTCTGAACATAGTCTCAATTGATCTGCCTGCACCCTTATCAATTTCCTTCTCTTTCTTTTTGTCCTTCTTTTCAGTTGAGATAATTTCTTCTTCCATTTTTTTCTTCTCCTCCGGATTATTTTTTTTAAGCTTTGATAGTTTCTTTTCGATTTTTAACCGGTTAATATTTTTCTGAATATCATATTTATTTTTTGCATAATCGGTATAAAATTTATGATTATATATAAACTTTAAATTATTTTCAAGCCATTCCTGTTCGGTAAAACTTGCAATACTCTTAATTTCAAGTTCCTTCCTGTACAAATCGCTTTTCGGTTCAAACTCATTCGTTCCAAGATGGTAAAGATCAGCATCGCAAATAATTTCTTCGAGCAGATTTTGCGGATGGCGCGGAAGCCGGGTTGCATCTATAAGTTGGAAGACCTTCTCAATTTTTTCCGGGGGATAATTTTGTGAAGAAAGAAACTCCCTGGCAAAATTTTTACTTTCCTGCTCGTGCCCGTCGCAGCATACAATACATCCGAGATCGTGGAACCATGCAGCAATCTGTAATATTTCTTTCTCTTCATCACTCAGTCCTGATGCATCGGCAATTTCCATGGCAATTTTTACAACTTCTGCTGTGTGAGTAAAATTATGGTAAATATTATCCGTGAATTCATACGTTCTGAATCTTTCACCGACATACATTTTTATCTTGTTTAATATCACTGTCATTCGCTTTTAAATAATTTTTAATATCAACTTAGCTTATCTCTATTCAAATATAGTATATAACCGGTCACTTAATAAATACCGGTATCAAAGCCCAGTGAAAATTATCAGAAAATAGTTACGAATTGGGTGATATTTATCACAATTATTTTTTTTTGTGAGTCCAAATACTATTTTTTACCATATCCATTATGAATATTCATAAAATAATTATTTATCAAATTATCCTCTGATTATGAAAACTCTATATTTAGTAAGACACGCAAAATCAAGCTGGAAAGAACCTAAGCTTGATGACAAAGAAAGACCTTTAAATAAGAAAGGAAAAAATGATGCACCGCTGATGGGCGAAATACTAAAAGATAAAGGGCTAAATCCAAACCTTATAATTTCAAGCACCGCAAAGAGAGCCTCTAAAACAGCTCTGATTATTGCCGAAATTCTTGGTTATCCGAAAGATAAAATTAATTTTATGGACGAGGTTTATGAAGCTACAACTCATGCACTGTTGGAGATTATAGGGAAAACTGACGAGAAGAAAAGTTCATTGATGATTTTCGGGCATAACCCGGGCTTAACAATGCTGCATAATTATTTATCGAAGCATTATATTGATAACATACCTACTTGCGGAATTGTAGCATTAAAATTTAACTGCCCCTGGAAAGAGATAGATAAAAACTCTGCGGAATTTCTTTTCTTCGAGTACCCAAAACTTTATAATACTTAAAAGAAATAATGGCTGATACAAAATTTTTCGATCGAGAGTTTAGCTGGCTTGCTTTTAACTACCGTGTTCTTCAGGAAGTTAAGGACAAGTCGGTTCCACTTTTTGAAAGATTAAAATTCCTTGCTATTTATTCCTCAAACCTCGATGAATTTTTCAGAGTAAGAGTTGCTGCTTTAAGAAGCTTGTCAAACATAAAAAGTAAATCGCAGGAAAAATTACCTTTCAATCCACGTCTCCTGATAAAAAAAATAAAAGATACCGTTAACATTCAGCAGGAGGAATTCGGCCGAATATACAGGGAAGAAATTCTACCCGGGCTTCAGGAAGAAAATATTTTTCTTGCTGATGATAAATCTGTTTCTGATTTCCAAAAGGAATTTGTTAAGGGCTATTTTAAGGACCAGGTTTTGGCTTACGTTCAGCCGGTGCTGCTGGATAAAAAAAAGATCTCCACATTTCTGCTTAACCGTGCTATTTATTTCGCAGTTAGAATTACTCAGAAACAGAAAAAGAAAAGTATATCGCCCAGATATAAATATGCACTGGTGGAAATTCCTGCGGATAGATTACAACGATTTGTTTCCCTGCCTGAAACGGACGGGAAGCATTACGTAATGTTTCTGGATGATGTGATAAAAATGAATTTAGCTGATCTGTTCCCGGGCTATAGAATTGAGAGCTGCTATTCAATAAAACTTACCCGTGATGCGGAACTTTATATAGACGATGAATTCACAGGGGATTTATTGATTAAAATAAAGAAGGGACTATCAAAACGTAAAACCGGCGTTCCATCAAGATTTCTGTACGACAAGAACATGCCCGATGACTTTTTGAAGTTCCTGCAATTATCATTAAACCTGAAGCGAAATGACCTTATCCCCGGTGGACGTTACCATAACTTTCATGATTTCTTCACATTTCCTGAGACTATAAAAACAAACAGCAAACTGCATTTGTACAATGAGCCAATGCCTCCTCTGCCGCATAAAGATCTTGAAGGAATCGTTTCTGTTTTTGATGTGCTCACAGAAAAAGATATTCTGCTTAGTTTTCCGTATCAGTCTTTCGGGTATGTTATAAAATTACTACAAGAAGCTGCCGATGATGAAGCCGTGTCTTCGATTAAAATAACACTTTACCGTGTTGCCGATGAGTCGTTAATAATCAGAGCATTGACCAAAGCCGCAGAAAACGGAAAAGATGTTACCGCATTTGTAGAAGTTAAAGCCCGTTTTGATGAAGAAACAAACTTTGCATCTGCTGATATGCTGAATAAAGCCGGCGTTAAAGTATTTTTCAGCTTTCCCGGGTTGAAGGTTCATTCAAAAATTTGTCTTATTGAGAGAAAAGAAGCAAACAAAAGAAAATTTTATACATACCTTGCAACCGGAAACTTTAACGAGAAAACTGCGCGAATCTATACAGATATTGCATTATTAACAGCCAATAAAAACTTTGGCAGGGATGCTGAAAAACTATTTAACTTCCTTGAGAGAAAAGCAGACAATGTTAAACCAAAGGTATTACTAATTGCCCCTTTTAATATGCGAAAATTTTTTATCAGATTAATTGATAACGAAATTCAATATGCTCAAGAAGGCAGACAAGCAGAAATAACTTTGAAGCTGAACAGCATCGAAGAAAGAAAAATGATTAAGAAACTTTACGAGGCATCAAATGCCGGAGTAAAAATAAATATTATAGCAAGAGGAATCTGCTGCCTTGTTCCCGGAATAAAAGGAATGAGCGAAAATATAAGGGTGATAAGCATTGTGGACAGGTTTCTTGAGCATTCAAGAGTATTTATCTTTAATAACGGCGGGGAGAAAAAATATTTTCTATCTTCCGCAGACTGGATGAAAAGAAACCTCAGCAGAAGAATTGAAATTGCATTCCCGGTTTATGATAAAGAAATACAAAAACAATTGCAGAAGATGATTGATTTGCAGCTAAGTGATAATGTGAAAGCAAGAATCATTAATAATGAAAAGATGAATGAATATGTAAAAGATGAAAGCGGGAAAAAAATCAGAAGCCAGTGTGAGATTTATAGAATGTTACAAAGATGAAAATCTCAAATAAGAACCATTAAAAGATTGAGCTAAATCTTGGTTAATATTTAGCTGACCTTTTCATACGACCCAAATACTTCAATTGAAGTAAATGTATATTTATATTATATAATTGGAATTAATTTTCTGAGCACTGGTAATATTTCATTCAAATCTTCTTAAACAAATCGACCATCTCTATAGCAGATAGTGCTGCATCCCAGCCTTTATTTCCGGCTTTTGTTCCAGCTCTTTCCAGTGCCTGTTCAATTGAATCGGTGGTGAGTACACCAAAAATTACCGGCAGCCCGGTTTCCAGCCCGACCTGCGCAATTCCTTTTGAGACTTCTGCTGCAATAAAATCGAAATGTGGTGTGCCGCCGCGAATAACAGCACCGAGGCAAATAACTGCATCGTATTTTTTTGATTTAGCCATCTTCTTTGCAGCAAGCGGGATTTCAAACGAACCCGGTACCCAAGCCAATGTAATGTCAGCATCCCTGCAATCGTGCCTTAACAAGCAATCTTTAGCTCCGGCAATTAACTGACCGGAGATTAGCTCATTAAATCTGCTTGCAACAATTCCGAATTTTTTCCCCTTTGCTGAGAGTTTTCCTTCAATAGTGTTTGCCATTTTTTTACCTCAACTACAATTTGTTAGTTTTTAATTCCGGGTTGATTAAATGCCCGAGTTTATCACGTTTGATTTTAAGATACTCATGATTAATTTCATTTGGCGGAATTTCAAGGGGAACTCTTTCAACCACTTCAAGGTCGTAGCCCTTCAACCCGATTATTTTTTTCGGATTGTTCGTCATCAGCCTGATTTTTTTCAATCCCAGATCTTTAAGAATCTGTGCACCGGTGCCGTAATCTCTCAAATCCGGTTTAAAGCCAAGAGCTTCATTTGCTTCAACCGTATCTTTTCCTTCTTCCTGCAGGTGATAAGCAAGAAGTTTATTAACCAAACCTATTCCTCTGCCTTCTTGCCTCATATAAAGCACAACGCCTTTACCTTCTTTTGCAATCATTTTCATAGCTGCGGATAGTTGGTCGCCGCAATCGCATCTCAAGGAACCAAAAACATCACCTGTAAGGCATTCTGAGTGCGCTCTTACAAGAACCGGTTCATCTTCCCGCAATTCTCCTTTAACAAGAGCAATCGGATTATCATTTGGGTCAAGAATATTTTCGTATAAATGAAGTTTAAAGTTTCCATATTTAGACGGAAGGTCTACTGTTACTTTTTTCTGCACCAGCTTTTCCCTTATGCGCCGGTATTCGATCAGATCGGCAATGGTAATAATTTTTAGATCAAAGTGTTTTGCCATCTCCATAAGTTGTGGTACTCTTGCCATAGTTCCGTCTTTATGCATAATCTCGCAAAGAATCCCGACGGGTTTTAAGCCAGCAAGCTTTACAAGATCGACAACCGCCTCGGTATGTCCGGCACGTTTCAGAACTCCGCCTCTTCTTGCTATAAGCGGAAAGATATGACCCGGTCTGGCAAAGTCTTCGGGTTTGGCTTTTTCATCGGCAGCCATCCTTATTGTTTTTGCTCTGTCGCTGGCAGAAATACCTGTGGTTGTTCCGTGCCTGTAATCAATTGAAACAGAAAAAGGAGTTTTGTGTAATGCAGTGTTATCATCAACCATCGGCTTTAACTGAAGCTCATCTGCTCTTTGAGCTGAAACAGGCAGGCATAAAAGTCCTCGTCCCTCACGAGTAATAAAGTTTACGTCTTCCGGCTTTACCATCTCTGCAGCCATTATCAAATCACCCTCGTTTTCCCGGTCGGGGTCATCTACAACAATAAGCATCTTACCACTACGAAGATCGGTTATTGCGTCATCAATCGAATTGAATTTGTATTCTTCGTTTTTAGCACCTCTGTTGTTACTCATCAGTAACCTAACTCCTTAAGCCATTTTTCAGAAACATTGGCTTTTATTTTATCCTCATTCTTCAATAATAATTTTTCAATGTACTTGGCTAAAATATCTATTTCAATATTTACTTTATCATTAGCCTGTTTGAATTTAAGCGTAGTATTTTGCCAGGTATGCGGAATTATTGAAATTGTTATCTGGTTTTTATATGTATCTGCTATTGTTAAACTTATTCCGTTTATTGCAATTGAGCCTTCTTTTACAAGATATTTCTCCAGCTCTTCGGTAATTGAAATTATTAATAAATAATTTTCGCCGAGTTTTTGTGTTTCAGATATAGTGCCAATTCCATTAACGTGTCCCTGCACTAAATGACCACCAAGCCGGTCATTAAGTCTTAATGATCTTTCAAGATTTACAAAATGATTGGTCTTAATTTCCGCAAAAGTAGATTTTTCAAGAG
Source organism: uncultured Ignavibacteriaceae bacterium (assembly GCA_964639955.1). GTDB lineage: Bacteria > Bacteroidota > Ignavibacteria > Ignavibacteriales > Ignavibacteriaceae > IGN2. The sequence goes on from CAZXGJ010000002.1 coordinate 14,276, forward strand.
TGGCGCCAACTGCATCAACCCAGAATGAATAGTCTGATATTTTTGTTGCGGTCAAACAAACACCATCCACACAAATTGAGTCGTTTACAGAAATATCCTTGAGAATTTTTTTCGCTTCAATTTTTAATGATAAACCACCCGCAATTGCTTTGGTTTCACTAATTTTTCCTATTTCTTCAATAATCCCGGTAAACATATTACAAAGTTAATTATTTTCAACCATAAACTAATCGGGAAAATTTTTCCTGTAGATAAACCGGGTGTCAGCACCAAGTTTTGATGAAGATAATATTTTAAGTTTTCTGATTTTATCCATACCACGGATACTAACACCTCTTCCCAGAATTTTCGGAGCCTGAAGAATTATTATCTCATCGAACAGATCAGCTTTAATAAACTGGGAGAAAATATCCGCACCGCCTTCAACCAGCAAAGAAGTGATTTTTTGCTTTGCCAGTATGCTTAAAATCTTTTTTATATTTAATCTTCCTGCCGGTGCTTTACTGAATTGAAAAATTTCAATTCCACTATTTTTTAATTGTGCTGGCTTTCTCTTATTAACTCTCCCTGAAGTAAATATCCATGTCTTCTGCGGATTTTCGGTCTTGAGTATCTTCGAATTTAAAGGGATGCTTAGCTTTCCATCTAAAATTATTCTGACTGGATTTCTTCCTTTGACTTCTCTTACCGTTAGGAAAGGATTATCAACTTTAATTGTGTTAGCGCCAACAAGCACAGCATCATATTCACTCCGCAGCTTATGAACGAACCGCTTGGCATGTTTTCCTGTTAACCATGTTTGCCTGTTTACTGATTTACTGATTTTGCCATCAGCAGATTGAGCAATTTTCAAGGTGATGTAAGGGAGCTTTTTCTTCACAAACTTGAAATAAAATTTATTAAGTTCAGCGCCTTCACTTTTAATTAAGCCTGTTGTTACTTCAATTCCTGCCTTTTTTAATTGAGCTATTCCTTTTCCGTTAACATTTTCGTTCGGATCTAGGTTACTAATTACTACTCTTTTAATTTTCATTTTGATAATCAAAGGAACGCACGGAGGAGTTTGCTTATTAGTATGACAGCAGGGCTCGAGATTGCAGTAGAGAGTTGCTCCGGTTACACTCTTACCTGCATTCTTTATTGCATTTACCTCGGCATGTGCAGTTCCGTATTTTTTGTGATAACCTTCGCCAATTACTTTACCGTTTTTTACAAGTACAGCACCGACAAGGGGATTGGGGCTAACTTTACCGGAACCCTTTTTTGCCAACGTAAATGTCCTATTTATAAATTTTTTATCCCTGTTATCTGTAGAAGACATTCTCAATAATATATTTTATTATGCATGTAAGAATTTAATAATAATTCTTAAGTGGGGAAAAACAGTGATAAATGCACGCCAAATTTTTTTCAACGATTCTTCAATCGATTTCTGCAATCGGAAAATCATCTTAATAAAGATTTCAGATAGATGATTAATCTGTTTTTTGCTTTATTCCGGTTGATAGAGGAATAACGTTGTTTTCAGCGTGTTGCCGAAAAATATTTTTTTTTGTCAGTTTTTTCTTTTCGCGAAGCGATATTCTCTACAGCTTCTATTGCAACATCAATGTGTTCTTCAGTATTGAATGGTCCGATACTTAATCTAACAGTACCATGGATTTTATCAGTTCCAAGTTGGGAGTGGACAAGTGGAGCGCATTGCAAGCCGGTACGGCAGGCGATGTTATAGTCTACATCGAGCATTGTTCCTACATTTCCGGCCTCCCATCCTTCAACATTAAAACTGAGAACTGCATTATGGTTTTCTTCGCTGTCAGCACAATACATAGTTACGCCTTCAATGTCCCTCAAACCATCTGTTAAACGCTTCCAGAGATTCATTTCTTTCTTGTGCAGATTTTCAAGTCCTTCTTTTTGAAGCCATCTTTGTCCGGCAAGCAATCCGGCAATGCCTAGTACGTTCAAAGTGCCGCATTCCATACGGTAGGGGAATTCTTCAAGGTGAAACGGATATGCTGATCTCACACCAGTACCTCCGAATCGTGTACCTTTTATCGGAACTTTTTCCCGAATATATGAACCTCCAATTCCGGTCGGACCCATTAAACACTTATGCCCTGTAAAGGCTACGATGTCAATATTCATTTCCTGTATATCAATTTTAACCGCGCCGGCTGTCTGGCTTGCATCAATTGCAAAATAAATTTCTGCTTCTTTACAGTACTTCCCGACTTCCGATACCGGTTGAATCGTTCCGATAACATTCGAACCATGATTTAATATGACAATCTTTGTGTTTTTACGGAATGCTTTTTTTACATCATCCGGATCAATGAAACCTTTACTGTTGAAGGGAATGTAAGTAACATCGATTTCGCCTGCATATTTTTTATGATACAACGGCCGTAAAACAGAATTGTGTTCAACATTGCTGGTGATAACATGATCACCTTTTTCAAGCATTCCCTGGATAATCATATTCAGAGAATCACTTGCATTGTAGCTGAATGTTAAATGGTCGGGATCAGTTCCGTTAAAAAATTGGGTAAGCATTTTCCTGGTGGTGTGTACTACCTCTTCCGTTTCCAGGGACATATCGTAGCCTGAACGACCGGGATTGACCCCATACTTTTTATAAAAATCGAACATAAAATCATAAACTTCGGTAGGCTTCGGAAAGGTAGTTGCGGCATTATCGAGGTATATTATTCCGTCCATACAGTGCTCCTTATTCAGGAAAAAGAATTAATGTATTTAATTTTAATACAAATCTACTTTAAATGGATTTTAAAATCATTTAAAAATTATTTTTTATAAGCATTGGTGTTTCTGTGCAAAATTTTTATTTGCATTTGCAACAGGGAACCAGCTAATAAACTATTAAATCCTTTATCTTTTCATCTGCAACATCCGGGATACAAAAATAATTTCTGTGATAACATCTACACTTTATATTGTAGATAAGCTTTATTTTAAGACAAAGATTTTTGTTGATTTTTATAAGTTTTTTAATGAAAGGCAGTACTTTAGAGCCGGTTATTTCAATTGGCACCCTTGCAAAGAAGGTGGGGCTTTCTGTTTCTGCAATCAGGAAATATGAGGAAGAAGGGTTAATTATATCGCATCGCACTGATTCGGGTCATCGTTTATTTTCCTATGAGGATGTCGAGCGGCTTCGGGCAATACAGAATTTATTAAAGAATGCCGGGTTTAATATCGAAGGCATACGCCGTATGGAAGCTATTTTACCATGCTGGGATTTGCTGCCTTGTTCTGAAGAGGTACGTGACAATTGTCCGGCTTATAAAGGAAGTTCAAAACCCTGCTGGATGATAAAAAATGCTCATTGTACTTTGAAAGGAAATGAGTGCCGTAATTGCGTGGTTTACAGGTTCGGCTCGCTTTTTACAGAAAATATTAAAGAATTGATTCACGCAGGCTGCAACAGGTCTGAACAGAGAGAAAGAATGAACCAGGTCCTTAACGAAAATTAAAATCTGAAAAAATAATCAAGCAGTTCAGTAATTAATAAAAGGATTATATAAGGGGATAAAAAAAATGATATTACTCTACTTATTCACATATTTTTCTATTCTCATATTCATTGCACTTGTTATTTCTAAAATAGCAAAATATTCAAGTGCACCGGTTCATGTAAGATGGGAACTATACCCGGTAGCTCACGAGGCAAAGCGGAACAAGTACGGCGGATCATATTATGAGGAACCCGAATGGTGGAAAAACAAAATTCATAAAAGTCATCTGGCAGAAGCGTGGGCTATGTTTGAAGAAATTGTTTTCTTAAAAGGAGTTTTTATTCACAACCGGAAACTCTGGTATTTTTCTTTTCCTTTTCACTTCGGGCTGTATCTGATAATTGCTTCCTTTTTCCTTATCGTCATTTCAGTTCTGCTTGATTTAGCTGGTATTAATTTAACAAGCGGCAATGCAGGATTTGCAATCGAGTTTCTTAACATCGTAATTAACATATCCGGTTACGGCGGTCTTGCATTAACGTGCCTGGGATGCATTGGATTAATTTATCAGCGGATTACAGACAGAAAATTTAAAGTATATAACGCTCCAATGGATTTTATTAATCTTTATTTCATTCTGATTTTAAGTTTTGTTGTATTTATAACACTAATCAATTCAAACGCCGGATTTATTGCGAGTAAAACATTCGTAAAAAATCTTTTTACTTTTAATTTTGCTGCTGTCGGCGATGTTTCATTTATAATACATATTATCCTGCTGTGTTTGTTTCTGCTTTACTTTCCGATAACACGAATGATGCATCTTTTCGCTAAATATTTTACTTATCATAAAGTAAGATGGGAAGATGAGCCGAACGTGAAAGGCGGAAAGCTCGAAAGAAAAATTAAAGAAGCACTCAATTTCGGTGTAAGCTGGTCTGCACCTCATATTCAAACAGGAAAAACATGGGCTGAGGTCGCAACTACTTTACCAAAGGAGATCAAAAAATGAAAGATGATAAAATAAAGTCAATTAAAGATTTTACTCAAACTGATGGACAGATCGCAAATCTGAATCCCGAAGAATTCATTAAGCTGCCTTATCCGTATGAAGATTGGATTGATCAGCCGATGAAGCAGCTGACGGAAGACCAGAAAAACCGGCTTGAACATTCTCTTGACGGAATTGCCGGAATAGGAATTACAAAGCCGGAAACCGATGAACAAAAACAAGAGCTTGTTGCAAAGTTTCTTTCCGGTCTTAGGAAATTATTAAGCAAAGAAGATAACTGGATTTTACTTCAACCGCTTCTTCTGTCAATGGAGAATTGTGTTAAATGCCAGTCCTGTTCTGACGAATGTCCTATTTACATCTCCAGCGGAAGGGAAGAAATTTACAGACCAATTTTCCGGGGTGAAATACTCAGACGAATTATAAACAAATATCTTAAACCTGGCGGTAAATTATATCATAAATTAACCGGATCTGATATTGATTTAAACTGGGAGACAATTGCTCGTCTTGCCGAACTTTCCTATCGATGTACGCTTTGCAGAAGATGTGCGCAGGCATGTCCGATTGGAGTTGATAACGGTCTGATCTCAAGGGAAATAAGAAAGCTGATGAGCCAGGAGCTTGGTATCGCGGCTGAAGAGTTGCATCGTTCAGGCTCTATGAAGCAATTGCTTACCGGTTCTTCTACCGGAACAAATCCAACTGCTATGCTCGATATTGTAGAATTCATTGAGGAAGATTTAAAAGATAAAACGGGGCTCGATATTAAAATGCCGTTGGATAAAGAAGGCGCAGATATCCTGCTTATCCATAATTTTGGTGAGTTTCTTTCCTGGCCTGAGAACATTATGGCATTCGCAATAATTTTTGAAAAAGCCGGTGTAAGCTGGACGATGTCCTCCGAAATGGGCGGTTATGATTCAGTTAATTATGGTTTGTGGTATGATGATGCACAGCTTGCAAGGGTTGCACTTGAACATATTCGTATAGCAAAAAAATTAAAAGTGAACAGGATTGTAATGGGAGAGTGCGGTCATGCACACAAAGCATTGATGCCTGTTGCAGACAGAATTCTGGTAGATGAAAATATTGTCCCCAGAGAAAGTGCTTTTCCTATTTTAGAGGAGATAGTGTTTGGCGGAAAAATAAAATTTGACCCTAATAAAAATAATTTTCCGGTTACACTGCACGATCCCTGTAATGCTGTAAGAGCAATGGGAATCGTTGAGCCACAAAGAAAAATTCTTCGATATTTATGTCCTCAATTCAGAGAGATGGAGCCGCACGGAGTACATAACTATTGCTGCGGAGGCGGAAGCGGTTTTGCAATTATGCAGGGTAAAAATTTTCCTGACTGGAGAAACAGGCTTTCGTTCAGAATGAAGTTCAAGCAGATACTTGATGCATTCCAGGATAAAATCGATCCGTCTGTTCACAAATATGTTTGTTCGCCCTGCTCAAACTGCAAAGGTACATTCAGGGATGGATTGACTTATTACAATGCATTTGAAAAAGCAGGAATAATTTACGGCGGTCTCGTAGAGCTTATTGTTAATGCGATGGTTGATATCGAAAAACCATTCGTTGAATGGGAACTGAAATAATTAAGTGAAATTTTCAATTTGAGTTTTATTAAATAAAAAAATTCTAAGGGGCTAATGATGGCTGAATCAAAAAAAATTTTAATAATTGATGACGAAGAAGATGTTGTAACTTACCTCACTACGTTTTTCCAGGATAACGGGTTCAGGGCAATTTCTGCAAGTGATGGAAAAGCAGGAGTACAAAAAGCAATTTCAGAGAAACCTGATGTTATCACTCTCGATGTCTCGATGCCTGAAGAATCGGGCGTTAGGGCGTTGCGTGATTTGCAAACCCACGAAGCAACAAAAAATATCCCGGTAATTATTGTTACCGGAGTATCATCTGATTTCAAAAAATTTATCGAAACCAGAAAACAGGTTCATCCACCTGAAGGTTATTTTGAAAAACCGATTGACAGGAACAAGCTTCTTGAAAAAGTAAAAGAGCTGTTAAGGAATTAATACATTTTTTTGATTTCAACTTTTTGAATTTACGGTTTTCGTTCTAAGTTTATTTTTGATTTGAGATGAATGGGAATACAGATCTTTTTAAGGTTATTTTAAGCTCTATTGCCGATGGTGTTTTTACCGTTGACAGCGACAGAAAGATTACAAGCTTTAACCGTGCGGCAGAAAAAATAACGGGCATTCCCTCTTCACAGGCAGTTGGTAAGCACTGCCAGGATGTTTTTCATTCAGATATTTGCGAGAACTGTCTTCTTCAGGATACTCTTGAAACCGGAATTGAAGCAATAGACAGACCGGTTAATATCATCAACAGCCAGGGCGAAAAAATTCCAATCAGTATCTCAACTGCATTATTGAAGAATGAAACCGGAGAAATTCTTGGTGCGGTTGAAACATTCAGAGATCTTTCTACTATAGAACATCTCAGAAAAGAATTAAGACAAAGTTACTCACTGGAAGATATAATTTCTAAAAGCCCCAAAATGCATAAACTGTTCGGCATTTTACCGGACATCGCTGAGAGTGAAAGTACTGTCCTCATCCAGGGACCGTCTGGCTCGGGCAAAGAACTTTTTGGAAGAGCTATTCATAACTTAAGCCCGAGAAAAAATTCAAACTATGTTGTTATAAACTGCGGAACATTACCGGGTCAGTTGTTCGAGTCGGAGTTGTTTGGTTATAAAAAAGGAGCTTTCACTGATGCTAAGGCAGATAAAAAAGGTAAACTTGCATTTGCAGATGGTGGTACGGTTTTCTTCGATGAAATTGGTGAACTGCCGCTTTCCACTCAGGTTAAGCTTCTGCGTTTGCTGCAGGAAAGAGAGTACGAGCCGCTCGGCAGTACAAAACCAATTAAAGCAAATATCAGGGTGATTGCCGCAACAAATAAAGATTTAAAAAAGCTTGTTGCACAGGCAAAATTCCGCGACGATCTGTACTTCCGCCTTGCAGTTGTAAAGTTCGATCTTCCTTCTTTAAAAGAGAAACGGGAAGATATCCCGTTCCTGGTTGATCATTTCATCAGAAAATTTAATGCAAAGACAGGGAAGAAAATTATCAGTGTCAGCCCGAACGTAATGAATATTATTATGAGATATGATTTCCCCGGTAATGTAAGAGAACTTGAAAATATTATTGAGCATGGATTTGTTCTTTGTCGTGGAAGTATAATAAAGAGAGAACACCTGCCGCCTGAACTTTTGCAGCCCGATTTAGATTTTGACAGGAGTAAAAGAATTGAATCGACACCGGTGACCGAATCGATTGATGAGCAGGCACGAATAATTAATACAATAAAAAGTTCCGGTGGAAATATATCAAAGGCAGCAGAAATACTTGGTATTCACCGGAGTACTCTGTGGAGAAAAATTAAAAGATTCCGCATCGATACAGAAGAACTCTAAACACTCTCAGAGGTATTGCAAAATCTGCAACCAACTTGGTTGCAATGCAACACTTATGTTGCAAGAAATGCAACATCCTTCGTTTCAGAATCAAACATTTCCTTATTTATAGATTAGAAATTAAAATAAATCTCAGCGGCATTACTGTTGCGTTTAATAGAATGGATGAATGTTGCAATACCCATATTAAAGAGCCAGATTGCACCATGTTTTGAGGCAGCAAAACATTTCGAAATTATTATAATAAAAAACAAAAAAATCATATCATCACGCATAGTTCATTGCTTTGCTGATGAAGGATTTTTACGCGTCAGGTTTCTCAGGCTGCACGAGATAAATACTTTGATTTGTAGTGGGATAAAAAATTTTTACCGGGATCAACTGCGTGCGCTGGGTATTTGTGTGATCCCAAATGTTAATCAACCGGTGAAGGAGGCTTTGAATAATTTTTTTACAGGAGAATTAAAGCTTTACGATAACCTTCAGCCTGAGAATCCCGGAATAGAATTGGTTTCCCATGAAGACCTTGTAAAATGGGCAAAGAAATTATTTGAAGATAGTGGTTATTCAGTTTCATCGTACTCTGGTGATGAATCTTTACTAATTGATCTGGTTGCAAAAATTAATTGCCCGGTTTGTAGCAAGCAAATCGTCATTGCTGTTTGCTGCGGTGCACAGATCTATAGTGCAGAGCAGGAGATAAAAGAATTTTATCATGCAGCAAGCACCGGGTTCGATGCACGTGTTTACGTCTATCTTAAAAGTCCGGCACTGGAGAAAAGCTGTCTGGATTACGGGATAGAATTTTTTAGTCCTGAGAAAACGGAAGTAATTATTGATGAGCACAAATCCCTGATTCCTCTTTTAACAAGACCGATTGAAGGTCACGAAAAAGCATTTAGTTTGAAAGTTTAGTTTTAAAAGAAAGAAATAATTGACAGAACATATATCATATTCAAAAGCAGGAAATAAATGAGAACTACTGTAATTACTGATGAGGAAAGAATAAAAGCGTTTAAATCAATTCGCAAACCGGAAGTGACTGAAAAACAGAAATTAAATGTTCGCTATCATATTGAAGATTTTGATGTTAATGATCGTCCGCGCCGTTTCCTCGAAGCCTTTGCTGCAATCTTAAAACACTCCAACTACAAAATGGCACTCGATCATTTTATAAGAATGAGTGCAAAATGTTCGCGCTGTGCCGTAACCTGCCAGGTTTACCAGGTAACCGGCGATTTGAAAGATATTCCCTGTTATCGTTCTGAGCTGCTGTTAAGTGTTTACCGTCGTCATTTTACAATAGGAGGATTATTAAAAGGAAGATTGCTTGGCAGCGGATATTTAACTGATGAAAAAGTACAGGAAATGGCAGATAGTTTCTGGAACTGCACCGCCTGCAGAAGATGCTCTCTTGAATGTCCTTCGGGGATTGATCATGGTTTAATCACACATCTTGGAAGATATATTTTAAGTGAAATTGGCATTGCGCCAAGGGCATTGGTAGTAAGCACACGTGAACAGCTTGAAGGAGCTACAAAAAATACGTCTGCAATCCCGGTTCCTGCATTAAAAGACACGCTGGAATTTCTTGAAGACGATATGTTTGAAGAAAAATCAGTTCACATAAAATTTCCTATTGATGTTGAAGAAGCAGATTATGTTTTCTTTCCGGCTGTAAGCGACTTCCTGATGGAAGCCGAATCGTTAATGGGAATTGCTGCTGTCTTTACTGCAACAGGCGATAACTGGACAGTTGGTACCGGCTTTTACGATGGAATTAATTACGGTCTGTTTTACAGCGACCGTATGCTGGAAAGAATTGTTAAAGAGGTTGATAAAGAAACAAAAAGATTAAAAGGAAAAAACATTTTGATTGGCGAATGCGGTCACGCTTCACGTTCGGCAAAATATTTTATTCCAACTTACTGCGGAGGAAAAGATGCACTGCCTGTTTTAAACATTATGGAATACACTCATAAAGTCTGGAAGGAAGGCAAAATAAAATTAGATCCCGATGTTGTAACTGAAAAAGTTGCTTACCACGATCCTTGCAACATTGCCCGGCAGCGCTGGATAATCGATCAGCCCAGAGAATTATTGAAAGCCTTCTGTAAAAACTATGTTGAAATGACACCTTCGGGAGATAAAAATATTTGTTGCGGTGGAGGAGGAGGAACTGTCTCAATTGATGAAATAAGACCTTATAGAACTACCGTCGGCGGCAAGCTTAAAGCTGATCAGATAAGAAAATCGGGATGCGAAATTTTAATTGCACCCTGCGCTAACTGCAAAAAACAACTTCGGGAATTAGTTGAAGACCAGGGAATTGAATGCCAGGTTGTTGGTCTCCACGACCTGATCTACAAAGCAATCATTTTTGATGATTCTCTCGTAGTTAAAAAAGAAAATGAACCGGAATCCATCAGGAAGGAAAATTAATTATGGAAGCCTGGCTTGCATTTGCTAAAGGTCCGTTGTTTCGTCTTTGCTTTGCAGTACTGATTCTGGGTTTGTTTAGAATTTTTTTTCTCGATGTCTGGGCAATCTATAAAGCGTACCGCAGAGCTGGCGATAAAAATCTGCCGTGGAAACTAATTCTAAGCCGCGGACTTGAATGGTTCTTCCCGGTAAATAAAGTTGCACGCAACAGACCCGTTTACTCATTTTTTTCAATACTATTCCACATCGGTTTACTGATAGTTCCGGTCTTTTTATTTGCTCATGTTAAACTGTGGGAAGAATCAGTTGAGATTTCGTGGATTACTTTATCTTATGATTGGGCTTATTGGCTAACACTTTCAACTATGGTTTTTGCTGTTGCTTTATTGATTGGAAGAATCTTCAACAGATCATCAAGCTTCTTAAGTCGTAAGCAGGATTATCTCTGGCCAATTTTATTGTTGATTCCATTTGTTACCGGATTTGTCTGTGCACATTTAAATGTTAACCCAACCAACTATCAGTTCTTTATGCTGATGCATGTTCTCTCAGGCAATCTGATTTTCGTACTTATACCATTTACAAAAATTGCGCACTGTATTTTAATGCCTTTGTCGCAGGTTGTATGTAACATTGCCTGGAAATTTCCTCCTGAAACAGATGAATCCGTATGCATTACACTAAATAAGAAAGGGGCAAAGGTATGAATGCAGCAATTTTAACTGATGTAACAAAATGTATCGGTTGCCTTAAATGTGTTTCAGCGTGTAAAGAAATTAACAACCTTGAAATGGATGTTCCGAGAATCTGGCAGAAGAATGACGGTTTGTCTGCAGAAAACTGGACATCAATAATTAAAAAAGAAGAAAATCATTTTGTGCGTAAACAATGCCGGCATTGTCTTGAACCTGCATGCGTTACTGCCTGTCCTGTTGGAGCGCTGCATAAGACAAGTGAAGGTGTAGTAGTTTACGATAATGATAAATGTCTTGGCTGCCGCTATTGTATGATGGCTTGCCCTTACGGAATTCCGCGTTACGATTGGGATCAAACTGTTCCATATGTTAGAAAATGCATTTTGTGTTATGATAAAATTAAAGCGGGAGATCAACCTGCCTGCACAAAAATATGCCCTGAAGGTGCTACAATCTTTGGTGAGAGGAATGAACTGCTGAAAACTGCTCACGAAAGAATAAAAGAAAACCCCGATTTATATTTCGATAAAGTTTGGGGGGAACATGAAATAGGCGGAACTTCGGTATTGTATATTTCCGATATCGATCTGGGCTTCCTGTCCTACGATACTCATCTCGGAAATAAACCGCTTCCTGAAACTACAGATCCCGCTATGAAATCTGTACCATTTGCATTTATCGGTATGGGCGGATTTATGCTTGGCTTAAACTGGATTATCCGCCGCCGTATGGAAAATGTAAAACAGCAAAATGGAAAAAAAGGATCGAAGAATGAATAGAGTTCAAAATACAAAACTTATTTTATGGTTAATTGTTGGTTTTGCTGCAGCAGTCGGTTTGAACCGATTCATTTTTGGATTAGGAGCTACAACAAACCTGACCGATTCGACTCCCTGGGGTTTGTGGATTGGTTTTGATGTGATGGGTGGTGTTGCTCTTGCTGCAGGTGGATTTGTGATGACAGGAATCTTTTATATAATGAAACGCGAAGAGTTTCATCCGCTCGTTAAACCTGCAGTGCTTACTGCTTTTCTTGGTTACCTTGCAGTTATTTTCGGTTTAATGTTCGATCTTGGTTTGCCGTGGAATATCTGGCACATGATAATTTACTGGAATCCTCACTCGCCTTTGTTCGAAGTCGGCTGGTGTGTAATGCTTTACACTGCAGTTTTACTTCTTGAATTCAGCCCGGTTCCGCTTGAAGAGTACAGCCGTTATGCCAGAATCAGAAATTTCCTGATGAAGTTCAGGTTTGTTTTTGTTTTGCTGGGAATAATGTTATCAACCCTGCATCAATCCTCGCTAGGCTCTTTATTCCTGATAATGCCGTTCAAGCTTCATCCGCTTTGGTATTCTTCAATACTTCCAATTCAATTTTTCATATCGGCAATAGCGCTGGGATTAATGATGGTAGCCTTTGAAAGCCTTGTATCGCACTGGCTTTATAAAAGAAAACCTGAATCTGATCTCGTTGCAAAACTAGGTAAAGCCGTTGTTTGGGTGCTGCTGGTTTATCTTCTCGTAAAGATTATTGATATCTCAGCTGCAGGTGAATTTCATCTTATTTTTAACGGAAGCCGGGAAAGTTATGTATTCATAACCGAGATTATGATTTCAATTATTATCCCGGTTATAATTTTTTCAATACCACTACTCCGGAACAACTCCAAAGCACAGTGGGTCGGTTCAATTATGGTTGTATTTGGAATGGTGTTTAACAGGATAAATGTTGGCGGCTTAACAATGCTGAGTGTAACAGGTGATAGTTATACTCCATCGTGGATGGAAATTACAATCAGTCTTGGAGTTGTTGCTGCAGCAGCATTAGCATTTTTATTTGCGATTGAGAAATTTCATATCTGGGATCTTAAACCAAAAGATCCGGAATCACTTCCGCACACAGCGCCTTCGTTTGATTACTCATCACACGTCTGGCTCGGCACCCCTGATGTTGCTTCACTCACGAAATTCTCACTTGCTTTTGTGCTGAGTTTTGCTTTGGGCATGGCTCTAATGCCTGAAAAAAAATTATTCGGAAAGGGAATAGAAGATATTTTAGTAAGCCGGGCAAGCGGGAAAGATACTTTATTTATTAACGGCAACAGGGATATGAATATCGTCCCCTTTCCGCATAAGGATCATATTATGCGGCTTGGAGAAAATCAGTGTGTAACCTGTCATCATCTTACTCTTCCTGGTTTTCAGGAAAATAGCTGTTGGGAATGTCATACAAGTATGTACAAAGCAGTTGATTTCTTTAAGCACAACTGGCACGCTTCATCAAACGGGGCAAATTTGAAGTGCAATGACTGCCATGAAAAACAAGTAACGAAAAACTTAGAATCCTCAAAACAATGTAATGAATGCCATCCGGCGTATAATTTTACACAGCAGTTTACTTCAGTTTCCGAAAAATATTTCACGCTTTCATATACCGATGCATTACATAAATTGTGCGTTTCTTGTCATACAGCTAAAGTAAACGAGGTGAAAGATAAACCAAAGCTGGCAGAGTGCTCAACGTGCCATTTGACTGAGACACCGGAAAAACTATATTCCAACTTAACCTGGGAAGTTTCACACCCGCATTTCAACAATGTAGTTCTTCCCGGAATTGATACAAGTAAATTTAAATGATACCTGAAGATGAAAAAGAAAATAATGATAATTGATGATGAACCTGATGTACTAACTTATTTGACTGCAGTTCTGGATTCACACGGATATGAATCGATCGCTGCAAAAGATATTACAAACGCTATGGAGAATGTAAAGCAGGTTCGTCCCGACCTGATTTGTCTCGATATAGTAATGCCAAAGGAAACGGGAATTTCCTTCTACACAAAGTTTCGCCATTCAAAAGAGTTTGATAAGATTCCGGTAATTATGATCAGCGGAGTTGTTGAATCTGAAAAATTCGATTTCAGGTCTTTCGTAAATGATAAAAAAATTCCGGAACCTGAATGTTACCTGGAAAAACCTGTAAACATTCAAGAATTCTTGCAAAAAATTGAAATGCTTTTAACCCGGCAGGATGCTAATCGAAAGTAGGAGGATAAAATAAAAACTAATACTACCTACATTAACACCAGACCTAACGAAATAATTTACAGGGAATTATTTCAGCAGATTCCTTACAATATTGCTGTAATTGACCGTGATTACAACATCGTCGAAGCAAATCAGAACTTCAGGGATTATTTCGGTAAGTGGCGCAATAAGAAATGTTACTCCGTTTATAAAAAGCTCAATGCTCCCTGCAGGCATTGCCCGGCGAAAGAAGTTTTTAAGAAAAAGCAATCGGTTGTGTTTGATGCAATCGGCATCGATCAGCATGGAAGAAAAACACACTACGTTGCGCAGGTCTTCCCTCTTAAAACAGACAAAGGGGGAAGGGTTGAATACCTGATGGAAATGTCGAACACCGTTACAGAAACAGATCGCTGGCAGCAGGAATACCAGATTCTTTTTGACAGGGTGCCGTGTTATATTACGGTAATAGGCGAGGATTACAGAATTGTCAGAGCTAATGAAGCCTTTAGGAATAATTTTGGAGATGTGCTTGGCGAGCAATGTTACAAAGTTTACAAGAGGAGAAAAACGAAATGTCCTAATTGTCCTGCAGAGAAAACTTTTAAAGATGGTGCCGTTCATCATTCGACTCAGCAGGGTGTAAGCAAATCAGGTGAAAAAATTCATTATGCGGTTTCAACATCTCCGCTGATGAAGAGCGGTGAAACAATTGCACACGTAATTGAAATCTCGGACGATATTACTGAATTGAAAAAATTAGAAAATGAAATCATAGATGCCGAGCGGTTGGCAGCGGTCGGGCAGACTGTTGCAGGTCTGGCTCACAGCATTAAAAATCTTTTAATGGGTCTTGAAGGCGGCAAGTATATCGTTAGTCTTGGTTTGAAAAATAATGACAAGGAAAAAATAAACCAGGGATGGGAAATGCTCGAAAGAAATTTTGATAAAACCACTTCGCTGGTTAAAGACTTCCTCAGCTTTTCCAAGGGAAGACTACCTGTGCTGAAAATGATCGATCCCGGGAAACTGGTTGATGAAATTGTTGATCTTTATAAAGAAGTTGCGTTGCAGTCCGGAGTTGAGTTAAAATCATTCATTGATAAAAGGCTTAAGCCCGCACCTCTTGATCCTGATGGAATTCATACCTGTCTTACGAATCTTGTGTCGAATGCAATTGACGCCTGTTTAATGGCTGATAAGAAAGGTACGGAGGTATTAGTAAGCGTTTTTGAAGGTCGCGATAAATTAATCTTTGAAGTTTCTGATAATGGAAGCGGTATCGATTATGAAATTAAGAAAAAGATATTCACAACTTTTTTTACAACTAAAGGAGGACAGGGAACAGGGTTGGGATTGCTGACAACTAGAAAGATTATAAAGGAACATGGCGGGAACATTAGAGTAATTTCGCAAAAAGGTAAGGGTGCAAGATTTATAATGGAATTCCCGCGGAAAAGACTTGCAGCGCTTTATAAACAATCAAAGAACAATAATTAATTGCAGGAGTTAATTATGCCTGATACTAAAAAGAAAATACTGGTTGTTGATGATGAAAAAGATGTTCGTGAATTTCTAAAGACTGCACTTGTTGAAGCGGGATTCGAAGTAGTTCTGGCAGAAGATGGGAATGTTGCTCTAGAAATAATCAAAAATGAAATCCCCGATTTAATATCGCTCGATCTGGTTATGCCGCATAAATCCGGTGCTAAGCTTCACCGTGAGTTATCGAAGCACAAAGAGTGGTCAAAGATTCCTGTTTTAATTGTAACCGGACATGCAAGAGATGATCTCGGAAAAGCTGACCTTAAAGAATTAACTATGTCCGGTCCCGGTATTTATCTTGAAAAACCCGTGAAGCCGGATAACTACATTGCTGCAATCAAAAAGCTGTTGAAGATGGATACAACAGAAGATGAAAAGAAAGCCGCTGAACTCGTTGAGCTTCAGAGTAAATTAAAAAATTTAATTGATGAAGCTGACAGTGAAACGCTAAAAAAATTGAAGGCAATAATTAATAAGGATTAGTATAATTTTTGATTTAATTTTGAGCAGCGGAATTTTTATAAATAGCTAATCAGAATTAATAGGGGTACTTATGTCAAGAATAGCCATACTTTACTGTAAAAGAATTCAGGATCATTCCTGCATTGCCTGTGCAAAATGCTATAAGGGAATAGGGGAGAAGAACGGTGAATTTGCCAGGTACGATGAAATAGAACTTGTTGCTATGACTGATTGCGGCGATTGTCCGGGTCTTGCTGTTCCCAGGGTAAAACTATTGAATGAAATCACCCGGAATCTTGAAAGACCAATTGAAGCAGTGCATTTAGGTACTTGTGTTAAACTTGCAATGGAAAGCGCACAATGCCCGATTGATTTTGATGAATTGAAAATTATTGTGCAAAAGAAATTTGGTTTTGATGTTGTGCTCGGTACGCATTCGTACTAAAAAATTGGGCTACCCAAAGGATCCCTTTGTGAAAGACCGGGAATTTTTTTGTTTAATTGTTTCCCCGGGATAAATCCTGCGGCTATTAATTTCAATCGTTTAGAAATTCTCTCTTTAAAATAGCTCCGATCTTAAGAGAGTGTTGCATAACTATTTTAGTTGATCCTGCCTGCCTGCCGGCAGACAGGTACGAAGATTAGTCTTACTATATTTATTTCCTTATTACAAAAATTGAACATCTAAGATGTTTTTAATTAGTTTTTGACCTCGTAGTCGTTAGACTCCGGCAGAGTCTACCGGACTCTGACGAGAGGTCAGATTCTTGTAAAAAAATAAATGCAAAACAGAATTAATCCTCGTAGAGGATTTATAAATTTTAGTTCTGGAATTATGCAACTGAGCCTTTAGATCGAAAATAATATAATCGCTTCAACTTTTTTCCCCCGCTTTAGATGAATGGATATTTTGTTTGGGCTTAAGCCCGGAATATTATAAAAATCTATTCTCTGTTCCTCCCTCTGAAGATGGGGCTAATACCGTTTCACCTTTTTAATACTGATTTATTGCCGGCGGGTGCTTGATAGTGCAACGACGAACTTGCTTCCTTTTCCTTCCTCCGATTCAATATTTATTGAACCACCATGTGCTTCTGCAATCTTGTTTGCGATAAACAAACCCAGTCCCGTTCCTCCCGCACCTTTCGAAGAAAAGAATAAGCTGAATGCTTTCTCGCGTGTCTCACGGTCCATTCCTATTCCATTATCCGAGACATCGAAGACAATCTGGTCAGCCTGCCGTTTAACTTCGAGAGTTATGTTATGCGATTGTTTCTTCGTATCTATCCTGCAGGCATCAAGTGAATTATCGAGCAAATTTAAAAGCAAAGACCGAAGAGCATTTCTATCGGCTTCCAATCTTTCTGCTTCAGGATTTATTTTACACTGATAATCTATTTTATTTCTTGCTGCACGTTCGGCAAAATTTTCGCAGACTTCTTCCATCAAATCTTTTATAAAAATATCCTCCCAATCAGGTTCACGGTCTTTAGCATAGTAAAGAATATCCATTACCATACTTCGAATTCTTCTTATGTTTCTCGAAGCTATCTCCCAGCCCTGGTCAATTCTTGCCCGGTCGTTTTTCTTCAGACCGGTATTAACTAAATATATTCCGCCGTCAAGTCCGTTAAGCAATCCTTTAATGCCATGTGAAATCGAACCTATTAATAATCCAACTGATGAAAGCTTATCCTGAAGTTCTCTTATCTCCGTAATATCTGTGCTCATTTCAATAACGTGTTCAACATTTCCACTACTGTCTTTTATTGGTGCTGCAAACACCATCACATTCATATGTTTTTTATCCTGCGAAGTTACCACTTCTTCGTGTGTATGAATTTTTCCATCCTGGAAAGCTTGCTGAATAATGCAGGGCTCGCATTTACTGTTCCTGTGCTTGTAAACTTTGTAGCATTTGCTTCCAAAGGAAGTTCCGAATGCTTCCCTGTGCATCCGGTTTGCTTCAATAATATTCAATTCTTTATCCTGGATAGAAATGAAACAGGGAACTTCTTCAAATAATAGTTGATACTTTTGCTGGCTTTCTCTCAGCTGATTCTGCAAATTTTTGGCTTCAGTAATATCGGTTGACATTTCCATAACTGCTGATATTTTACCGTCTTCATCAAAAATAGGAGATGTATTAACCAGCATCCAGAATTCATTACCATTGGAGGTTTTAATTTTTTCTTCGCTGCTGTGTGGAAGTCCGTCGCGGAATGTTTTTTCTACAGGACAGATTTCACATTTTTCTGAGCGGTTCTTGTAAACCTGGTAACAAAATCTGCCATCGATTTCGCCAAAATCTTTTTTGAATTTCTGATTAGCATCGAGAAGATGCAGATCTTTATCCTGAATCGTCAGGTAGTTGGGAACAGAATTGAAATATTTTTTATATATCTCTTCCATCTAAAAGATGTTTGTTATTTCGCGAACCTGTACAAAATGCTTAGCACAAAGATGACATCTTTATTTAATAAGATATCATCTTTAGCCTGCGTGTAAATTTTGTCAGTAAATTAATCATCAACTATAACTTTATCGTGATGACCGACTTCAAAAATCTTTTTGATATTTCGTAAAATTCTTTCTTCTGTAACAGGCTTATCCATATAACCTTCGGGATGTGCCTCAGGATGTTCGTAAATAAGCCTTCTTAAATCAGGATTTCCGGTTATTATACAAATCGGGATTTCTCTTAGTTTTTCATCCTTCTTTATTTCATCAAAAACCTCGGCGCCGGATTTGCCAGGCATTGAAATATCGAGAGTAATCAGATCGGGTTTTTCTCTACGTGCAAGCTCAAGTGCCTGTTGACCGTCATAAGCTTTAATTACCGTTGCGCCGTTATCTTCAAGTATTGCAGAAATAAATGTGATGAAATCCGGTTCATCATCTGCTACGAGAATTTTACGTCCGGCAAATTCCAGTTCAACTTCCTCAGGTACAATCTCAACCGGCACAGGAATTTTAACTTCAACGACTAATGCGTTTGCAACAAGATTAACAAGCTGCGTTACCTGCATACCAAGTTTATAGTGACGTATCAAGTCTGTTAAACCGTCAACACAGTTGTGGCAGGAAGTTACAACAATAGATGCACCCGTATCTCTTAGCTGATTTGCTTTAACAATTCCTGATTTTAATCTGCGATTTGTGTATTC
The DNA here is from genome assembly GCA_964639955.1 of uncultured Ignavibacteriaceae bacterium. GTDB lineage: Bacteria > Bacteroidota > Ignavibacteria > Ignavibacteriales > Ignavibacteriaceae > IGN2. The sequence continues at coordinate 33,565 of CAZXGJ010000002.1, forward strand.
TGACATTGACATTGCGCCGCCGCCGCCTGTGCAGCAATAATTTTCAGCTCTGTTCGGATACATTTCCCGAAAATCTGTACAAACTAATTGCAGCAATTCGCGGGGTTCTTCAAACAAGCCGCAGCTTCTTGCATTGTTGCAGCTATCGTGAAAAGTTACCGGGGTTGTATTCCTGGTCTTATCAACTTTAATTCTTCCTTCTTTTATGTAGCGAAGCATAGTTATTACAGAGCTTTCCATTTCAAAAGGAACGTCATAAGCTCCCCAGTTTGGTCCTTCGCAGCGAGTTGAACGGTAACCGTGTCCGCACTCTGAAATCACTAATTTCTTTCCTTGTAATTCTTCAACTTTTTCATACAATCTTCGGGCAACTGCGCCACCGAGTTCATCATCGCCGGAGAACAATCCGAAGTTAGTCATGTCCCAGCCCTCGCTTGGCATCGTCCAATTCTCACCGGCAAAGTGAAAAATCTTTGCAGCATCAGCTATTGTTCTGGGATCATATTTTACTTCTCTCGGATTTATAGAGTAAACAACATCACAATCTTTTTGATCGATAGGAATTTTAATTGATGGATCTTCATATTCATTCTGCAGTTCTTCCTCCATCCATTGAAGAGTTTCGAGATATTCTTCTTTAAGAACGCCCATTTGGTTGCCGATTTCCCACTGGTCCTTGCTTACAACAGCTACACCCTCGGGCATTATCCCTACAGAAACCAGTAGACCTCTTGCCATCCGGTTGAATGTTGCATAATCAACTCCCATCGGACAGTTTATCGAACAACGACGGCAGTTTGTACATTTACCGAATACGATATCTTTTAATTCTTCAAGCTCTTCATCTGTGTAAACACTTTTTGATTTTACCCACCAAGGAAAAACTCTGCCTGTCCAGTCATAATGACGTTTAAATATTTTTCTTATCTGATCGGCTTTATAAACCGGAGCGTAAGTGGGATCGCCGGGATTTGCAAGAACGTAATGGCATGTTTCAATGCACATCCCGCAATGAACACAGCCGGCCAGTGATGTAACCATCTGCCGGTTGAGCTTTTGACCCATTCTTTCTATTACTTTTTGAGCTTTGTGCGAGCGCTTATTATTTGCCATATTCTATTGTTTCCTTTCTGCTGCGACGTAACGGATATACACCTCTGTGCCCCATGCTTCTGCCGAACCAGAATCTTGAAAATGGGTAGTAGAGGTAGTGAGAAATTTTACTAAAGGGAACATAAACGAGAAAAAATGCTGTAAGGAAAAAATAAGTAAGAAGTACTGACTCACCTTGCTCATAGGAATTTGGCGATGCAAAAAATGCAAAGGCAAACCAAACTGTTAACAAGATCAGAGAAAAATAATCATCCGGTGAACTTATAGCCCGAATATATTTATTTGAAATTCTTCTGACAATTCTTCCGCAGCCGATTAAACAAGCAGTACCAATCGGAATCTGGAATGCCAGCACTATTCCGGCCGAATCCAGCAGTGATGGTGCATAAGGAATTACAAATGAGAGAAGGATAGCCGCAACCACACCAAGATGAAAGAGCACAAACTGAGCGTAGAAGAATATTTTTTTTCGCGTACTTTCCATTGTCCAGGGCATTCCGATTGCAGCCCACGAATATATTATACCTTTCAATTTGGTGGTATGAGGTGAGCCGGTGGGTGCTTGCCTGTCTCCGACTTTCTTAAATTTAAACAACCATCTTATCCGCAGGGTGTAAATAACAGCCATAAAAATAAGTGCTGCTTCCTGCAAAGAGTGTTCAGCAAAATGGAGTAATTCACTCATAACTTTTCCTCAATCTTTTCTAATAGTTCAATTTTTTTCAGGAATGCATTTAGCTCTCTGTTATCCATTACGCAAATGCAGACTTCTTTAATATTGGTGCTGCCCGATAAATAATCAGAGATAACTTCCAACATCAGCGTTGCCGATAAATCCAGGGGAATTCCATAAAAGCCTGTTCCCATTGGCGGGAAAGCAATTTTTTTAATTCCTTTTTCTTCTGCCGCTTTAAGTGTATTATGAATTGTAATTTTAAGCCCGGATTCTGTATTTTCTTCCTGGAACTTTGGACCGACTGCGTGAATAATGTATTTTGCCTTTAGCATTCCGCCACCGGTAACCACAACTTCGCCGGTGGATTTTGCAGAATGTTTTTTCAGTTCGTCCTGGATAGCTGATCCGCCTCTTACAGCAATTGCATTTCCAAAGCCGGAACCGAGCATTAAATCGTTTCTGGCATAAAAAACTATTGCTTCTGCATCATACATTGTAAGATCACCTTTTTCTATCCGCAGAACTGAATTATTTATTCTAATTTCATGCATCTTTCTGCCATTGTTATTAATAATTAAATTTTATTTAGCTACGTGTTGAAGATTTTGTCTGCTGCATTGTTTATACTGGTAAATTGTATACACTTGCAAAAAATTAATCCGATTGAATTATTAAATCAAAACAAAAGCAATGTTTGTGTTCTAAATGTTGTCGTCGATTGACATAGTTCAATGCAGACGACGATAACTATTAGCATTTAGCAAATGATATATCTCCGATTGCAGTCGGTTGTCTGTATCTTATTAAAAATCGTTTACGAATAATAAATATGCCGGTTTACAGCTGCATTTTTTACTACTGGTGGTATAGCGTTTGTTAAATTATTGCTGGTGCAAGATAAATTGTTCCTGATTTCTAACGGAATGTTATAAGACTGACTGAATTCTACGCAAGCATTCTGATTTTTTCGAAATTTGTTCTCATTTCCAAGAATTCTTTTTTAAGTTTTGATAATGGAAAAACAGAATTTAGACAAAATACTTCAAGTCGATTCGGAATTTTCGGAAGTCAGATGTCCTTATTGCAATAGTATGAGGGTTATTAAACATGGGAAAACATCCACAGATAACCCAAGGTACCGATGCCGTTTTTGCCACCGGACCTGGGTCGAGAGTAAACTAACCCAGGAAATTCCGGACTTTGCTGCCTTAACCGAAGCTTACTTAAGCGGTTATTCCTATCGTGATCTTCGTTCTATCTATCCTAATTCACCCACACGAATAAATCAGAAAGTAAGAAGATATCTTCTAGGCTGTGCGCACTGGGAAGAATATCTTGATGCCTGCGTCAAAAAACACGAATCAAGATTAATTCATCTTGTCGGAACAAAATTTAATTGTTCTTCTGAAGACAACGATGAAAACTGCATGTTCCTTGCTATGGCAATTGATGCTCTTTCTACCGTTGTGCTTGGTTTTGAAATCGGGAAGCAGGATTCGAGAGATTTATGGATAAGATTATTAGACAGGATGAACTGCAGGGGAATTGTATGCCCGACTTTTATGTCTTATGGCTCAAAAGTAATTGAAGAGGCACTTAAGGTTGTTTTTCCTTTCGCATCCTCATATCATAACTTCACAAGAACATATTATGATAAGAATCTGAAAAATCAGATTTACCACTCGATAGATAACAGGAAGCTTATCCTGGAAGCAATAAGTGCATATGAATCAAACCGCAGACTTCATCTTGAAAATTACCTGGTGATATTCAAAGATAAGCGAATGAAAAATTTTGTTCTGGATTCCCAGGAATCGGTGGTTAATCGCTTGAAGGAAAGAATGCAGATGAGAAATCAAACCCGTTTTGAAGGATTATTGGCTGCTTTTCACCGTCGTTTTGAGAAATTTCATATGATTCATTATGATCCTTACCCGATAATAAACGGATGGATTGCCTGGTGGATGCTTGCGCCTTTGCCAATCGGTTTCAGCAGGCTATCATTCTATTTACAGCATCCGCACGTTACGCATTTTGCAAATTTTAATTGCGGCACTTTACCCGAACCTTTGAATTTATCTCTGGAAAGTAATCAGATGAAAAACTTTATTGTTGAACTTGCAGTCCGTTCATTACACATTCCAATAAGGTAATTTTTCAAAGTTTAAAATATTTTCCTGCTCTTTACAAAGACCAATCTTAATACAACACAAAGTATACAAAACTTAGTTTTTTTTTGATTTTGCAAACATGCTTAATTAGGTTTCATCCGTAACCTAAATACAGATTTCCATTTGAGGATAAGTCATGAGTTCGAAACAAGGATCTTTCATCAGCGAAGACTGGTTCTCGCTTTGGATAGGTCTTTTTGTTTTTGTGCTGTCTCTTGGAGTATTCTTTGGTCTTGATGTTCTCGGCTGGGGAGTAAAAACAAGTGAGTGGACTGATATATCCGATTCAACTTCAACAATTTCCTCAGATTATAGTTTCCTGCCCGGAATTGTTTCGCTTCTGCTAACATACATTTTTATGATGATTATTATTGGTGCAGCATTAAAGCTGATGGGTGTTGAATTCAAAAAAATTATAGTTCCTTTCACAATTGTTTTCTCGATAAGTTATGTATGCTGGATGCTTGGCCACTACGCTTATATAGCTGCGACCTCCGATAAGCTGCAGAAATTTAATATATCCTGGTCTTTGAATTTAACAGGGGAGGCAGGATATATAATTGCTTTGCTTGCAGGATTATTAATCGGAAACTTCTTTCCCCGTCTGGTTAAAAAGCTTGAACCTTCAATAAAGCCTGAACTTTTTATTAAATCAGCAATTGTAATTATGGGTGCTGGCCTCGGTGTAAAAGCCGCCGAGTCTTTAAGCCTCGCATCATCAGTTATGTTCAGAGGTTTGTGTGCAATTGTAGAGGCATATCTAATCTACTGGGCAATAGTATACTTTATTGCAAGGAAATATTTCAAATTCAGTAAGGAATGGGCAGCACCACTTGCATCAGGAATTTCTATTTGCGGAGTTAGTGCAGCAATTGCCACCGGTGGTGCAATAAGGGCAAAACCGATTATACCAATAATGGTTTCGTCTCTGGTTGTAATATTTGCTGTGGTCGAACTTATTCTGCTGCCGTTTGTCGCCCAGATATTTTTATGGGAGGAACCAATGGTAGCCGGAGCGTGGATGGGGCTTGCTGTTAAGACCGATGGTGCTGCTGTAGCAAGCGGCGTAATAACCGAAGCACTTATCCGTGCAAAAGCGCTGGCAGAAATTGGAGTGAATTATAAAGAAGGCTGGATAGTGATGACAACTACAACAATAAAAGTTTTTATTGATGTATTTATCGGTGTATGGGCTTTCATCCTTGCAATAATTTGGTGTTCAAAGATTGATAAACGTGTTGCCAACGAAAAAATAAAAGCCAGAGAAATATGGGATAGATTTCCCAAATTCGTTTTAGGATATGTTCTTACCTTTCTGATTTTTCTGGTTCTCTGTATGATGATCCCCGATGTAACTGCTGACGCCAAAGCAGCCGCCAATGAAGCAAATGCTTTTCGTCAGATGTTTTTCATTTTTACGTTCTTTACCATCGGGGTTGTTTCGAATTTTAAAAAATTAAAAGAAGAAGGAATTGGAAAGCTGGCATTGGTTTACCTTCTTTGTCTTTTTGGCTTTATAATCTGGATTGGACTTCTGATATCCTGGATATTTTTTAATGGAATTACACCGCCGGTTGTTTAAAAATTAAGAGTAAATATCAATTATGAAAAATGAAACAAAGATAGCTGACGAATTAAAAAAAATGCAGTACGAACCGCTGCTTCCGATTGAAAAAAAACTGCTTGGCTGGAGTATAGGTATAGGGATTGTATTGCTCGGACTGTTTATCTGGATTAGCTATACTTTTTTCTCGATCCAACAATAATTTACATGGAATGTTCTAACATAAAAATTAATAATTCTCAAACTCAAAGGAGTAAAAATGGCTAAAGAAAACGGCAAGACACCAAAACTGGATGAACTTGAAAAAGGAGCCTGGCCAAGTTTCGTAAAAGAAATTAAGTCGCAGGCTGAAAAAAACCCGATGGCTAAGGATTTACTTGGTCAATTGGAGCGCTCATATGAAGAAAAAATCGGTCACTGGAAACATGGTGGAATTGTTGGTGTGATGGGTTACGGCGGAGGAGTTATCGGCAGGTACTCAGATCTGCCGGAAGATTTTCCAAATGTATCCCATTTCCATACTCTCCGCATAAATCAACCTGCAGGATGGTTTTATACCGCCGATGCGCTCAGAAAATTATGCGACGTGTGGGAAAAACATGGCTCAGGGCTAACAAATATGCACGGCTCAACCGGAGACATAATATTCCTCGGCACGAAAACCGATGAACTGGAACCAACTTTCAGCGAACTGACTGCAAACGGTTTTGACCTTGGCGGTTCCGGGTCCGATGTTAGGACTCCCAGTTGCTGCTGCGGAATGGCCCGCTGTGAATGGGCTTGCTACGATACTATGAAATTAACTTACTTCTTAACTATGCATTACCAGGACGAACTGCACAGACCCGCATTTCCTTACAAGTTTAAATTCAAGATGGCTGGCTGTCCTAATGATTGTGTTGCTTCTGTTGCAAGGGCAGATATGTCAATTATCGGAACATGGCGTGATGCCATTCAGATTGATAAAGAAGCTGTTGCGGAGTATGCTAAATCTGGCTTAAACATCCAGCGGGATGTTGCCGGTAACTGTCCTGCCAAATGTATTGATTGGGATGGAAAAGAATTGAAGATAGACAACAAAGCCTGCAGAAGATGCATGCATTGTATCAATGCTATGCCAAAGGCACTAAGTCCCGGCAAAGACCGTGGGGCTTGTATTTTATTAGGTTCTAAAGCACCAATTGTTGAAGGCGCTCTTCTGTCCTCAGTATTAGTTCCGTTTATAAAACTCGAAGAACCTTATGATGATTTAATAGAACTGATAGATAATATTCATGAAGTATGGTCAGAAAATGGAAAGAACCGCGAAAGGGTTGGTGAATTTATACAAAGAGTTGGTATGGGCAACTTCCTGGAAGCTATAGGACTTGAGCCGACACCCGAAATGGTTGCTCATCCGAGAGAGAATCCTTATGTATTTTATGAGGAATTCTTTGAGGAAGAGGAAGGCGAGCAGGAAACTTCTGAAACTAAATAATTAATCGAATTTTATACTTCATTTTTAAAAATAAGGAATTAAAAAAATGGCTGAAGAAAAAAAGAAGAGAGTAACCGATATCGGTCCACCACATTACGAAAAATTTTTACCGCCAATCATTAAAGAAAATTACGGCAAATGGAAATACCATGAAATTTTAAAGCCCGGAGTAATGGTTCATGTGTCTGAAACAGGTGCCAGGCTTTATACCGTGCGTGCCGGTTCTCCCCGTCTGTTGGGAATAGACAAAATAAGGAAATACGCGGATCTTGCTGATAAATACAGCGGCGGTTATCTGCGATTCACCAGCCGTAATAATGTTGAGTTTTTACTTACTGAAGAAAAGAATATCGACCCGCTGATTAAAGAACTTAAGGAGATTGGTCATCCTGTTGGTGGTGTTGGTAATGCTATTTCTAACATCGTTCACACACAGGGCTGGGTACACTGCCACTCTGCAGCTACCGATGCATCGGGTATAGTGAAATCTGTAATGGATGAGCTGATAGAATATTTTACAAGCATGACTCTGCCTGCCAAGCTGAGGATTGCTCTAGCCTGCTGTTTAAACATGTGCGGTGCAGTTCACTGTTCCGATATTGCCATTCTCGGTATCCACAGGCGACCACCGAAAACCGACCCGGCTAAATTAAATTCAATGTGTGAAATTCCTTCAGTTATTGCTTCGTGCCCTACTGCTGCAATCCGGCCCGCTACTTATGAGGGCAAGGCATCGGTTGAAGTAATTGAAGAGAGATGCATGTTCTGTGCAAACTGCTACACTGTTTGCCCTGCAATGCCTTTAAATGATCCGTTGAATGATGGAGTTTCTATCTGGGTAGGCGGAAAGGTTTCCAATGCAAGAACGGAACCAATGTTCTCAAAGCTTGCAATTCCTTTTCTGCCAAACAATCCTCCCAGATGGCCCGAGGTTGTTGATGCAGTAAAAAATCTTGTAGAAATCTGGGCAAAGAACGCTAAACCGTACGAGAGAATGGGTGAGTGGATAAACCGTATTGGCTGGCCAAGATTTTTCAGAATGACCGGAATTGAATTCAGGAAAGAACATATCGATGATTTCAAGCATGCCGGTTTAACATTTAAACGAAGTGTTCATTTAAGTTATTAAAAGGAGTTTAAAATGGCTGAGCAAGTACCTGTTGGAGAAGTTGCAGATGCGATGTATAAAATGGTTAAAGATAGCATGGGTCAGAAAAAATGGAAAGCAACAGATTTAACTAAAGCTGTCATCGAGCTGTTCGGTGAAGATAAATGTGATAAGCAGCTTGCAAAAGCAGCGATAAGAGAATTAATGGATTCCGGCAGATGTGTTTACACGTATTTTGGCGGAAGTTTCATTGAAATTCCTCATAAAGAAGGCGCTGAAAATTAATTTTGCAGGATTTGTGAATTAGTTTCTCGACCGGTTATGAATGTTAAAAACTTTCCAAGAATTGTAATAGGCGGTTTATCGGGTGACTCTGGTAAAACTGTCTTGTCCTTAGCAATAATCGCCTGCCTTAGGGATATGGGAATGAATGTATCCGCATTTAAGAAAGGTCCGGATTATATCGATGCTGCATGGCTTGGTTTGGCTTCCGGAAACCCTGCAAGAAACCTCGATACATACTTAATGGGATTTCCGAAAGTTTATAAATCATTCCTGAATAATTCTTCCTCTGCTGATATAAGTGTAATTGAAGGCAACAGGGGAATATTCGACGGAGTTGATTCAAAAGGGACACACAGTAGTGCCGAGCTTGCAAAATTAATTCAGGCACCGGTTATTATTGTGCAAAATCTTTCAAAGGTAACGCGCACTGCTGCAGCTCTTATACTGGGCTGTTTAAAACTCGATCCTCAATTGAACATTGCAGGTGTCATCTTAAATCAGGTAGCAGGGGAGAGACACCTGCGCGTTGCCAAAGACTCAATTGAGGAAATAACAGGAATTCCAGTACTTGGTGCAATCCCAAAATTGCCTGATAAATTTGTTCTTCCATCCAGGCATCTTGGGCTGATAACACCTGATGAATTTGAAAATAAACCTGCCATAATTGAAGATCTCAGGAAAATAGTTGAAGAAAATATCAATCTTAAAAAATTATTGGAAATAGCTCGTCTCTCACCTCCGCTTGAGCAAGAAGACCATAAAACACAATCGGAGATTAGGATGAGAGAAAAAGTAAAAATTGGTTATTTCAGAGATCAGGCATTTTCTTTTTACTACCCTGAAAACCTGGAAGCGCTTCGTGATAAAAGTGCGGAGCTAATCGCAATCTCTGCAATTCATGATACTTCACTCGATGATGTAGATGCACTTTATATCGGCGGAGGATTTCCTGAAACAAATATTGCTGAGCTTGAATTAAACCGTGAGCTGATGTCTTCACTTAAATTTTTGGCTGATAATGGATTGCCAGTTTATGCTGAGTGCGGTGGGTTGATGTATCTGGCTGAGGATGTGGAATGGAAGCAAAGAAAATATGAACTAACGGGCGTTTTACCTCTGAGCATCAAAATGCACTCCAGGCCGCAAGGGCATGGATATTACCGGGCTATTGTTGAAGAAGGTAATCCTTTCTTCAAAGCCGGTACGCAGCTAAATGGCCACGAATTCCATTACTCTGAGGCGATCTTAAATACAGATGTAAAAACCACTTTGTCTGTGATTCGCGGAAATGGCTGTTTTAACAGGCGGGATGGTTTAACCTACAAAAACGTCTTCGCAAGTTATCTTCATATTCATGCTTATGCTACACCAGAATGGGCAGATGGTATGATAAAATGTGCAGGCATTTATAAAAAATCAAAAAACATAAAAACACTAATTGAAGGATAAATCAAAATGGTAAAGCAAAAAGAATTAAACGAGAAGCTTGTAGCTACACTTAAAAAGTGGCAGAAAATTGAAGATGCTTCTGTTAAATCGACTTCAGATATTATTGCGAAAACAAAGAACCCTGTAGTACGACAGGTAATGGAAATCATTAAGCAGGACTCTGCAATGCATAAAAAAGTACAGCAGCTTATTATCGATAGTTTTGAGAAGGAAGCGATTCAAATGCAGCCTGAAGAACTCAGTGAAGTGTGGTCGATGATCGAAAATCATATTGAACTTGAAAAGGAAACCGTAAGGCTGGCTGAAGAATCCAGGAAGAACAACAATAATTTTGTGGTTCGGTACTTACTGGGTTACCTGATGACCGATGAGCAGAAACACAACGAAGTTTTGGCTCAGCTGGAAGATGTTAAAAGAGGAATGTACCCATACGCAGGATGATGAACGGTAAAAGAAATTTAAAAAGATTTTAATAAGGAGTATTTGTGGCTAAGCTAATAAAAAAAGAAAAAAAACCACTTGGCGGTTTAAGAAGTCACTCTGCCGGCAGCTCATCGGTAGAAACCTCGCCCCTTCGCCCGGTTAATGTTAAGAAAACTCCGCCCTGTCAGCATAGGTGCCCGAGTGGAAATAAAATCAGGGAGATCATTTGTACTATCAGCCAATCCGAAGGCGCTGAAAGAACCTATCACGAATCCTATGAAAAAGCATGGCATATTCTCTCGGAGACGAGTCCTTTCCCTGCAGTGTGCGGCAGGGTTTGTCCGCATCCCTGCGAGCTCGATTGTAACAGAACGTATAAAGACGGAGCAGTAGGAATTAATAATATAGAAAGATTTCTTGGTGATTATGCTCTCAAGCATGGTTTTCAATTTCAAAAACTATCCGATGAAATTTACTCTGAAAAAATTGCTGTAATAGGTGCCGGTCCTGCAGGGCTCTCCTGTGCTTATCAGTTAGCGCGCAGAGGATATAAGGTTACTGTGTTCGAAGCATTCAGCAAGCCGGGTGGTATGTTAAGATACGGCATCCCTGATTACCGCCTTCCTGTTGATATTCTTGATAAAGAAATTAAAAGAATTGAAGATTTTGGCGTTGAAATAAAATGCAATCAGATTATCGGCAAAGATATTCCATATTCAAAGCTGCAGGAAGATTTCGATGCCATATTCGTTGGTATCGGTGCTCATAAAGGCAAACTGCTTGGTATTCCAAATGAAGATGCCGAAAATGTTTACACCGGAACAGAATTTTTAAACAGGATCAATTCCGGGGAAAAGATTGATGTCGGAGATAAAGTTCTGGTTGTTGGCGGCGGAGATACAGCAATCGATGCAGCACGTGTATCAAAAAGGCTTGGTGCAGATGTAACTTTGGTTTACAGGCGGACAAGAAATGAAATGCCTGCAATTGAAGAAGAAATAGTTGGCACTGAGCAGGAAGGCGTTAAGCTGGAATTTCTTGCTGCTCCGGTAGAATTTGAGAAAAACGGCAGCAAAATTTCTAAAATGAAATGTCAGAAAATGGAACTTGGCGAACCTGATTCTTCCGGAAGACGAAGACCGGTACCAATTGCTGATAATTTCTTTTACATAGATGCTTCAACAGTAATTGCTGCAATAAGCCAGGAACCGGAATTTGAAGGGCTCGATATTCTTCACGAAGGAAAAGATTGGATCAAAATAAATCAGGATGGTTCAACATCTATTCCTAAAACTTATGCAGGAGGCGATGACATCGAGCTGGGATTAGCCACCATTGCAATCTCGCAGGGAAGAATGGCTGCGGAAACTATTCATAACAAATTCCGCGGTATTGAACCAAAGCCGGAGGAAAAGCCGCCTGTTATTTCACATGAAAAAATCATAATGAGTTATTATGAAAGCAAGCTTAGAAATGAGCCATTTGTTCTGCCGCCGGAGGAAAGATTAAAAGAACTTGGTCTTGAAATAACTTCTACGATGACAGAAGAACAAGTAATTAGCGAAGCAATGCGTTGCATGAGCTGCGGCTCGTGTTTCGACTGCGGAACTTGTTGGAGCTACTGCCAGGATCAGGCAATAATAAAGCCGGTTAAAAAATATCAGCCTTATAAATACAAACTTGATTTTTGTAAAGGCTGCAATAAATGCGCAGAGAATTGCCCATGCGGGTACATAGAAATGAGATAAAAATTAATTTAATTAATTAAAAATTAATCGTTAACTAAATACAGGATAAATACAATGCCAATATTCGAACACGGAGGAATTAAAGTTGAAGTTGATGAAGACGGCTTCATCCAGCAACCCGAACAATGGAATGAAGAAGTAGCCAAGGCACTTGCTACAACAGAAGATGTTACCGAAATGTCGGAAGCTCACTGGAAAATAGTCTACTATCTTCGCGATTACTATAAACAGTTTGGAATTGCCCCGATGATCAGAAAGCTGTGTAAAGAAACCGGATTCTCGCTAAAAGAAATTTATGAATTATATCCATCCGGACCAGCTAAGGGTGCCTGCAAGGTTGCAGGGCTTACAAAACCAACCGGATGCGTTTAGTCCGGTAGATTTTGTTGGGGGTCATCATAAACTTTGTGTGGTTTCGTCTGACGATGCGGGGGTTTATTCTCTTAATAAAATCCGGCATCAATGCGAGCCGGAATGAATAACCTGATTTATGAATCGAAAACTGGAACGATTTATATGCTTGAAGTTCTGGTAAGTAAAAAGAAATTGCTGCTTGCTGATAAATGGGTGAACTTGATTTTCGACACCTACTCAAAAGAAACTTCGCGGTTTCTTAAGGTTCAAACAAATCAATTCAGCAATCCTGTGGGGCACACTGTAAATACAGCAGCAAATCTGCTGCTGGATGAGCTTACCGGAAGTTTGAATCCCGGTACTGTTAAACCATTGCTGATCGATCTTATTAAAATCAGGGCAGTTCAGGATTTCTCTCCATCCAAGGCAACCGGGTTTATTTTTTTACTTAAGAAAGTTATCCGCGAAGTGTTTAAAGAAGAATTGTATGATAAAGAATATTCTGATGAACTATTTGTACTTGATTCTAAAATTGATCAACTGGCTCTAATTGCTTTTGATCTATACCAGGAATGCAGGGAAACAATTTATAAGATACGGTTGAACGAGATTAAGTCCGGCTCAGTAAATGTTTTTGCAGAAGCCGGTATTGTCTAGATGCACGATTATTTAATACTTAATAAATTTTTACATAACGGCTCCTGACCCGATTCATAATTACAATTATGGATGAAATTCTGTAAGGAGAAAAATTGATGAATCTTATTTTTTCGTTGTTTATACTTATTGTTTTAATATTGCTGGCAGTTATAGGGGTAGAATTGGCCAACCTTGAATTGCTTTTTGGGGTGATAATTCCTTATACGGCAATTTCAATATTCCTGCTTGGGATAATTTATAAAGTAGTTAACTGGGCGAAGTCTCCTGTTCCATTCAGAATAACTACGGTCGCCGGGCAGCAAAAATCGCTGAATTGGATTAAAAGCAGCAAGCTGGATAGCCCGCACACAACTGGCGGAGTTATCGGACGAATGCTGCTTGAAATTTTGTTGTTCCGTTCTTTGTTCAGAAATACAAAAGCAGAATTGAAACAGGGACCAAAGCTCGTTTACGGAAGCAGCCGTTTTCTTTGGCTGGGCGCACTGGCTTTTCACTGGGCATTCCTTATTATTTTATTAAGGCATCTCAGATACTTTTCCGAGCCTGTTCCTTCTTTTGTTCCCTTTCTTCAAAGCCTGGATGGCTTTCTGCAAATCGGAGTTCCGATCCTGTACATAACAAATGTAGTTATTATAATTGCTTTAACCTATCTTTTTTTACGCCGGCTTGCTGATCCTAAGCTCAGATACTTTTCGCTTGCGTCGGATTATTTTCCGCTCCTGCTTATAATTTCAATAGCTGCTTCGGGAATATTAATGCGCTATTTCACTAAAGTTGATATTGTAAGTGTTAAAGAACTGGCTGTTAGTCTTTTTAGCCTGCAGCCTTTTATACCTGAAGGAATAGGAGTGATGTTTTATATTCACCTCTTCCTGGTTTCGGTTCTTCTTGCATATTTCCCCTTTAGCAAATTAGTTCATATGGCAGGAGTATTTCTATCACCTACACGTAATCTTGCTAATAATAACCGTATGAAAAGACATATAAATCCATGGAATTATCCTGTAAGAATTCATACCTATGAAGAATATGAAGATGAATTCAGAGATAAAATGAAAGCAGCCGGTTTACCATTGGAGAAGGAATAAAAATGTCAGAATTTAAAACTAAACCAGAAGAATTAGCAGAGAAGATAAATTACAAGCCGCAGCATAAAAGCTGGCTGGATCCAAAAGTTGAAATTAAGCATGGATCGTTTAACTACGGTGGTATCCCTAAAAATGTTGAATATCTTCAGCTTCCCAATCCAAGGCAATGGCAGCCGACTGATGATGACTGGAAGCTGCCTGAGAACTGGAAAGAAATTATTTTAAAAGGATTGAAAGATCGGCTGAACAGGTTCAGGTCGCTGAAAATATTTATGGATATTTGTGTAAGATGCGGAGCCTGTGCAGATAAATGTCATTTCTTTATAGGCTCTGGTGACCCGAAAAATATGCCTGTTCTTAGAGCAGAACTTTTAAGGTCTGTTTACAGAAATGATTTTACTGCTGCAGGAAAAATCTTCGGTAAATTTGCCGGCTCACGCGAACTGACAATCGATGTTATTAAAGAATGGTTTTATTACTTTTATCAGTGCACGCAATGCCGCCGCTGCTCAGTGTTTTGCCCTTATGGAATTGATACAGCAGAGATCACAATTCTGGTTCGCGAGCTGTTGAACTTAATCGGGATAAATATCGATTGGGTGATTACTCCCGTAGCCAACAGCTTCCGCACCGGTAACCATCTCGGCATTCAGCCGCACGGGTTTAAAGACTCAATCGATTTTGCGGTAGAAGAATTAGAAAATTTAACCGGGATAAAAGTTGAAGCTCCGATAAACAGAAAAGGTGCCGAAATACTTTTCGTTACTCCTTCTGCAGATTATTTCGGAGATCCGCATTACTTCACGCTGCTCGGATACCTTGCACTCTTCCACGAAGTTGGTCTTGATTATACCTGGACAACTTTTGCTTCCGAGGGTGGAAACTTTGGTTCATTCGTATCGCACGATCTGATGAAATCCCTGAACACTAAAATTTATGCTGAAGCAAAACGACTTAAAGTTAAATGGATTCTTGGCGGTGAATGCGGGCATATGTGGAGAGTCCTTCATCAATATATGGATACTATGAACGGCCCGGCAGATTTCCTGCAAGAACCTGTTTCACCGGTAACAGGAACAAAATTTCTAAATGCTAAATCCACGAAGATGGTTCACATCTGTGAATTTACCGCCGACTTGATAAAAAATAATAAACTAAAGCTGAATAAAAACCATAATGATAAGTGGAAAGTAACTTTTCACGATTCCTGTAATCCATCTAGGGCGATGGGGCTGTTGGAAGAACCAAGATATATAATTAATAACGTATGCAATTACTTTTATGAAATGCCTGAAAACACAATAAGAGAACAAACTTTTTGCTGCGGAAGCGGCGCCGGTCTGGGTACCGACGAAAACCTGGAAATGAGACTCAGGGGAGGTTTCCCCAGGGCGAACGCCGTAAAGTTTGTTAAAGATAAGCATGGTGTAAACTTCCTCGGCTGCATCTGTGCTATCGATAAAGCAACTCTTCCACCGCTAATGGATTACTGGGTTCCGGGTGTGCAGGTTGGTGGAATACACGAACTGGTTGGTAATGCTTTGATAATGAAAGGAGAAAAAGAAAGAACTACTGACTTAAGAGGTGAACCGCTGGAAAAAGTTAATCATAAAGTTGAATCAAATATCGGGGAACATGCAGATGTATGATTCAGGAAAAATAATTGCCGGAATAATTGTCTTCTTAGGAATATTCACTTTTCCAACCTGGTATCTTTTCACCGGTGGTGAAAGAGGCAAAATGCCGGAGCTGGTTTTGCCAGAAGAAGAAAACAAAAAAGAATGTATTTATGATGCCGAAGTTATGCGTGCCTCGCATATGGATTTGCTTAATGATTGGAGAGATAAAGTTGTTAGAGATGGCAATAGAATATTTACATCACCTAAAGGAAAAAAAATTGAAATGAGCTTAACAAAAACCTGCCTTGGCTGCCATTCAGAAAAGGCAAAGTTTTGCGATAGATGCCATAATTATTTAGAAGTAAACCCCTACTGCTGGGATTGCCACGTTGATCCATCACAATTGGAGAATTAATAATGGATATCAACAGAAGAAAACTATTAAAACTTGCCGGTCTCGGAGCTCTTGGATTAACTGCCGGTAAGTACGCCAAAATCTTTGCCAATGATAGTTTCACTGAAACTACATTAACTGAAACCGGAACGGGAAAAAGATGGGCTATGGTTGTTGATGTAAGAAAATGTCTGGTTAAAGAAGATTGCAGAGATTGTATCAACGCCTGCCACTCAACTCATAATGTTCCCGATTTAGGAAATCCTAAAGATGAGGTAAAATGGATCTGGAAAGAAGATTTTCAGAGTGTTTTTATCGACCAGGAAAATCATTACCTGAATGAGAAATTGAAAGATAAACATGTGCCGGTATTTTGTAACCATTGCGATAATCCACCCTGTGTAAGAGTTTGCCCGACGCAAGCAACCTGGAAAAGGAAAGAAGACGGAATTGTAATGATGGATTGGCACCGATGTATCGGATGCAGGTATTGTGTTGTTGCATGTCCGTACGGATCGAGGAGTTTTAACTGGCGCGATCCCAGGCCTTTTATAGAAAAAATGAATAAAGATTTTCCAACACGTAGCAGAGGAGTGGTTGAAAAGTGTACTTTCTGCGAAAAAAGATTAGCCGAAGGAAAACCGCCGGCTTGTGTAGAATCTTGCAAAGAAAAAGCTTTAATCTTTGGTAATCTGAATGATCCGAAATCGGAGGTCAGACAACTGTTAAAAGAAAATTTTTCACTAAGAAGAAAACCGGGTTTAGGTACTGAACCTGAAATCTACTATTTAGTATAGGATTTTTTTATGCTCGAACATGCATTAAAAGGAACTAAGAAATATTGGTCGTGGATTTTCTCACTTTCGCTTGTAATAGCTATTGGCGTTTATTTTTACTTAAAACAATTCCACTTTGGGTTAGGAATTACAGGTTTAAGCAGAGATATTTCCTGGGGATTTTACATAGCACAACTCACTTTTTTAGTAGGTGTTGCTGCCTCGGGAGTGATGGTTGTTCTTCCATACTACCTGCACGATTTTAAACAATTTGGTAAGCTTACAATCCTTGGCGAGTTTCTTGCCATTGCGGCTGTTGCAATGTGCATACTCTTTGTTTTTGTTGATGTCGGGCAGCCTTTCCGGATGATGAATATAATATTGCACCCTTCTCCAAATTCCATTCTATTTTGGGATACAGTTGTGCTTAGCGGTTATATGTTAATTAATATAGTTATAAGTCATGTTGTTTTGGATGCTGAGCGCAAATCAATTCCACCGCCCAAATGGATAAAACCGGTTATTATTATTTCCATTCCCTGGGCAATAAGTATTCATACTGTAACTGCATTTTTATACGCCGGTCTGGCTGCAAGGCCATTCTGGATGACTGCCATTCTCGCTCCGAGGTTTCTGGCTTCTGCATTTTCTTCCGGTCCAGCACTTTTATTGGTTTTAGTTTTTATTATTAAACGAATTACACGGTTCGATCCTGGCAAAGAAGCAGTACAAAAGCTTGCATTAATAATTACCTATGCAATGACTGCAAATATCTTTTTCATTTTGATGGAATTCTTTACAGCATTTTACAGTTCGATCCCGGAACATATTCATCATTTCCAGTATTTGTTTTTTGGATTGGAAGGACATACAACCTTAGTTCCCTGGATGTGGGCTTCTGCAATACTAGGGGTTCTTTCACTTACACTTTTATTCTTTCCCAGGATAAGGAAAAATGAAAATTTTCTTTTCTTAATCTGTATAGCAATATTTATTTCAATATGGATTGATAAAGGACTTGGTATGGTTGTAACCGGCTTTATACCAACTCCTTTGGGTGATGTAGTTGATTACTGGCCTACTATTCCTGAAACTTTGATATCGCTGGCTATATGGGCAATAGGTTTCTTACTAATAACTGTCTTTTACAAAATTGCTCTTTCAGTAAGGAAAGAAATTATTACATGATTTATTAAAATGAAGATGGTGATCAGGATTTGGCAGAAGATAAGTTAAAATTAGCTGTAGTAGGAATTAGTCATCACACTGCTTCAATTTCTTCTTTAGAGGCTTTTCAGCTAAACCGGAAGGAAATTGCACAAACTTTACATTTCTTCAAAGACTTCCCGGAAATAAACGGTACTGTAATTATTTCAACCTGCAACCGGGTAGAATTTTATTTTTCAATTCTTAATGACATTGAACCATTTGAACTGGTAAGAAAATATTATCTGACCAATAAAAAATTTGATGTAGCTAAAAAAAGCAACTCATTCTTCGTCCATAAAAACAATGACGCAACCAATCATCTGTTCCGTGTTATTTCGGGGCTGGATTCTTTAGTGCCCGGTGAATACCAGATACAGGGACAGATAAAAGAATTCTACAGTATTGCCTGCTCTGAAAAATCTGCCGATAAAATTATCCACAAATTATTTCATGCTGCTTTCAGGGTAGGTAAAAATGTTCGCAGCTATACCTCATTTGGCTCGGGTAAACAATCCGTAAGCGGGGTTGCTTACCAGATAATTAGTGAAAAATTAAAAAAAGATGATTCGATTGCTATCATTGGTGTTAATCAAAATTCCAAAATTATAGCTGAAAAACTTTTTTCATCAGGTTTTAATAAACTGATTTTTATCAACAGGACACTTCATAAAGCACAGCAGCTCGCAGATCAATTCTCCGGGTCTGGATTTGGTTTTGATAACCTAGACAAAGCTCTCTCGAATGTTAAATGTATTTTCTCCTCTACAGGAGCTCCGGGATACATTCTCACATCAGGTTTATTGAAAAGTATTTTTTCCGGCAAAGAATTTCCTTCTCTTATAGTTGATATTGCTGTTCCGCGCGATATTGAAACTGATGATTTACCCGGAACCACTGAAACTTATAATCTGGAAGGGCTGAAAAGATTCCTTGAAAACCAGCAAAAGGATATAGCAAGGGATATACCGCAAGTTGAAAAAATCATCAAACAGGAAACTGCTTTGTTTGCTGCCTGGAGTGAAACCAACAGCAATTCATCTGTTGCTTATTTCGACGAAAGAATTGAAGCAATCAGGCAGCAATTTCTTAATGAGGATACAGAAAACCTTACTAAAGAAGAAATCCTGATGCTTGATAAGTACTCTCGTTCTTTAATTCACAGACTCAAATCAACTCTGCATCAGATTGTCTTAACCGGAAATATTCAGAATAAAGCAGGTTGATTTAATAATTCAGAATTTAATAATTCAGAACAGGTTAAAATTATGTCAGAAAATTCTATATCATCCGATGTTTTAATAGTAGGCGCAGGTATAGCGGGAATTACCGCTGCAGTTGAAGCAGCCGAAGCCGGGTTAAATGTTGTGCTGGTTGAAAAACGACCATACATCGGGGGTAAAGTTGCGCAGTTTAATCAGTACTTTCCTAAACTTTGCCCGCCGGCATGCGGATTGGAAATCAACATCAGACGGTTAAGGACAAATCCAGCAATCAAACTGATAACTTTGGCAGAAGTTAATAATTCTAAAAAAGAAAGCGGAAAGTACAGAACAAATATTACCATCAAACCGAGATATGTTAATGACAGGTGTACAGTATGTGGAGAATGTATAAAGGTATGCCCGGAAAAAAGGCCAAACGATTTCAATTATGCTATGGATGAAACTACTGCAATCTATATTCCTTTTGAAAATTCATATCCGCAGAAATATGTAGTAGATATGAATGCTTGTAAAGGAACAAGCTGCAGTAAATGTTTAGAAGTTTGCAAATACAAGGCAATAGATTTAAATGAAAAAGAAAGAAATGTAACTATCAACTCGGGTGCGGTAATCTGGGCAACAGGCTGGGAGCCGTACGATGCCCGCAGAATCGATAACCTCGGATTTGGTGAGTTCCCGGATGTAATAAATAATGTAATGATGGAACGGTTTGCTTCACCGGATGGGCCCACGAAGGGCGAAATCTTAAAACCCTCTACAAAAGAGAAAATAAGCAGTGTTGCCTTTGTTCAATGTGCCGGGTCAAGAGATGAAAATCATCTGCAGTACTGTTCATCTGTTTGCTGTCTTGCTTCATTAAAGCAAGCTAAATATATCCGTGAACAAAATCCTGAAGCCGATATCCATTTTCATTACATAGACATAAGAGCCAATGGATTGTTCGAAGATTTTTACAACTCAGTAAAACAGGATAATAAATTACATTTCCACCGGGGAAAAGTAGCTAAAGTTATAAAAGATGCTTCCGGCAATAAGCTTGTAGTTGAATCGGAAGACACTCTTACCGGAAATCTTATACAGCATAAAGTTGATATGGTTGTGTTGGCGACCGGCATGCAGCCGGCAACAGATAATTTGCCAGTTATTAAATCCGGTTTGGATGAATTTGGTTTCTTTAATGGCAATGAAGGTGACTTAATTGGCTGTGGTGTAAGTACCCGCCCGAAGGATGTAGCTTCGGTTGTGCAGGAAGCTACCGGTGCAGTTTTAAAGGCTATTCAACAAATAAGAGGAAATTAATACTATGGCAGAAGATACTAAAGTTGGTGTTTATCTCTGTTCCGGCTGTGGAATTGGCGATGCAATAAATATGGAGGAGCTAAGTAAAATTGCTTCCGAAGAAAATAAAATTCCACTCTGTAAAATAAATCCATGGCTTTGCAGTGAAAATAGTGTTGAGGAAATCAGCAATGATATTAAATCTGAAAATTTTAACCGGGTCGTTATAGGTGCCTGTTCGCAAAGATTTCTTTCCGACGTTTTCAGATTTGGTACTGAAGTTCTTACGGACAGGGTAAACTTACGAGAAAATGTTGCATGGACTCATAAACCCAACAACGAAGATACACAAATGCTCGCATCCGATTATCTTCGAATGGGAATTGCTAAAGTTAAGAACAGCAAGCCTCCGGTGCCTTTGGAACTGCCTGTTAATGAATCTATACTTGTTGTTGGCGGTGGTGTTTCAGGGCTGACTGCTGCCTTATCTGCTGCCAGAGCAGGCAATAAGGTTATACTTGCCGAAAAAGAGAAACGGCTTGGCGGTTGGCTGAATAAATTTTACAAATTGACCCCAACAAAAACTCCTTACACTGAACTGGAAGACAGCGGGATTGAGGACTTGATTGCCGAAGTTGAATCGAACGATAAAATAAAAGTAATTAAATCCTGTACTATCGAAAAAATTTCCGGGCAACCCGGTGATTTTAATGTTTCCTTTAAAATTAATAACGAAGTACAGGCTGAACCGATAAAAGTCGGGGCAATTGTTCAGTCAACCGGCTGGAAACCTTATGACCCGAATAAACTCGGTGAGCTTGGTTACGGAAAATTTAATAATGTAATTACAAATATTGAGCTGGAAGAATATTTTAAATCAGGAAAAGAAAATGGAGCATTAAACGGAAAACCGGTTGAAAGTATAACTTTTATACAATGTGCAGGCTCACGCGACGAAAAACATCTTCCGTATTGCTCAACAATATGCTGTTCTGCTTCTTTGAAGCACGCAATGTATATAAGAGAGAAATTTCCCGATGCACTCATTTACATTATTTATAAAGATATACGCACACCGGCGCAGCACGAATTATTTTATAAACGTGTTCAGCAGGAAGATAATATTTTCTTTACCAAAGGCGAGGTGAGCAACATATCAAAAACTGATGATGGTAAAATTCTAATAGATGTTGATGAAACTCTCATCGGCGAAAAGATACAATTAAAATCCGATGTGGTTGTTCTTGCAACCGGAATGGTGCCAAGTACGCTAGTAGAAACGTTCGGTAATGACGCCGATAATGCTGAAACCTCAGGAAAAGAACAAACTCTCGATGGTAAAAAAGCCGCCGAATCGGCTGAGGTTGGTGCGAGAATATTAAATCTTACTTACAGGCAGGGGACAGATTTACCAACTCTTAAATATGGTTTCCCAGATTCTCACTTTATTTGTTTCCCTTATGAAACAAGGCGAACAGGAATTTATGCAGCAGGTGCCGTCCGTTCCCCGATGGATACTACTACAAGTAAAAATGATGCATTTGGGGCGTCATTAAAAGCAATTCAGTTGTTGTATGCAACTAAAAAAGGAGTTGCTGTACATCCCAGAGCAGGAGACTCTTCTGCAATCGATATATTTATTCAGAGATGTACACAGTGTAAAAGATGCACTGAAGAATGTCCCTTTGGCTCGCTCGATGAAGATGTTAAAGGTACACCCCTGCCAAATCCAGCCAGGTGCCGGCGGTGCGGAATTTGCCTTGGTGCTTGCCCTGAACGAATAATTTCGTTCCAGGATTATTCAATCCAATCAATCTCTTCAATGATTAAAGCTGTCGAAGTTCCAGACGAGTTTGAAGAGAAACCAAGAATACTTGCATTCCTTTGTGAGAATGATGCCTATCCTGCATTGGATATCGTAGGAAAATACAGGCTGCAGTACGATCCTAATATTCGTGTTATTCCCGTAAGATGTCTTGGTGCTGTTAATGTTGTGTGGATTGCCGATGCCCTCTCCAGAGGTTTTGACGGCATATTATTGATTGGCTGCAAATATGGTGATGATTATCAATGCCATTACGTGAGGGGAAGCGAGCTTGCAAACAAACGAATGGAAAACGTACAGGAGAAGCTTAAACAACTGGTGCTCGAACCTGAAAGAGTAAAAATTTTAACTCTGGCTATCAGCGAATACAATCAACTGCCCGGTATATTTAACGATTTTGTTGAGGAGATAACTGAAATCGGTTTCAACCCCTACAAGGGTATGTAATAATATGACAACAGAATGCATACAAAATTGCTAAAAACGTTGATTTTACTTCGCTGTAACAATAATTTTATCCAGGTAATAAATTAGTTTAATAAATAAAGACCCGGTAAATTTTGATTGCATCCAGCTTAAAAGGGGAACTGGCACGTGTCCTTCATCCAGTACAAATTTCTGAAACCCTTCCGGATATTTCCGATCTGAAAGAATTTTTCTCTGAAGATTATTTAAAGAGTATAAGCAACAATTTATTTATAACATGGAGAGCCAATGGCAAAATCTAAATTAATAAATCCTCATGGCAGCGAAGTGCTTAAAATTCTTCTTCTCAGCGGAAAAGAAAAAGATGAAGAATTAAAGAAAGCTAAAACGCTCCCAAAGGTTGTTCTTTCTTCCAGAGAGACGGGCGACCTGATAATGCTCGGTATAGGTGGATTCACCCCTCTCGATGGTTTCATGAATTATAATGACTGGAAAGGCGTTTGCGAACAAATGAAAATGACCAACGGTTTGTTCTGGCCTATCCCCATCACAATGTCTAATGATGAAAAAATTAATCCCGGTAATGAAATCTGCCTTATCTCCGGTGAAACAAATGAAATTATGGGTACGATGAAAGTAACTGAAAGTTATAAAATCGATAAAGATTTTGAATGTAAAAATGTATTCACAACAAACGACAAAGAACACCCCGGCGTTAAAATGGTAATGGAACAAAAGGAATGGAATATTGCCGGTTCAGTAAAAGTGCTCTCAGAAAGCTACTTCCCTGAGGAGTTCAAAGGTATTTATCAAAGACCAGCCGAGAGCAGGAAAATTTTTGAAGAAAGAGGCTGGAGAACCATTGCAGCCTTGCAGCTTCGTAATCCAATGCACCGTTCGCATGAATATCTTGCAAAAATTGCTATCGAAGTTTCTGATGGTCTCTACATTCATCAGCTGGTTGGAAAACTTAAACCCGGTGACATTCCTGCCGATGTAAGAGTTAATTGTATAAACACACTTGTTGAAAACTACTTTGTTAAAGATAAAGTTGTTATGGGCGGTTATCCTCTTGATATGCGTTATGCCGGCCCGAGGGAAGGTCTTCTGCATGGTTTGTTCCGCCAGAATTTTGGCTGCACTCATATGATTATCGGTCGTGACCACGCCGGTGTTGGAGATTATTATGGTCCGTTCGATGCACAGGATGCTTATTACAAACTCTGGGAAGGTGCTTTAGAATGCCAGATGCTTCCAATAGACTGGACATTCTGGTGTTACAAGTGTGGAGGAATGGCTTCGATGAAAACCTGCCCGCATCCGAAAGAAGACAGATTATTCCTGAGCGGTACTGCTCTTCGCAAAGGTCTTTCGGAAGGCGGAGATATTCCGGCTGAATTCAGCCGTCCTGAAGTACTTGCTGTTTTGAAAGAATATTATGCAGGTCTTTCAGAAAAAGTCGAAGTGAAGATGCACGGTCATGCAACCGGCGAGGCTAAAACAAAAAAATAGTAAAAAATTGTTCGATGATTACTTATAAAAGAAAAAAACTCTATCATTATCATCAATTATTAAAGGAGATATAATAATGCCTAGTTTTGTGCTTCCAGATAAGTGCGACGGGTGCAAGGCGCTGGATAAAACTGCTTGCCAGTATATTTGCCCCAACGACTTAATGGTACTAAACAAAAACGCAATGAAGGCTTACAACCGTGAACCCGAAATGTGCTGGGAATGTTACAATTGTGTTAAAATTTGCCCGACACAGGCTATAGAGATTCGAGGTTATGCTGATTTTGTTCCGCTTGGTGCTGCTGTAACTCCAATGCGTAGTACAGATAGTATTATGTGGACTGTAAAATTCAGGAACGGAAGCCTGAAGCGTTTCAAATTCCCCATCCGTACAACACCTGAAGGTGAAGCAAAACCGGATGGCGGTTACCCGACACACGATGACCTTATGAGCCCTGCGCTATATTCAGAGCCGGGGGCAGCAGGCTTACAATCTATTCCATCATTTAAATAATTAACCAATAATAAGGAGATATAAAAAATGGCAAATTTCCAAACGGTAGAAGTTAAAACTGATCTTCTCATTGTTGGTGGCGGTATGGCTGCATGCGGTGCTGCCGTAGAAGCTGCTTACTGGGCAAAGAAAAAAGGGTTAAAAGTTACCCTTGTTGATAAAGCAGCAGTAGACCGCAGTGGTGCTGTAGCGATGGGATTATCGGCTATAAATCAGTATGTCGGCCTGAAAGATGGTCAGAACACAATGAAAGATTATGTTGATTACGTCCGCAATGATTTAATGGGAATTACGAGAGAAGATCTCGTTTATAATATTGCAAGACACGTCGATTCTTCAGTTCATCTTTTTGAAAAATGGGGTCTTCCTATCTGGAAAGATGAAAATGGCGCTTATGTTCATGAAGGCAGATGGCAGCTGATGATCAATGGTGAATCTTACAAAGTTGTGGTTGCTGAAGCAGCAAAAAATGCTTTAGGAATTGAAAATATTTATGAACGTGTTTTTATTGTTGGTCCTATTATGGATGGCGATCGCTGTGTAGGTGCAGTAGGATTCAGCGTACGTGAAGAAAAATTCTATGTCTTTAAATCCAAAGCTGTTCTCGTTGCAATGGGTGGTGCTGTTCACGTATTTAAACCCCGTTCATCCGGTGAAGGATTAGGGCGAGCCTGGTATCCTCCATGGAACTCGGGATCGAGCGCCTACTTTACAATTAAAGCTGGTGCTGAAATGACTTGCCAGGAAGTTAGGTTTATACCCGTACGTTTCAAAGATGCTTACGGTCCTGTTGGCGCATGGTTCCTTCTGTTCAAATCCAGGGCTACAAATGGATTAGGTGAATCTTATATGGATACCAGAAAACCCGAACTTGATAACTGGGCTCCGTACGGTAAAGTAAAACCTGTCCCTGCAAATCTTCGTAACTGGCTGATGATGCTCGATGTAAATGAAGGAAAAGGTCCTATTTTTATGCGAACAGAAGAAGCTATAAATAAAATTGCATCTTCCAGCGGAGACGAAAAAGCTGCAAAGAAAAAATTGAAAGAATTAGAAGCAGAAGCCTGGGAAGACTTTCTGGATATGACAATATCTCAGGCAATATTGTGGGCAGCTACTAATACTGCACCTGAAGAAAGACCTTCAGAAATTGCTGCTGCCGAACCATACTTTATTGGCTCACATTCCGGTGCTTCGGGTGCCTGGGTAAGCGGTCCTAAAGATGTAGCTCCCGATGAATACTTCTGGGGATACGATTGTATGTCAACAGTAAGTGGTCTGTTTTGTGCAGGCGATGCCTCAGGTGCTTCAAGCCATAAATTCTCTTCCGGTTCACATGCCGAAGGCAGAATTGCTGCAAAAGCTGCGATCAGGTACGTTGTGGATCACTCAGGAGATGTTAAGATCGATGCTGCAGAAGTTGAGAAGATGAAAGCTGAAATTCTTAAGCCGCTTGATATTTATGCGCAGTTCTGCAGCAAAACGGTTACACCCGATGTTAACCCAAATTATATTTTGCCAAAAATGTTTATGTTCCGTCTGCAGAAGATTATGGATGAATACGCCGGTGGTGTTTCAACTGCTTTTACAACCAGTAAAACTTTGCTGGAAAAAGGTTTGGAACTTCTCGGATTGCTTAGAGAGGACTCAAAGCATCTGGCTGCTGCAGATCTGCACGACTTAATGCGATGCTGGGAAAATGTTCACCGCATGTGGCAGGCAGAAGCGCACGTCAGAACTATGTTGTTCCGCGAAGAAACACGCTGGCCCGGTTACTATTTCAGAGCAGATAAACCTGCAATGGATAATAAGAACTGGGATGCCTTCGCAAACTGTAAATATGATCCGCATACTGATAAATGGGAGATGATTAAACGCCCGGTTATCAGGATTTATAAAGAAGCAGCTGAGCACGAATTATTAGGCGGTTAATCGTGCAAATTTGTTGAATCTGCATTGTTTAAGTCCTCCTCAGGATATTTTTCCTGAGGAGGATAATAATATTTTAATTGTTGAATTTGAAATCCTCATAGTTATATAGAATAAGTTTTTTAAATTGCTGTGGGGATTTTTTTTATTTCTTGTTGTAAAATCTTTACAACAGGCAATTGTTCTTACTGTTGTTTTATTGTTCAATTAATTGG
Organism: uncultured Ignavibacteriaceae bacterium; assembly: GCA_964639955.1. Classification (GTDB taxonomy): domain Bacteria; phylum Bacteroidota; class Ignavibacteria; order Ignavibacteriales; family Ignavibacteriaceae; genus IGN2. The sequence goes on from CAZXGJ010000002.1 coordinate 60,601, forward strand.
AGAAATTTATGCCTAATTGGATCTACCTGATTCCCTTGCTGGGAATAATTGCACTGCTATTTGCCTTATATAAGGCGAAATGGATATACCGTCAAGACCCCGGAACAGAAAAAATGATAGAAATAGCCGGCTATGTGCGCGAAGGTGCTATGGCATTTCTTAATCGGGAATACCGGGTACTTGGGATTTTCGTAATTATAGCTGCCATACTTTTATCTGTTGCAAACTGGAATCTGCCTGATAGCAGTCCGATAATTGCGCTATCATTTATCTTTGGTGCTTTTTGTTCAGCATTATCGGGCTTTTTCGGGATGCGGGTTGCCACAGCAGCAAACGTAAGAACAACAAACGCTGCCAGAAAAAGTCTTAACAACGCTTTAGCTGTTGCTTTCTCCGGAGGAACTGTTATGGGTATGTCTGTGGTTGGGCTTGGACTTTTAGGTTTGGGCATCCTGATGATTATTTACTCAAATATATTTCTGAATCCTTCTGGTACCATTAATTTCATTCGTGTTGTTAGTGTAATTACAGGTTTTTCATTTGGTGCGTCTTCAATTGCTTTGTTTGCCAGGGTTGGCGGCGGAATATATACCAAAGCAGCAGATGTTGGAGCCGATTTGGTTGGTAAAGTTGAAGCCGGCATTCCCGAAGATGATCCACGTAACCCGGCAACAATAGCAGATAACGTTGGCGATAATGTTGGTGATGTAGCCGGGATGGGTGCAGACCTTTTTGAAAGTTATGTCGGATCAATTGTTGGAACAATGGTGCTGGGTATTGTTTATGAAAATGTTAACCTGATAATTCTTCCATTATTCCTTGCAGGCTTAGGAATAATATGTTCAATACTCGGTACATTCGCGGTCAGGACTAAAGAAGGTGGCAATCCGCAGGTTGCACTTAATCTTGGAACTTTCGGTGCTGGCATATTAATGGTAATTCTCACATATCCGGTTGTTTATTATTTTATTCCTGAAGCAGCCGAACCTATAAAAGACATTACAGGAACTCTTAAAACCCTTACGGCATTTAATATTTTTCTGGTTACCGTTATTGGTTTAGTCGCAGGCATTGCAATCGGATTAACGACTGAATATTATACCTCCGAGTCGAAAAAACCGGCTCGTACAATTGCGGCTCAATCTCAAACCGGACCGGCAACAAATATTATTGCAGGGCTGGCACTGGGTATGAGATCTACAACTCTGCCTGTATTTTATATCGCTGGAGGAATCGTTTTATCATATTACTTTGCGGGTCTTTATGGCATCGCTATTGCCGCTCTCGGAATGCTTTCAACAACCGGCATTCAGCTTGCAGTAGATGCTTATGGACCTGTAGCAGATAATGCTGGTGGGATTGCCGAAATGAGCGGGCTGCCAAAAGAAGTAAGACAGCGCACAGATAAGCTTGACGCAGTCGGGAACACAACAGCAGCTATTGGTAAAGGCTTCGCTATCGGCTCTGCTGCACTTACTGCCCTGGCTTTGTTCAGCGCTTATCAATCGATGGCGCAGATAAAAGTTATTGATGTGAGTAATCCATACGTGATGGCCGGATTATTTATTGGCGGTATTCTACCATTTCTGTTCAGCTCATTGGCTATGCGTGCAGTAGGAGAAGCTGCCTTTGATATGATTAAAGAAGTTAGAAGGCAATTCAAAGAAATTCCCGGGCTTATCGAAGGAAAAGGAAAAGCCGACTATGCAAAATGTGTGGATATTGCTACTGCTGCAGCAATCAAAAGAATGATTGCGCCGGGTTTGATTGCAATTATTACTCCGATAGTATTTGGTTTTATTAGCAAAGAAGCACTTGGTGGTTTACTGGTGGGTGTAACAGTAACAGGAGTGTTGATGGCAATTTTTCAGGCAAATGCCGGAGGTGCCTGGGATAATGCTAAGAAACATATTGAGGCAGGAGCTTTTGGTGGCAAGGGCTCCGATCCGCATAAGGCAGCAGTTGTTGGTGATACAGTTGGTGATCCTTTTAAAGATACCTCTGGACCATCTCTGAATATTTTAATTAAGCTTATGTCTGTAATTGCACTAGTAATTGCACCTTTAATTTTGTAAAACTGATGGAGAAGAAAACTGAAAGACCGGTTTGTCCGCATTGTAAAAATGAAATGCTACCTTGGATGCCTCCGGCTGAATCATCCTGGGGTGAGAACATTCAGTTTGTATGTTTTAATGATGAATGCACTTATTTTGTGAGAGGTTGGAAGCACATGTGGGAAAACTTCAATGTAAAATCTTCTTACAGGCATAGATTGGATCCTGCAACCGGTGAATCCGGACCTCTTCCTGTCTGGTCTGTTGATGCACTTAAAGACAGGATTACATTATGAAAAAATCAGAATCGGGGTTATAGTATGAATGCTTTGGGAGAACTTAAAAAAACAATTCTGGAACAATATCCGCGGCTTGATGAAAATGCAGAATTTAAATTTTCCTGTCATCCCGGGGTTTCTTGTTTTAATCAGTGCTGTGCCGATGTTAATATTTTTCTAACTCCTTATGATGTGCTTAGATTAAAAAATCATCTCGGGATTGATTCACAGGAATTTTTAGATAAATATACTCAGCTTGTTGCCGACCCTAAACAACAGCTTCCGGCAGTACAGCTTTTAATGACAGAAACCGACACAAAACATTGTTATTTTGTTGAGCAGGGTAAGGGGTGTACTGTTTACGAAAATCGCCCCTGGTCGTGCCGTATGTATCCCGTTGGGCAGGCATCACCTAAAGAAAACGGAAATGCAGATGAGAAAAAGTTTTTCTTTTTACTGCAGGAAGATGTTTGCAAAGGATTTGAAGAAGAAAAGAAGTGGACAATTGCAGGCTGGCTGAAAGATCAGAAAGTTGACGAATTTGATACGTTTGGAGAAATGTTTAAAGAAATAACTTTTCATAATTTCTTCGAACAGGGCAAGGTACTTACTCCGCAAAAAGTGGATATGTTTTTCCTGGCCTTGTACAATCTTGACCGCTTCAGGGATTTCATCTTCAACACAACATTCTTAAAGAGATTTGATATAGAAGAAAAAACACTAGAAAAAATTAAAACTGATGATGAAGAATTGCTAAGATTTGCTTGTCAATGGGTAAAATTTTCTCTGTTCGGAGAAAAAACAATTCAAATAAAAAGTGAACTATTAAAAAAATAAGGGTTTAACGTGAACGAAAGAACCTTGATCCAGCCAGATGTTAAATTTATTAATTATCTAAAGAAACATGGCGGAAGTACTTTAAAAAATTGTTATCAATGTGCAACCTGCTCGGTTGTTTGTTCATTATCCCCGCGCAATAATGCATTCCCGCGCAAAGAAATGATCTCTGCCGGTTGGGGGCAAAAAGAGAAGCTGATATCGAATCCTGATGTCTGGTTGTGTCATGGATGCACCGATTGTTCAACCTATTGCCCGAGAGGTGCAAAACCCGCCGATGTACTAAGTGCCGTGCGATCTTATATAATTGAGTTCTTTGCATTTCCTAAATTTATGGGCAGGCTGGCACAAAACCCTAAGTATCTTCTTCTTCTTCTTCTTATTCCTGCCATAATTATTTTCGGAATTTCATACGTTCATCTCAACGGCAATTACTCTCAGCTTGCAGAAAGAACTATTATATTTGAAAGACTTTTCCCGCATTCGGTTGTGGATCCGCTTTTTATTTTTGGTAACATTCTGGCATTTACTTTTGCTGGCATTGCTTTAAGCAGGTTCTGGAAAAACCTTACTTTATTTGCACCATCAGAAAACAAAAAAGGGTTTATACCCGTTTTCATTAAAACCATTATTGAGTTTTTTTCGCATAAAAATTTTAACGCCTGTTCAACCGATTCCTCGCGTTTCTGGGGGCATCTGTTAATTTTTTATGGATTTGCTGGAGCTTTTATTACCACTGCGCTGGCTGCAATAGCAGATATAGTTTTCCATTATAAAGCACCATTACCTTTTTTATCACCGATTAAAATACTCGGTAATATAAGCGGTTTATTAATGGTTGTCGGTACAATCCTTGTCTTTGTGCATAGATTAAAAAATAAGAACAAAGTTACCAGTACTTATTCTGATTGGAGTCTGATTCTATTCATTTTTGGTGTTGCTTTAACCGGTTTGATTACACAATATTTTCGGTTTTTCGAACTGCCTGAGCTTGCTTATCCGGCTTATTATATTCATATGGTTTTACTTTTTTGTTTACTCTGGTATGCACCATTCTCAAAGCTCGCACATATGTTTTACAGAACGATTGCTTTGGTTTATTTGAAGATGAATGACAGGAATAAGAAGGCAGTTATTTTTAATTATATTATAATTTTGATTTTCTTCATCCAAAGTTAATGCTTTGTTTTAAGACTATTAAGTTCAGAAGTTACATTCGGGAGAAAAAACTTATAATGCTTTAGTGAAAAAATGAAGACAAATAAATTCCGGGAGTTTGTAACAAAATATATACTAAGATTTCCTGAAGAAGGAACTTCCCCTGAACGCTATAAAGCCCTCCGACGAAATATTATTATCCTAATGATTCTTGTTACCGTCATTCCACTCTCACTAATGGCAACTATAAATTATTATCAATATCAAAAAAATCTCAGGGATGAAATAATCAACCCGATGCAGGTGCTTACAAACAAAAGCAAGCGCTCATTCGAACTCTTCCTTGAGGAGCGGCTTTCAACTGTAAGATTTATTACTTCTGCATATACTTTTCAGGAACTTTCCGATAAGAATATACTTCACCGTATTTTAAGTGTTTTAAAGAGAGAGTTTGATGGATTTATCGACCTGGGATTAATCAGCAGCGATGGTAAACTGCTCAGTTATGCAGGTCCATATTCGTTCCTAGAAAAAGATTATTCGCAACAGAACTGGTACCATAACGTTATAATTAATGGCAAACATATCAGTGATGTTTTCTTGGGCTACCGGGAATTCCCTCATATTGCTATCGCAGTTCAGAACCTTACCGATCCGCAGTGCTGCTGGATCCTGAGAACGACAATTGATACTAAAAAATTCGATGCACTTATTGCTACTATGGAGCTTGATGCTGAAAGCGATGCATTTCTTATAAACCGCGAAGGAATTATGCAAACCAACTCTAAATTTTATGGCAGAGTGCTTGAACCTTGCCGGATTAACATCCCGGCCGGAGGACAGGGAACTTATGTTATTGAAGCTGAGGATAAAAGCGGACGCGAAATATTTGTGGCATATTCATATTTTGATGAACCTGCTTACATTCTTGTTCTGGTAAAGCCAAGTTCTCTTATTTTAAAGACCTGGTTCACTTTCCGGACTGAAATATTTTTTATTTACATCGCAAGTGTTTTACTGATTATCTTGTTGGTCTATAAACTAACAGATGCTCAGGTAACTCATATTAAAGAAGCTGATGAAAAAAGAGAAATGGCATTCAGGGAACTCGAACATTCCCAAAAACTCTCTTCCATCGGCAGGCTTGCCGCCGGGGTAGCTCATGAAATTAACAATCCCCTGGCTATTATAAGTCAGAAAGCCGGACTTATGAAAGACTTGATTGCAAATGCTTCCGATTTCAAAGAAAAATCCAAATTCGACGAACTGACAAATTCAATACTCAGATCAATCGATCGATGCAGCGCTATAACACACAGGCTTCTTGGTTTTGCCCGGCGAATGGAAATTGAATATGAAGAGCTTGACTTGAATGACGTGGTAAAAGAAGTGATAAGTTTTCTTGAGAAAGAAGCTAGTCACCGCAACATTAAAATTGAATTGCAGCTTGATGAAAAGCTTACCCGTATATCATCCGACCGCGGACAACTACAGCAAGTGTTTCTTAACATCCTGTCTAATGCTTTTGCTGCTGTTGCAGATAATGGAAATATTTTTATCCGGACATGGGAAGAAAATAACGATACCGTGGCCATTTTATTCAAGGATGACGGCTGCGGTATGACTGAAAAAGAACTGAATAATATTTTCGAACCATTCTTCACAACAAAAAAAGGATACGGAACCGGTTTGGGTCTACCTATTACTTATGGAATAGTTAAAAAAATGGGAGGCACTATTAAAGTTGAAAGTAAAAAGGGCGAAGGATCGATTTTTACAATTTTTCTACCCAAAATTCCAAGAAAGGAAAGCGGTGGTACCTGATAAAAAAATAGACGTTCTCATTGTAGATGACGAGAAAGAACTCGCAGAAACTATAGCCGAAAGACTTGAGTTAAGGGGAATTAAGGCTCAAACTGCTTCAGACGGCGATTCTGCTTTATCATTGATAAAATCCTTTCCTCCGAGTGTTGTGGTTTTAGATTTAATGATGCCGGGTATGAGCGGGCTCGAAATACTGGCAAGGATTAATTCTTTAAAGCTTGATGTTCCCGTTATCCTATTAACCGGCTACGGGTCGAAGGAACATACTGTTGAAGGAATGAACCTGGGTGTATTCGATTTTGTTATGAAACCCTGTAATCTTGATGAGCTGATTTCAAAAATTCAACTGGCAATTAGTAAAAGCTAAATTAAGTGAAAGGGAATATAAATTGAAAGAGAAAGAAATAGCTTTTATAGGCAAAATTACCGCAGGTGTAACACACGAAGTAAATAATGTTTTTGCAAGCATAAAGGAAATTTCCGGCTTAATGTCCGATATACTTTCAATTACACAGGATAATACTTTCAAACACAAAGAAAAATTTCAAACATCAGTTCAGAAGATTCAAAGCCAGGTTCAAAGAGGAATTACATTTACATGTCAATTGAATAAATTCTCACATTTGGCGGATTATGATAAAGCGGAAACTGACCTAAATGAAATGACTGGGAACCTTATTTTGCTGACAGAGCGGTTTGCAAGAATTAAAAACGTAGTCTTAACATTAAAACAAAGTGAACGAACTGTAATTGTAAGTACAAACCTGTTCTATCTGAATATGGCTATGTTTTATATCATTGAATACTTTTTTAATCACACTATAAGCGGTGGTGAAATAGTTTTTTATCCGGCAATAAAAGATAATCAATGTGTTTTAAGTATTAGCTTTAAAGGTGAAGCAACAGATGAAAAGAATTTTCTTAAGGATCCGGATAGTGAATTGCTTAAATCCCTGGAAAACATCATCGGGTCATTTGGTGGAAGTTACGAGCTGAATTCCTTATTGAAAACAATTGATCTTTACATTTGCCGGCTTTAAATAATGAGTTTCAGAAATTAAATAACCTGGAGTGTTAAGATGGAAAAAATAAAAATTCTTTTGGTTGATGATGAAAAGGAATTTGTAGAAACCTTATCAGAAAGAATAAGGATGCGTGAACACGATTCCGAAGTTGCTCTTAATGGTGAGCAGGCATTAAAGAAAATGGAAGATGATATCCCCGACGTAGTTGTTCTAGATTTAAAGATGCCAGGTATGGATGGGATGGAAGTCCTTAGAAAAATAAGGGAGGCTTATCCGAAAGTTCAGGTTATTATGTTAACCGGGCATGGCTCCGAGAAAGATGAGCAGGAAGCCAGGAAACTGGGTGCATTCGAATACCTGCAGAAACCGGTGGAAATTGATACCCTTATGAAAAAAATTAAAAAAGCTTATAAGAATAAATTTGAAAGCAGCATGGTAGCTGCAACTTTTGCAGAAGCCGGCGAATTCGATACTGCCAAAGAAATCAGAGACAGCGACCAGGAAGATGTTCCCGATAAAAGTAAGAAAAAACAAAAATAAATAACTTAAAGGTTCATTTATGAATATCAGGTTGTTACTTGTCGATGATGAAAAAGATTTTGTAGACTCCCTTGCTGAAAGACTTCGACTGAGAGATTTTGATGTGTCAACAGTATACAGCGGAACTGAGGCTATAGATATTCTTACGAAGCAGGAATTTGATATCATAGTTCTCGATGTTAAAATGCCAGGTAAAGATGGTATTGAAACTCTTAAAGAGATCAAAGCAAATCACCAGATTCCGCAAGTCATTATGCTCACTGGTTATGCAACTGTCGAAACTGCAATTCAGGGTATGAAGGTTGGGGCATACGATTTTATAATCAAACCAACAGTTACTGAAGATCTGATAAACCTGGTAAACAAGGCTTATAAAGTAGTAGAAGAACAAAGGGAACGAATACGCCGGGCTGAGATTGAAAACATTATTAAGAAACGCAGTTGGTAGAAAATAACTGTCATTTCAGATAAAACACAACCGGATCTTTTAAGAATACAATTACTGAAGGAGCATTGTTATGGAAATAATTTTGGTGAAGGATTTGATGGTGCCGTTATCAGGATATGCAACTGTATCCCAGGACGCTACTTTAGCCGATGCTGTAAAAGCTTTAAAAAAAGCCCAGCTTGAGTTTGATCAAACGAAAGACCGCCACAGAGCAATTCTTGTTACCGATGCTGCTGGTAATGTAGTGGGCAAACTTAGCCAGTTAGATGTTATAAGGGCGCTTGAGCCGAAATACCTCAAACTAGACGACCAGAAAGAATTATCACGTTTTGGTATCAGTAAAGATTTTATTGACAGCCTGATGAAAGAACATCACTTGTGGGAAAAATCCCTTGATAATATCTGCGAAAAAGCAGCCAGAACTATTGTTAAGACAATCATGTATGCCCCGACTGAAGGAGAATATGTTAAAGAAGAAGCCACCCTAGAAGAAGCTATTCACCAGCTGGTTATGGGAAAACATCAGTCTCTTCTTGTTACCAGGGGTAGAATGATTGTTGGTGTTTTAAGACTTACAGATGTGTTTAGAGAAATTGCGAACAGAATAACCTCTTGTCCGTAGTAAACAAAATCTTCCTGATTCTATAGCAGGCTAAAATATAATCGTAACTCATATTACAGAGGAGTAAGGCTTAATGAGTTCAGAAGTAACGGACAGATTCAGAAAAAACAGGATAGACTGGAAACGCATTTTCTTTATGTCTCTTGGTATCGGGTTATTCACTTTAGTCTATTATCTGCCTCCACTTCCGGATGCTGTTGATCCATCAGGAAAGCATTTTATTTTAACACAGGAAGCCAAAGGAGCTATTGCAGTATTTTTATTAGCTGGCATTTGGTGGGTTTTTGAAGTTGTTCCGATTGGAATTACCAGCTTGGCAATTGGAGTGCTTCAGGTAATATTTTTAATCCGTCCTGCAAAATCTGCTTTCAACGATTTTATGGACCCCTCGGTTTTATTCATCTTTGCATCAATAATGATAGGACTTGTGTTTACAAAAACAGGATTAACTAAACGACTCGCTTACAAAATGTTGAGTATTGTTGGTGAAAAGACAAGTATGATCTATCTTGGCTGCTTTGTAATTACAGCTCTACTTACTCATTTCATGGCACACACAGCAGTTGCAGCTACAATTTACCCCCTTCTGTTGGCAATCTATAATCTTTATGGTGAGGGAAATTCACCAACAAAGTTTGGCAAAGGTTTATTTATAGGTATGGCTTATGCAGCCGGTGCTGGAAGCATAATAACCCTTCTTGGCTCTGCACGTGCTGCTGTAGCTATAAGTTTTTTTAACGATATCGTAGGTGAGAGTATTAGCTTTTTTCAACTAACCTACTTCCTGTTTCCTGTGGGCTGGTTGATGGTATTTATTATTTGGGGGCTAATGATGCTGCTCTTTAAACCCGAGAAAAAAGTTATAGCTGGATTGAAAGAAAAAGCAAGGTATCTAAGCTTAGAGTTAGGACCAATGAGCCGGTCTGAAATTCTATCTGTTATCATAGTTTTAGGATGCATTGGAACCCTCTCTATGGTTTCCTTTATACCATGGCTTCAGCCGATAAATAAATCTGCAATTTTACTGGTATCGACTATTTTATTTTTTATTCTTAAGATACTTGATATTAATGATCTCGAAGCTTTACCATGGAATATCATCCTGCTTTTTGCCGGTGCTATGAGTATTGGATTTTGCTTGTGGGAAACGGGTGCAGCTGAGTGGTTGGCGATTAACTGGCTCGTAATTTTCCAAAATACTCACTGGTTTGTTTTTATTATGGCAATTGCTGTCTTTGTTTTAGTGATGACTAATTTCATCATGAATGTAGCGGCTATCGCTATATCCTTACCAGTTGCACTGGTAATTGCTCCTTACCTTAATGTAACCTCTCAAGTAATATTATTTGCTGCTTTGGTTACCGCTGGTATGCCGTTTGTTTTGCTTGTTGGAGCAGCTCCCAATGCTATCGCTTATGATTCAAAACAATTTACTTCAGGTGAGTTTTTTAAAACCGGAGTCCTCGCCAGCATAGTACTTCTTGTAGTTCTTGGATTAACAATTTTAATTATATGGCCGTTGATGGGTATGAAGATTACATTGAACTGAGAATCGTAATTTTTTTTGTTGTCTAAAAAGCGATGTTAAGCTCAAAAATCAGTTTTTAGTGAATTCAGATTTTATCAACCTATTCTTTAATGACCGCCTGAGCCTAAAATTCCCGATGCAGCTACTGCCAACACTATAATTTCAAGAATTGCTATTGCAACATAAGCTTTATCTTTCTTCCGTATTAATTCGGGCAGGATTGCAAGATAACAGATTATTGAAAGTAGTGATAAAAATGCGATTGGCAGAAGATTAAGCATATCACCATATGATAAATTACCCAGCCAAGCCCATCCGGCTTCCATACCGCTTTTTTCCAGGTATTCGTGAACAGAAATTACCCAGTAATTCTGCACTTGCTCAAGTGGTATTACTGGATATAATATTCCCGAGACGTATAAAATAAAAACAATAATCAGGCTGGTAAGTCCTATCAGCATACCTGCATTGAGTATGTTTGCATAACGAACCTGTTCCTTTGAAGCTTCTGTAAGCATCCGAACTAACCTATACCTAATCCTTTAAGTAATGCTTTTGTACCCGAAATGCCAAGAACAATAATAACCATTATTCTTATTAACGTTGGCTTAGTTATGCCAAGTATCCTTACTCCAATAAATGAACCGAGCATAATACCTAATACGGAAGGAGCAACCATCAACGGAAGAACAGCACCGTTATTCAAGTAAATCCAGGCTGCTGATGTATCAGTTATAGATAGTAAAAATTTACTTGTTGCCACCGAAATTTTTATGGGTGCACCCATTACTAAATTTAATACAGGTACATTTGCCCAGCCGGCACCAAGCCCAAACATACCGGCCATAACACCAATGACTACGAATAAACTTAGGCCCAATGGTGTTCTGTGTATCTGCCAGTTTATATCCTTATCAAGCGTTGGTTCGTGGTACACTCCCATTATTTTTAATGCCTGGGATAATTTATCCGGTTCCGGCACATGCGGGAAAACAGATTTCTTTGCTCTTATCATTATTACAACAATGCCAAGAATTGTAGCACCAAGTAATGTTTGAATAATTTCAGTTGGTAGAGCAAGTCCGATAATAGCGCCAACAATTGCACAGGCTGATGCAATTAAAGCAAGAGGAATTGCCAGCCTCAGATTTGCCATACCGGATCGTAATAAACCCGGACCTGCAGCAAGTGCACCTGCAAGGGCAACAATCAATCCGGCACCGCGAACAAAATCAAGATGAAAAGGAAGAAAGCCACTCACAATAGGAACGTATAATACGCCGCCGCCCACTCCGGCAAGCACTGCAAAAACTCCAAGAAAGAACGAAAGGATGAAAAGTATTACTGGATAAAACCACCAGGCATTTTGAATTGATACTTCAGATTCAACTGAATTTGATGCTAGTATTGGTGGAACAACTAAAATAAATAGTATAAAGAGTGAAGTTAAAAAAACTAATATCCGGTCTTTCGGATTACCCTTTGCCATTAATTAAAACCTTTGACTATTTTTATCTGCTGTCAGTTATTAACCGGGAAATGTTTCCAATTAAAAATTAATTATACTGCTTTTTTTAGTGAATCCTTTACTCTTTTAATCCATCTTTTATAATTGCAAGGCAGGAATCCGGGCCGGGTGTTAAAATGATATTCGAATCGTTTGGGAGTGATATACTGCAATTTCTCAAAATCCTTTTTTGCTTCTAAGATAACATTGTCAATATTCAAAAAAATATCAAAGATATTGAGAAGATTGTAGTCATAATGTTGCTAAAATTTGTATAAAAAGAAATTAAGTGATTTGTACAGAACCATACCCCTGATGTCTGCTTATTTTTATCAAAGAAATGAAAACGATAATCATAATTTTCATTATTTTAAACATAAAGAAATTTTAATTTAATTAATAGACTCGGAGCTGGAAGCTGTATTCAAAATTAATTATGCTCTGTGATAAATATTTCAAATTGTTAGTGCTTTATAAGTTTAATAGAAGACTTATAAATACAGATTCTCCCGAAATAAGGAGGTTTAAATGGGCATCGTAACAATATCAAGGGGCTCATATAGCAGAGGAGTGGAACTAGCCGAAAAGCTGGCTAAAAAATTAGGCTATGAATGCGTTTCAAGGGAAATACTTCTAAAAGCCTCAAAAGATTTTAATATACCTGAAACCGATTTGCAGCATGCCATTCAGGATGCTCCTTCGATCTTCGATCGTATACAGGACGGAAAGAAAAAATATGTTGCATTTATTCGTCGTGCTTTTTTAGAACATATACAAAAGGATAACGTAGTCTATCATGGCTACGCCGGGCACTTTTTTACAAAAGATATTCCGAATATTCTTAAAGTAAGAATTCTGGCAAATATGGATTACAGAATTAAAGTGCTTATGGAACGTGAACATATTTCGGAAGAAGAAGCCCGGAAACTTCTTTACAAAATAGATATCGAGCGAAGAAAATGGAGTATGTATTTATATGGAATTGATACGAATGTAACGGAGCTTTATGACCTTGTTTTGCATATAGATTGTATTGATGTTGACGGGGCAGTGGATATTATTTACGATATTGCAAGACGCCCTTGCTTTCAAACATCGCAGGCAACGAAACAAAAATTGGAAGAAATGCTTGATGCTGCCAGAATTTACACTGATTTCTCAACTTAATTTACTTTCGCTCATGATAGATCTGTACTGTATTAATTTAAAATTTAGAATTTACCGGGAATTGTAATGGGCATAGTCACCATATCCAGAGGTTCATACACCAGGGGGATAGACATTGCTGAAAAGCTTGCCCAGAGATTGGGTTATAAATGTGTTTCCAGAGAAATACTTCTGAAAGCTTCTGAAGATTTCAATATTCCCGAAGTTGCGCTTACACAAGCAATGCAGGATGCACCAACAATACTGGACAGGATCAAGCATGGAAAAAAGAAATATATTGTATTTATCCGGAAAGCATTCTTAGAATATATTAAAAATGATAACATCGTATACCATGGGCTTGCAGGGCAATTTTTCACTTCAGGGCTTTCGAATGTTTTAAAAGTTAGAATTACAGCTAATCCGGAGTACAGAATCAAGGTTGTGATGAAAAGGGAAAATGTTTCTGAGGAAAAAGCCAGACATATTTTGAGTGACCTCGATGAAGCGAGAAGAAAGTGGAGTTTGTACTTATACGGAATAGATGCAAAATCGCCGGAACTTTATGATATAGTATTACATATAGACTGTATCAAGGTTGAAGGAGCTGTTGAAATTCTCTATGATATAGCAAGACGATCCTGCTTTCAAACAACTCCTGCGTCTGAAAAAAAACTGAATGATATGCTGGCAGCTGCGCGCGCACACGCTTTAATTGTAAATAAATTTCCCGATGCTTCGGTTCGGTGCCAGGACGGTGTTTTACAGGTAATTGTAGAATCATCACTTGCGGCTGAAAGGAGACTTAAAGAAAAATTTTCTGAACAATTAATAAACATTGAGGGAGTTAAAGAGGTTAAAACTTTTGTTATTCCTTTCGAAACTTAAATCCACCCAAACTTTAACAATAACTTGTCAGCAAACACAGAAAACAATCCGGCAAAAGCTATTAAAATGATTGTTAGAAGAGGGTTTAAAACCGAATAAACCTGTATACCAAGAACAATAGCTGAAATAATAAAAAACAGGTACATTGATGTCATCCATTTTCTGATTACCCGGTATGGTTTTAGCCGGATAACAAGGCTGTCGGGAACTTCTTCGCCTGAAGCCAGATCTTCAAGAAATGATTCGATTTGTGGTTGAAGTTTTAATTGGACAAAAGTTATTGTCAACATCAGAAATAAAAGTATAATTGTTTTCGTCAGAACAATCCAATCCTTCCATAAACCTTCTAGTCCGAGCGTGCCTGATATAAGTAAAAGTATTCCCGTGATGAAAATTGCCGCCTGAAAAATAAAACACCATTTAAAGCCGTTTTTAATTATTGCCTCCAGATGACGGTCAGCTTCATAATTAAAAGATACTCCAATCAATACCCGCTCGTTAGCTACAATAAGATTAAACAGCAGAACACACATAAAAACAAAGCTGATTACATGAAAAAACCTGAGTAGATCGTAGATTATTTCCATATCGGTTGTTTTATTTATTGTTAATTAAAATCCTCTTATTCTAATTTACTTACAAATTTTAAATTCTCATGCATTCCTGTTCTGTGAAAAACCGGGATCAGCTAACTTATCACAGCCATTAAAAATCTGACAATTGCTTCTGATGGATATTTTTCTCGAACCACCTGATCTCCTCCCGTAGAGCGATTGCAGGACTGATCATAATAATTACAGGCGCATGAAATTCTTCCTGCTTGAATTTATCGGCTATTTCATCTAACCGGGCTGTTATTGTTCGTTGTTCTGGCAAGGTTGCATTCTCAATGGCTGCGGCAGGCATTGATGCATCCATACCATGTAGTATCAGGGTTTTAGCAATTTCTTCAATTCTGGAGGCGCCCATATATATAATTAGAGATGTGTTTTTTAGTTTGGCTAATTTGTTCCATTCTACCTGTGTTCCGGGTTTATCAGGGCATTCGTGTGCGGTTATTAAAACGCATTGGGTGATTAATCCTCTTTGTGTAATTGGAATGCCGCTGTATATCGGGGCAGCCAATCCGGAAGTAATTCCGGGAATAATTTCAAAGTCAATTCCTGCCTTTTTTAATGCCATTGCTTCTTCAGTACCTCTGCCGAAAATAAATGGGTTTCCTCCTTTTAATCTTACAACATTGTACCCTTTACGGGCATTTTCAATCAGTATCTGAGTTATTTTTTCCTGTTCAATAGGATGATATCCTGATTCCTTCCCGACAAAAATTAAATTGCAGTCATTACGGCAAAAATCCAGTACCTCAATATTTATTAATCTGTCGTAAACGACAACATCTGCTGCCTTAAGTTTTTCAAAAGCTTTTAATGTTAATAGACCCTTATCACCCGGACCAGCGCCAACAAGATATATTTTCCCGGTTTTTTTATTCATATTTTGTTTCATAAGTCAGAAGATATTTTTCTTAAATATCTAATTGCACTCGCTTTACCTTTTTGCTCCAGAACATTTTTCCAGTCAATGTTAAAGAATTTTTTAAATGCCTCTTCTTTAAGTTTATGTGAATTAAGATTTTTATTTCCTATTACCATCGAGCGATATTCTGCAGCAAGATCGCTAATATCTTTATAGTACGCAGGGAAAATGTGCTCGAGTTTTTTCCTGGTTTCTGATGCATAAAAAGGTGCTTTGCCCTGCGATGAAACTGATATTGATAAATCGCCGCGTTTAATTGTGGCTGGTAAAATAAAATCGCAGAGCTCAGGTACATCGGCAACATTAAGAAGTTTCTTTTCAGCTTTGCAGTCATTATAGACAGTGAGGTTTATTCCCGGATTATCGGTAGCGCAAAAAATCAATTCAAAATTCTTAAGATATAGTTTATTGTATGGTTTTTTAATTAATCTGATTTTTGATTTTTCTGCCAGATTGATTAATGGTTTGCAGATCATCGGTGAAAGAACAGTAACCGATGCATTAAAATTTATGAGAGTCGTTACTTTTCTTAAGGCAACTTTTCCACCCCCGATTACAAGACAGGGAAATTTCCCAAGATTAATGAGAATTGGGAAAAAGCCTGTTTTTTTGCTTCTTTTCATAAGAACTTTACCAACAGCTTAATTAAACTTTGGCAATAATTAACAAAAATGCAAAGAGAGAAGAAAGTTTGTATGCGATGTGTTGTTTATCAAGGGAAAGATACCGGAATCAATTCTGTGTGCCTTTTCAGTGAAAGAGCAAAAATTAAAAATGTCTTCATCTAAAAATTTCTTGGTTCAACGCAAACTATCTGCAGACGTTGTTAGAGCCTGCTTGACAAACCTCAACAATCTTTCTGGTACGATCGGCTGGTCTCCTAAATATTGCTTTCCTTCCCAGGAAAATTTTTCAGAATTTCAGAAATCATATTTCTGCCAGCTTTTAACTTAAACCATTTTTCTCTTTTCATTGCATCCGCTCTTGAGAGAAACAACTCAGAATGTATTAGAACCCAGGGGATATAAGGCTTGGTAGATTTCACTTTACCTGAGTTGTGTTTTACAAGACGATCAGAAATATTTTCGGATTGACCGACGTAAGTTTTAACAAATTTAGGTGAGAAAAGGATGTATAGAAAATATTTCATAGAAAAAAGTTGCGGAGAGAGAGAGATTCGAACTCTCGATAGCAGTTTACCCACTATGACGGTTTAGCAAACCGTTGCCTTCAGCCACTCGGCCATCTCTCCAAAATCTAACTTTTGTGGCTGCAAATATAATTTTTTATCGGCTGAATAAAAAAGCTATAAATACACTTTGTAGGATAGTCTTAAATTTCTTCCGGCTTCAGGTAAAACAGATTTAATTCTTGAGAGATGATTGTAATACTCTTTATTAAACACATTCTCAAAATTAAGATAGAGATTATGAATGAAATCGCCTGTAAAGAATGTGTACTGTAAAAAAGCATTAAAAATTATATAACCGGGAGTTGGTTCTTCAAATTCATCCACTCTGTTCTGAGCAGCGGCAATTTCGCTGCTTACACCCAAAAGAACAATCTCAATATTATAATCGAGTTCAATTAAAGATTTAAGCGGAGGGATTTGTGGTAATGGTTCACCATTTTCTTTAAAATATCCATGTGTGTAGCTGGCTGTTGCAGATAAGGAAAAGTTATTCATGAAGTCACATTCAAATTGCACTTCTGCACCATAAAAAATTGCTCCAACTCCGGTGGTTGCATAGATAGGAAGAAAAGTTTGATAGTTTATTTCACCAGATTTTCTTGGTATTATATAGTTGTTCAGATTGTTATAGAAAAAGTTTAGATTGAAAAGAGTTTTCTCGAACTTATGATAGACAAATATTTCTGTGCCAAGTCCGCCTTCAGCTTCAAGCCAAGGGTTACCTACTTCGTAGGAATATGCTGCTAAATGCGGACCTTCAGAAAAAAGTTCTTCTATAGTCGGAACCCGCGATGATTTACTTATGTTAGCACCGATATAAACTCTTTGAGTTAATTCATAAAGAGCAGAGAATGAGAGCGAGTAAGTGTTAAATGTTCTTGTTACAATAGGACCAATGTCAGCATCTGGTTTTTCTATCTCCGGAACAACTTTATCATAATTGTATCTGCCGCCAAATTCAAAACTGAATTTCCCTTTTCTTAAACTCTCAAAAAAGTATAGAGATATATTGTAGGAATTGGTTGGTGGAGTAAAAACATAACCGCCTATATCGAAATCTCTAATTTCTCCCGACACTCCTATAATACCGTTATTTATGAATCCAAGTTGATTATGATTCATATTCACGAATCCAATATGATTTAATATTCTGAATTCTGACCCGATTCTTCCGCTGGCTTCAAATTCCTTGTGCCGGTACAAAGCGTGACTGTAATTTACCTCAATATTTTTTATGAAATCAGAATTGACATCTATTCTTGTTTCAAGATTAGTCTGTCTTCTGAACATTTCTATATCAACTCCATTTGGATGAGCACCAATAAATCCACCCGGAATACCATAATTCAATTCGTACCTTCTGAAGGAAGCTCCTGCAAATCCAAAATTATCAACAAAACTTCCGCCGATACTATAGTTTAAATTTTCAGCATAAGAATTTTCAAGCTCTCCGACAGGTGTGTTCAGATTATTAGCTTTGCGACCACTGATTTCCAGTCGAATCTCAAAAGGATTATATGGAATTTCACCAACCAACGATCCCAGATATCCTTTGTTTACTGTCTCAGCATATCCACCAGCCATTATATGAAAATGCTGATGAATTTCTTCAGGAATCTCATCTCTTACTACATTAACAACTCCGCCGATGGTCGTTGGTGTTTTGATCAGTACTTTAGGTCCTCGGATTACCTCAATTCTCTGAAGGGTAAAAGGTTCAATAGTAACAGCATGATCAGGAGATGTAGATGAGAGATCAACCGTTTTGTTTCCGTCTTCGCTGATAAATACTCTGTCCTGTCCAAGCCCTCTGATTACAGGTCGTGAAGGTGCGGGGCCCATCGAACGGATTGCTAAACCGGTTTCATTTTTTAATGTTGCTGCAAGTGTTAAACCTAAGTCTCTCTGTAATTTTTTTCCTTTAAGCACATTTGTGTATTCTGATATTTCATCAAACTTAGAAACTTCAGAATAATGATCAGTAACGATAACCGGTGAAACCTCTATTGATTTTGGTATCAGATTAACAATTATGCTTTTATCAGAAGCGGCAGTTACTTCAAGCTCAACTATTTTTTCATGGTATGCAATATGAGAAAATTTTAATTGATGCTTTCCTTCAGATAGTTTTTCAATTAAAAATGATCCATCATTCCGGGTCGTTGCATACATTTTTGCTTCTGCTAATTCAATTACAACACCCGGGATTGGATCTGAGGTTTCGCTGTCAAGCACAACACCGGTTATGTTGGTTAAGTATGTTACTTCAGCTTTTATTGGTATTATAAGAATTAATATAAATATCGCCCCAACAATTTTGAGGCGATATATTATTTGTTTTACTTTTTTCATTTCTATCGAACCGCCACAGGAATTTTTCCGGAGCGGTAATCAGAATGGCCTTCGTGCATTAAAAAAAACTCTAAATGAGTATTTCCTTCAGCTAAGCCATCAAGATGAAATTCATAACCGCCTTCTTCGCCAGGATGCTGCCAGACAGCAAGAATAGTTTCATTATCGATATCCCATGCAAGAGTATGGTCTGACCCGGATGGCGGATCAATAACGTTCTGGTTTTCGTCATAAAATTTTACATTGAAATGATCGGATCTTCCTCCGGCAGGAGCAATCAAAGTATCTGAAGTTACTCCTCTGAATATTGAAGCAACAATAATACCTGATTGCAGAAAAACCATTCCTTCTGCTTCAAAATGATCTTCAGCAGGTGGTAAAGGATTTTCCTCACCGCAGCTTAATAGTAAAACAGAAAAAATACCGGCAATAATTATGAATATTATTGCATCATTAATTTTCATCTTAAGACTCCTCAAAATTATTTAATAAGTATTCTCAGAAGATTGAACTCTGAGACTACCGCTTTTTCACAATTATAATTTATGAGATGTCGATGGGAGGTGCTCTTAGATAGAAACTGGGAAATAAATACGAGGATAATTTTTTAGAAGCTATTAAACAATTTATATAATCAATATCAGCTAGTACTACTTCAGCAGAAAAGAGATCATTTGTAATAGTTGTATGAAGTGAATTAAAATTTTGAATTACGAAACAGTTTAAGCCATTATTTATCAGATTAATTTTAGTATTATGGGTCTCCCAATCAGTAATTGAAAACGGATTGAGAAGTTCAATCCGATGGAAATGAAATACTGTAGTTAACGATAAGAATAAATAGCCTGAAAGAACTATCGATGAAATTAGTACTTTGTATTTTTTATTGTAGTTTAACATTCTGATGGTAAAAATGAAACTTATTATAATTAAATACAAGCTAATTACTAAATCGTTTTGCAAAACTTTTTAAAGTCTTTACTCTTCTTTGAATTGTTTATCAAAACACCTTTTAATAGATTTACCAGTAAAAATTTTATTCTTCCCCCGGGCAAAAATGAACAAATTCAAAGGTGTAGATTATTATAATGTAGAGTCTCTGCTAACTCCGGAAGAGATTATGGTAAGAGATAGCGTTCGTGATTTTGTTTCTGATGAAGTCATCCCTATTATAGAAAAACACAATCGGGAATCTACATTCCCGATACAGCTGGTAGAAAAGATGGCAAAGCTTGGATTATTCGGAAGCACCTTTCCTGTAAAATATGGATGTGCCGAGCTTAACTATGTTTCTTATGGATTAATTGCACAAGAATTGGAAAGAGGGGATAGCGGAATAAGGAGTTTTGTATCAGTTCAGAGTTC
This sequence comes from uncultured Ignavibacteriaceae bacterium, assembly GCA_964639955.1. GTDB lineage: Bacteria > Bacteroidota > Ignavibacteria > Ignavibacteriales > Ignavibacteriaceae > IGN2. The sequence continues at coordinate 80,901 of CAZXGJ010000002.1, forward strand.
ACTTGTTATGTACCCGATATTCATGTTTGGAAGCGAAAAACAAAAAGACAAATGGCTGCCGTTATTATCGGCCGGAAAAGCAATCGGCTGCTACGGATTAACAGAGCCTGATTATGGTTCAAACCCTTCGGGTATGTTAACGAAAGCTGAAAAAGTTGAAGCCGGCTATCTTTTGAATGGTGCAAAGATGTGGATTACAAACGGATCTATTGCTGATGTAGCAGTGGTTTGGGCAAAACTGGATGGCATTGTTCGCGGATTTATTGTTGAGAAAGGAATGAAAGGATTTACTTCTCCCGAAATGAAAGGTAAACATTCTCTGCGGGCATCAGTTACCTCAGAATTAATTTTTGATAATGTTTTTATACCTGAAGAAAATCTTCTTCCCAAAACTGAAGGTTTAAAAAACGCACTTATGTGTCTGAACCAGGCAAGATATGGTATCGCCTGGGGGGTTGTGGGTGCGATGATGGCTTGTTATGATTCTGCTTTAAACTATTCAAAGAGCAGAATACAATTCAGTAAACCTATCGCAGGTTATCAGATGACTCAGGAAAAACTTGTTTATATAATTACAGAAATTACTAAAGCACAATTATTAAATCTTCAGCTTGGAAGAATGATGGATAACGGAACTGCCAGACACGTTCACGTTTCACTGGCTAAAAGAAATAACTGTGAAAAAGCTCTTGAGATTGCCCGAATAGCCCGTGAAATTCATGGTGCAAACGGAATTTTGGATGAATACCCGGTTATGCGCCATGCTGCAAATCTGGAATCAGTAAAAACCTATGAAGGAACACACGAGATGCACACACTGATAGTTGGCGAAGATATAACAGGCATCCAGGCTTTCGACTAAAATAATGGTATAATATTATGGATGAAAAACAAAAAATAGAACAAGCCTTAACATTCGATGATGTTTTACTTGTGCCTGCAAAATCTCACTTTTTACCTAGAGAAGTTGACGTTTCAACTTTACTGACACCTGAAATTAAATTGAATATTCCGATAATTTCCGCGGCAATGGATACTGTTACGGAATCTGACCTGGCCATAGCACTTGCAAGGGAAGGGGGAATAGGTATTCTTCATAAAAATATGAGTATTGAAAAACAGTGTGAAGAAGTTGATAAAGTGAAACGCTCTGAAAGCGGTATGATTAAAGATCCTGTTACTTTATTTCCTGATAAGTCAATTGGTGATGCGTTGGAATTGATGAAAAAATATAGTGTATCAGGCATTCCGATTATAAACCATTCCAAAAAACTTGTGGGAATATTGACAAACAGAGATTTAAGATTTGAACCCAATAAGAAATTAAAAGTTTCTCAATTAATGACCAAAGAAAACCTGGTAACAGCTCCGGTTGGAACAACACTTGAAAAGGCTGAAAAGATTTTACAGAGATATAAAATTGAAAAACTTCCGGTCGTTGATCGTAAAGGTATTCTAAAAGGATTAATAACGTTTAAAGATATTATGAAGAAAAAGAAGCACCCTAATGCTTGCAAAGACGAACACGGAAGATTAAGGGTGGGAGCAGCAGTCGGGGTAACAAAAGATACCTTTGACAGAATTTCAGAACTTATTTTGAATGGAGCCGATGTAATTGTAATTGATACCGCGCACGGTCATTCAGCTGGTGTAATGAGAGTAGTGAAAGAAGCGAGGAAGAAATTCAAATATATACAGCTAATTGCTGGAAATGTAGCTACTTATCAAGCAGTAATTGATCTTATTAATTGTGGTGTAGACGCTGTTAAAGTTGGAATTGGGCCAGGTTCGATTTGCACCACAAGAGTAATTGCTGGGGTAGGGGTGCCGCAAATTTCTGCGGTTATGGAAGCAAATCGTGCATCTAAGAAAAGCGGGATACCAATAATTGCAGATGGTGGAATTAAGCAAACAGGTGACGTAGCAAAAGCTCTTGCTGCCGGAGCACATTCAGTAATGATAGGAGGCTTATTTGCCGGGGTTGAAGAAAGTCCCGGTGAGACTATTTTATATGAAGGCAGAAGTTTTAAGTCTTATCGGGGGATGGGTAGCCTTGGTGCTATGAAGGAAGGCAGCAAAGATCGCTATTTTCAGGATGTTGAGGATGATATAGCCAAGCTCGTTCCGGAAGGTGTTGAGGGTAGAGTTCCTTTTAAAGGACCATTAAGTGACACAATTTATCAGTTGGTTGGAGGTCTGAGAGCGGCAATGGGTTATTGTGGTGTTAAAAATATTTCACAACTAAGGACAAAAGCAAAATTTGTAAGAGTTACTCACGCCGGACTTAAGGAGAGCCATCCTCACGACGTTTTCATTACTAAAGAGGCTCCGAACTATCAAACGAGGAGATAAGGCGGGGAATAATTGAAATGTTAAAAGTTCTTGTTATCACCTATTATTTCCCGCCAATGGGGTTAAGTGGAGTTCAACGTACTCTGAAGTTTGTTAAATATCTAAAAAAATATAACTGGGAGCCGACAGTAATTACTACAGGAAAAGTTGGTTACTTCGCTCATGATAATTACCTTCAGCAAGAGCTTGATGAAACTGCAATTCGTATTTTAAGGATCGAAGGTAAAGAGCCTAATTCCTTTCTTGCCGGTTTAGGTACTATAAAAATGCCAAGAGAGTTTATCCGGCAGATTTTTAATAAGATAAGCCAGAGCTTGTTTTTTCCGGATAATAAAATTTCATGGGCTAAAAAAGCAGTGCTTAAAGCCCGTGAGATGCTTCAAAAGGAACACTTCGATGCTGTATTTATTTCCGGACCGCCGTTTTCGTTATTCTACGAATTTTCAAAAGTAAAACGAAATAATAACATACCGCTTGTATTAGATTACAGGGATCTCTGGTTCGGAAGCTATTTTGCTTTTTATCCGACTTTCATTCACAAGATCATCCACAAAAAAATGGAATATAAGTCGCTGAAGGCGGCTGACCTTGTTACAGTTACAAATAGAATAATTAAAGAAAGATTGATTAAAAACTATAATTTTCTTACTCATAACGACATTGCAATAATATCTCATGGTTTTGATCATGAAGATTTCGAGCGGATTCCTGCACAACCGAAGGCCAACAGACGGATGATAATAGCCTATTCAGGAATTTTTATGGTTTATAGTACTCCCGGATATTTTTTGAAAGCTTTTAAAAAATTGGCATTAGAGAGACCAGATGTAGCAAAAAACATTGAACTGCACTTTGTTGGGTTTTTAAGAGAAGAGAACAAAAAATTAATTAAAAAACTAAAAATGGAAGAATTTGTTTTTGACCATGGTTATGTTGATCATAATGAAGCAATAGCCAAATTAAAATCTGCTGATGTTCTTTGGATGATGGTTGGGAGAAGGAAAAATATAGAAGCTATTTTGCCCGGCAAACTTTATGAATATATCGGATCAGGTAAGCCAATATTGGGCTGTGTTCCCGATGGTGCTGCAAAAATTGCTTTGAGCGAATATCCGGCGGCTTTTATTTGTGAGCCCGATGATGTAGAACAAATTAAAGAAACCATTTTAAGAATTTATGATTTATATATTAAGAAATCTTTTCCTGTACCCGAGAGTGAACTGCTTGTTAAATTCAGAAGAGATTATCTTACTGAACAGCTTGCAAAACAATTTAATAACTTATTGAAAGCACGGGTAAGATGAATGTGGTGGTTATAGGTTCTGGTGGAAGAGAACACGCACTGGCGCTTAAAATTAAAGAAAGCGGTAAACTGGAAAATTTATTCATTATTCCGGGCAATCCGGGAACATCAGCTTTGGGTGAAAATATTGAAATTGATTTATCCAATCATTTAAAAATATTAAACTTTTGCAAAAGCACTTTTATCGATTTGGTCGTAATAGGTCCTGAACAGCCTCTTGTTGATGGGCTTGCAGATGTTTTACGTAAAAACGGTATTAAAGTTTTTGGTCCGGGTAAAAATGCAGCCAAAATTGAAGCATCAAAAACATTTGCAAAAAAAATAATGAATGAAGCCGGCGTACCTACTGCAGGATATTTTGAATTGACATCCGATCAAATCAGCAGCGTTGAAAATATTATAAAAAAAAGTAAATATCCTTTTGTAATTAAAGCTGACGGGCTTGCGGCAGGCAAAGGTGTTTTTATTTGTCAAACACCTGAAGATGCTTCTCAGGCAATAAAAATAATCTGTATTGATAAAGCTTTTGGCACTGCCGGCAACACAATTGTTATTGAGGAATTTTTAGAAGGTGAAGAAGCATCCGTCTTTGCTATTTGTGATGGAAGTGATTTTATATGCCTGCCCGCTTCACAGGATCATAAAAGAATAGGTGAGAACGATACCGGTAAAAATACCGGAGGTATGGGAGCTTATGCACCTGCGCCAATTGTAACCCCTGAAATCCTAGAGAAAATAAAAAAGAAAATTTTTACTCCTGTTCTTCAAACTTTGAAGGAAAAAAATGCTGAATTTATCGGTTGTTTATATGCCGGATTAATGATAATAGACAATGAGCCCAAAGTAGTAGAATTTAACTGCCGTTTTGGAGATCCGGAAACGCAGGTTGTAATGCCTGTTTTAAAGGGTGATTTTCTTCAGCTTCTTTATTCTGCCGCTTCCGGTAAATTAGATAAAGACTCTGTTTCTTATAACGGCGGATGTTCGGTTTGTGTTGTTGCTGCCTCCGAAGGTTATCCTGATGTTTATAAAAAAGATTTTGAGATATCCGGACTAAATAATCTGCCGCACGATATTACTGTACATCACGCAGGCACCAAATTGGTAAATGGTAAAATACTTACAAACGGGGGAAGAGTTTTAGGATTAACTTCATTTATTCCAGAATATAATTTGCAGCTTGCCAGGGAAAAAGCTTACGAAGCAATCAATAAAATAAATTTTCAAAATATTTATTTCAGGAAAGATATAGCGTTGAAAGCAATTCACTAATACTGAACGGTTTTTTCTTCTTTAACTTCTTTCATTTTATTCCTACATTTCAATTTAAAAAGAACAAGACTAAAAAATTAAATGATTCCGCTCCACGTTCATTCGTTTTACACAATGCTTAAGGGTACTGTTCCCGTTGAAAAAATCGTTAATGCTGCAGTAAAATATAATCTGCCGGCAATAGCATTAACCGATTCCAACTCGATGCAGGGTATTGTTCCTTTTATTAAGGCAGCAAATGAAGCAAAATTAAAACCAATTTTAGGATGCACTATTGATGAACCGGGAGAAGAGAAAAAATATATTATTCTTTTAGCCCGCAATAATTATGGTTATTCGGATATTTGTAAGATTATAACTTCAAGAAAATTGAATGATGATTTCAGTTTAAGTAAGCTGCTAAGCAGCAACCTCGAAAATTTGTTTATAATCACTCCCTGCACAGAACTGGTGAAAAATATTTCGCTAAAAAAAAATCTGTTTATCGAACTGATAGCTTCGAAGAAAGAAAAGAATAACAACCGGGACCGGTATCAGTTTGCAATCGAAAATGGAATTAAATATCTGGTTACGAACCCGGTTTATATGCTAACCAAAGAAGATTTTTTACTGCATAAAACTCTCAGTTCAGTAAGATTCAGAACAACGATTGATAATCTGAATGAGGATTATATTATTGATGAAGAGTATTATTTTAAAAATCCATCAGTTATCGAGAAGGAATGGAGAAATCTTCCGGAAGCCTTGGAGAACACAATAAAAATTGCAGGCGATTGTAATACTGATTTGAAAATTCACGACTATAAATTTCCCCAGTTTTTTCTTCCTGCAAATGAAACAGCAGAGTCCTTTTTATGGAAGCAGTCATTCGATGGGCTGAATAAAATTTATAAACCTATACCACCGAGTGTACAAGAACGGTTCGAATCGGAATTATCTGTAATTACCGAAATGAGATTTGCAAATTATTTTCTGATTGTATGGGATATTGTAAATGAAGCCAGGAGAAGAGGAATGATAATAATCGGAAGAGGATCGGCTGCCAACAGCCTGATAGCCTATTGCCTGGGTATTACTCAAATAGATCCCATTAAGCAGAATTTGTATTTTGAAAGATTTCTGAACAAAGCAAGAAGTTCTCCTCCCGATTTTGATATTGATTTTTCATGGAAAGAGCGGGATGAAATTGTTAAGTATATATTTGAAAAGTATGGTTATGAGAGAGTGGCAATGATTTCAACGACTGTAACATTCAGGGCACGCTCAGCATTCAGGGAAGTAGCTAAGGCTTTTGGATTTACCAATGAAGAGATATCAAAGTTTAGTAAAAAAATTCCGTGGACCGATGCGGTAAATCTACCTCGTCTTCCTGAACTTTTCCCCGAATCAAAAGGTTTGAACTTTAAACACGAGCCCTGGAAAACTATCGTTAGCATCGCTTCACAGATTGCAAGATTCCCCCGGCACTTATCAATTCATCCGGGAGGTATTGTAATCACTCCAACGCGGATAACAGATTATGTAGCACTGGAATATGCAAAAAACAAGGGTCTGGGTCTTATCGTTACTCAACCCGATATGTATACAATAGAAGATTTAGGATTGATTAAGATTGATATCCTTTCTCAAAGATCGCTGGGTGTTTTAAGAGATACTATGGAAAGTATAAAAGGACAATTGGATCGGAGCTAGCTTTTTGTTTTTTCTGAATTAAATTTTAATGAAAAGAATTCTGAATCGAATTTAAATAAGATGCCGGCAAGCAGAAGCAGCCCGAGGTTTTCCAGAATTTTAATTGAACCAACCTTTGAGCCGTCAGCAGTTCCGAAACAACCACACTCGATATCTAATCCTCTTAAGAGGCTAATTCCTATTGCCGCTACAAATATGAATAATAAACTAAAAAGTATTGCAGAATTTTCTTTAACCGATATACCGAATATTAGAAGAATTCCGGCGCATAATTCTACCCATGGAAGTACGATTGCGAAAAAATTTACCAGTAAGAGAGGCAGTAATTTGTAATTATAAACTGATTGCGAAAAATCTTCGGGCGAAGCAATCTTTGTGACGGCCGCAAATACAAATACAAACCCGACAAATAATCTTACAGCTAAAAGAAAGAATTCATTTTTTAAGATTTTGTATATCACCTAATATTCCTCTGCTTTTTCCGTAGGATAGCCTGCATTCTGCCATTCGATCCATCCACCGAAGAAAATATAAACCTGTTCATATCCGCGCTCAGAAAGCAAATTGCCAAGCAGTATACTTAAATCACAATCCGTACCGGCACAGTAAGTTACAAGTGGCTTATTTTTAGGTAGCTGTTCCAGCTTTTGATTATGATTATCAAAATCATCAAAAGGAATATTAATTGCATTTACAATATGCTCAATCTGATAGTCGGCTTCATCCCTGGCATCAATAAAGGCAATTCCATTATTAAATAAAGAATAAGCCTGTTGTAAATTCACCATTTTCGGTTCGTTGAATTCTTCTACTTTATTCTGAGAAATATTCTCCTTTTCACGTCTATTTTTATTGAGGTCAGTAATCTTTTCTGATAACGGCTGATTTTTTTCTTCATTGCCTTTATCAATGTTATCAGTTAATTGATTTTCAACAGATTGGTTTGATATTATATCTGGGTTAAATTTCGCAGAATCGATAGATGAATGAATAATCAGAGAATCCGGTGCCCAGCTAAGCTTTTTTTCTTCTCTAATAAAAGATATGCCTACTGGATTGAAATAATTTACAGATAATCCCAGAACTGAACTGATAATTATTATTATAGATATTTTCTTGAAACTAACTATAAACTTGAATCCTTAATTAAGTTAAGTCCTTTACAAAGATAAAAAGTACCGAAGGCCGGACTCGAACCGGCACCTGGGGTGAGCCAGACTGGATTTTGAGTCCAGCGCGTCTACCAATTCCGCCACTTCGGCAAATTAACATTGGCCTTAAAAATTTATTTGCAAACTTATAAAACTTTATCTCCTCCGGCAATGTGATTTAAATGAAGGAAGTTTGCACATTAACCCTTTATGCAATTACTGTAATTCTTTCCCGAATGATATATCTGTTTCAATTTTATCCATACAATACATATTCAGCAATTATTTATAATATCTGCATTTTCTATTTATTTGGTAAAAAATGAATGGTTACGTTGGAAATAAACTATGCGAGTCTTTTGGCATTATAGTTGGAATTTAAATAATAAAAAATTATGGAGGCTTAAGTACTATGAACAAACATCTACAACAAAAACAGATTTATGATTCGTTCTATAACGAAGAAAATTACTCATATCTCTCCGGGAATGAACCATGTCTTGACCCGGATTGTTTGGATGAGGAAGAAATTTATGATCATATAAATGAAGACTATGAACCAGACTACAGTATGAATGAGCTTGAACTTGATGAGTACGACGATTTTATGGAATTATAAACAGGCAAACTTTATGAAAACTTTTATCGGAGATGAGGGTCGGTACGACATTGAGGATAATGGAAATATTATCCAAAGAATGGTTGACAGCCTTGGTAAGTTAACCGGCAAAATAATGGAATATAAAGATGTTAATAAAATCCCAAATCCTTTTGACAGGGAGGCAATAAAAAATCTGTTAAAATTATTAAAGGTTTATAGCTTTAGCGGCAGACACTGAAAAGCAGGGGATTGGCTAATACTATTTTCCATCATCCGAACAATTGCTTAATAATTTCTATTCAGAATTTTTCCCGCCCGATTTTTCTATTTTAGCCCAGGTATCCCGCAAAGGTACGATCCGGTTAAAGACAAGCTTTTTTTCCAAAGCAAGTTTACTATCAACACAAAAATATCCCAGCCTTTCAAACTGGAATCTTTCACCAGGCTTCGAGTGCTCCAGCGAAGGTTCAAGCTTGCAATTTTTTAGTATCACAAGAGAATCTGGGTTGATAAAATCCTTGTAGTCTTTATCGGGATCAGCCTCGGGGTTTGCAGTAGTGAAGAGCCGGTCGTATAATCTTACTTCGGCTTGAATGGCATGTTTAGCAGAAACCCAATGAATAGTTCCTTTAACTTTTTTCTCACTTGTACCCGAACCGCTTTTTGTTTCTGGATCATAAGTGCAGTGCAGTTCGATGATTTTTCCATCCTTTTCTTTAATCACTTCATTACATTTAATAATATAAGCGTATCTGAGCCGTACTTCGCTGCCAGGTGATAACCTGTAAAATTTCTTGGGTGGATCTTCCCTGAAATCATCCGCTTCAATAAATATTTCCCTGCTGAAAGGAATCAACCTTGTGCCCATAGACTGATCTTCCGGGTTGTTTACTGCCTCGAGTTCTTCAGTTATACCTTCGGGTAAATTGGTTATAACAATCTTTAGAGGATTTATAACTGCCATTACTCTTAATGCTTTTTTGTTTAAATCTTCACGAACACTATATTCAAGTAATGAGACATCGATAATGTTTTCTCTTTTGGCAATTCCTACTGCTTCTGCGAAGTTTCTTATAGATTCCGGTGTGTAGCCTCTTCTTCTTAACCCTGAAATAGTAGGCATCCGGGGGTCATCCCAGCCATCAACATAATTGCCTTCAACCAGCTCAAGCAATTTCCTTTTGCTCATAATGGTATAATTCAGATTTAACCTTGCGAATTCAATTTGCTGCGGTGCATAAATTTCCAGTTCCTTTATTAACCAGTCGTAAAGTGGCCGGTGATTTTCGAATTCGAGCGTACAGAGTGAGTGAGTGATTTTTTCAATTGAATCAGACTGTCCGTGTGCCATATCGTACATAGGATATATGCACCATTTATCACCTGTACGATGATGATTTTTATGAAGAATACGGTAAAGCACGGGGTCGCGCAAATTACTATTTGGCGAAGACATATCTATTTTAGCTCTTAATACATGCTCACCTTCTTTAAATTCTCCCTTTCTCATTCTTTCAAAAAGGTCAAGATTTTCTTCAACTGATCTGCCGCGGTAAGGGCTTTCTTTACCGGGCAGCGTTGGCGTACCTCTGTATTCTCTTATTTCATCCGCCGATAATGAATCAACATAAGCTTTACCTTTTTTTATAAGTTTTACAGCGTATTCATAAAGAGTATCAAAATAGTCTGATGCATAATATTCTCTGTCTTCCCAATCAAATCCAAGCCAGCGGACATCTTCTTTAATGGAATCGACATACTCCTGTTCTTCTTTTGTAGGATTGGTATCGTCAAAACGGAGATTGCAAAGACCGTTGTAACTTTTTGCCAGCCCGAAGTTAAGGCAAATGGATTTGGCATGACCTATATGCAGATAGCCATTTGGCTCTGGAGGAAATCTTGTATGAACTCTGCCGTTGTACTTATCGGTTCGTAAATCTTCTTCTATAATTTCGGTGATGAAATTTGCAGGTTTCTTATCCTGGTTATTGATGTTGTTCATAAAGTTTGCAGATGTTTAGTGTAATTTATTAAGTGCTGTATTAATTCGTTTGAGTGCTTCTTCTTTGCCTAAAATATCAAGAATTTCAAATACACCCGGACCCTCTCCGATTCCGGTTAAAGCAATTCTTAAAGGATGAATAATTCTACCTTTCGCAACACCGCTCTCCGATGCAGTTTTATCGAGGGCATCTTCGTAATCTTTTAAGGAAGGAAATTGAAGCCTGCTGAATTCATTGAACAGATTTTTTAGCAAATTGTATGAATCTTCCTTCCATCTTTTCTGTAAATTTTTTTCTTCGTATTCATCCGGTGCTGTAAAGAAGTAAGTACTTTTTGTTAAATATTCATTAACGAAATTTACTCTCTCTTTCATTGCTGCAATTACTTTTAAGAGATACTCATCAGAGTAATTTTCATTCTTAAAAGATGATTTGACAATTTCATCTCTTAATAATATTAATACTTCGGTATCGGGCTTGCTTCTGAGATGCTCGAAGTTCAGCCAGTTCAGTTTTTCCAGGTTGAAGACGGCACCTGCTTTATGAACTCTGTCCAGAGCAAATTTTTTAATTAATTCATCAATTTGGTAAACTTCCTTATCGTCTCCGTAATTCCATCCAAGCAGAGCAACAAAGTTTATCAATGCTTCTTTTAAATATCCTTTTGCTCTGTAATCTTCTACAGCCACATCACCCTGTCTTTTGCTTAGCTTCGATTTATCAGGGTTGAGCAGAAGAGGGAGGTGTGCAAAGAAAGGTATTTTCCAGTTAAAATATTCGTAGAGCAGTATATGCTTCGGCGTTGATGAGAGCCATTCTTCTCCTCTTATAACATGGGTAATGCCCATCAGGTGGTCATCAACCACATTTGCAAGATGGTAAGTCGGGTATCCATCGCTTTTTATTAATACCTGGTCATCTATAGTATTAGTATCAAATGATACTTCTCCTCTTATCAGATCGTCAAAACTTATAAGCTTATTTTGTTCAACATTCATTCTTATAACATAAGGAACTTGCTTATGCAGGTTTTCCTCTATTTCAGATTTACTGAGAGAGAGACAGTGTTTATCATATTTTATCTGCGGAAGCTTTTGCTTTTGCTGCTCTTCGCGGATTTTCTCCAGCCTTTCCTGTGTGCAAAAACAGTAGTAAACTTTGTCATTCGACAATAGAATTTCAGCTTGTTCTTTATAAATTTTAAGTCGCTCGGATTGAATATACGAACCGTATTCTCCACCAATACCGGGTCCCTCGTCAAATATAATTCCTGCCCAATTCAGAGTTTCAAGCAAATTCTCAATTGCACCCTCTACGAATCTTTTTCTGTCAGTATCTTCAATCCGGAGTATAAATTTTCCGTTCTGATTTTTGGCAAATAAATAATTGTAGAGTGCTGTTCGCAGGCCACCGATATGCAGGTATCCTGTGGGGCTGGGTGCAAAACGTACTCTTGGAGTCTGGTCTTCCATTTAAACACATTAAATAATAAAAAGCTAAAGCTTAAAATAACAAAGGGAGTTAAAAAAACATCGGATTAAAAAAATGGAATGAGTTATTGCTTAACAGCAACACGGTTTTCTGTATAGTACTTAACTTTTTGAATAAACTCTGTACTGTCAATAGGTTTCGGTATGTAATCGGTTGCACCTGCATCCAGACATTTTTCCCTATCGCCTTTCATTGCAAAAGCAGTTAAAGCTATTATGGGTGTATCCTTATAGTCAGGTATTTCCCTTATTCTTCTTGTTGCTTCAAATCCGTTCATAACCGGCATCTGCATATCCATCAGTATAAGATCATACTGCTGTTCTTTAACTGCATCGAGTGCTTCCTGTCCGTTTTCAACAACAACAATCGAATCGAAGTCATTCTTCTTCAGCAGCCGTGTAACAATTATCTGTGAATGTTTGTAATCTTCCACCAGGAGAATTTTGATGGTATCTTTTTTCTCTTTTATTTCCTCAGGGGTTGATGGTTCCTCGTACCTGTTAATCATTTCTGTTATCGAATTCTGCAAATCCTCTATATTTGTGCTGCTTTTATGAAGCAAATTTTCAAAAAGCCCGTCAATACGTTTTACATCTTCTTCATAGCTTTCTTTACCGGTGTAAATAATTATAGGAAGATTTTTAAATTGTTGCATTGATTTTATCATCTCAATTAAATCGACGCCGCTTACTTCAGGCATATCAAGGTCAATTATTGCCAGGTCGAGCTGCAGGTTATTAATCATTTCCATAACTTTTGTAGAGTCTGATTGAGCTACTGCTTTAAATCCTGCTTGTTCAACTGCTTCTTTCATTAATTTTAAAGTAGGTACGTCGTCATCAACTACCAGTACATTGGAAGCCTTGCGAAGTTTGTAGTGAGTTAAAACTTCTACCAGGTATTTATAATTGATAGGTTTTAGAAAATATTCCACGGCTCCCATCAGAAAAGCTTTTTGCTGCTCTGCTTCAACAGAGCAAATAATAACCGGGGTTCGGCGTGTATTTTTTCGTTCCCGCAATTTTTGCAGCAGTTCGAGCCCGCTTGTATCCGGAAGAACAATATCCATTAAAACAGCCAGATATTGCTCTTTGTCTACAATCTTTAGAGTTTGTTCTGCCGAGTTTACAATTGTGGGTTCATATCCCCATTTGTTAAGATAATTGGCTAATAATTTTGAGGTTGCAAAGTCATCTTCAATAACGAGAACTTTATTATTAAGTTCAGGTTTGGGCAGAAGACTAATTTGCTCTTCTATCTCTGTAATTTCTTCAACGGGAATTGTTAAATTGAAAGTAGTACCTTTTCCCGGTGTGCTGGTTACATCAATCTCACCGTTTAAGTAATCTACGTATCTCTTCACAAGAGTTAAACCCAAACCGGTAATACTGCCATTATTAGAAATGTAATTTTCAGATAGCCCGAATGGTTTGAAAATTTCCTTTAAGTCCTCTGATGAAAATCCAATTCCAGTGTCGGTTATTCTAATCCTGAGCTGATTTTTTTCAGAAGAAAAAACAGAAACGGCTATTCTGCCTTGTTCGGTTAATCTTAGAGAACAGGTTAAAAGGTTTAGCAGGATATAACGGAGCTTCTGAGTGTTAAGTTTTACGTTATGCGGAAGCTCTGGATCTATGTTTGTTAAAAGCTCAATTCTGCCACTATCAAGTTTCTCTTCAACTATTTTTACAACTTCTGAAATAAAATTAATAAGATTAACCGATGTTAACGAATTTGTTGATTTATCCACTTCAAGTTTTGCAAGATCGATCAGATCGTTTAATAATGCAAGCAGTTCATAAGCATTTTCTCTTAAAGTATTAAGGTAATCCGACTGCGAAGAAGAAAGTTTTTCTTCTCCGAGCAGCGAAGCAAAGCCCATTATGCTGTTGGTAGGGGTTCTGAGTTCCGGGCCTATCGAAGCTATAATTTCACTTACAGAGCTGCTCAGGCTTCCCTTTTTACCAATCCATAACCGTAATAAATTTCTTATTGCGTTACCGATGATAATTAAATTATCTATATCACTTTTAGTATATTCATTTTTCTTTGCAACTTTCAGAAGCACTCTTTCTTTGTCAGTAATGCTTATATGTAGACAACCTTCGTTCAAAAGAACATCGGAGGCTTTAAATGTGCAGGAAGGATTTACATCAAATCTTGTTTCTGTTGAAATGAAATTTACTGAGCTACAGGTTGTGCAGTTCAGGTTCGAACTGGAATTATAAGTTTTTTTTGCTTTGCTCGATTTACCTAAAAACTCATAACCGCTTTCTTTTACTTTCACTAAAACGGCAGCTTCTATGTCATACTCATCGCTTACAAATTCACACAAAACATTTGGGAATTCGTGAGAAGAGGAAAGCGCAAATTGAATCAGATTATTATATTTTAATATGAAGTCTATTTTCGAGCTTTGCATCGGGTAGTGTTAAATTTTATTTACATTTTTTATTAGAACCACAACTAAAAAGCAATTGAAAGATAATAAAAATTTACATTTTTTTACCAGGTAACTGCTTTTTAACACAAATTTAATGCTAAAAAATCAACTCCTCGAAATCAATTATATTCAGGTTCTAACTCAACTAATTGGTGTTGTTTAAAGAATTACAGGAAATTTTTTCTCCGAAACAAATGACCGATCATATATTAACATCTAACTGGAATCCCAGAACATTATCCAGGTTTACAGGGATTTCATTATCCCCTGATCCTATCGATTCTTCCCGGGGTTTATAGGATTCAGAATAACGTATTGAGATTGCAATATTATCAAACAGTTTGTACCTGGCAAGTAAATACCATCTTATACCTTGGTCGTGTAAGGCAATATTTGTTAGTACTCCCGTTAAATTATTTTCATATTCATAGATGGCTGAATTAAATGAATCTGTTTTAAAGAAAATAATTCTTCCGTACAAATTAAAATTTTCTGTGGGTGAAAATCTTATATCCTGAAATATTAAGAAACCCTTCTCACTGAGTTTTGCAGCGTTTATTTCGTAAGAGTTATACTCTAATCTCCCCTTAAGCCTGAGTTTAGTAGAAATATTATAAATCAGCTCTAACCTGATCATCTGCCTTAAGCGTTTTACCATTTGCCTGGTATTCCCGATTGATTCGGGAACATCCTTGTTTTCATATTTATATCTTAGTCTTGTTTGCAGTTTGTTTAAAGGCCTGCTTAAGTAGTCAAACAGAAATTCATCACCTGCTGCAGGTTGGGGGTTAAAAAAAGTTGCATACGGAAATTTAAATTGATCGTAATAGAAATTAATTAAGCCAAAAATTGTTTTCCATTTTAACCCCGCATAAATCCCAAATTCATTGTTGGTAGCTCCCGATCTTTCACCAAAAGCATAACCATGCAAACTATAGAAGTTTCTGGGATAATTTCTGAAAGAGGCTGTGAAGGTAAAATCGCTGTTTAGCATAAACGTTAAAATGTTTATCGAAGCTACTGAAATTCCATTGTATGAAAATTCACCTGATAAATTGGCATCACGGGTAAATAAATTGTAATAGAAGGCAGTAAAATTGAACTCGCTGCCGGCAATATCAAATACAGTGGAGGGTTCAAAAATATTGCTGAATTTTGAACGGTAGTGCATCAATCCGGCAGAAAATAGGTTTTCTACAAGGAAATCCAAACGTCCGCCAAACATTTTTTCAACAGCAGATTTTCTGTTGTTTAATTCAGATGTTGTTCGATGCAAACCATCTTCAGGCGTGGAAAGGATTGACCCCGAAACAGAGTCTATATTTGCATCGAATGAATTATTCGAATAAAAAGCAGATACAAATAAGTTTTCAATTTTTACAGTTGCAGCGCCGCCTCTGAAAAAATTATTTTCAGTAGTACTCGTATAAGGCTTAATTATCTGACCGGTTCTTTTTACGGGATAAATAGCATCAGAACCTTTTGAAAAAGCATAGGGGCTCCATAAAGTTAAGCCTTGTCCGAATTCAAGCAGGTAGTCCATTACAACAGCGCGATGAATTAACCCCAGATTATTTACGGTAAAATGGTAGGTAGAAAATTCGTTAAGAGATTTTTCACCTGCATCTTTTTCTGCAAGATAACCAATTTGGTACTGTTTGTTATACCTGAGTATCAGCCGGTTATATATTTTTGGTTTTGTGCCTTCATACTTTTGTTCGTTAAATCCTTTACTTGTTTGCAGTGCATTAATTAGTCTGCTTCTTAAAATAAAATCTGAGTTTTGTAAAAGATCCCTGGTTCTGCTTTCACTCTCATATTCTATATATATATCTTTTTGTTCTTCTATATAAACAAAAGGAGCAATATTACGGACGATTTTAATATCCAGGTTTTCAATTGAATTAAGTTCATTTAAAGAAAAGAAATTTCCATATTTGTTACGGTGATTGACTATTAAGCTTGCTGAATTTAAATCCATCCCCGGAATAGTGGTTAGGTCGTCTACAGTTGCTTTATTGAGATTTAAAGGATTCATCATCATCTGTTCTATTTCTTCATACAGTTCTGAATTATCAAATTCTTCGGTCGGTTCCTGTAAAATGTCCTCCATTATTTCTTCAGTTTTAAGGTATGAAGAATCGGTCTGGGGCATCAGGAAAGAGGATAATAAGAAGAAAATTAAAAATTGGCAGATTATGTTGTGCGGGAGGGTATCCATAGGGAATTAATGCTTAATCAAAATCCATATTTTTTCTTATTGCTTCAGTTCGGCTGCCATCCCTGCCAAAGCTTAAAATTATGCCGGCTTGATGGGTTAAACCAAGATCAGGATGCGTAAAGAAAGAATAATCCAGGTTGAAGAGAGAATAATTTATACCGATGCCGGCTGCAAAGCGCGATGGTTCATTGGATGAACCAACCCGCAATGACAGATACTCTATTATATCATACTCAATACCAAACTGAACTGATGGGTTATATCTTATATCTTTCTCAACTGAAAAGTTTAATGAAAAATTTCTTATCAAATTATAGCTCAAGCCAATTGAAAGAATCATTGGAATCTGGTCGTCTTCATTTCCAATTGTAGCTCTGTTCAGATTAGTTATACTAAAACCCCATCTTAAATCACTTGTAATATAAGCCAAAGTGCCTGCATTTAAATAAAATGTACCTGTGCTACCGTAATTCTTTATCGAAAAAGTCTGGTAAATAAAAGAAGCTCCAATCAAAAAGATATTTTTATATCTGTAAGAATATCCTGCTGCTACTTTTGTTTCTCTGTATAATTCAAAGCCATAAGTAGAAACGCCGATAGCCACAGAGCCAAAATTGAATGGCTCCAGGTATGCAGCGTAACCATTGGCAAGCTCTGATAAACCGAATGGGGAAGGAGAATAATAAACCCCGATTTCTCTCCAATTAATCTGAGATAGACCGGCAGGATTATTAAACAGAGTGAAAACATCGTTAGCAAGAGCTACGTCCGAATTGGCAAGTGAAATTTGCCTTGCACCGGGGTTATACTGGGCAAAAACTGATATGCTGAATAAAATTATCTTAACAAGGATTATTAAGCGCCACATAAAAAATACTATTAAAAGTTTATTGAGACAGTATATTGAATTTCATATATTAAAACAACAAAAATTATTGAGAAGTACAAAATGAAATCTGTATTAATTATCATTATCATCTGCACATCTCTTGTTTATTCCCAGGAATTAAATTGCCATGTGGAAGTAAATTTTGAAAACCTGCAGGTTCAAAACAGAGAACTGCTGGCTGACTTCGGCTCGGTTGTTGAAAGTTTTATGAATAACAGTAAGTTTACTGAAGGCTGGGATGGGGCTAAAATTGATTGCTCACTTAGTATCTTCTTTATTTCTGCAAGCAGCGAGGTAGATTACTCTGCTCAAATAGTTGTGGTAAGCCAGCGACCAATCTTTCAATCGGAAATGAATTCGCCCATAGTAACTATTAACGACGGGCAATGGTCATTCAGATATGAAAAAGGGCAGGCTATGTATGCCGGTCAAAGTACGTTTGATGCACTTACCAGCTTCCTGGAATTTTATGCATTGATTATCATCGGGTTTGACTGGGATACCTGGGAAGAGTTCGGGGGAAATCGTTATTTTAAGAAAGCCCAGGACATTGTCAATCTCGGTGCTTCCAGTGGTTCTTCTTATGGGTGGCTTTCAAGCAGCGCGCCTTACAGCAGATGGAACCTGGTAAATGAAATTATGTCTGAAAAATATGCTGCTTTCAGAAGTACTATTTTTGATTATCACTACGGTATAGATATCTACCAGCAAAATAAATTGCTCGGGCAGCAGAAAATCGCCGGTCTGGTAAACACTTTATACGATATTTATCAAAAATCAGGATTAATAAACAGTGTTTTTGTAAGAACCTTTTTTGATGCGAAGTACGGTGAAATTATAGACAGAATGAAGGATTATTCAGATCCCGAAATTTTTAATAGATTAAAGAAGATTGATCCGCCTCATAGCTCGCGTTACGATTCGGTTATGCCCTGATACTATGTTTCATTTTATTGCGGAGGCGTTTTTCAAAGCAGTTGTTCTTTAGCAGGCGGTTAAATTAAATTTCACATTCCCAGATACGATACTTTTTATATCTATCCGCATTCATCAGCTCGAGGCCGCGGTTCATCATATTATTATCTTCAAGTACCCAGCTGGCCTCTCCGCAGTTTATTCCCAGAGCCTTGGCACGGTGTAATATCTCCCAATAAAAAACTGAATCCAATCCTTTTCTCTGGTATTCTGGAATAATACCAAGTGTAAGGATTCGTAGCCAGCTCATTTTTTTCTTATGAGTAAATAGTTTTATGAAATTAAAGGGGAATAACTTTCCATTCATAGTTCTGAAAATCTGGTTGTAATCTAACATAGTTAAAGCTGCCCCGACCAAATTACCCCTAATTTCACCAAATATTACAAGTGAAGGTTCTGCAAGAGGTTTCATCTCTTTGGCCATAGAATCGATTTGTTCTTCTGTCATCGGCACAAAGCCCCAATTTGGAGCCCAGGCTTTGTTATAAACGTATTTAAATTTTTCCAGCTCTTTCTGAAAGTTTTTCATATCAAGCTGGCTGATTTTAAGATCGTAGCGCTTTCTTACAAGATCCTGTCCGCGCTTTAATTTTTCTGAGGCAAGAATTTTTTCAGAAACAATTTTCCATGCGTATAAATCTTTTGCTTTTTTCATTCCGCAACTTTCACAAAGTTCTATGTAATAACTGGGATTGTACGGCATAAGCAATCTGGGGGAATCGTCAAATCCCTCTATCAGCATACCATAGATATCATTACTCGATGGATTGGCAGGGCCTTTCATATAACGAAGTCCTTTTTTCTTTATCCATTCTTTAGCAATACTGAAAAGTGAATCTGCGACTGACTGATCATTGATGCATTCAAAGAATCCAAAATGTCCGGATTGATCATTGTGATATTTAAGGTGTGTTTGGTTTACAATTGCTGCTATTCTGCCAACAGGTTTGCCGTTTTTGTATGCTAGAAAGTATTCGGCATCCGCGTTTTTAAAGAAAGGATTTTTTTCTTTACTTAAAAGCTTTTTTTGTTCAATAATAAGCGGGGGCACCCAATAAGGATCACCTTTATAAATTTTCCACGGAATTTTAATAAAAGTCAATAAATCGCTTCGTGTCACGACTTTTTTTATTTCCACTGAACTCATTTGAATTCCTTTCCTCATAAAAAAAGCATACCTTTATATAACGGTATGCTTTTAGAAAAAATATTTAAACTTTAAATAAGTCCCAACGTTTTTCCGGCATTTTCAAAGAGATACAAAATTTCATCAAGGTGTTCCTTTTTATGTGTAGCCATATAACTCGTTCTCATCATTTGTCTTCCTTCGGGTACACCCGGTGAAATAAACACGTTAACGAATAAACCGGAGTCATACAATAAACGCCACATTTTGAATGCAATTTCGTCGTTACCTACAATAACCGGAACAATACCTGTTCGCCCATCGATAATGTTGAATCCTTTTTCCTTTAGACCCTTGCGCATATAGTTCGCATTGTCAATTAGTCTTTGAACTCTTTCCGGTTCTTTTTCCAGGATTTCTAAAGCAGCAAGTGCTGCTGCAACTGATGCGGGCGTTGGGGATGCGCTGAAAATTAAAGCCGGAGAAAAATGTTTTATATAATTAATCACTCTTTCCGGACCGGAAACAAATCCCCCCAGCGAAGCAAAAGTTTTACTAAAAGTACCCATGGTAAGATCAATCTCTTTTTCAAGATTAAATTCACTTGCTGTTCCTCTGCCGCCTTTACCAATTACGCCAACTGCATGTGCATCATCAATCATAATTCTGGCATTGTTTGCTTTCGCAATCTGATTTAGCCTGGGCAGGTCAACAATTTCCCCGCCGGTACTAAACACACCATCACTTACAATTAATTTTGGTATCTCTTCAGGCACTTTTTCAATTACTCTTTGCAAGTCATCCATATCATTATGTTTGTAACGCAGAAGGTTTGCGGTAGCTCCTTTTGCCATTAATGTGCCTGCAACTATGCAGGCATGGTTGTCTTTATCAGAAATTACATACTCATTTCTTTGCACCAGAGTAGGAATAATTCCCTGGGCAGTTTGGTATCCCGTGCTGAACAAAAGAACAGATTCAGAATTAAAAAATTTTGCAAGCTTATGTTCAAGCTCTTCGTGCAAATCAAGCGTACCAGTTAGATATCTTGACCCCGAACAACCTGTTCCATATTTCTCTATTGCTTTCCTTGCAGCCTCAACAACTTTAGGATGAGCAGTTAATCCAAGGTAATTGTTCGATCCGGCCATAATAATTTTTCTGCCTTCAATTTGTACAACCGGTCCTTCGTTTGCCTGGATTGCTCTAAAGTACGGATATACCCCTAATGCTTTAACTTCATCTGCTCGCGTGAAGTCAAAGCACTTTTTAAAAAGGTCCAACTATGCCTCCAAGGTTAAATGTGGAATGTTTATGATAACAAAAAGTTGAAGTTTTTTGTTAATTTTGGATTAAAATCTATTACATATATGATTGAAATGCAAATAAATTATCTATATGGATCATAAAGAAACAGCAATTGTAACCGGGGCCAACGGGTTTGTCGGAAGTCACCTCGTCGATTACCTGCTGAAAAAAAATTTTAAGGTAAAGTGCCTTGTTAGAAAATCAAGCAATCTTCAATGGTTGAAAGGAAAAGATGTCGAAATATTTAATTGCGGTCTTTTTGATAGAGATGGAATCCGCAAAGCTATGGAAGAGGTTAATTATGTATTTCATGTTGCCGGTGTTGTTAAAGCTAAAAACAAAGATGGCTACTTTAAAGGAAATGTTGAAGCAACGAAGATTCTCCTGGAAATTGCTGCTGAGAATAGTAATAAAATAAAACGATTTACCTTGGTGAGCAGTCAAACTGTATCCGGTCCTTCGGAAGATGAAATTCCTGTGAATGAAATTACCGAGTGTAAGCCTTTAACTACATATGCAAAGAGTAAACTGGAACAGGAAAAACTTGTGCTCGCATACCGTTATAAAATGCCTGTTACTATTTGCAGGGCACCCGCTATTTACGGGGAAAGAGATACTGAAATTTTTATTTACTTTAAAACTTTCAGTAAGGGATTAACAAGCCTGATCGGGTTCGATAAAAAAATACTGAGTTTGCTTCATGTGGAAGACTTATCGGCAGGATTGTATTTGGCAGCAACAACAGAAAAAGCAAAAAGTGAAATTTATTTTATCAGCTCAGAAAAATTTTATACCTGGGATGAGGTTGGTGAAATAACTTCCAGAGTATTAAATAAAAAAGCACTTAAAATCCGGATTCCACATTTCATAGTTTTTATAGTAGCAGGTATCGCTCAATTTTTGGCAGTCTTCAGTTCCAAACCAGCAACACTTAATATTGAAAAGGCAAAAGATTTAACCCGTCATGCGTGGATATGCGATACATCTAAAGCAATGAGAGATTTAGGATTCCGTCAGAAAGTTTCTATTGAGGAGGGTATTAAGAGAACCTGCGATTGGTACAAAGAAATGAAGTGGATTTAATTGTTTTGTGCACCTTCTCTTATCCAGGTACGAATTCCATCTATATGATTTCGTTTAAGCCATTCACCCGGCGGCATTGGTGGATATGGCGGAAGTTTTTCTATTGTCCAGACTAAAATGCTGGTACTGTCGCTTCCCGGAAAAACAATAGCTGGATCAGCAACTACTGCAGTCCAGGACGATAAATCAACATTTCCCTCTTTACGCTGCGGATTATGGCAGCCAACGCACTTTACTTCAAAAACCGGTGAAATATGCTGTGCATAGCTAACATTCGAGGTTGGCATAACCAAATTATCTATTTCTTCCGAGGTTATGGTATCGTCGCAACTTATCCAAATAAATAAACCTGAAATAAATAATATTTTATTAATAAAGTTCATAATCTTTTAATTAGTTTAATGCAAAAATCAGATTTTAGTTTTGTCTTTACAACACAAATTTTAATACTTAATAAATAATAAGACTGGTAAATTAATATCAGGCTTAAATTGACAATCCACTTAAAGATAATTACTTTTACCAGGCGAAAATAATCAAATGGGGCTATAGCTCAGCTGGGAGAGCGCTTGAATGGCATTCAAGAGGTCACCGGTTCGATCCCGGTTAGCTCCACTGCCGGCGTTGAAGATGAAATCAACGCCTTTTTCATTTTCTTTTTAATAATACATTCTTTACTGAGCTTACTTAATAAATTTTTTATTACTCCCTTGTTCACTTTATTTAATGAAAATTCTTCCTGTAAATAAATACTACAAAAAGATTCTTAGGGTAGCTTTACCGGCAATTGCTGGTTTGTCATCTCAAATGGTGGTTTCACTTGTTGATTCGGCAATGGTTGGAAGACTCGATGAAGCGACCTATGCTCTTGCAGCAATGGGAATCGGAGTACTTGCTACATGGGCACTGATAAGTTTTTTTTCAAGTTTGGCAACCGGTATTCACGTAATTGTAGCAAGAAAATTTGGTGAAGGTGACTTTATATCTTGTGGAATTACATTAAATAATTCTTTGCTTGTGGCTATTGTAATAGGAACAGCTGTTGCTTCAGCCGGTGTGTTTTTTGCAGATCCGATTGCTCATCTTTTTGCTGCTGATGAAATAGTAGGCAATTTTGCCGGCGAATATATATTCTACAGGTTTATGGGGATTCCAATTTTTCTTCTTTCGGTTTCCTACCGGGGATTTTACTTCGGCATCAATAAAACAAAGATTTTCATGTTTTCCGGTGTCATCACAAATATATTGAACGTTTTTTTCAATTACCTTTTAATATATGGCTCATTTGGATTTCCACGTATGGGATTAGCCGGTGCCGGGCTTGGGTCTACATTGGCAACTTTATTCGATGGTTTTTTTTATACTTCTATTATTTTACTTCCTTCTTACCAGAAAAAATTCCAGAATTTTAAACACCTGAAGTTCGATGGCAAAATAATTAGTGGAATATTTAAAATTTCATTGCCCGTGTCGTTTCAAAACGTATTTATACTTATTGGCTTTCTTAGTTTTGTGTCAATCACCGGCTTGATTGGAATAATTGAGCAGGCGGCTACTCAAGCTATCATAAGTACATTATTTATTTCATTTTTACCTTGCTTTGGTTTCGGGATTGCGGTTCAAACTTTAGTCGGCAACAATCTTGGTGCAAAGAAGTTTAATCTTGCAAAGATTTACGGTTTTGAAACGGCAAAAGTTGCAACAATTTATACAATATTACTTGGATTTATTTTTATAATTTTTCCTCACTACGTTTTGCTATTGATTACCAATGACCAGACGATCATCGGAACAGCGGTTCCTTCGCTGCGCATAGCGGGTTTTGCCCAAATATTTTATGGTGTGGGAGTTGTTTTAGCCAATGGTTTGCAAGCCGCAGGCCATTCTTTATTTGTTATGGTATCTGAGGTGATAACAAATCTACTTGTATTTGTACCGCTGGCATATTTTTTGGGCGTTTATTTGCAACTTGGTTTGGCCGGAGCCTGGCTGGCTTTACCTGTATACATAGTGCTTTACTCTGGTGTAATCTATCTTAAATTTAATTCCGGCAATTGGTATACAAAAATACCCATCGATGATAAAAAATGAATTAAAACTAAAGTGACTTATCAGAATAACTTAATAAAAAGCCTTGACAATAAGCTTGAAGCAAAATATATTCAAGGTATGAAAACGAGATATTTTTTAACATTTGCCATTTTTGCTGTTATTACAACAGTTTATGCCGGAGCTTACCTGGATTATTTCCATGGACGCAGTGAAGGGGAGGATATAAGGCTCGAATGGAAAACAGGCGAAGAGGTTAACGTGGAAAATTTTGTAATTGAGAGAAAAACACCTCAAAGCACTTTTGTTGAAATTGGTTCGGTAGCTCCGAAAGGCAGCAATTCTTACTATTCTTACCTTGATAAATCCGCTTTCAAAATGACAGTCCTTGTGTTTATATACAGACTAAAAATAGTTGATAACAATGGGCAGAATTCGTACTCTAACGAAGTGACTGTTTCCCACAACGTTTCCGGGGTAAAAAGAACGTGGGGAAGTATCAAGGCTATGTTCAGGTGATTAAGTTCTCTTCAGTTCTTTACTCTCAGAATATTAATTATCCCCTAACTAAAAAAAACCTCAAAAAAGCTTTTATTATTTTTGTTTTACTATCGCTTTTACTTATCTCTTGTTCGTCTGCCAAAAGATTCACAAAAGATGAAATAGAAAAAAACGATCTTTCATCTGTGCGGGTTTTAATTGATGAGACAGAGCTGGTATACCATCTAAGCGTGCAGACGCCCGTATATTTATTTTCAAATGATAAAAAGATTGCCTTAATAAAACCCGGTAATACAATTGAATGTTCGGGCAGAGGTGAAGAAATTCAGGTAAACATTGATGGAAATAATTTTTATTCAGAAGCCTTCTTGCTTCATCCTTCAGAAAATGAAAAGGCAGTTAAATTTAACGGGGTCGGCTATAAAGGAGAATTGAAATTAGTTAAACTTGGAAAGTCGATAGGAATAATTAATCATTTAAATCTTGAAGACTATGTTAAAGGAGTTGTAGCAAAAGAAATGCCTTCAGGATTAAATTCTGAAAACATGGAAGCATTAAAAGCCTTTGCCATCTGTGTAAGAACTTATACTCTTAAAAAAATATCCGAACACAAAACTAATTTCGATCTTTATGATGATACCAGAGATCAGGTTTACGGCGGATATTCTGCCGAGAATTCTGCCTCGAATACCGCAGTAAATGAAACCAGAAACCTGGTATTGAACTTTGAATATGATTTGGCAACAATATTCTATCATTCAACCTGCGGAGGACGAACGGAGTCTTCTTTTAATGTTTTTACAAATAATAAATTACCCTACCTGGAAGGTATAGTGGATGGTGTACCTCCTAACTGCCGGATTTCTCCGAGATTCGAATGGGAAGAAATTTTTAACGGGGAAAATTTGATAAAAAGATTGAAAAAATCTTCTCTCATCGACTCAGAAGAGTACAAATTTGAAAACCTTTACATTAACAGCAGGTTTCCTTCCGGCAGAGTAAATGAATTAATCTTTGAGATTACTGACCGGCAAGGAATAAAAAAAGAAATTTCAGTATTCGGTAATAATATCAGAAGTATAATCGGAAGTGCGGATGCTAAGAACATTCTCTGGAGTACTTTATTCGATATTTCTTTACGAGATAATGAAGTAAAAATCAGTGGAAGGGGATTTGGTCATGGGGTTGGTTTATGCCAGTGGGGTGCTATTTCTCTTTCAAGAAACGGATGGACCTGCGATGAAATTCTTAATCATTATTTCCCCGGAACGAAAATTGCATCTTTGAATGATTAAGACCTCACTTCCCATTTATCTTGCCTCAAAGTCTCCAAGGAGACGAAAGCTTTTAAAACTAATTGGTATTGAATACCGTACAGTTTCTGTGAAAATAAACGAGAAGATCGCTGAGGGTGAAAATCCAGCTGCCGCAGTAAAAAGACTTGCTAATGAAAAATTGCTGCAAGCTTTAAAAAAAATTAAAACCGGTATAATAATTACTGCAGATACAATTGTAGTACTTAATGGAAAGGTGATTGGCAAACCGAAGAGCAAAAGAGAAGCAGAGAAATTTTTATCTATGCTAAGCGGCAAAGTCCATATAGTTTATACCGGTATATGCGTTTATAATACTTCTAATAAAAGGAAAAAAATTGATTTGGAAAAAACTGAAGTACAATTCAGAAAAATTGAAAAAGATGAATTAAGAGCTTACGTAACAGGGGGCAGTCCTATGGATAAAGCAGGAGCTTACGGAATACAGGATGACTTCGGGGCTGTATTTGTAAAAAGAATAAATGGTTGTTATTACAATGTAGTTGGCTTACCACTTACAAAACTTTACAACTCACTTAGAAAAATTACCTGACTTGTTTCAAAAGCTAAGAAAAAAAATCTTATTATCGGTTGCCTTTGGAGGTTTGCTTTACCTCGTACTAACCATATATGCAGATTACGACCAAGTTATAAAAACGTTTATAAATTTCAACTGGGTTTTATTACCGGTACTGCTGATTCTTTCGATGTCTAATTATTTCTTAAGATTTTATAAATGGGATTTTTACTTAAAAGTTATTAACGTTCGTATAAATAAGGTTGATTCGATTTTGGTTTTTATGTCAGGATTGGTGATGAGTGTTACACCGGGGAAACTTGGTGAATTACTAAAATCTGTTCTTGTGAAAGAAATATATCAAGTCCCGATCAGTAAAACAGCCCCTGTTATTCTTGCAGAAAGAATTACTGATTTTCTCTCACTATTAATTCTTTCCTCAATCGGTGCATTTATTTATGACTTTGGAACAGAAATAACACTCGGCATTGCTTTAATTTTATTTTTAATAATTGCACTGATAAGCAATAAGAGTTTGTCTGTATTTTTATTAACGAAGCTGGAAAAAATTGTTTGGTTAAGAAAATATCTGGCAAATATTCATTCAGCATATTTAAGTTCTTACCTGCTATTTAAACCAATACCTTTAATTTTAATGACATTATTAAGCCTCTGTGCATGGGGCTTTGAGTGTCTCGGATATTTTTTAATACTATTGAACTTCAACTTCGATTCTGGATTTTTTTGGGCATCATTCAGTTACAGCTTCTCTACGATCGTTGGCGCAATTTCCATGCTGCCCGGTGGTTTGGGTTTAACTGAAGGATCTCTCACTTTCCTGTTGATGCAAAACAATGTATCGAAGGACTATGCGGTAGCCACAACTTTTATAGTAAGAGCTGTTACTCTCTGGTTCGCAGTTTTTGTTGGAATTATCAGCATAATATTCTATCAGAAAAAATTCGGTAAACTGAAATTAGAATCATAACTTAAATTTAATTATCAACTTAGGCTTGATCAATTTTTAGATTTGCAAAGATATAATACTTATGTGATTTTATCCGGCTAGTTGGTGATTCGTGACATCGTAATTAAGGGGTTTTTCTTGATTTTCAAGCATACCGGTAGTATATTTCTGACACAATTTTTATTAAAAGGAGATGCTAATGGGACAAGGTGAAAATTTTAAAAAAGGATTGCTTATTGGGTTATTAACAGGTGGTGCATTAGGCGCTGCCCTGGCTCTTCTTTTTGCTCCAAAGAGCGGGAAAGAGCTTAGAAAAAACATCAGAGATAAAGCAGAGGATTACCTGGATGAAGCTGATAAGTATATTGCAGAAGCTAAGGACAAAGCTATTGATTTAATTAATGAAGGTAAGAAAAGATCTGAGAAATTAGTTAAGGATGCAAAAGATAAGAGTGAGCAGCTTTTGAAAGATGCAGAAAAATTGTTCCAGGATGCCAAACATAGGGGCTCCGACGTTATCAATTCTGGAAGAGAAAGTTTTGAGCAGAAAAAGGATCAAATTAAAAGTGCTATTAAAGCAGGTGTAGAAGCTTATAAAGAAACAAAAAAATCCGAATAGTTTTTTACTAAATGAGTTTTATTGAAATTCTTACTGCAGTACTTCTGATACTGGGCTCTTTACTGTGTATAGCATTGATTTTCTATATCGGGAAAATTGCAAGATCAATTCAGCAGGTACAGAAAAATTTAAGCGATATTACGATTAAAATTGCTCCTCTCCTCTCTTCTTTATCAGAGTTATCTGACAGGCTTTCCGAATTAAGTACTGAAACTCTGTCGCAGCTTAATGTTTCCAGGAGAATTGTTAATAACGTTAAGGAACGTTTTGATAAAATTTTAGAGCTTGAGGAAAAAATCAGATGGGGAATTGAAGATCCCATCACTAAGTTGCTGAACAGTCTGAAAGCAGTTTCAAATGGAATCAGCACTTTTTTCAACCACTTAAAAAAATAATTTAACATATCAGAAATAAAAATCACCGGAGGGACTAATTGAAAGAATATACTTCCAATTCTATCAGGAATATTGCATTAATTGGCCATGGTGGAAGCGGTAAAACTTCACTATCCGAAATTCTGCTTTATACAGCAAAAGAAATAAACCGTATTGGTAAAATTGAAGAAGGCAACACTGTTTCTGATTACTCACCGAATGAAATTGAGAAACAGATGTCAATTTCTACTGCTCTGATGCATCTTGAATGGAATAACATTAAAATAAATATTTTGGATACACCGGGATTTTCAGATTTTATAGGGGATGTTAAGAGTGCTCTAAAAGTTTCTGACACAGCCATTTTTGTCATTAAATCTGCAGAAGGTATTGAAGTTGGAACGGAGATAGTAAAGGAATTTGTAGATGAATATCAGCTACCAACAGCAGTGATAATAAATAAAGTGGATAACGAGCATTCTGCTTTTTTTGATACGGTTGGCAAGGCTAAGGAAAGATTGAATGGTGGAGTTACAGTAATTACTTTTCCGAATGCCGAAGGTTTAAATTTTAATGGCGTTATAGACGTTTTAAAAATGAAGGCCTGTTATTTCGGGCCACCTGGCAGCCGGACAGTTTCCGAAGAAGATATTCCTGCAGATTTAAAATCCAAGGCCGAATCATTAAGAACACAGCTTATCGAAAAGATAGCAGAAAGCTCGGAGGAATTGATGAATAAATACTTCGAGGACGGAAATTTATCTGATGAAGATTTAAGCCTGGGATTGAGAAATGCTATCAATAATGGAAGCCTTGTTCCTGCATTTGCAATCTCTGCAACAAAAGCCGTTGGAATAAATAATTTTCTTGATTTTGCATCAAATTATTTTCCGTCGCCGGTTGAGCGGGGAACGGTAAAAGCCAGGTTAGCCGGAAAAAATGAACCAGTCCAGGTCAAAATTGATTCTGGTGGCGAACCGGTTATGTTTATATTTAAAACAATTTCAGAACAACACGTAGGTGAGCTGTCATTATTTAAAGTCATCTCAGGCAAAATAACATCAGGTATGGACCTGATAAATGAAGCTAATAACAAAACCGAACGATTGAATCAATTGTCAATCCTCAACGGGCACAACAGAAAAGAAATTTCTCAAATAATAGCCGGAGATATTGGTTCAGTAGTGAAACTTAAAGACACTCACACTAACAATACACTTGCATCAAAAAATTACTCGGTAATAATCGAGCCTATTGCATTTCCGGAACCTGTTATAAGAGGTGCAATTCAGCCCAAAACTAAAGGAGATGAAGATAAAATCGGAACAGGGCTGCACACTTTGCATGAGGAAGACCCTTCATTCCTGGTAAATTTCGATCCGGAAATATCGCAAACAATAATTTACGGGCAGGGAGAGCTTCAACTGTTGCTGGCAGTGAAAAGACTTAAAGACCGTTATGGCGTTGATGTTGATTTGGTAGAGCCACGTATTCCGTACCGTGAGACCATTAAAGCTGTTGTTAATGATGTAGAATATAAACATAAAAAACAGTCCGGCGGACGTGGTCAGTACGGGCATGTTCATTTCAAACTTGAACCTTTGCCCAGAGGAAAAGGATTTGAGTTTGTAGATGCTATAGTAGGTGGTGTAGTTCCGGGCAGATTTATTCCTGCGGTTGAAAAAGGGATTAACGAAACTATGGCAAAAGGTGTGTTGGCAGGTAATAAAGTAGTTGATGTGAGATTAACTCTCTTTGATGGAACATATCACACTGTCGACTCTGATGAAATGTCCTTTAAAATTGCCGCGAGCATGTGTTTCAGGAAAGGATTCCTGGAAGCAAAACCGGTTTTACTTGAGCCGATTTACGAAATTGATGTTAAAGTTCCGGAAGAATATATGGGTGATGTTATGGGTGATATCTCAAGTAAACGTGGTAAAATTCTTGGAATGGACTCTGACGGCCACTTCCAGAAAATTAAAGCATTAGTACCTTTGGCAGAACTGTATAAATATTCCTCGCACCTGCGAAGTCTCACTCAGGGAAGAGGAACTCACAAGCGAAAGTTCGATCATTATGAAGAAATGCCCAAAGAAATAGAACAAAAAGTTATTGAGGAATACAAAAAATCAAAAGAAGAAGGTAATTAAAGATTATAATCCTGAAAATTATCATAATTCTTTTCTTACAATGCTGTAATTCTAAAGACCTTCCCTTAGGGAAGGGTTGGGATAGGCTTTTATGAAAAATCTCTGGTCGCCTTGGCGTTCCAAGTATATTGAATCTTTTAAAGATGAACAATCCGGTGGCGATTGCATTTTTTGCGAGGCTTTAAAATTTGATGTTTCAGATTTAAGCAATTTAGTAGTTCACAAATCAAATTTTACCTATACAATCCTTAACCTTTATCCATATAACAATGGTCACCTTATGATTGTGCCGTTCAGGCATTTGTGGGAACTGGAAAAGTTATCCAGAGATGAATCTGGAGAAATTATGGAGCAATTAATTCTGGCAAAACTTGTACTTGCTGAAATTTACAAACCTCAGGGATTTAACATCGGTCTTAACCTGGGAAGAGCCGGCGGAGCTGGAATTGAAGAACATATACATTTTCACATAGTTCCCCGATGGAGCGGTGATACCAACTTTATGCCTGTGCTGGGGGAAGTTAAAATAATTTCGCAGGAATTAATGGAAACAAAAAGGAAAATGCTGGATGCGTACAGCAATTTTTCCGGAAAATAATCCTGATTCCTTCCAACCTTTTAATATTCATTCTGAGTGATTAATGAAAAAAAGATTACCCTTACTTATCGCCACTTTAGTATTTCTTTTTATTTCTTGCGGAAAGGACGAAATACCCGAAAGTCAGCTTATCATTAAAGATAATATCATTTACAAGAAAGGCAGCGACAAACCATTTACCGGCAAAGAAAAAGCCCGTATCCAGAATAAAATTATTGAGTACGATGTGGTTGACGGAATTAAACACGGCGACTTCCGCCTCTATTACGAAGACGGAACTTTGCAGATTAAAGGCCGGATCGATAAAAATAAAAATGTGGGTAAATGGCAATATTTTCTCGAAAGCGGGCAGCTCGAGTCTGAGGGGTTTTTTTTTGATGACCTTCCTGAAGGCAGATGGATTTGGTATTTTCCAAATGGAAATATAAAAGAAGAAGGAAGCTATCATAAAGGCAGCAGGGTTGGATGGTGGCGGCAGTTTGACGAGTCGGGTAAATTAATTTTTGAAAAAGAATTTGAAGTCAGCGATTCTTTAATGGTTGCGGAAGATAGTCTCATCTTAAAACCTGATGCGATACTGTATTAAATTTTTATGATAAGAATTGGTACCTGCAGCTGGAAATACGATTCTTGGAAAGGTTTGGTTTATTCCGAATCGGCAAAGATTAACCATCTGCAAGAATATTCTGCAAGATATAACACTGTAGAAATAGATCAGTGGTTTTGGTCCTTATTTGAAAATGAAAAAATTGTTTTACCAAAAATTAATGTTGCAGAATCCTACAAAAAATCTGTGCCAAAAGATTTTTTGTTCACTATAAAAGTTCCTAACTCAATAACCTTAACTCACTACTATAATAAAAGTAAAACAGAATCGTTAATATCCAATCCATATTTTTTATCTGCTGATTTATTCAATCAATTTCTTGAGTCAATTGTTCCATTAAAGAATAATATTGGTTGTCTGATATTACAATTTGAATATCTGAACAAACAAAAGATTAGCTCGCAAAAGGAATTTCAGAATAAATTTTATGAATTTTATAAAAGGCTTGGGAGTAAAATTCCTCCAATAGGAATAGAAATCAGAAATCCAAATTTTCTTAACAAATCATACTTTCAGTTTCTTAATGAATTGAATTTAGCCGTTGTATTTCTTGAAGGTTACTATATGCCACCAATAGTTGAGGTTTATAAAAAGAACAAGGATAAAATCAAAAATCTTGCTGTAATTAGGCTTCACGGACCGAATAGGAGAGAGATTGAAAAAATTGCTAATGATAATTGGAATAAAATTTATATCAAACGGGATAAGGAGATTAAAGAAATAGTGGAAATGATTAAGGAGCTTGAAAAAAACGAAGTTGATCTTTTTGTAAATGTTAACAATCATTTTGAAGGGTCTGCACCACTTACGATTGAAAGAATAAAGAACCAATTGTAATTATTGATTTAGCAAAGTAATAGTATTAAATTTGCAGCAATATTTTGGGCCCATAGCTCAGTTGGTTAGAGCATCTGACTCATAATCAGAGGGTCGGTGGTTCAAGCCCATCTGGGCCCACACAGAAACCCTTGAAACATTACGTTTTGAGGGTTTTTTATTTTTAGGGTTTTCTGAAAAGTACAATTCTATTTGTATTCGTACCCACCTGATTATTTTTTATTCCCCAGATATTTGCTGTTTTGGTGAAGGTTTGAAGATTTACCAAAATTCCTATGCAATCGAAGCCGGTTTTTATTCCTATCGGAACAATGTGCTCATCCAAATTCAATTTACCTTTTCTAACTTCACCAACTTCAAAGGCAACCTTGCCGTTTGGTTTTGTAATCCTATAAAGTTCTTTAAAGACTTCTCCCATTACAAATTTCCAGTCAGAAATTTTTTGGAGTGAAGTTATTTTTTCGGCAATGTCGTCAGAATTTATATCGTTAAACCAGCATCTAAGCCAATTATCGTATTTATAATTAACTATATTAAGAAACGGTGGCGACGTAACTACAAGATTGACTGAATTTGATTTTATCTTTACTGTATAGCGTGCGTCATCTGAAAAAAATGCAGATTTGCTTCCGATAGTACGCAGTTTATTAGCCAATTCACTGTTAATTCCCTTAATCAAATCCCGGCTTTTTTTCAGGATGATTTTCTTTATGTCTTTATATTCCGGTTTTTGATTCCGTAGCTGGTTTATCCTTATTTGTCTCTGAGGTGAAACTGCCTGATTTGGTGGTAGGGTATAAACCGAAAAAAAGTTCTTCGAATGACCGGTTAACCGGTTAGTTGCCACCATACGGATCCATTTATCAATATAATCTTCGTGATTTAATTTGTCTTTATCAATTAAATAATTTCTTAACGATACAATTTCAGATTCCGTAACAGGATGATAAAACATTGAGAGGTTGATATCAGCTTTTATGTTTTTTTTAAACTTCAATAACTCCAATCTGTTCTCGATATCAGCTAATTCCGGGATGTTCAAACGTGGTTCTGTCAGTATTCTGCTCAACGGATTAATATCGTTTGAAATAATTTTTCTGCCAAGCAATGCAGCTTCAATTATAGTTGTTCCTCTGCCTGCAAAAGGGTCGTAGACTAAATCACCCTCAACTGTAAATAAATTTATGAAGAAACGAGGGAGTTCCGGCTTAAAGCAAGCACGGTAAGAAATTTCGTGGATCGGATTGTTTTGTCTTTGTTTGGAAGTCCAGAGTTCACCTGAGTACTTTGGAATATTAAAACCATTTAACTCTATTTCCTCAATTTTGGTTAACTTTTCCTCAATCAGACCCTCTATTGAAATCCGATTAAAGCTGCTTTTACTTCTATTTATTACAGATTCAGACATTTTCAATAATAATTTCTTCAAAAATAAGGTCTACCTCTTAAATAAAATATTTGTTATTGTTTTTTTATGTTGAAACCATCAACCTTTAAAATCTACAGTATATTACTTTTAAAATTTATAAATTGTATTCAGTTCCAATAAATTCAATTTTAAAAGTATCAGGATGAGCTATAAACTTGAAAATAATGAAACACTAAGTTTTGGATTGAAAAGAATTGCCCTGGAGAGAATTGATAAATCTGTGTTTGATATTTCCAAAAGAAATGGCGATAACACCGAAGAAATCCACGATGCGAGAAAAAACTTTAAAAAGATTCGTACAGTTCTTAGGCTCGTAAGATCCAAACTAGGTGAGGAAATTTTTCAACATGAAAATTCCTTTTATCGTGATGCCGGGCGTACTTTATCTCAACTAAGAGACCAGACAGTTCTGATTACTACACTGGTTAAACTTACTGAAAACCTTGGTCAGGAATTTGAGAAATTTGATTTCTCCGGGTTAAAAAATTTTTTAGTTAAGAAATATGATGAAATCAAAGCAGATGCTACAAGCACGGAGGGTATAATACATACTCTCTCAACAGAAATACTTCTTGCGCGAAGCCGGATATTCGATTGGCCGTTTTCCGGCGACAGTTTTAAGCTCGTTCATTTTGATCTTCAGAGAATTTATAAATCCGGGCAAATCCAGATGAGAAAGGTTCTCGAAGAGGGCATAAAAGAAAATGTTCACGAGTGGAGGAAAAGAACGAAAGACCTATGGTATTCAATGAGAATCCTTAGTAATATCTGGCCTGAAATAATGGGACCACTGGTTCTGCTGCTTGGCAATTTATCCGATATACTTGGCGATGCAAACGATTTATATTTACTTAAGCAGGAAATTTGGGGGAACCAAATTAAAATTAATAATGCCCCTGTGACTGCAGATTTTATCAATTTTATAGACAAGCGAATTAATGATCTTCTGAGAGAAGCTAAGTTTATAGGTCGAAGAGTTTATTCAGAAAAATCAGAATTCTTTGCAGGCAGAATAAAGAATTATTTTGAAATCTGGCGAAGCGAATATAAACCGCTGCGGTATTATTATATTTAACAGGGACATATCTGATTTATATAAGCTTAAGTTCTTCAATCAATCAGGAAAATTTATCAAACAATTACCAGCGCACTGAATCCCCCAATTTATCAATACCAAAAATGAAACTGAAGAACAAATGAATCGTTAGAAACGCTTGGTTGTTCAATTATGAACCTGTATTGGGGTCTTATTTCTATAAAAGCATAAGGAAACCACTCAAATCCTACAATCAGGTGCTGCAGCTCATCACTGCTTACGTCATTATCCGGATCGAACCAATCCCATCTCACAACAGCATCAAGACCTAAAATTATTGCATAAGTTGCTTCAGCCATAGCCATGCTGGATTTTTTGCCGGTTGTAATAACATTATTTGCAATATCGAACTCACCCATCAGGGTAAAGCGTTTATAACCAAAAGCAATGAACCCGCCATAAAAATCCGATGTCTGCGGTACTTTAGCAGCAGCGTAAGATGCGCCAGTAAGTAAGCTGACTTTTCCAATTCTCGGTGTAAGTTCTAAACGTGTTGTATATGTAGGATCTTTTGTAAAAGTAGAATTATTTAAAATATTCGAGCCGGCGCTGGCAGTTAGAAATACCCAATTATCAATGTAAACTCCAGCTTCAACACCAACTTCTGTATAAAAGGGTGAATAAATAAGACCTTGCCTTTTAGTAGCACCTGATAATACAAATAAATCTCCGCCTCTTGTGTAGGCAGTGTGGTCATCCAGCCGTATACCGTAATTCGGCTGAAATGAACCAACTTTAAGGTAACTGTTGTTGGGCAGAATATGCAGTACGCCATAAGCTTCCCATATTTCCTGGATAAAATCATATCTGCCGAGCAGGTTAATATTATCGGCGAGAGCAAAGTTTGTGTAAATAGAACCTGTCATTTGCTGGAAGTCTGATTTCTTTTTAGAACCTGAATAGAGAAATTGAGTTCTGTAATCAAGGCCGATAGTTATATTTTCACCAATCTTTGGGGTCATTGCAAATTTATCATCGCGTGGCGAAACCATACTCATAATATTTTTACTGAAATTCCATCCGTTTTCATTACGGATTATTCCGCCCGTTGGATTGTAATGACAGTCAATGCATTTATCTCCCAACCGCACGGCAAATCGTGGCAGTGAATAAACAGAAGCCTGATACGATAACAATATTAAACTAATTACTACTATTATTAAAGCTTTCATTATACCTCTTTTGTGTCAAGACACATTATTTTAAATGTCAATTTAGTTTAATTATTAATAGCTAACAAATTTTTTTTATTGTCATATTTTTAAAGCCCTTTAGCCGGAACTAATGATAAAAAATGTTATTTTACAGTTGAATTTTTTTTAATTGGTGTATAATTTTGCCTCCGATTTAATCAAACTTCCTGAAATAAATGAGCATAGTTGTAAACAATCTTACTAAAAAATTTGGTTCGCAGCGAGCTGTCGATAATATTTCCTTTGAAGTAAAAGAAGGGGAGATACTGGGATTCTTAGGGCCAAATGGTGCTGGTAAAACAACCACAATGAAAATTCTTACCTGCTACATCGCTCCATCCGATGGAGATGCTAAGGTGAACGGATTTTCAGTCCTTGAAAATCAGGATGAAATAAAAAAGAAAATCGGATATCTGCCGGAAAACAATCCACTTTACTATGATATGCCTGTATTAGATTATCTGAAATTTGTCGCCGATCTTCAGGCTGTACCGAAGGATAAGATCCGGAAAAGAATTGCAGAGATGGTTTATGTTTGCGGATTGAATGTTGAAAAACACAAGAAGATAGGTGAGCTATCGAAAGGGTTCAGGCAGAGAGTAGGATTAGCCCAGGCGATGATACACGACCCCGAAATTTTAATACTTGATGAACCTACTTCCGGTCTTGATCCTAACCAGATCGTTGAAATAAGAAAACTAATTAGAGAATTAGGGAAACGGAAAACTGTTATTCTCAGCACTCACATTTTACCTGAGGTGGAAGCTACATGTGACAGGATTCTTATAATCAATAAAGGCAAAATTGTAGCTGATGGTACATCTGAAATGTTGCGTAAAAGAGCAAAAGGGCAAGAGATGGTTCGTGTGCAGATTGCTGAAGCAGAAAACAGGGATGAGGTTATTTCTTCACTGAGAAGTTTGGAAACTGTTGGTTTAGCAGATTTTGATAAGGAAACACTTAATTCGTTTATTGTAAATAGCAAAGACGATCGTTCACCGAGAAAAGATATTTTTAATATGTGTGTTCAGAAAAACTGGATACTTACTGAGATGACGCCTATAGAAACAAAGCTTGAAGACATTTTCAGAGAATTAACAACAGCAAATTAATATGCACTCAATCTGGGTTATAGCTAAAAGAGAGTTCAATTCATTTTTCGATTCACTTGTATCATACATTTTCATCGTTGTATTTCTTGGCATAAGCGGATTTTTTACCTGGCTGTTTGGTTCAGATATTTTCTTTATAGGGCAAGCCACACTACAGCCATTTTTCTCAATTGCTTACTTTACGCTTTTTTTCTTCATACCAGCACTTACTATGAGAACATTGGCTGAAGAAAAACGTATCGGTACGATAGAACTTCTCCTTACTAAAGCTGTTTCTGATTGGGAAGTTGTTCTTGGAAAATTTCTTGCCTGTATTATTTTAATTTTAGTTGCTCTTGCTTTAACGCTGCCATATTACATAACTGTTTGGGCTTTAGGTCCGGTTGATCACGGTGCTGTATGGTGCGGATACCTAGGGATGATTTTGATGAGTATGACTTATACAGCCATCGGCCTTTTTGCAAGCAGCATTACCAATAATCAAATTGTGGCATTTCTGTTAGCCTTATTTGTTGGAGTTTTCTTTTTAATAATTTTCGATGTTTTGTCAGGAAGCTTTACAGGTACCATCGGGCAGATTTTTAGCTTTCTTAGTATGTCTTCGCACTTTGATTCAATATCCAGAGGAGTGCTGGATTCAAGAGATTTGCTATACTTTTTCTCAATTACATTTTTAGGATTGATGTTAGCTGAAACTTCTTTATCAAAAAGAAATATAGTAGAATAGTTTTTTATGCTTACCAGAAAGAAAATACAAACATCAATTTTACTGGTTATGGGAATTATTGTGCTGTTAAATATTATTGCCAGCAAATTTTTCTTCAGGTTAGATTACACCGAGGATCAACGCTACAGCTTAAGTACAGCTACAAAAAATATTCTTTCCGGGCTTAATGATCCTATAACCATAAGTGCGTATTTCTCAGAGGATCTTCCACCGGATATTGAAAAAGTACGCCAGGATTTCAGGGATATACTTGTGGAATATGCAAGCTACACTGATGGTTTAATCGTTTATGAATTTATTAATCCGAGTGAAACTCAGGAATCTGAAATAAAAGCTCAACAGAGTGGAATTCAGCCGATAATGATAAACGTGCGGGAAAGAGACCAGATGAAGCAGCAGCGTGCATATTTAGGTGCTCTTATTCAAATGGGAGAGAGAAGGGAAGTTATTCCATTCATTCAGCCTGGTGCCGCAATGGAATACGCTCTATCAACTAACATTAAAAAACTTTCAGTTCTTGATAAGCCTCAGATTGCTTTGCTGCAAGGGCATGGTGAGTCGGGTTTGAGTTCCATACCACAATTGAATAATCAATTATCGATTTTATATTCTTTGCAAACCATAGAATTCAGTGATACACTCGGTGTTCCTTTTCAGTATAAAACTTTAGTTGTAATTGCACCAAAGGACACAATTCCTGATCTTCATTTTAAATATCTTGATGAATTTCTATCCCGCGGCGGAAGACTTCTTGTAGCACTTAACACTGTTGACGGAGATCTAAGTACAGGAATGGGAAATAAAATTTTTACCGGTTTTGAGGACTGGCTTAAAGAAAAAGGAATTGAGATTGAACAGGGATTTTTAATCGATGCAAGCTGCAGTAATGTAATGGTTCAGCAAAGGCAGGGGTTCTTTGTTATGAATACACCTGTAAGGTTCCCTTATTTACCTCTTGTAACTAACTTTACAATACATCCTATTACCGAGGGGCTTGAGTCAGTAACTTTTCCTTTCGTAAGCCCGATACGATTAAATGCAAAGGATACTTCGGTAGTTATGATTCCAATTGCTGTTTCCTCAGAAAAGTCAGGTGTTCAGAATCCGCCGCTTTATTTCGATGTTATGAAACAATGGACAGCTGTTGATTTCAACCTTTCTTCAATTCCTGTTGCTGCAATTATTGAGGGTAATATTGCAGGCAACACTAAAACAAAAATGGTTGTTTTCAGTGATGGAGATTTTGCTGTGAATGGTGAAGGAGAGCAGGCACAGCAGTTGCAGGAAGATAATATCAGTCTTATGGCTAATGCGATTGACTGGCTTTCGGACGATACCGGGTTAATAGAACTACGAACCAAAGGTGTTACTTCCCGTCCGCTCGATGCATCGCTTGAAGATGGTACTAAATCTTTACTTAAATATTTAAACTTTCTGCTGCCGATTTTGTTGATAATTGTTTACGGAGTATTCCGTTTTCAGGTTAAAAGCAAAGTACGAAATGAATTAATTTCAACCGAGTATGTCGCTGAAGATAACAAATAAGGGATTAGCATTTTTATTTACAGCTCTGCTGCTAATCGTTTTATTTTTTATTCTGCTGGATAGTGATAAAAATGAACGAACATTCCGCGAAGTATTAGTGGAAATTGATACAACCGCAGTAACAGAAATTTTAATTTACCCCAAATCTCAAAAACATCAGGAAGTAAAGCTCTTTAAAGATGACACAGGTTGGAAAGTAGCCCTGACGGGGGGAAAAAAAGCTAAGGTTGCCGATCAAAAAATTCACGATATTTTACTACAACTCTTAGCAGCTAAACCCAAAAAACTTGCTGCCCGTGATAAAGCCAGGTGGAATGAATTTCAGGTTGACAGCACCGGCTCAAGGGTTAAAGTGATGGAAGGTTCAGAAGTTACGCTTGACCTTGTAATCGGCAGATTTTCATTCCAGCAGCCAAGAACTATGAATACTTTTGTTCGTCTCTATAACGATACCGATGTCTATGAAGTTGACGGCTTTCTCGATATGACATTCAATCAAAATTCAAATTCATTCAGGGATGGTACAATAATTAATGCCGATTATAATAGCTGGACTCAGCTTCAATTTAATTATCCTGCAGATAGTTCTTTCCAGCTGGTAAAAAAAGGCAATAACTGGCTGCTTAACGGCGCTAATACTGATTCGCTTAAAACTATCAACTATCTTAGAAGAATTGCACGCCTATCCAACAACAGTTTTTTAGACAATATTAACTTTTCAGAATTAAAAAGCCCAGCCTTCTCACTAAACATCACCACTGCCGATTTTAATTTTATTGAGGTTAAGGCATACATAGATTCATCAGGCTATATAATTCACTCAACTCAAAACCCCGATGCATTGTTCGATGGAACCAGTACGGGAAAAACATTATTTGTTAGTCGGCTTGAATTTTTACCTGCCAGATAGAATTTAAAATCTTTTTTCTTCATTTCTCAAATAAGAAATATTGTTTTAGTTTTAATATATCTTTTATTAAAGTATTGATTCCATTAATTGAAAACCATCACACCGGATAATATTGCCAGAGCACTTAAAAACGCTTATGAAATAATTCGAAAAGATAAATACTTTAATTCTGCTGTTCTGATACCTTTATTTGAAAAAGACAAACAACTTCACGTGCTTTTTGAAAAAAGAGCAAATCAGATAAGACAGGGCGGGGAAGTGAGCTTTCCCGGCGGTGAATTTGATAAAAGCAAAGATGAAGATTTCAGGCAAACTGCCCTCAGAGAAACAGTTGAGGAACTGGGTATTGAGACCGATAAAATCATTCTCTTAGGAAAACTTGGTACGCTTATAGCTCCAATGGGTGTTACAGTAGATGCATTTGTGGGTTATCTGAATATTCAAAATATTTTATCCCTGTCATTTGATAAAAGAGAAGTTGAAAAACTATTTTCACTGCCTCTGGAGTTTTTCTTAGTTGAAAAGCCGGAAATGTATTATGTAAAGCTTGAAGTCCATCCGGATGATAGAGACGATAACGGAAATATTGTTCAACTTCTGCCTGCCGAAGAGCTCGGCCTTCCGCTTAAATATTCCAAACCCTGGAAGAAAGGACAACACAGGATTCTTGTTTACAAAACCTCCGAAGAAATAATCTGGGGAATTACCGCCGAAATAATTTTCGAATTTGCAAAACTAATTAAGGATGAAAGATGAATTTTAATCTCCTGGATTATAACCAGGTAATTTGGGACTGGAACGGCACGCTGCTCAATGATGTGGAGCTTTGTACAGACACTATGAACATATTGCTTAAGCAGGAATCGTTTCCTGAGATTTCATTACAAAGATATAAGGAAATTTTTCGTTTTCCGGTAGTTGAATACTACAGGATTGCCGGTCATACTTTTGAAAAAAATTCTTTCGAGGTATTGGGAAAGCAGTTTATGGATATATACGAAGAAAACAAGTTAAACTGCAGCTTGTTTCCCTGTGCCGTTGAGATACTTGAACAATTATTGCATAAAAATATTACGCAGCATTTACTCTCTGCTTATGAGCAGCAGAATCTTATCAGGATTGTCGAACATTTTGGAATAAAAAAATATTTCAGCAACATCATAGGCCTGGATAATATTTACGCAGCCGGTAAATTGATTCTTGCGAAAAAATTACTTTCTCTGATAAATGAAAACGGGAAAGGGAGTAAAGTATTATTAATAGGGGACACTTCGCACGATTTTGAAGTGGCACAGGAATTAGGAATAGATTCAGTTCTGGTAGCTAACGGACATGAGAATAAAGAAAGATTAATTGTGAACCAGGTGCCTGTATTCAATAATCTCGAAGAACTTATAAATTCAGTAAGGGTCTGATATCAAATGATAATAATTCTGTTAACTGCGGCATCAATAATTCTGATCTGGGGAATAATTGTCTACAACCTCCTGGTAAGAGACCGGAACCTGATTAATGAAGCCTGGAGCGGTATTGACGTTCAACTAAAAAGAAGGCATAATTTAATTCCAAACCTGGTTGCAAGTGTGGAAGGTTACAGCAAGTATGAAAGGAAATTGTTTGAAGAAATTACGCAAAAAAGAGCTGGAAGCAGCAGCCTTACAAACCTGAAGGATAAAGCCACTGCAGAAACTAACCTTTCGGGATTGATTAAAAACTTGTTCGTAGTTGTTGAAGATTACCCGGATCTAAAAGCTAACGCAAACTTTTTAGATCTTCAGCATCAGCTTGTAGAAATTGAGGATCAGCTTCAGTATGCAAGGCGTTATTATAACGGGGCTGTAAGAAACTATAACATCCGTGTTGAATCTTTTCCGGTTAATATAATAGCAAAATTGTTCAGCTTTAAAAAGGAAGATTATTTCGAAATAACACTTGCAACCGAAAGAAAAACTCCGGAGATTAAAGCATGAAAAAATATTTACCGGCAATCTTTTTATTTTGCCTTCACTTCATTCCGGGTGCAATTATTGCACAGCACAATTTCGAAGAACGAATAATTTCCTTTCACAGCGAAATAACGATTAACGAAGATGCATCTATGGAAGTTACCGAAAGAATAAAAGTTCATGCAGAAGGCAATAAAATTAAAAGAGGCATCTACAGGGACTTTCCTACAATTTATGAAGATGATTATGGAAATAATTACATCGTCAAATTCGATGTGCTGAGCATAAAGAGAGATTCCAGACCGGAAAATTATCATACAGAACGTCTCTCTAATGGTGTCCGTGTCTATATAGGAAAGGAAGATTACTTCTTACCTCCGGGTGATTATATATATGAAATCAAATATGCTACCAACAGGCAAATCGGGTTTTTCGATTCTTTTAATGAACTTTATTGGAATGTTACCGGAAATGGCTGGGAATTTGAAATTGAAATTGTCACCGCAATAATAAATTTTCCGTCAGCGTCCACAGCCAGTCGAATTACAGCATTAGCTTACACCGGCTACCAGGGTGAGAAAGGGCAGGATTATTTCTATGAAATAAAAAGCCCGGGCAAAGTTTATTTTGAAAACACAAAATCACTTAAACCTAACGAAGGTTTAACAATTGTTGTTCAGTTTCCGAAGGGTTTGGTAAGCGAGCCCACTGATACGGAAAAGGTTTTTTATTTTATTGATGATAATAAGTCAATTTTGTTTGGTGTAGCCGGAATACTTATTGTTTTATTCTACTATTTGTTTATTTGGTGGAAGATGGGAAAAGATCCTGCTAAAGGATTAGTTATTCCTATGTATGAACCTCCTGATAACTTATCGCCGGCAGCTGTTAGGTTTATTTCTGAAATGGGTTTTGACGATAAGGTTTTTACCTCTGCCTTAATAAGTCTTGCAGTAAAAGGTTATATAAAAATTGTGGAAGAAAACATGGATTATTATCTCGTTAAA
This sequence comes from uncultured Ignavibacteriaceae bacterium, assembly GCA_964639955.1. Classification (GTDB taxonomy): domain Bacteria; phylum Bacteroidota; class Ignavibacteria; order Ignavibacteriales; family Ignavibacteriaceae; genus IGN2. The sequence continues at coordinate 124,311 of CAZXGJ010000002.1, forward strand.
AAATTTAATAATACCATACAATTAACACCCGATGAAAGGGTTGTTTACGAACGTTTGAAGTTTAAATCTGAAAACGGAGAATATATACTTGAGTTAAAACAGAAAAATCATTCTACTTTGCAAAACACAATCAAGGGATTAAAAGATTCTCTTAAGCGCAATTATGAAAAAAACTATTTTATTACAAACAGAAATTACTTTTTACTTGGGGCAGTCATTTCATTATTATTTCTTATTATTTCCTCTCTTAACAGTAACCAGGAACAAATCTTTAGTCTGATATGGGTATCTTTCTGGAGTATAGGGGTTGCGGCACTTTTATTTTCGGTTTATAAAGCCTGGAAAGGTGTTCCGGGCAAAAGGAGCGGAAAAGTTATTGCATCAGGAAGTGCAATATTTATAACAATTTTTTCAATTCCATTTATTATAGGTGAAATAGCCGGACTTTACTTATTATCCAAAACCGGTTCTCCTTTTATAATTGTTATAATTGCTCTTCTTGTACTTATTAATATTTCATTTTATCATTTGTTAAAAGCACCTACGTTGCTTGGAAGAAAAGTTATGGATAAAATTGATGGATTTAAGATGTATCTTGGAGTTGCAGAAAAAGATAGATTGGAGTCAATAAAAGAACCGGAAAAAAATGTCGGACTCTTTGAAATGTTTTTACCCTATGCATTAGCATTAAACGTAGAAAATTCCTGGGCTGAAAAGTTTACAGACTTATTTGAAACTATTAAAAATGGGAACAATGAATACTCACCGCTTTGGTATTCGGGAAAAAGTTGGAGCAAACTGGGAGCAACAGGATTTGCTTCCTCACTTTCCGGCAGCTTTAGCAATACAATTTCCTCATCATCTACAGCACCTGGTTCATCGTCCGGAGGTGGCGGAGGAGGATCTTCAGGCGGTGGGGGAGGCGGCGGTGGAGGTGGCGGATGGTAAATCTGAAGTAAATTTCTATAACTTGCTTTATTTTATAACTTAGACATAATAATCTCAGTTATTCTATTGGCAGTTTTTCCATCCCATAAATCGGGAATCTTTCCGGTTTTTATTTTCCCTGAGAGAACCTGTTCTGCTGACATTTCTGCTTTCTGAAAGTCTTCTCCAACCAGGTGGTTTGTTCCGATTTCAACTGTAACGGGTCTTTCGGTAGAAGTACGTAAAGTGATGCATTGAATACCAAGGAATGTTGTTTCCTCCTGTATACCGCCGCTGTCTGTAATAACCAGTTCCGCATTATGGAGCAAGTTCAGGAAATCTAGATAACCTATCGGTTCGGATAATATTATATTCTCGTTAAATTGTGATAAAAGATTGAACATCTCAAGATTTCTTTTAGTTCTCGGATGTACAGGAAATAATAATTTTCTCTTTCTTGCGATTGAATTAAGCAGGTTTGTTATCTTTTGTAATTGTGTTTCTGAATCAACATTGCTCGGCCGATGAAGAGTTATTAAGACATAATGATGAGGTTCAATTCCAAAATGGTTTATTAAGGATGACTTCTTTGCTTTTTCGAGGTAGAATGTTAGACTATCAATCATAACATTACCTGAAAAAAATATTTTATGATTAGGGATACCTTCCCGTTTCAGGTTTTCCAAACCGCTGGCCTCTGTAACGAAAAGAAAATCAGAAATTTGATCTGTGAGTAATCGATTTATTTCTTCGGGCATTTGTCTGTCGAAGCTTCTCAATCCGGCTTCCACATGAGCAGATTTGATATGTAATTTGCTTGCTGTTAAACTGCAGGCGATAGTGGAATTAACGTCGCCAACTACAATTATAAGATCGGGTTTCTCTTTAAGGAGAATTTTTTCGAATTCTATCATAATTTTTCCTGTCTGCTCGGCATGCGAACCGCTTCCTATGCCAAGGTAGAAATCCGGTTTCGGCAGTTCAAGGTCTTCGAAAAATATCCTGGACATATTTTCATCGTAATGCTGACCGGTATGACAGATTAGATGACTTACATCATTCTTGTACTTAAGAAATTCTTTGTGGAGAGGTGCAACTTTCATAAAATTAGGTCTGGCACCAACAACTGAAATAATTTTTTTCATCTGTATATAATTGTGTTATAAAGAAAATCCACTATCAAACTTTGTGTTTATTTTGATAGCGGATTAGAAATTGAAATTTACCGGACAAAAGTAAGAAGATTTAAGCTTATCGTAAAATTTTTTCTTTCTTTATCTTAGCTTCATTTAAGCTGTCGAAGTATCCGATTCTTACTCTGAACCAGGTGCCGTTTAATTCCGGAAGATTAGCTTCAACAATAAATGCGTTTTCACCCATTTCCTTAAGTCTCTGAACTTCCTTTTCAGCCCTGCCTCTTACTCTGAAAGATGAAACCTGGATGCAATAAAGATTTCCATCTGTAAAAATCATATTTCCGGTGTGATATTCATTTTTACTGTTATATTTACTTTCCGGAATAACGATGGTGCTTTTTGGTTGGCCATCAATAAATGTAATTGTAACTCTTCTGTTCAAGGTACGTCCGCTCTCAGTTGAATTATCGGCTACGGGGAAATCCGGACCAAGGCCATCAAGTTCAAGCCGTGATCGGTTGATTCCATTTGAGGATAAATACTCAGCAACTGAGAGAGCCCTTTCGTAAGAAAGACGCTTGTTTAAAGTATATGATCCTGTAATATCCGTATGACCTTCAATCTTCCACCTGGTCTCAGGATTCTTTTTCATTGTGCTTATTAATTTGTCGAGTTCCACTTTGGCACCCGGCAGAAGATCCGATTTACCTAATTCAAAATTAACATCACCTGAAAGAACCATGGTGTTGATTTCGGGTAATTCTTTGTTGTAGACTTCTAACGGGCAACCCCATCGGTTTACTTCAATGCCTATTTTGGTTCCGGGGCAATTATCCATATAATCAGGAACACCATCTTCGTCTTCATCAAAAGGGCAGCCTCTTTTATCAACCGGAACTCCTTCTGGAGTTTCTTTGCAAAGATCCAAATAATCGGGTATGCCATCGCCATCTGCATCAACAGGACAGCCGTTATTATCTACAGGTATGTTGGCAGGGGTATTAGTGCATTTATCCAGGTAATCAGGTATGCCATCATTATCATTATCGACAGGGCAGCCGAACTGATCAACAATTATTCCCTTAGGAGTTTCAGGGCAAAGGTCGTCGTCATCGTTAACACCATCACCATCCTTATCAGAAGTACCACCGAAATAGAGTGATATACCCCCGAAGCCCGAAAAGAAAATATCATTATCGGAACCTGCAACCACATCATCGATATTGTCGGAATTAACATAATTAATATTAGCACCAAGATTTAAGCTTACATTCTTAGAAACGAGGAACCTGAATCCGAGTTCTCCCAGAAGCATCCATTCGTGCCTTGAGTACTTTTTCATTTCATTTCTTTCCAAACGGTTTCCGCTGTTATCGCGGGGATCGTAATAAAGATAGGCAATTCCTGCATATACATAAGGCATTACAACATCTGAAAGAGACAATAAATATTCGCCTCCGCCGCCTAATGAAACCACAGTAGTTTTAAAGTGCATTAAATCAGGTCTGCTCGAAGTAGCTCCCCCGGAGCCTTCAATATATCCTGCAACAGAATGCCCTCTTAAACCCCAGATTCCGGCCTGCGAACTGGGGAAGAAATAATCGAATAGTAGCCTGCCGATGTAACTGAATCGTGCTTCCTTAAAGTCAGTTAGTGAATAAGTTGAGCCACCTTCCAGAGTGAAGCCTATTTTACCTGAAAGATTGTTATATTTTTTAATGCCTGCAGTCTGGCAAAATGAAGCGGAACTAACAAGAATCAGCAGAACAGAGAAAATAATAAAGGTTCTCATCTTACTCCCCGATTGATTTGTACTCAGATTTACAAAGTAAATTAATTTTAGAATTATAATCTTGTAATGGTTCAACTCTAAAATAAAAATTGTAAATGAATTATTCATTAAAATATTTATCTGAATTAAATTCCATAGAAGAGCGATATACCGAATGAATGATTATTACCAAGCATAAATGACGGTGTTCTGTAAGCATCTTCGTCTGTTATTTCTGAATACTGATACTGCCCTTCAAGAATGAGGTCATGCAAATATTCGAGCCTGAATAAAAAGCCAACAGTTTTATCTTCGCGTAACGGGGAGTAAAGAAAGTCTAATTCCTTTTCATCTTTGCCGGCATAAGCATAATAGATTTCTTCCATTCCGCCTTTACGAAGCCATTCAAAATAGATTTTAAAGCTGAGACCCCTGAATAACCTGTAGTTAAACTGAACCTTTATCTGGTCAGCATTCTGACCAAGCCAATGCCCAAGAACAAAATTTATATGTTTGTAGTTAGTCGACTGTAATTTATGTTCATAGACCCAGGGATTAACTCGGGTGTATTCAATCGCTATATCGAGGTTAGGAAAAAAAAGATCTACTTTTTTTGCACCAAATGTATAACCAACCCATGTGTTGCTGAAATCTTCCTCGAGCACATTTCTTATTTCCGTTACATCAACAAAGACAGTGGAATAAAACTGATACGTTTCCGGGTACAGCAGTTTTAAATCAAAATACAAAGTACCGTTTCCATCGTTAACGCTGCCCTGACCGGTGTTGTGATCCAGAAATTTAAAGAACATAAACGGTATAAACATTTCCGCTCTCAAATCTCCGCTGTATACGAATGAATTTCCAAGTGATATATCCAGCCAGTTTAGCGGAGAAAGAGTTAAAAGGTTTGCCGCCACATATTTATTCAGGTAAGATTTTTTTTCTCTTTCCGAAATAGTGCCGGGATATTCTATAATTATACCGGAAGAATCTATTACCAGTGAGTTGAGCCAACCGTGAAAGTAATAAAACCGAAGCCATTCCACAGGCTTTAACGTAAACCTTATGTGCGGGTAGGAAGGAGGTTTTTCAGAAAATATAAGTTGACCAAAACTTCCATGCCCCCAGGTGAAATAATCTTTAAGCAGACCGGCATTTCCCCAACCCCAATCGAATGTGATGCTGCCTTTAACATCGCTGTACTCTATTCCGTTTTCAACGGATTTTGTCCAGGCACCGGTTTGAGGAGTAAACTGTTTTTCTTTATCTACATTATCGCCAAATTCTCCTTTATCACGGATATCGAAGCTGGCACCAAACCAGTCTGAATAAGAACCAAATGTCGATAGCCCAATCCATCTTTGAGAACCGGAATTGTTACCGGTTGTCGATAAGCCGTAACCGGCAAGCGGCGACAGCTTTACAGTAAAAACTGTATCGCTGTAGCTGAACAGGTACCATCTTTCATTATTTATCTCATTAAGCTCATAAGCAAATTCCTGCCTGTAAAATTCCAGTTCTTTTTGCTCAATTGAATTTAGTTTATTTTTTTCTGAAATCAGTTTTTCAAGCAAAGATGCTACGTATTTTCTTGAATATGGTTTAACTTCATCATCAAGGCTGATGTTTTGTTTAAGGGATTGCCGATCCAAAAAATCGTATACATCATTCCAGAGCGGTACATAAACAACCTGGGCCGATAAGCATATGTTCAACACAAAGACGAATAAAAATGTTAATTTCATTTCCTGAAGATATTGGTAAAGTATTCCGGGATATTCAAGCGCTTCGTTTATGATTAATCACAATATTATTAAAGGCTTTAGAGAAATATTTAATGTCGGTTTTTAGCGGTGCCCGGTCAAATTCATTTAAATAGTTTTCTTCGGATTTTATTATCTCCTCAACTGTTTTAGGCATATCGGCATAGTAGGGAGGTATTAAACCGGGTTTGTATTTTAACCTTCTTTTTCTGTATTCCTCATCATACAAACTAAGATAATGCTGGCTGAGAGGCCTTACGCCGACAAGTTTACAATCGCCCCTGAAAAGATTTATCAGCATGGGCAATTCGTCAATCCAGAATTTTCTTAGAACTTTTCCCCAGGAAGTTATCCTGAAATCATCTTTAAATTTGCCGCCTTCCTGAAGCGAATTATTTTTGTAGACGAACTCCTGCAAATACTCTGAATATGGATGCATAGTACGAAGCTTGTATATGAAAACAGTTTTTCCGTTTTTCCCGACTCTTCTCATTTTAAACAGAGGGCTGTAGGAAGGATTCTTATCCGCAGAGGGTTCTTTAATTTTTTTAGCAACGAAATAACAAACATTATCCAATGCTTTTAAATCGAGCACTTCAAAGCCGCAGTAGTATAATCTTCCAAAGCATTCAGCAAGAGATATTGCGCGGTCTTTTCCTTTATTAATTGCAAAGAAGATTTTTCTGAGGACAGGCATCTTTGGAGCTGCTCTGTGCCAGAGAAAATCGAGAAGATAGAGAAAATGTGCAAGAAAAAAAGGGTAACGCTTCAGGAATCTTTTATACCTGAAATGAATTGGTTCGAAGTTGCCAACGAAAACCCCGCCATCGATTAATATTTTATTTACATTTATAAAATATTCATTGATTCTTCTAACATCATTCATTTTGTGGAGATTGATGAAGAGCTCAATTTCATTTTCGGGCTGGAAAAGCAAATTGTAAGGATCGTCTGAACGAAGCACAATTGTTTTTTTTGTATCGAATGTGCTCAGGTCTAATTTTCTCTGAATAAAATCGAGCACACCGGGGAACCGATTTAAAAAAATGTATTTCAGCTTTGAGTTTAAGCCTGAATTATTTTTTTCGCCGTTAAGCCTGTAAACATATTTTTCTCTCTGGGATGCAGTAGTGAGCTGAGGAATTTTTAATTCATAAGCATGAAGGAAATCACTTTTAACTTCATCGGTTTTTTCAGGAAGCTTATCGATATATACAAATATCACAAGAATAAAAGACCAGATTGAATAGAGTAAAACACTCGTAAGATACAGCGAGGTATAATAATCGGGCAGCTGCAGCATATAAACTATAAACGATGTAAGCGCAATAAGCAGAAAGTAAGTTTTAAGCTGATTGCCGATTGCTTTCCAGAAGTTGTAGCTGCTGCCGAATGGTCTGAACTGATGGCTTATCATCGAAGCAAAAAACCAGCATAGTAATGTTGCTGCAAGAAGCAGAACATGCTTTTCATTTATATTATTAAAACCAACTCTAACCTCGTAGAAAAAATATAAGATAGAAACGAGGATGAACAGGTCAAACATAAGGAGTGCATAAGAAATTTTTTCTTTACGTATAAGGTGAATATCAATTTTAGCTCCGCTTCTGAAAAATTCAATAATGGTTTCTATTAAAGCGGCGGACGTAAGAGAGCCAACTACAACAAATCGTGAGATTGAAAAATTAAGCTGCATAAGCATTAATGCTGTTACACCAAGTGAAATGAGCAGTGCTGTTGAGCAGCGCTTAACCCTGGCTATAAAACTGTGGCCGGAATTAATACTGAATTTACCGGAAAGCAATCCACCGATACCCCACGAGCCGATAAGGACGGGAAGAAATAATATGTAACGCGAATCGAAAACCAAACTTTTTTTATTGATGAAATAGAAAACGATGTATGTAAGCAGATAAAGTAAAAAATTTACCGCGATTTTAATGCGGTAATGACGCCCGAAAAATTTTCTTTCGGGTGCTAAACCTGATTCATTGATTAATGCCGATGTGGATTTAGGCTGATACATGCAGATATCTTGTTTATCCCTTAATTCTTATTTCAATGGAATCTAAATTGACAATTATTGTTTTAATATCAAAATCTTTACCGGAAGATTGTAAAATATTTTTTTGCCTGATGGTATTAGTTAATAATTAAAACAATTGATAAAGAAATATTTTCCGGAAGTTTCGGCAGATTTTTCACGTATGATTATCTCCCAAAGGATTGCCTTCGACAGAATGATGAAGTGAAGAAACAACAGGACACAGATAAGGAGTTTGGAATTTTGGAAGGCAGATTTGGAAATAATGGTGTAAAGCAACTTTCGAGGTTTTGATGGAGTTTAGTGCGCTAACTCGAAGGTTTTGGATGCTGTCTCCGGCGGAGACACCGAGGGAGCGGTGAGGTAAGGTTGGGAAAGCTGCAGTAAGAAAATTTACCTGAAGTTGTACTGGTAATCAGGGTTTTCTTTCATCACAGTTACACTTTCCGGGTAATTCTCAATAAACCAGACAAGGAAAGCAGTAACATCTATTTTTTCCGAGAGCATTTTTTGACGGCGGCGCTGCCATTCTTCTTTAAGATTTGGAATTGACAGTAGTTCATCAATTTTATCCAGCAGTTTCTGTGGTTCCGAAGTTTTGATGCCGTAAGTGAGACCGTATTTATGTTCCAGCTCTTCGAGATAACCGAGTTTGCCAACAAAATCATTGAAACGGAGAGATGGGATGCCGAGGACAGCAGCTTCTGCAGCCATTGTCTGACTATCGCCGATGTAGAGATCCAAATCTAAAAAAAATCTTAAGATATCTGAAGCTTTTATCTTTATTTTTCTTTTGTCTAATTCCTGTGGTAAGTCACGCTCTGCACTTATAAAAACCTCGCCGTATAAGGCAAGTTTATTAATGATTTGATGTGCTAGAACATTATCTATGCCACTGTTATGAGTGTCGTGATAAGCAGTAAGTTTTGCTAATCTGAGTAAAAATTTTCGATTTTTGGAAGAACTCTTTATTTCAGTACTAAGTTTAAAGTAGTTTGGATGGAGATAGGTAAGTTCGTGATAGCCATTATACTTAACTGTTTTATATTCCCATTTGTATGCACTGCACGATTCCGGACAGAGTAATGTTGATGCTAAAGGACCCGATATATATGCCCATGCTTTTACATATTGAAGATCATCTTCAAAGAATAGTAATGAATATATCTTCAAAATTTTTCCGATCAAAGCAACTTCTGGTGAAGAACTTATCATTATAATAGGTCTAAACTCTCGACAAATTTCAAATAAATTATATGATCTTCCTAGCAGATTAATAAAATCAGCAATCATTCCCTTTCTTTCATTAACAGATTTTATTGAAATATACTTAAGATTGTGTTCAATGAGTAATTTTTCAAGTACGTCCTTGTTTCTTATAGTTATTAATATTTCGTATCCTTTTTGTTGTAGTTTAGTAATTACAGGGACAAAGAAATGGAAGTGGGCAGGATGTACAAGGTGACAAAGTATTCTTGGCATTGAAATCTAATCTAACCTATTAAATCTTATTCCATAACGGGAAATAAATGAAACAAATTCTTCGCCAAGATCTGAAGAACCTAGTCTTTCTTTTTTATTATAGTCTATGATCATTTTACATTTTACTTCGGATTTGACAATCTTAAATTCAGCATCATCAATAATTATCAGATCGTATTGAGGATCGTTGACCGATTTTTCTCTTTCACAGTTTTGGAGATATTTCATCCGATATAATTTCCCATTTTTAGAAATCTCTATGATATTTTCGTCTAACCCTTTATTAATATTAACAGTGTATGAATAATGTTGAAGATAAGTTTCAAAATCTTTGAAGATAGAACTTATTATCAAATTGCGTTTCTCTTTTTCTAATGGGGGAGGATAATTTTCTTTTAAAATAGTTGCGGGAGAACCTGCCGATAAACAATTTGATGGAATTGATTTAGTTACGAGTGAATTAGCTCCAATAACAACGTTATCGCCTACAGTGACCCCTGGCATTATAAAAACTCGCCATGGTAACCATACTTTATTCCCAAGTGTAATCGGTGCAAACATTACCGGATAACCATCAATTTGAGGTAGCCAAGAACCGTGAGTGAATAAGAGACAGTGACCGCCAATACCCGTATCGTCACCAATTATAATTGGTTTAGTCGGATTTATAAATGAATATTCCATTATTATAGTTCTTTTCCCAAGCTTTAAATAAGAATCGGGAAATTTTATTCCGCCTATTATAACATTTTCATTTATACGTGCATCATCATCGATGAACACTTTCTCTGTGTCAATGTATACCATTGAACCGATTCGCACAAATCTTTCAATCCTTATTTCTTTTGCTCTAATAACACTTAAGAACCCAATTTTTGTATTATTATTAATAAAAACTTTTTCACCTATAATTACAGAACCTATACCAATAGATACATTCCGACCAATTTTATAACCTTTTATACGATATAATATTTTCTTTAAGAAAGATGGGAGTATACCAATTAGAACTATTTGCTTTATCGGAAGTCGTTCTTTTTTAATCAACATATTTATACTCGCTAAATTTTTCTTTTTATAAATCTTTTAATTTGGTTTTTTAACATTTGCGTAGATTTTTCCCACGCTAATTCGAGAATGTTGTCAGACCATCGTTGAGGGTGAGTGTTTAGCATTATATTACCAGGGAGAGTACCAAGTTCTAAGTGATTAAGTATATCGTTTGAACTTTTAATATTAACATCAAAATTACCTTTCGGTACATCACGAACAGCGTACTTACTCAAGTTCCAGGACATACCTGTATCTGTTAAATAAAAAACTTCATTGAAATTCAAATCGAAATTAGGTTCAGCAATAATACCAAATTGTTTATAGTCATAGTAGTTCCAAATATCCAAATTGTTCCATTTTGAAGTTGGGCTACCATGCATGCATATCGTGACAACTGGATATAGTTCCCTTAGTTTAGCGAGATTGCGTGTAAATAACATAATAGCCTCTTCATAATTTCCTTTAGCAAGAGTAAGGTCTTCATAATGAAAACCAATCTCATGCCCTAATTTTGCAATCTTAATGATGATTTCTTCATTGAAACTCTCTTTAACTATTCTAAAATAATAAGTAGAATAAATACCAAGTCTATTTTCTGTTACTGCTTTTTGTAGCGAATTAATCGGTTTTTTATCAACGTCGTGCCGCAGAATACATATTTTATCAGAATTATTTTTTTGTTCAAAATAATTTTTTACTGTTAAAAACTTATATCCTCTGTTTAACAGTGATTCAATAAGTAATTTATATGTTTTAATTGTGAAGTCAAGTTTCAATTCAGTAAACCAATTTTAATTTACTTAAAGCCAAAAACATCCATGCATCAGCCCAGCGCATGTAAGAAATTTTGTTTTTATAGAATCTATTCACCTGGTAGTAAAAATATCCCGATTCATCCTGCATATTTTTTATCGTCCACTCTGCGATGGTTTTAGCAAAAGGCAGATATTTTTCATTTAGATTCTTCAGTAGAGAAAATGTAATTATACCCTGCGCCTGATAATGAATATCTGCGGGGAATTTTTTAGGATAACGCCAGAATGACCTGCCGTTTTCATCGAACTGGTTTTTAAAATAGAAATCAGCTCCTTTTATTAATGCATCTCTGTATTCATCATTTTCCATACTGCAAAGATTCATTACATTAAACAAAGATTCAAGCACGTAACCCTGGTGAAAATCTACCTGTTGACGCTCTTTGCCGGTTTTGATTTCAATGCTGTAATTCCAGCGCCCGTCTTCTTTCTGATGATATACAGTAAAATCAACTGCAGATTTTATTACCTTAAGAATAGATTCATCCTTCCCAATGGAATAAATACATGAAAGAGTTTCTGCAGCCAGCATATTTGCATTGTAGCAGCAATCGGGTTTGGCAGGTGTATAGCTGAAACATATACCGTAATTAGTTTCAGTAATATGCAAATCCTTAAGTATAAAATCCTTAATTGAGATAATTGCATCTCTTGTTTCTTCGCAGCCGGATAAAAGAAAGTAGTTATGAAGTCCTTTTGCAATTATAGAAGTAATAACAACAGTTGGCTTATCGAACATAAATTTATAATTGAAACCAAAATTCCAGCATGCGCCTGAATAATTTTTCAGAGAGTTTTGTATAAGCAGATTCTTACACTGCTCAGCCTTTTTAAGATAAAATTCTTTCTGCTCACCGTTTGTTTCTGATTTGATAAGTTTGCAATAAGCATTTAAAATTATGCCCAGTGCTTTAGGCATCTGAGATGGAGTAATACGAAAGAGTTTTCTGAAGTTTAACGGACTGTGCTTGAAGAACTGTGTTACTGCAGTATTGAAGAAGTAATTATTTAACAGGAATTTATTATCCGTTATTTTTAATCCGTCGTATAAGTCATAACCGGTATAATTATTCTTTTCGATATAATTTTGAAGTTTACTTAGAGCAATTTCAATTAATTTCATTCAAACACCAATGTATTCAATTTTCTTCTGCACAAGTTCTTTAAACAAGGGATGCATTGAATAATATTGCTTCCCTTCAAATTTCTGCTGCGGAATTCTCTGCAATTCACCGGCTCTGAGTTTAATAAATGTTTCCGTAATCAGATCAACTGATTCAGTCCGGCATTTTTTACGGAGAATTTCAATAGTATCTGATTTCTCCAGATTAATTTTCTTTCTTAGCAGTATATCGCCTGTATCAATACCGGGATCAACAAAATGAGTTGTGATGAAGATTTCATCTTCGTAAAACAGATTCCATTCAGCAGTATTAACGCCCCGGAATTTGGGCAGAAAACCATGGTGGCAGTGCACAGCCCCTTTAGACGGAATTGAAAGAATATTACTGCGGATAATTCCTGTACCAAGCAGCAGAAAGTAATCGGGACTAAATGATTTAGTAATTTTTTCAGAACCGGATGAATTCAGATCAGAAACTTTTCCGACCGGAATTTTACCCTTAAAATATTTGTATAAATTTCTGCCGCCTGATTTTTCAAGTGATTTTTTCTTTTTGAAGATATCAAAACCAAATTCCTTTAGGATAGCTTTTGCCTGCCTGGAGATTGATTTATCTCCAAAGAGCAGGTTAATTTCAAAACCATCCCGCATTAATTTTTCGATCAGATCAAGTTTCCAGCGGCTAGATTCAAGATTCGGATATCTGAGCAGTACTGTAATTTTCATTTAATCTTTTTATATAGTCTTCTTTTAATTTTTTTGTTAAAGAAATTTTGAGCATCAGGGCATCGGCCAAAAATTTGGCAGCCCAGTTTGGATAACTCATTGTAGCATAAGCACCGTAAACAGGTAACGAGCCCTTAATCCCGCCCCTGATTCCTTCATTTCCGGAATGAATGTTTTGAATTGTTTTCATGTAATCCAGCATTTTGAAAGCTGCATTCAGGTAGCGGTGATCACCGGTTTCTTCAAAAAGCCACATCCACACGATTGAAATCTGGATATTACCTGTAACACAAATATAATTTCCATTCATATTTTTGAAATACCTGCCTCTGTTTTTCCAATTCTCATCCCAGAATGAATAAAGCATTTTACGGTTTTCAAAAATACGCATTAATCTGCCGGCGGTTTTTTCTGCTGCCTGAAGATATTTTTTTTCTTTAAGGATTCTGTATGAGAGAATCAGACCTTCGCAGGTGTAGGATAAAAAATGTGTGTTAGGAAAACCTTCCGGACGGGATGAACCATGCTTGAACCAGCCGTTGTATGTCTGCTGTTCAAGTGTCCATTCAAGATTGCTTATTGCAGCGGAGTAATAATCACGGTTCTGACAGATTTTGTTTAATTCAAGCAAAGCCCAACAGGTTCTGGTATTTATTGTGTGTTTCAAGCCCCGGTGAAGATTCTTATCCCATACGCCATTTTCATCTGTACTATTTACAAGAAAATCTCCTGCTTTAACGGCAGCATTTAAAAATTTTTCGTTCTTTGTTTCCTGAAATGCTCTGATAAATCCGAGCAGATTCTGACCTGTATTAAAAACGATTGGTTTTGTTTTACCTTTCTTTTCATCATAAGAACCCTGCATACATCCGCCGTTATCAAGCTGAACATCACAAAGCCAGTCAGTAAGTTTCACAGCAAGATCAAAGTATTTTTTTTCTCCCGTGAAATTCCGGTAATCGAACAAAGTTGGGATAATATAGCCGGTCGTTTCAGGAAAGGGATTCAGCCATTTGCCTTTAAGCAGGCTGTAATGACTACTTACTCCGCCTTTGCCGTTTTTAATTGCATTTTCCAGCCAGCAGATAGTTTCTTTTAAATGAATTTCATCATCATCCGTTTTTAAGGGAAAGGGGAGAAAGCTGAAGGTGAATTTTTTCAGTGTATCGTTTGCTACTTCGAATAATATTCTGACGGGATTGATCATTGTTTACTTAAGAGAATAAAATCAAAAGGGAATAGAACGCAGATGACCACGCCCAACCAGAGGCTGGAAAGCATAAGCGGGCAGGCACAGATTCAACTGATTTGCACTGATTGAATACAGTAATCTAACCATTATTCGAATTTAATTACCTCACGTTTCCTGATTGATTCTATTACTTTAAATGTTGCCAGAGCCGTCATATATAACTCTTCAAAAGGAATGGGAGAAAATGCTTGCATGATTGCATTAATGCATGAAAGTAATTCTACAGCGTGACCTTTGTCCTGTTTGCGTAACTTTATTTTGGTTTCTTTTTCGCCGATGATTTTCATCTCATTAAAATCATTAACAATAAAAACCCTTCCTCCCTGAAAAACTTCCAGATATTCTTTTTCAAGCTTTTTACTGCCGTTTGAAAAATATGAAATTGATGCAACACTGCCGTTGGCAAATTTTAAGTTTATTATAACCGAGTCATTTAAATTATTTTTTGAATCGAGCGATTCTGCCTGCACACTTTTAAGCGGGCTCGCAGCGATGAACATGCAGAGATCTATAAAATGACAGACCTCACCGATAATTCTTCCTCCGCCGGTTTCGGGATCGTTTATCCAGTGTTCAACGGGCAAAGCACCTGCGTTTATCCTGTAATTAACAGCAACTGGTAAAACGGGTGAAAGCTCTTCTTTCAGTTTTTTAATTAAGGAGCTGAACCTTCGGTTATAACCGACAAGAAGAGTGGGTGGTTGAATGGATGATTGCATGGATGCATGATAAGCCGCATAAATATTTGAGAGTTGTTCTTCATGCATCGCCAGCGGTTTTTCTACGAATACATTCTTACCTGATTCCAGAGCTTTTATTACATATTCTGCGTGAGTGTTATGTCTTGTTGCAATGAAAACAGTATTTATGTTTGGATCATTAATAATTTCATCGGCATTGCAGGTTGCGTATTTAAAACCAAATTTATCAGCAGTGTATTTTGAAGT
The DNA here is from genome assembly GCA_964639955.1 of uncultured Ignavibacteriaceae bacterium. Classification (GTDB taxonomy): domain Bacteria; phylum Bacteroidota; class Ignavibacteria; order Ignavibacteriales; family Ignavibacteriaceae; genus IGN2. The sequence goes on from CAZXGJ010000002.1 coordinate 139,353, forward strand.
TGTGCTTCGTGCGGTTGCAACACCGATTAATTCGCCTCCGGCGGAACTCAGAATTTTTTTAAGGTTCGGAAGCAGGAAATTTTGAGCGAAAGAACCGGCTCCGATAAAGCCTGCTCTGACAGCAGTGTCCGCATAACCGGATGAATTTATCGATGCATTATCTGCCTTTATACTTTTAACATCTGACTTTTGACTTTTGACTTCTTCACCGATATCGTACTTCAAAACTATGCCTGTGTACGGTTCTGTTTTATTCAGAATCAAGTCATAAGCTTTTGGAGCGTTTTCAAAACTAAAAGTATGAGTGATTAACGGCCCAATGTTTAATTTTTTTTGTTCAAGCAGATCCACAAACGCCTGCATATTCCTGTTCTCAGTCCAGCGAACGTAACCGATAGGGTAATCGAGCCCCTTTTCTTCGTAATCGAAATCATATCTTCCGGGTCCATAAGAAGAAGACATTTTAAGTTCGAGTTCTTTTTTATAATAATTTTCTCTTGAAAATCCGGTAGGTACAGAACCGACAATAATTACCTTTCCTTTTTTGCGGCAAACCTGCCCGGCAAATTCAACCGGATCTAATGAAGAAGTTCCGGCTGTTATTATAACTGCATCAGTTCCATATCCGTTGGTAAGTTCGGAAATAATGTTTTCCAGTTTCTCAGTCCCTCTAAGATAAGATTTACCAATACCAATCTGGCTGTCCGGCAGGCAAATTTTATTTGCCAGATCAACCTGGTTTTTATCAATATCAATTCCTATCGGAAAAATTCCACCTGCATTAAGAAGCTGCATAGTAAGCTGACCTATAAGTCCGAGACCTATAACCACACAATTTTCACCAAGCTTAAGATCTGCCTGACGAATTCCCTGCAGGGCAATTGCACCAACTGTGGCAAATGCCGCATGTTTCAAATCAACTTCAGCCGGAATTTTAACACAAAGATTTACAGGAACAGAAACAATTTCAGAATGATTAGCTGTTGCACCGCCGCAGGCAACGAACCCACCTACGTTAAAGCTTCGGTGGGCAGGTCCCACATCAATGATTTTGCCAGCACAGGAATATCCGAGTGGGGAAGGGGCGTTGAGCTTATTCATAACCATATCATAAGTATCTTTTAACCCGTATGTTTTAACTGAATCAATTACCTGCTTTACTTCTTTCTGGCGGGAACTGGCTTTTTCGATGTAACCTGCACGCGCATCTTTTACGGTTCTGCCTTCCGTTCCGGCGCTTATCACAGAGTAATAATTCTGCACAAGCACATATCCTTCTTTTACAGCAGGAACGGGTACTTCCGGCAATTCCATTTTACCGTCTTTAAGATTTTGAACTAACTGACGCATGTTAAAAGGTTCAGGGTTTAGGGTTCAAGGTACAGGGATTTATATTTTAATTAAAACTTTTTGAACGAACTTCTATTAATTTACTTAACATTGCCGAAATAGCCCTGCATTTTTCAATTAATTCTGAAAATAAATCTTTGTCTAAATAACCTATTTCAAATGCAATAGTCAATTGAGTGTATAACTCTGCGGCAGATCCTTTTGATATATAAAAAAATTGTATTGACTGTTTGTTGGTTCTTAACTCATCTCCTTCTGCAATATTGCTTGGAATACTAACTGCCGATCTTCTGATCTGATCCCTCAAACCAAAATCCTTACTTAATTTTCCTTCAGCAGTCAGTTTGTAGATTAGTACGGCAAGTTCTTTTGCATTCTTCCATACATTGAGTTCTTCAAATTTTCCCATTTTTATATCCTTTCGCTTATTTAATGATTAATGATTGTTTTAACGAAACTAATATATCATAATTAGCGATTCCAGGCGATAACTTTACCATTTACCGTAAACCGTGTACCCAAAACCATTACTGTGGTAAGAAAATACACAAAAGGGAGATATATAGTCGGGGTGTGGGTGACTGAAAATAGCAGCAGCGAGCCGATAACCGAGAGAAGAAGAAACTTGTTTTCAGGAAGAAGTGATTTGAAGCCTTTAAATAATGTTCCAATAAAAACCAGATACAGAAGCAGACCAGCCAATCCTGTTGAAAAAAGTATCCTTATGTAATCGCTGTGAGCACCTGCAGAAAAATATTTAAGAGATACTGTCTGAGATAATCCGGCTCCGAACAGCCAGCTGTAAAACGGCAATTCATTTAACTGCTTTAATCCTTCCAGCCAGATCCATACCCTTCCGTTTGCACCGTGAATAATTTCAACATTTCCTTTAATTATTTCCGCATCGACAACGAAAAGAGAAGCGGGCTTTTCGATTTCAGGAAGATAAACGAGAAGCAGAATAAGAATAAGAATAAGAGAAAGAGTAAGAAAGTGGAGCTTGTTTTTTTTGTAAACGAATATGAGAATAACAGTAAAAAGAAATGCAAAAACAAAATAAGCAACTGCCTGGTTCAGATAGAAAAGACTAATGGCTGAAAGGCAAATGACGAAAGTGAGAAGTAAGAAGTATGGAGTAAGGAGAAGGTAGTTTGCAGAGAATCTTTTCTTCCCTGGCTGGTGATAACCAATATTGCTTTTGGAATTATTCTTTAAATAGAAATACGCTGAAGTGATTAGTCCGATAAGCCAGTAGATTGTATAATTAATTCCATCAGCATAAAGCCCGCGGTAACGGTCGAATTCACGACCGCCGGGAGTGTACGGGTTTACCGGACCAAAGATTATTTCGTAGGTGATCATAAGGAAAGGGAAGAGAGTTGAAATCAGAAAAACTTTCATCAGCAAATCGAAATTGATTTTGGGTATAAGTGTATAAAGGTACAGAAAGAACAGAGGATAAGAAATTATTCTTAACCCTATGCTGATCGATTGCATGAAGGCATTATTGTATGAATGCATGTTCAGTAAAACAAGTGCGGCTGCGTTTATAAGAAGAAGAACAGAGAATGCAAGAAATATTTTGGAAAATCGAATAACGAATGACGAATAACGATTGTTGAACAAAATTCCTTTATCCTTGCGTCTGATATCTTTGAGCTTCATCAGAAAATAAAAAGTAATAAGCAGCACCGGCAAAACCCCTGCCCAATTGAGGGGAGAGAGAAGAGGATTTGATTCTTTTACCCACCAGAAACAGTCGATAAAAGGGCGGAGGAGAATGAGTGCGAGGAATGGGTACAGGGCCAGAGGTTCATGGTTCAGGGTTTTAATATTATTGAAGTGCATTAAATTTATCTCAAATACTTGTCTAAATATAGAAAAAGATCAATGCATGTCGTAATTCTGAATTGAAGAGCTAAAGACGAAAGGTAAAAGGATTAAGAGTACTCACTAAACATTAATTACATGATATATAGACAGGGTTGCAAATGGTTTTGGTGTTCATAAATTGTTCAGATATTGAATTCCCGCGTAGTTAGAAGAAAAACACAGGTTGGGAAACCCCGTGTTACGGGGAGACAAAGCAAAGGGCGTTAAGATTTAATAAACATTTTATACCAATGCTGGAAACTTATAAGAGCATATATTATGGAAGAGTTATCTTCCGAGCCGTTTATATGATTGCGTATGATTCGGTTGATATTGTTTATTGAGAAATATCCCGTATATGAAAAGAATTCTTCATCCAGAAGCTCTTTGATTTTTTTCTCGGAGCTGAATATGCTGCGCATCGGCATTCCGAAACCGGCTTTCCTGCGTTTTAAAATGTAAGCAGGGAGCTTATTTCTGTAAGAATCTTTTAATATAGTTTTAATTTTTCCAAGGCGTGATAATCTGTAATGGAGTGGCAGGCTGCAGGCGAATTCAACTAACCTGTAATCCAGAAAAGGGACTCTTCCCTCAGCCGAGTTTGCCATGCACATTCTGTCAAGGTAATGAAGATTTTTAACAAGGAAATTATTCAGCTCGAACCGTGTTATTGCTTTGAAAATTTCTTCACGAGAAGAAGAGGAACTTTTAATATTGCTGAAGTAATTATCAAAATGTTTTACCGCAGATCCGTCAGATGAATTTAATACACTTATCGAATTATAATAATCGCCTACGATGTTGAACAGCCCCAACCTCAGGTTTCCTTTTGAATAATAATGACCGAATTTTTTAAGATAACGCTTGTATGCTTTGAAATGACCTCTGCCCGGGCTCAGATTTTTCAATTTACTTACCAGAGGATTGGAAATAAATCCGGGAATTATATCAAAGTATGATGAAAGCAATGTTAACTGATGACCCGCATAACCGTAAAAGAGTTCGTCGCCACCCATGCCTGAAAGGAGAACTGTCGAAGTTTTTTTGGCCTCACGGGTAATAAGATAAGAGGGAATCTGAGAGCCGTCTGCAATAAGATCATCTGAATAAAAATTAATCAGGTTAATAAATTCACTGCTCATTTCTGCCGAACCGATGTCTATCGGTTGTATATTTAGAGATAAGTCTGCTGCAAGCCGGGCTGCATAGTAAAAGTCGGATATCGTTCCTTCTTTTTTTATATCGCCTGAAGATTTTCTCGCCGTATAATATTTGATTTGTGGATAATCTTTCAAAGTAAATGCAATTACAGATGAATCCAGACCTCCGGAGAAAAACGTACCTACAGGCACATCAGCCATAAGCTGGGAGAGAATGATTTCTTTGAGCAGATCTCCCAGGTGATTTTTAGCATCATTGTATGAAAGCTTTTTATATTCTTCCTTTTCAGTGAGTTCCCAGAATTTATTTATACTAAATGAGCCGCCGGTTATGTTGCATTCGAGTATTGAAGCGGGGGGCAGGCGTTTTATACCGGCAAATAGTGTTTCATCACCGGGAACGTATTTAAATACAAAATATTTTTCTAAACAATCTTTATTTAATGCCGGAGCAATACCGCACTTCAGCATAGGTTTTATTTCCGAGCCGAATACAAAATTATTATCGCGGCTAGAGTAATAAAGCGGCTTAACACCGAGCCGGTCGCGTATAAGGAACAGCTTATTAAGATTTTTATCGAGAATTGCAATTGCGAAATCGCCGTTGAGCAGTTTTATTGACTCAATGCCGGATTTCTCGTAAAGCTTTAAAATTACCTCTGTGTCAGTCTTTGAACTGAATGGAACGCCGGGGAGATATTTTTCTTTCAGCTCTTTGTAGTTATAAATCTCACCGTTGAAGATCAGCACAATGTTTTTGTCGTTAGAATACATCGGCTGGTTACCGGCTGGGGAGAGGTCTATTATTTTTAGTCTTGTATGACCGAGGAAGATATTTTTGCTGAACAGAAAATCTGAATAAAAGCCACGGCTGTCAGGACCGCGGTGGTTCAGTGAATCCAGAATTATATCTGTGTCGTACTTATTAGATGAAATATATCCTGCTATTCCGCACATAGGTTTAGTAATTAGTAATCAGTAAATAGTAATAAGTATATAATAAAAGTAAAGTAAAAGGTATAAAACAAGTAAAAAATAAAAGTTAAAAAGGCTAATTGCTAAAGACGAATGGGCAAAAAATAAAAGATTGATGTTCATCCTAAGCCACTGGTCTTTCGCCAAGAACTGTATTAAACACATTTTTCAAACGTTCTACCATTTTCTCTTCGGTAAAGTTTTCTTCGTAAAGCCGGCGGCTTTCTTTTCCCATTCTCTCCCGCAGCTCTTTATTTTCTATTAATAACTTAAGCTTGTCTGCAATCTGTTTTGGATTCTGTTTTTCTACTATGAATCCGTTTATACCTTCCTTGACCGATTGCGAAATGGCTGCATGGTCGCACGTAATAACCGGTAAACCTGCTGCCATAGCTTCAATGATTACCCAAGGATGTCCTTCATTCGGGTAATAGGTTGGGAAAACGAAAATGTCCGTGGAGGATAATAACTCAAACTTCTTCTCCCCGGTAATCTGCCCGGTTATGATTACTTTTAACCCGGTATGAGCTTTAACGAATTCATCGAATAATTCTTTTGATTTATCATCCCGCCAGTTGCCTGCGAAAACCACCTCAAGTTTATCATAGTAGTCATTAAGAAATTCTGTTGAATACAGCAGGTCGAGAAATCCTTTTGATTTGATAAGATTCGCCAGGTAGAGAATCTTTACCTGTTCATTTTCTTTTTTTGTATAATTGAAAGAATAGCTGCCGCCGTTAGGGACGACAAAAATTTTACTGTCGGGAATTAACCAGTTGAATATTTTCCTAAGGTTTTCGCCCAATACAATCTGCGCATCTATGAGCGGATGGATTTTCCTCACATACCATTTGGTAATAAGTGAACTTCTGTCGTACCAGTTTTTGAAGTTTCCCCCGCGGAGATGACAGATTATTTTTTTTCTGAACAGCTTTGAGATTAATACAAATCCTGAATCCCTGAAGTAAGAAATTGTTGTCTGTCCTATCGGAGAGTATACCAGGTCAGGATTGTGCTTAATGAGGTAATAAAAAAGCTGGAAGTAGTGCTTAATTGCTAAAAAAATATTTGTCCGGTCAATTATACCGAGCGTGGTTAAATCCCGGTGGTCCGAAGTATCGAGATGAATTAATTCAAAATCATTTTTCAGTGTTGAATTCAGTATAATGCTGTTAGCTACCGTAGGACCGATGTAGGGCGGGGGAAGCTTGGCTAAAAAAAGTATTTTTGTCATTACGAATTTATCTCAAATATTACGGGAATTATCTGAAGTGACTCAGTAAAACGAATTTCGATCATTAACCGGCAGTCAGGAAGATTTATAAGTACTTTTACAATATGAATTTATTAATTCAACATTATTAAGAAGAAGAGGAGTTAATTTTAAGGTTCTGATAAAGACAGATTTAATAACATCGGGTAAATATTCGTGAACAATTGAATTCCTGAGCTCACGCATTTCCATCATTTCTTCCGCCCCGGAAATAAGATTCTTTTTTTCTCCTAAATTAATTGAATCTCTTACTGTATTTACTTCATCAAGATCGATTGAATGAATTGTTTTCAAAACTCTTTGTACTATTATATCGTTTAATCTTGCGAAACGTGAAGCCAGGTTTTCAAATGCATCAAGCTCTTTTAATGCATATTTCTTTTTTGTTCTGATCCTGCGGCACTTTTTATAGCTGTAATTAAGAACTGAAGCAGCATCATTCATCAGCTTCAGTTCACTTTGGAGGAGGGCAAGCATTTTATTCATGATGAATTATAACACCCTAGATTATTCTCACAGATTTATCATATACCAAGTCAACAAAAGGATTTGATCTGTCTTTAGCAATTAGAATGTCAATTTTCTGATCGCCGAGGAGTTCTTTTAATTTTGCCGATATCCTGAGCTTATCTTCAAATCTTAATTTATTTGAGAAAATAAGCAGGTCAATATCTCCACCTCTTTTATTATCGTTAACACGGGAACCGAACAAGCGTATAATTGCAGCGCTGTCATACCCTCTGATAACTGAAGCGATTGTCTGTTTTTCGATGTCAGAAAGCCGCATATTTTATAAAGATGCTTTTTAATTTATTCTTTTACGAAATTTACATAAAAAATTATTTATTCAAGTTGACCGCTTAAAATTTTAAAACCGTCAAAACGGTTTAAAACTTTTACTTTTTTCTTATTAACCCACGACTTAAGTCGTGGGTTAATCAAACAAAAAAACAATTTCTTGTAACCGTTTCAACGGTTTTTAGCTCACCGATGAATTAGGCGGTCAATTTGAGTTATTTATTATTTAAAACGCGAATTAATTCAAAAGTTAAGCCGTTTTAAACAGCATATAATGTTGAATAGCAGAGAAGTCTGTTAAATCCAACTAAGCGGGCTTGCATATTTCCGGAAAACATGAAGTATCGAGGTGGATTAATTCAAAATCATTTTTCAGTGTTGAATTAAGTATAACACTGTCAGCTACCGTAGGACCGAAGTAAGGTGGAGGGAGTTTGGCTAAAAACAATATCTTCTTTTTATTCATAAATTATTTTTGGAAGCAGGTGGAGCATTAATATATTCTGCATTTGCAGATAACTTAGAAATTCTCATTTTATGTATAGTTGATGGTTTTAAATTTATTAACCCGACCAGAATAAAAGTAGCCCAGAGGAAGAAAGTATAAGTAAATGACATGTAACCGAAACCTATTATTATTATAATTATAAGTAAAGTTATAGCCATAAAGTACTCAGGGCTCCTTGTATATAAATATAATAATGCTAACCTCTTCAGAAACCTGAACAACATAAACAGGAATATTAACAAACCGGAAGCACCACTAAGCAGTAAAAATCCTATATATTGATTGTGCATTGTATAAAAATTAAAAGTGCCGAATAGTTGCTCGGAAAAATTGTAGTCCTCTGTATACAAATCGTATGCATCTATCCACCTCCTGAACCTGCCTGAACCAAAACCACGCGCATCATATATGCTGAAATATGGAACGTTGTAAGCTTTAATTACAGCAACTTCAGCATTAAAACGCTTCTGGATATTTTCACTCTCATTAAATAAAATAATACCTGCTATAAAAACAGCAGGAGCAATCAGTAATATCTTTTTCTTAAAAAAACCAAACCAGGCAATTGTAAAAAAAGCGGCAACGATGAGGGAAATTTTTGTAAGTGTGATAGCTAATACAAGAATAACTATCACATAAGTGGCAATAAGAAAATAAAAATATTTTTTGTATCGGAAGGATGATAACCTTACTTTTTCGTAAAAAAGAGTACCGAATGCAAGAGAGATTAAAGCAACAAGTGAGAAGGTCATTGCATCACCGTAGAACCCAGCAAACCGGCTTACATCCTGTGATATATCAATTTTTCCTATTCCCCCAAAAAACATAAAGACAGTTACAGCAGTGGCAAAGAAAGATGATAACCAGATAGTTTTATAAAATTTAAGCCTGAAAACTTCATCATCCATATAATAGAAAAAGAATGAATAAAAAATATAGGGTGCCCCTGTGCTGATTATTACATCAAGGATAGAGACAGGTGATTTTTCAACTTCAATGAAAGCACTGAAACCGGCAAGAATAACAAAAGCTATAAACCCCATAACAGGATACGAGTTAAATATTTTCCTATCCTTTTTCAAATAAAAATCAATTAATCCCCATATAGCTATAATTACTGCAAACAGACCATAGAAATCAAGTGCACCGAGCTTTTTACCGCCAATATAAATAAAACGAAGCGAGACAAGCTGGGATGCGAAAGGATAAAAAGCTAAAATAATAAGTATTAAATTTCTTAAAAACATTTTACATTAATTCATGCTTTGCTTATATATTGCTTTAATAAAGCCTTCTGCGCTCTTTTCAAAGTTAATATTTTCGGATATAAAAATTTTTGCATTATTACCCACTCTTTTCAATTCGCCCGTATCTGATAACAGGGAATTTACTTTTTTTACAACTGATTCAGTTTCTTCAAAATCCACTTTAAACCCTGTTTCATTTTCAATGATAAGATCCTGTGAGGCACCTGCGTGAACTGAAGCAATACATGGGACACCTGCAGCCATTGCTTCAACAAGAACCAATCCCCAGATGTCATATTCGCTGGGGAATAAAAAGAGGTCAGCCTGAGTGAGAAACTCAGGAATTTCATTTTGTTGCCTGAATCCGTGAAACCGGATATAACTGCTTAGTTGTAATTTTTCTACTTGCGATTTGAGCTTATTGTTTTCAGGTCCATCTCCGACAATATCAATTATGAAATCATTTCTAAGTATTTTTAATTCTGAAGCAATATTTATTAAAAGATCTACTCTTTTACCTCTGGAAAGATGCCCGATATAAAGAAGATGTTTTATTTCATCCGGTCTGATCAGATTCTGTAATTTTCTTTCTGTTTCTCTTTTATAAAAATCTATATCAGTTGTATTAAAAGATATGAAAATCTTTCCAGGTTCAGCACCCAATTTAAGCAGGTATTCTTTAGCCAAGGTACCATAAGCTATAAAGGATGCAGCTCTTCTGAGCAGCAACTTACGATAGAATTTTCTAAGAAGTGAATCTGATCTTCCTTTTGTATTTATGCTTCCTGACCAGATAATATAATTTATTTTTCTAATTAATGATATAAAAAATA
>CAZXGJ010000003.1:0-125582 GCA_964639955.1 uncultured Ignavibacteriaceae bacterium
TAAGTGAAGTCCTGCTTTCAAAACTGTTGATTGATCTTAGAAAAGCTTTAAGCTGGTAGTGAGAGAAGAGAGAAAAATTTTCATAGTCAATTCTGTTACCGATTACACCAAGCTGAATTTTATTATTCTCACTGATTGAATGCATATAATTTGCATACGCGGAGATCTGGTTGAAATCATAAATGTAATAATCTTCCTGGTTGATTCTAACAGCGTAGTTGATTCCAACATTAAACGGGTTATCGTTTTCAGAGAAGAGATAAGTATTAACTGCACCGAATTTGTGAATAGTTGTTGATTTGTCGGTGTATTCATAATACCGGTTGAAAAAACCGGTGTAGTAGATTTCAAAATTATTCTGCTCAGATTCAAAATCGTAACCAAGCTCGCCGGTGAATGCATTTATGAAATCTGATTCATTCAGATAGTTGTTGAAGATGTTATCATCGTAATAACCTTCGACGTCAGCAGTAAGATAAAACTGTGCATGTGATTTGAAGCAGAAGATAACAATCAATAGAGCAACTAAATGCAGAGAACTAATTTTTCGTTTCATATAATAATTTCGTTTCGGAATTTACTTTCCACCGTTGTTTCCACCGGATCCGCCATTACCACTATTTCCGCCATGACCTCCGCTGCCTTGTTGACCAGCTCTCGTTCTTTTCCTGATCTTTTCAAGGCTCATTCCTCCGGCGCGAGTATCTGCAATTCCGTCTCCATCTTTATCAATGAAGACATCCTTGCCTCTCTTATTACCGTTTTTTCCGGAGAACTGATCTCCGCTGTGAATTTTATTTCTGTCTCTGATCTGGTTTTCATCGCCTTGATTTTTCTGCTGGTTCTGCTCTTGCGTTTGGATTTGTTCTTTCTCTCTGTTCTGATTTTGAGTAGAGTCCTGCATCTCCATTGCAAATGCAAAGCTTAAAGAACCAAAGACCAAAAGTGTTAATAATGTTTTCATTTTATTTACCTCCGTTGAAATGAAGACAAAGCGTGTGCCGTTAAAAGAGTGTTAAAATCTTATCAATTGATAAAATGTCTATGTGAACACGACCAATTTGTTGAGGTGTGCGACCAAATGGGCGAGGGGGGAAATAGTAATTCTATCTGAATATTAATTAGAAAGCTTTAATCCTTCGATTTTATCATAACAACTGTCATATCATCCGAAGCAGGAAATCCATTCACAAAAGTCTGAACACCATCAAGAAGATTCTTTATCGTAGCGTCTGGACTGATCATCTGTTCAAAGATGCGTTTGTCGCCATATTCTTCTGATGCCTGGTTCATTGCTTCACTAATTCCATCTGAATAAAATAGCAAACGACTGCCGGTAGGTAATTCAAAACTATGTTCGGGAAAGGACCCTTCCTGAATGCCCAGTGGTAACCCTGACTCAAAATTCAAAAATCTTCCCCCTTCTGAATCTGTAAACAGTGGAGGAGGATGACCGGCATTGGCAAATACAATATTCTTACCTGATGGATTGACAATTGCATAGACCATTGTAACAAACCTTGTTTTAGGAAAATCTTTTACTAACGTATTATTTACTTTTGTCAGAACTTCACCCGGTGACAATCCTCGCTCGGCAAACATTCTCAATACGCTTCGTGTTGATGCCATAAGCAAAGCGGCACCTGTTCCTTTACCGGCAACATCTGCAAGTACAATTGCTATTCTTCCGTCCGGAAGAGGAATATAGTCGAACCAATCACCACCAACTTCGCGGCAGGGAATACATAATCCTGTTATTTCAAATCCCGGAATGTCTGGAGTCCAATCGGGAAACAAACTTAGCTGAACACTGCGCGCTTCATTAAGTTCTCTAACAAGGCGGTCTTTTTCCTTCCGCTCATTTTCAAATAACCGTGCGTTCTCAATCGCTGTTGCTACGTGACCTGCTAATGCCTCAAGAAGTTGAATCCGGGAATTTGTGAATGCATTTACTTTCTGATGCTGGAAATTAAACACACCAATCAGTCTGCCATGAATTTTTAATGGAATGTCAAGTTCCGAACGAGTGGATTCTTCACTTACCTGATAATACGGGTCTAGTGTCACATCCGGTGCATAATAAGTTTCTTCAGTCATGCCGACGTGTCCAACCATTCCATATTCTCCAATTTTGAATCGGTCACCTTTCACGTGAAAGTTAACTGTCCAGCCCCGAACAGCAACGATTACAAGTTCATTGGTCTCTTCATCTTTAAGCAATATACCAGACCGAGAATAACCGAAAGTCTGTGCAACATCACTTACAACTTCTTCGAGAAGAAGATCGAGGTCTAAAATTGAATTGATCCTCTGAGCAACACGCTGCAACAGAAGTAATTCTTTTATTTCTTGATTTTCATCATTCATTCAAAGAAACTCTATCTAAAAATAAATTAGGTATTGTTGGATTAATAATTTTCATGGTAAGAGTTTTAGGAAATTTACGTTATGAGAGAGAATTAAACAAACAATCACTGTTAGAACAAGTTTATCTTTATATATTTTTGGTATGTCAAATTTCTACTACTTTTTTTTCGGGGATAAATTATGAAGACCATACTATTAATACTTATCGGTAAAAGAAAAGAATCTGCAGTTAAAGTTCAGCAGATACTAACTGCGTGGGGTTGCAACATTAAAACACGCCTTGGAATTCACGACGGTGTTTTGGAAAACTGTTCTGATACAGGACTGCTTATTCTTGAATTGGTCGGCAAAGCCGAAGACAACAAGGAGATTGCAAGAAAGGTTGCACTGATTCCGGGAGTTACATCGCAGCTTGTTGAACTTAAAGTTCCCACTGAATAAAAATTTATTTTAATCAGATAAAGATTAATTTTTAGCTATTTACTTTAAACGCTTCAAGAGCTTCATCTTTCTCTTTTTTTACAAAAGGAAGCTGAATAATGAAGCAGCTGCCGGGATGATCACGATTTGCCATTCTGGAAGGACTTTGAGCTTTTATTGTTCCGCCATGTCTTTCAACAATTCTTTTTACAACAGAAAGTCCTAACCCGGATCCTTCGGAAACTATTTTTTTCACATTATGTGCGCGGTAAAATTCTTTGAATATTTTTGGCAGTTCATCTTCCGGAATACCAACACCATCATCGCAAACCTCGATATAAAGATTTTTAGAATCGCTTTTAATGGTTACTTCTATATTACCGCCATCAACTCCGTACTTTATTGAATTACCGACCAGGTTGGAGATTGCAATATCAAGCAGAAATTTATCACCATTAATTTTTTCTTTTTTACCTCTTACATCTGAAAGATTCAGCTTGATTAAATGCGCATCAGCTGAAGCTTTTCTTCTTTTAATAACTCCAGAAACAATCTCATAAATATCAATTTCTTCTTCATCATACTGGTCATAAAGAGTCAGCTTTGATACATTCAGTACATCGTTTATCATCTGAACTGCCTCATCGGTCCGGTTTTTTGCTCTCACTAATTTTTCTTCAATTGTTTCGTCAATCGGTCCAAGAAATTTCTGAAGAATAATATCTATGTAAGATGAAACAGCAACAATGGGTGTTTTTATTTCGTGAACGATGCCCATAATATATTTTTGTTTTTCCTTTTCAGCAGCATTAATCTTTTTCATAGAATCAACAAGATCTTTTTCACGCTTGTAAAGCTGACGTGCCATTCCGTTTGCAAGATAAACACTCACAAAAGTTACAAACGCAAAAGTGAAAAGAAACGCTCCGACATAATGAGGGTTGTCATATAGCGGAAAACTCAGAAGTCCATTAATTGAGTGATGCGGTATAGCCTGTAAATGTTCCAGAGCAGTTAGAACAGCAAAGGCAAAAACAAAAACAGCTGCCATTGTGTAAACTAATGTTCCGGGCAGTATAAGACTTCCGATAATAACAAGGAAAACAAAGTTCATATAAAGCGGGGATTCTATTCCTCCTGTATAATGAACAAGCATGAGAAGAGCAATTAAGTCAAGTATTATTTGAAATATTGAAAGATAGAGAGGATTAAATTTATTTACATCAAACTTTACATGCTGCCTCAAACGATGCAGAATAACATTATAAAGCAGGATTGACGCTATAATAATTACACCTGCAATTTTCTGAGTAGCTGTATAATTTATTTTGAATATAAATGTTGTGAAGAAAAGAAAAATACTCAGCATCACCACAACAATATAACGCAGCTTAATAAACCAGAGGTTTCTTCGGCGGATTGCTTCCCAGAATTCTTTTTGTCCTACTGCCCATTCGGGCACAAGACTTAGCATTAGTTTATTGAACAATAATACTCCACTTAAAATTTCACCGGCAGTCTTGTTAGAAACCGCCGGCTAATTATTTTTTACTTATGCAATATACTTACCACGTTTTACATAATGAGTGTGAAGAAGCTTGTGTGAAAGGTGACCGCAAGGACCATCAGTCAAAAACTCATCATATATTTCAACAACGTGACGATTCTCGTGAGATTTTCTTACAGGCAAAGATTTATCTTCATCATAAATTGCTTTTGCTCTAAGTTTACGTATTTCAGGAGTTGTTGGAATCGGCTGACCACCGCCGCCAATACATCCACCCGGACAAGCCATAAACTCAATGAAGTGACATTCGCTGAACTTGCCACCAGCTTTAATATCGTCCATAACTTTTTTTGCATTCGCTGTTCCGTGAACAACTGCAATCTTCAAAGTTGCGCCTTTCAACCAGTTCCAATCAGGAACAAGATGAGCAATAAGTTTTGGTACTGGACCTACTTCGGTAATAGGTAGTTCAGCATATTTTATTCCTTCAAATCCTCTAACCGGAGTTATATCGGCATTTGCAAAAATATTTTCAATTTTCTTTCCTGTAATAAATTCAACTACTGTTCTCAAAGCCGCTTCCATTACACCGCCGGTTGCACCAAAAATTAATCCTGCACCTGAAGCTTCACCGAATGGATCATCGAAATGTGATTTTGGCATTTCCGGTAAATAGATTCCGGCTTCTTTTATCATCTGTGCGAGTTCTCTTGTTGTCAAACCGTAATCAACATCTTTAAATCCTGAGTCAACCATTTCTGGCCTGTTACACTCAAACTTTTTTGCTGAGCAAGGCATCACTGCAACTGAAACTATATCCTTCGGATCAATTCCTTTTTTCTTTGCATAGAATGTTTTGATTAGTGCACCGAACATCTGCTGAGGTGATTTTGCTGTGCTTAGATTGTCAACATACTCGGGATAAAAATGTTCGAGATATTTCACCCATCCCGGTGAGCAGGATGTAAACTGAGGTAATGCAACCTGTTCTTTTTTAACAAGTGCTTTGTACAATCTTTGAATCAGTTCTGTACCTTCTTCGAATATTGTGAGATCTGCTGTGAAGTTAGTATCGAATACAACATCAAAACCAATTCTTCTCAAAGCTGTATTCATCTCGCCTGTTAATGAAGTTCCCGGTTCCATTCCAAACTCTTCGCATATTGCTGCTCTTGGTGACGGTGCAGTTTGAATTACAACGTGCTTTTTAGGATCGTCAATTGCAGCCCATATTTCATCGCGTGGATCGTTTGCGCGTAACGCACCGGTAGGACAGCGGTTTATGCACTGACCGCAGTTGATACAAATTACTTCAGCTAATGGCTTATCCCAAAATGTTCCGATATGTGTATCATGACTTCTGCCGATTGCTTCAAGCACACCAACTTCCTGCAAGTCAATACAGGTTCTTACACATCGTTTACAAAGCACGCATTTATCCATATCTCTCACAACCGAGTATGAAGAATTGTCAACCTCATATCTCGGGTTTTGAATATGACCAAAATTGTAATGATCAACACCATATTCTTTTGCTAGTGATTGCAATTCGCAATTATTATTTCTGAAGCAGGAATAACATTCGCCATAATGTTCACTTAGTAATAAATCCAGCACATGCTTTCTTGCTCTTCTAACTGCGTTAGAGGTTGTTTTTATTTTTATCGGTGCTGTAATCGGAAATGCACAGGAAGCCTGAAGAGTTCTCATACCTTCAACTTCAACAACACAAATACGGCAAACACCGGCAACACATAGGTCTTCGTGATGACAAAGCGTTGGTATATGTATCTGATTCTGTCTGCATGCTTCAAGTATTGTTGTGCCAAGAGGAACAGAAAAATTTTTTTCATTTATTTCAATTGAAATTGTTCCACCGATATATTCGGGATTCTCTGGTTTCTCAACCACAAGCGGTTTCTGACTTACAGGGGCTCTTAATGTTTCTTTACTTTCCATTTCTTCCTCCGTTTCCGGCATTGAATATTTCATCTTTAAAGTTTTCAAGAATTGATATGAATGGATTCGGACTTGACTGACCGAGCCCGCACTTGGATGCAATCTGCATTGTTCTGCCAAGTTCTTTCAATTTATTTATATGAGCGAAAGTATATTCACCTTTCTCAATCATCTCAACACCTTCGAGCAGTTTTACATTTCCTATTCTGCATGGTGTGCACTGCCCGCAGGATTCATCAACAAAAAATTCCATAAAGTTTTTTAATACGTGAAGCATATCCCGGCTCTCATTAAATATCATAACAGATCCACCGGTTGCAACATCTTCATAAGCAACTGTTCTGTCAAACTGAGATTTAGGGATACAGTAACCTGAAGCCCCGCCAATTTGAACTGCTTTGGTGTCTTTTGCGCCAACAATTTCAAGAAGTTCTGATACTTTTATTCCCCAGGGAAGTTCATAAACTCCGGGCTTTTCACAATCACCGGAAACAGAAAATAATTTTGAACCGGTTGATTTATCTGTTCCGAATTTTGCAAACCAGCTTCCACCTTTTACAACGATATGACTGACTGCTGCAAGTGTTTCAACATTATTGACAGAAGTAGGTCTTCCGAGGTAACCAGTATTAATAGGATACGGTGGTCTGTTGCGTGGTTCACCGCGATGACCTTCAAGTGATTCAATCAAAGCTGTTTCTTCGCCACATACATAAGCACCTGAACCGAGGAATACTTCAATATCAAAATTAAAACCAGTTTTCCCTAAAATATTTTTTCCGAGAAGGTTATCTTTTCTCATTTCTTCAAGATAATCTTCGAGCGGTTTTAAGAGATATTCATACTCGCCACGCAGATAAACAATTCCCTGCTGAGCACTGATTGTATATCCGCCGACTACCATTCCATCGAATACTAGGTCAGGAAATTCCATCAGAAGAACTCTGTCCTTAAAAGTTCCGGGCTCGCCTTCATCAGCATTGCAAACGAGAAATTTTTTGTCGGCTTTTGCTGCTGCAGTCAGCATCCATTTTGTTGAAGTTGGAAATCCTGCACCGCCTCTTCCTTTTAATTTTGAATCTTTCAGCTCAAATAAAATATCTTCGCGTGTCATTGAAACTGCTTTTCTTATTGCTTCTCCTCTTTTGTATTCAGAGAAGATAACCGGACCCGTTCTTTTCTTTTTCATCGTTTCCATAATCATTTCACCTTCCCCAAAAGTTCAACTGCTTTTTCAGGAGTAACCTGAAGGAAAACCTGGTCATTAATTGCCATTGCGGGACCCATATCACACAAACCAAGACAGTTAGCATATTCAACAGTGAATTTGTTATCCTTTGTAGTTTCACCGATTTTAATTCCAAGTTCACGTTCAATGGCTTTAACGAGTCCACTCTTTCCTTTCATATCGCAGGAAATCGTTTGACAGATGCGAACAAGGTTTCTTCCTTTTGGATTTGAATTAAGAAATGCGAAGAAAGAAATGACGCTGTAAACCTCTACAGGATGAATATTTAAAAGTCTTGCTACTTCCTGCTGTGCAAATTCAGAAATGTGTCTGTGTTTCTTCTGAATTTCGTGAAGTATCATAAGCAATGCGGACCTGTCGTTCCCGAATCTATTTACATAGCTCTCTATTTCTTCGGAGAGAGCATTTTTTTCTGCAACGAACATCTGCTCACTCCTTGTAATGTAACTGTAAAAGCCTTTCCACTTTTTCAACAAGAGTTTCGGGTGAAATCGGTTTCTCAACAAATTCATCAACCGGGACCATTTCTCCCGCTGCAAACTCCTGCCCCAGAGCTTTTGAAACTGACGTATACATAATAATTGGAATATCAATTTGCTCTCTTCTGAATTTCTGCGCCAGAAAGAATCCGTCATCCGGTTCGCTCAGCATCACATCAAGAATTATCAGATCGGGTTTTTGTTCTTTTACCAGCTTGTAGCCGTCTTCAAAACTTGATGCGGTAACCACATCATAACCTTTTGACGTAAGCACAAGAGTGCTCGCATCGAGTATGTCGGGATCGTCATCAATTATTGCTATCAGTGCCATCTTTTAACCTGTTAAATTTTAATGATTTCAATAAATAAACCAACTGCATAGTTACATATTAAATGCCACCGTTCGGATTCCTGAAGATTTGCTTTAATTTGAGTATTGCAGATATTGACAGCTGTTTTACCTGCTTATTCTTATTTGTTGGAAGGGTAGTTTCTCAAAAGAGAAAAGGAATAATAATGCAATTTTCTAAAATAGTGATGTCTCCGAAGCATAGGATTAATTCATTATTACTAAGTTAGAATAAGTCGATTGAAAAATTTTTTTTGTGACTGAGAAGAGAATCTATTCTTGAAAGAAAAAGTCCGTTATACATTCATAGATTTGCTTCGCGGCTGGGCAATTATACTAATGATTGAACCGCACGTGTTTAACACTTTTCTGCTTCCGGAATTAAAGCAGACAGGATGGTTCAGCATTGTTACATTTATAAACGGATTAATAGCGCCAGCATTTCTTTTTGTTTCCGGTTTTGTATTCGAGATTTCTTCCGGCAGCAAGCTTGATGATATGCGGAAGTTTAAACTTCCGTTCTGGAAAAAGCTCTGGAGAATTCTTTCAATAATTCTGATTGGTTATGCACTTCATCTTCCGTTCAAATCCCTATCAAAGATCATCAACAAATCAACTCCCGAACAACTTCAGAGTTTTTTTGCAGTTGATGTGCTTCAGTGCATTGGAGCCGGGCTGCTTGTTCTTTTTGCTTTGAGATTAATTATCAAGTCGGATAAAATTTATCATAATATTTTAATCGGATTAACAATTGCGGTAACTGCGATTTCACCAATTTTCTGGAAGACGGAATTTACAAACTATCTTCATCCGGTATTTGCAAATTACTTCAACCGTTTGAACGGTTCACTCTTCCCTGTTTTCCCGTGGATAAATTTTATTCTCGTCGGTGCAAGCTTCTCAAAATACTTTTTAAATGCGGCATCAAATGGCAAAGAAAAAAAGTTTATAAATGCAACAACTTTCACCGGAATTGTAATGCTGTTATCCGGTCACTTGTTTTACTCAGGATTGTTTCCCGGTTCTTTAACATCCATTCTTCCTAACCCGGTATTTTTTATTGAAAGACTTTGCTACGTTTTATTTTTTACTGCTCTTTGCTGGTATTATGCCAAATGGAGGAATACAATACAATCATTTGTGCTCGATGCAAGCCGTGAATCGCTTTTAATTTATTGGTTGCATCTACTGGTTATTTACAGTTCTACGTTCGGAAAAAGTCTAGCAAATTCTTTTGGTTCGCGTCTGAATGTAACAGAAAGTATTGTTGTAACTTTAGTGTTGATGGTGCTAATGGTATTGGCTGCAAAACTCTGGAGCTGGACGAAAATTAAATTCCCGAATTATGCGACCAAAGTTGCGTGGGGAGTTGTTGGTGTGTTGTTTGTAATTTTTTTATTGAGTTAAAATTGTAGCACAGATTAATAATCTGTGCTACGGGAAAACCTACTTAATTAAAATCATCTTCTTTACTGAAGCGTATTCTCCGGCTTGTACTTGATACAAATAAACACCGCTTGCCAATCCCGATGCTTCAAAGTTTATTTCGTGATATCCTGACTCCAGTTCTTTATCTGCCAATGTTTCAACTAATTGTCCAAGAGAGTTGTAAACGTTAATCTTCACTCTGCTGTCAACTGGCAATGCAAATTTAATTGTTGTTATTGGGTTGAATGGGTTCGGATAATTTTGGTAAAGCGTAAAACCTTGTGGAATTTCATCTGCGACTTTTTCAACACCGACGGTAGTATCATATTTTAACTTTAGAGATGGATCTGCCCAGAGATTGGCAACTTTTCTAACATAATCATACAATCCTCCAATTGGAAAGTTGTCCGAAATCATGGCCTCTCCTATCGAATTAATTAATGGATCGAAAATTCTTGATGCCCAGTTGCTTTCAAACAGATGGCCGATCGTGTAATAGGTGTAACCAACAAAAACGCACCCACCCAGCGAGCCTGCGTCTGGCAGTGTCATCATGGCTTTAGTAAGGTTGGTATTTGTATCAAGAATTGCACTCTGTCTCCCGGATGAAAAAGTGAAAAAATATTTATCCTGATTTGTGAATCCATTCAAATCCTCAATTGTAATCCAATCTGAACCACCAATGTAAGGATCGTCACCAAGGCCTAATAACCAAACAACTGCATTTCCTCTCTGATTTATCGCTTTATAAATTGAATCGATAGTGCCGTAGTATTGCGATGTGTCATTTTCGGCTATATAAAAAGGTCTAATGTAGGATGGTAATGAAGTGGCAATTCCCAAAGCATAATTTATATAGTTTAAATTACTTGCATCTTCACCCGCACAGAGGAAAAGTGCATTATTCATCCAAGAATAGATTGTGTCATTCGTTTCGTAGCCCATAACTTTGAAAAAGTAGTTATTTATTTCAGTTTCATCTTTACAAGGGATTCTGCCAAGTAAAAAATCAGTTATAATTGTATCATTTTCATAAATATTCTGGCAATAATAATAGTCTGAATGAAAATAAACTGTCGGCTGAGAAGGAAAAGGAATTTGAAAATTTGGAACATCTGAGACGGTTCCAACAATGAGGAAGAACTTTGGTCTCGGTTCTTTCCAGAATGTTCCAGCATAACTGACAAAATCTCTTATGTTATCCTCTGGAGCTGCACTTGAATCAAACTCGGCATATATCTGGGTTGTATCAACAATTAAAGTTCTGAAATCTCTAACAGTTTCTTTGTGCTGCCTGAATGGGTCGCAGGCATTTACAAATTCCGGAACTGTTATGATGATGTAATCGTACTGGTTTGTTGTATCGCGGAGTGTAACCGGTTGTGAGTGAAGAGAAGAAAAAGAAACGAGCAGAATAAAAAATGTTATGCCTTTCATCTTATTACCTCTTTTAATAGTTATTGAAAGAAAGGTAAAATTATGTGATGTACGAACTCCTCTTTTTGTTTTTAAGAAACGTCAGAAAAAATATTTTATCTGTCAAGTCTTATTTTACAGACCAACAATCACAAATAAGAAGGGCAAGTCAGCGACTTGCCCCTACAAAGTTTTGTTATTTCTTCTTATTTGATAAGAAGCATCTTCTTTACCGAAACATAATCCTGTGCCTGCAGTTGATATAAATAAACGCCACTTGCTAAACTTGATGCATCAAAGTTTACTTCGTGATAACCGGATTCCATTTCTCTGTCTACCAATGTTTCAACCAATTGCCCGACTGTGTTGTAAACATTTATTTTTACTCTACTCGCAACTGGCAGAGCAAATTTAATTGTTGTTACTGGATTGAACGGGTTGGGGTAATTCTGATACAAAGTAAAATCTGTTGGTCCGGTTACATCAATTTCTACTTCATCGCTGTAAGAAAAACTTCCATCGAAATCAATTTGCTTTAATCTGTAAACATAATTTCCGGGATTAGTGATCTTGTCTTTGTAACTGTACTCTGTCAACTCAGTTGTTGTTCCTCTTCCCTCAACAAATGAAATTTTTTCCCAATCATTTTGACTTTTGATATTTGACATTTGACTTCGCTCTACTTCAAAGCCCTGATTGTTAGTCTCCGTTGCCGTCTTCCATTTAAGAACAACTTCATCGCCCTCAATTGCAGCGGTGAATGAAACAAGTTCAACGGGAATTACATCTGTAGCTTTTATTGCATCAAGATCAAAGCCGGCATTTGCCTGGTTTGCAACACCATCGCCATCATCAACAATTCTTATAAACTGCGCCTGGCTTAAACCCGAGCCTGAGAGGTTGAATTGAGTGGTGCCGTTTCCTGTTCCAAGTAAAACCCATGGACCATCGATTGACTGTCCTGCATAACAGTAATAGCCCTCGGGCGAAGAGTCGCCCTCATACACAGTAAAATCTGTACCAGTAACATCCGGAATTGGATACTGCATATCCAAAACACACCAGCCGCTTTTGCCGATTGAATAATTGATATTGTCTGGTGCACCCAGAGCAGCCGGTGTTAATCCTTCATCTGAGAAATTGTTATCAGGAATTTGAGATGCCGCAAACTGGTAGGCGTATTGTCCGCTTGCTGGCTGCAATTGAAAATTGACTGTTGTAGTACTGTTAGCTCCCACCCAAACACCGGTAACTGTCTGGCTTAAATAACCATTTGCTGCTACAGTAACGGAATATGTTCCGGGCAGAACATACTTATGGTAATCACCGGCAGTTGGATCGGTGTAAGAAGGATAATAGTTGTTTACAAAAATTACTGCTTTAACAGGCAAACCGTTTATAGCATCGGTTACAGTTCCTGCGAGCCCGTAACCGGCATATTCAATCATTGCAATCATAGAGGGGTAGTTCCAGTTGTAATATTGCATAATCTGATTTGGCGGAGGCTGTTTGCTGTAAGAAATTTCCATCGTCCAGCTTACTGAGCCCATCATACCGTAATTACCATCTTTTGTGCTACCATTGATTGGATACATAACGTTGTAACCTTGCCCGTACGCCAAAGAAGTATATCCTGAAACAGAGGAATAAAGACCTGCTAACTGATGAATATGATTTTGATCCGTTGTAGGATCAGGGCGATAACTCCATGGATATGAAATAATTTCTGTACCGCTGTGGTATGTAATATGGACAACAAATTGATTGTTATACATGCATTCTCTTAAAAGTTTTGTTTCAGGCTGCGAGAAGGCACCTGGACTGCCGCCCCATTGATCCCACATATAACCCCAATCTCTGTTCAAATCAACACCATTAGCATTATAACGCGACATATTATATCTGCCGTCAGGGTTTACCATCAAGTATAACCATATTTCACGTGTGTTAATCAGGTCCGTTACTGTAGGATTAGCTCCGTATTGAAGGCAAAGGTCACGGGCAAAACGAATTATATTTTCAGGTCCGCCAATTTCATCACCGTGAATTCCGCCATCGAACATTACTTCAGGTTCCGGTTCATCAACTTCAACGTTATCACTTATTTTCAGAGCAGCACACTGCCGGTTCTGTAATGAATAACCGTATAGATATTTTTTGCAGATTGTCGGGAAAGCTCCGGCAAGACTATCTGCCAGATCAATTATCTGCTGATATGTATGATATGCATCGGGAAGCAACCAGAAATCTTTATAGTAAGCGTTCAGGTCTTCGATCTCTACAGTGTACGGAATACTCAACGCCTCTATCTTACTTATCTCATCAGGTGTTACGTAAACGGTTATGTGATCACCATGAAAATCAGCATTAAGCTTTAATTTATAGATTTGTTTTATATGATCGGGATTGTCAGTGGAAATTCTTATCTGCTTTTCCTCTAATCTCCAGCCGCCTTCCCCCATCAATTGTGCATTTGCTATTGAACCTAAAAGCAAAGAAATAATAAAAAGTGAAATTATTGTGATTATTCTTGTCATTATAACTCCCTGATTAAAATTAATTTTAATTTCAATTTCAGTATCAAAAATATTAAAAATATACTAACAACTTCATCTATTTAATCAACTCCCTGATAAAATACTTTCCGGCCGGTATATTAAACCATAAATTCAATTTGACATATTGTTTTTGCAATTAACATCATCTGAATTTTTTCTTTAACTCTGCAATCCCTTTCTGATCGCCGATAATCGTTATACGATCGCCTTCGCTTAAAATTGTATTTCCTTTAAGTACTATTGCTTTGCCGGCTCTCCTTATAATAGCAACAAAAGAACCATCAGGGAACCTGATATTTACTTTAATTTTGCACCGTACTAAAACCATTTCAGCCTGTGGCAGTCCTTTTAGGCGTAAATGCGGTAAAGCAATACAATGGGTTACAGGTGTTACACCAAGTGTCGTACTACCAAGAAATTGTTTTTCAATTTTCCAGAGATCATCCTTAATAAATTGGGATATTCATTCTGAAGCCGACCGAAAGATATGCATGAGTTTTTCATCCGGTCATAATCCTGAAAACGGCTTCAGATGACAAAATCATCAAAATAAGTTGATTCTTTTATAAATCTCATCTCTTGATACGCTGTGCAAATGCAATTAAAAATTCAATATCAGAACTTCAGTATTCCATGTAAAAGAATAACTTATCCATCAAAATCTTTACAAAAATATCATTAAAGATTTAAGAAATCGAACAAAATACGATAATAGTTGATAATTCGACAACCCTTTACTTGCAGTGAGGCTGGTTAATATCTGTTTGCCAGTCTCTTTAGTTTGATTAACTTTGAAGCGTAATTATAATAAGTTCAACAATTTAAGAGGTATCATTTGAAGTTATTAGCCTTAGTGTTAATAATATTAGTTATAGGTGGTTTAGTGGGATTTACTGTAATACAGAGCGAGAATGGTGAAGATGCCGAGCGAACTATTGTTGAGGAGTTCGTTCCTGAAACTATCAAGGAAAACACTGTTAATACTTCATTAGTAGAATTCAAAGATCGTGGAACGATGAAAGCCTCCTGGTATGGACCAAAGTTTCACGGAAAATTAACTGCTAATGGTGAAATTTATGATCAAATGGCTCTAACCGCTGCTCATAAATCACTTAAATTTGGAACTTTGTTAAAAGTTACCAACCCAAGAAACGGAAAATCAGTTATCTTAAGAATTAATGACAGAGGGCCCTATATTGATAACCGGGAGCTTGATCTTTCAAAAGGTGCCGCAATTGAATTGGGGCTGATTGAGAAAGGTGTTGCAAGAGTTAAGGTCGAAGAAATTTCTCCGGGAATGGATATAGACCCTATCACAATTGTTAATTAATAATTATTTTATAGCTTTATTTAAGCCTGTCCTTTCATCGGGGCAGGTTTTTTTATTCTAATTTATCAAACTTCTATCTTAAATTTGCTTTGAATGTATTTTACAATCTTCCCGTGCTAAATGAATAAACTAAACCTTGGCTGCGGTAAAGACATAAAAGGAGGCTATTTCAATCTCGACTTAGTTGATTACGGTGGGAATATGATTCACGATATTAACACTTTCCCATACCCCTTCGAGGAAAATTATTTTGATGAGATATACGCCTCGCACGTGCTTGAACACCTAAATAGCTTCCACAATACAATTTCTGAACTATACCGCATATTAAAGCCGAATGGAATTTTGATTGTTTACGCACCTTTCTTCCTAAACACAAAATATTTTGGTGAACCCGATCATAAAATTCCATTCTCAATCCGAACTTTCGATAACTACGAATATATCGGTAACCGCAAACTTAAGTTCTATGAAAAGTGGAAGCTGAACCACAGAACAAACTATGAGGGTAAAACACAATTTGAAGTACTTGAGAAAAAATTTATAACCTCTCATTTTGCTTTATTAAAATGGATGGATTTTTTTGTGAATCTTGAACCGGTTATTTACGAAAGATTCTTCGCAGGCATCTTCTCACCTGAAGAAGTATATTTTAAACTACGGGCAATTAAGTAAGTTTAATCTGATTCTTTTCTTCTGATAACCTCAACAATTAACCACAGCCAGCCAATGAGAAAACACACTCCGCCAATTGGTGTAATCATTGCAAAGAAGCTTACACCTAAAGTTGAGTAAAGATAAAGTGAAAATGAGAAAAGAATTATCCCAGTCAGAAAAAATATGGATGCAATCTTTGATTGGATGTAATCTGTTAAAGCAAGCATTAGAAGAACAAGCGTATGAATAAACTGATAGAGGACGCCTGTTTTATAAACCTCAAGCATTTCAGTAGATAGTTTTTCTCTCAATCCGTGGGCTCCAAATGCACCAATTGCCACAGCAGTAAATCCAGAAACAGCAGAAATAATTATCCATATTTTTTTCTCTTTCATATCAATCCTCTATTGCATTGAATAGTTGAGTGTAATTTCTTTAAATTTGTTTGCAATTTAATCAAATAAAAAAAGAGATATGAAAACTTTACAAAAGCTTATTTTACCAGTTCTGATTGTCATTGCTGTTTTTTTAATATATAAATTTTACTTCGTTAAAGGTGGAGATTTGGGTTCATTTGCTGACTTCGATCCAAACAACAATGCTGTAAAAGAAATAAGAGTTCAATTGCTGGCTGAGAGAGGAATTGAAAATTCTGGTGGTGGAGTTATCTTTTATGCATCTGATAAAACCGGTAAGGTTGTTAATATTTATGGTGAAGCTCAGCTGCCCGATGGTTTTGAATCAGCGGAAGTTGTGATTCTAAAAGGACACTTAACACAAAGCGGATTTCACGTCCATGAAATTTTGCTCGATTAATCTATGGAGAGATTTAAACTTGTCTCAAATTACAAACCAGCCGGAGATCAGCCTCAGGCAATTGAAAAACTTGTTAAAGGAATAAAAAGAGGTGATAAATTCCAGACACTGCTGGGTGTTACAGGCAGTGGAAAAACTTTTACTATTTCTAATGTAATTGAACAGGTAAATAAGCCAACACTTATTATTTCCCACAATA
This sequence comes from uncultured Ignavibacteriaceae bacterium, assembly GCA_964639955.1. Taxonomy (GTDB): domain Bacteria; phylum Bacteroidota; class Ignavibacteria; order Ignavibacteriales; family Ignavibacteriaceae; genus IGN2. The sequence continues at coordinate 16,735 of CAZXGJ010000003.1, forward strand.
AAACTCTAGCTGCTCAGCTCTATTCGGAATTCAAATCTTTCTTTCCTGAAAATGCAGTAGAATTTTTTATAAGTTATTACGATTACTATCAGCCTGAAGCTTATGTTGTTAAGAGCGATCTTTACATCGAAAAAGATTTTTCAATCAATGAAGAAATTGATCGACTTCGACTCAAAGCAACCACCTCACTTATTGAAGGAAGAAGAGATGTGATTGTGGTTGCAAGTGTAAGCTGTATTTACGGAATCGGTGCACCGGAGGAATATGCACGTCAAATTATTTTTGTAAAAAAGGGAGAAAAGCTTGACAGGAAAAAATTTCTGCGTGAACTTATTGATATTCATTTTGTAAGAAACGATTCTGAATTTGGAAGAGGAACTTTCCGTGCAAGAGGTGATGTAATTGAAATAATTCCTGCTTATGAAAACGAAGAAGCAATAAGAATTGAACTTTGGGATAGCGACGTTGAAAAAATATCAATCATTGATTCATTGACAGGAAATGTTCTCCGCGAAGTTGAGTCCGCACCAATCTATCCTGCAAAATATTTTGTTACCGACCGCGAAAAGATGCAGAAGGCTATTTACAATATCGAGATTGAGCTTGCGGAGAGACTTGAAGAATTGAGAAAAGCCGAAAAATATCTCGAAGCACAACGGCTTGAACAGAGGACAAAGTTTGATATAGAAATGATGAAAGAGATAGGTTATTGTTCAGGTATTGAAAACTACTCTCGACATATGGATGGAAGAGCACCAGGTTCACGTCCATTCAACCTGTTCGATTATTTTCCAGATGATTTTCTTTTAGTAATTGATGAATCTCATGTAACCGTCCCGCAAATAAGAGGAATGTATAACGGGGATCGCAGCAGAAAAGGAACTCTGGTAGAATACGGTTTTCGTCTTCCTTCCGCTCTTGATAACAGACCTATGAAGTATGAAGAATTTATGCAAATGCTTGACCAGGTGATTTTTGTAAGTGCTACTCCGGGAGATTATGAACTTGAAATGAGCGGAGGAGTTGTTGTAGAGCAGATTATCCGTCCAACCGGTTTACTCGATCCGGAAATTGAAGTTCGTCCGATCAAAGGACAAATTGATGATCTGATTGATGAAATAAGAACAAGAGTAAACAGAAAAGAGAGAGTGCTTGTTACAACTTTAACCAAAAAGATGGCAGAAGATCTTGCAGATTATCTTGACAAAATTAAAATCCAGGTCCGCTATATTCACAGCGACATTGATTCTTTGGAGCGGGTTGAAATATTACGTGATTTGCGTTTAGGTGAATTTGATGTTCTGGTTGGTGTAAATCTTTTAAGAGAAGGACTTGACCTTCCGGAAGTTTCACTTGTTGCTATTATTGATGCAGACAAAGAAGGATTCCTTAGAAGCGCAAGATCACTTATGCAGGTTGCTGGCAGAACCGCACGAAATGTTAACGGCAAAGTAATTATGTACGGTGATGTAATTACTCAATCAATGCAAAAGACAATAAGCGAAACCAACCGTCGTAGAAAACTTCAGAAAAAATATAACGAAGAACACAATATTACTCCCGCTACTATTTATAAAAGCATGGAAGAAATACTTGCATCAACTTCACTCGCTGAGGTTAGAAAGAAAGACGAGAAAGAAGATTATAGTTTTGCTAAAGTTGCTGAGCCTGTATTAAAGTATATGAACAAAGAGCAAAAAGAAGATCTGATAGAACAATTAAGAGAACAGATGCGTAACGCTGCTAAAGATCTTGAGTTTGAAAAAGCTGCTTCGCTACGAGATGAAATATTAAGATTAGAGAAGATGGTTAAGTAATCTATGAGAGGTAATAAATTTAAAATCTGTCTAAAATTTTTTCTTTGAGACCCGCATCAAAATCGTTTCCGTAAAATCTTAAAAACAATTCCCTCCTGAGATCCTTATCGGATAAATTCTTTGGTAAAGAAGATAATACTATATCTCTGGCGGTCTCAAACATTTTTAATGCAATAAGAAGTCTCTCCTCTCCGGATTTATTATTATAAATCTTGTTCAATTTATTTTGTATTTCAGGAGTTGTATCATTCATTAATCAAAGACTCTAATTGTTTTTCTAAATTTAATTTGTGAATCCAGTTTAAAAGGTAGTTACTGTCGTAGCCTGAATTAAGAAGATTTTTTATATCTGTTTTCTGAAGATCAGATCCACTTTCTTTAAACCAGATCAGCTTTGAAATTATTAAATCTTCTTTACTGACAATATATATTTCAAAATCAGTTAATCGTATTTTTAGTCTGCGCTCAAATTCTATTATCCTGTATTCTTCCTTCTTTCTAACAATACAATCCACCTTTATGGAACTTTTTATGTGTATCAGATTAAAAATAAATTCGTTATCAATGGCATCATTAATAGAATCAATTGATATATAGTAATCAGGAGTGAAAACCGATTCCATTTTTTTAACAAGTTTCGGGAAAATATTAACAACCAGATCAATATCCCTTGTCATTCTCGGTTGAGCATAATATGACATTGCAAGCGAACCAGTTAACATATATGGAATATTCAGTTGCTCAAACTTTCCTGTGACGTCTTTTAATATATCAATTTCCGTTAGCACTGATGGATAATTTAGTTATAAGTGTGAAAACTTAAAAGATTTTAATAATTGAATTCAAATCACCTGATAACTTTTCCACTTCGTATAAAACTTTTTCCAAAAACAAGCCGGATGGCGGCGCTGTGAATTTGGCAACCTCGGGTGATTTTGACCGAAAATAATTTAATATGTCTTTCTCTGTTTTCTTTCCTCTTCCGACTTCGACTAAAACCCCAACTATTCTCCTTACCATTTTCCATATAAAGTGTGAGCCAACAATTCTTATCAGAATTAAATCACCATCTTCTTTCATTTGAATATCATCAATTAAAACTTTAGTGGATTTTTCTTCGGGATCATCATCTGAGAAAGATGAGAAGTCGTGCATACCAATAAATAGTTTCGATGCTGATTCCATCTTCTTAAAATCAAGCTTGTCTTTCACCCACCAGACATAATTTTTTCCAAAGGCGGTTCTTCGTTTTGAAATTTGGTAAAGATAGCTGCGTGATTTTGCATCATGCCTTGCGTGAAAGTTCGTTGAAGTTTTTTCAACTTCGAGGATATTTATATCGTGTGGAAGTAAATCATTAAGTTTCATCCGGATAATTTCCGGTGCGAACACAGTCTTTGCATCAAGATGTGCGACCTGGCAAAGTGCGTGAACTCCACTATCGGTTCTTCCCGACCCTTGTAAATCCACAAAGTCATTTCCAAAAACTTCATTCGCAGCTTTAACTATTGTCCCCTGAATTGTTTTAGCGTTCTCCTGCTTCTGCCAGCCAGAATAACGAGTGCCTTCATATTCGATAAAAAGTTTGAAACGGGAAAAATTTTTTTTATCAGAATAGCTTTTTTTCTTATGATAATTTTTATCGCTTCTTATTGACCAATTATTTCTATTTGATTTTTTCATTCAACTATCTATAAAAGTGACCAATTCATTTGCAGATAGAGAATTAAAATTGATATGAGCAAAGTAATTAGAGTTATTAAAAACCCAGCTCTGAAGAACTGCCAGAATCCGATTTCAATATCATATTTCTTTGCAACTTCAATCACAATCAGGTTCGCAACAGCACCTATTATCGTTGCATTCCCTGCAAGTGTAGCCGCTGATGCTAATGAAAGCCATAGTAAATCGCTTGACGCGGATTTTAAAATTGGCAGCATTAAAATAGTGTATGGAACATTGCTTACAATTTGTGAAAGAACCAGGCTAAGAGCATGCAGACTAACTATTCCTTCCAAATTATTGCTGATTGGAGTGTTTTCGATAAACCGATTCAGAACTCCAACTTTTTCAATTCCGTGAACAACAATAAAAAGTCCGGCAAAAAACAGTAATAAGACCCAATCAACTTCTTTGATAACTTTTGAAGGTTTTATCTTTCCAAAAATTAATATCAATGAAGCACCAGCTAAAGCAATAAGCGGGATGGACAAATCTAATGTGTGGTGAAAGAAAAAAAGTATTACAATTACAAGAAAAATTGGCACAGAAAATTTCATTGATTGAAAATTATAGTTGAATTCATCTTCCTGAAATACAAGATGAATATTGCTGTTAAATTCTCTTCTGAAAAAGAGTTTGGTTACCACAACAATCAAGAACATTCCAACTAACGATATTGGGAGAAGATGAAGCAAGAAAAAAGTGTACGGAATTCCCGACTGCATTCCGATTAAAATATTTTGAGGATTACCTGTGATAGTCATTGCACTGCCAATATTTGAAGACAGAATCTCTGCAATTAAATACGGAATAGGGTTCAGCTTTGCTGAGCGACAGATTTGAATAATTACCGGAGTGAACAACAAAACAACTGCATCATTCACGAGAAATGCACTTGCAATTCCAGTAACAAAAACAATGATAATTAAAAGCTGATTTCGACTTTTAGAAAGTGAAATGGTTTTTTCTGCTATGAAAGTAAAAAAGCCATCCATCTCAAGCACTGCAATAACAATCATCATTCCAAGCAGAAGCGCAATTGTGTTAAAGTCAATTGCCTGAACAGCTTCTTCAAATGTCAGAACTCCGAATAATATCATTGCAACAGCACCGAAGAATGCTGCGGAAGGACGGTCAATATTTACTTTAGGAAGACGGGTATAAATTATCCCGAGAAAAGTTATGACAAATATAATTATAGCGGTGGTGGTCATTGAAGATTTTATAACGATGTGATCATCTTAATGTCAGTTTCTCTTCCGCATAATCTTGAGATGTTTCATACACACGGACTTTTATTTCATTCACATTTTCCGGTAATGATGCTTTCTCAATTTCGTTAAGCAGGTAAAGGCATATATTCTCTGCTGTTGATTGAAAATCCACAATAATTTTCTTTGAGTTCATCTTTTCTAAAAACTCGAGAACAACTTTATCATCTTTATTAACCATAAAAGCATGATCAAGTTTCTCGATGATCGGATTAATAATCTTCTCAACATCGTAGTAATCAATTATCATCCCCTGCTTATCGAGTTCACCATCAAACTCAACAAGCATTTTGTACGAATGTCCGTGAATGTTTTTGCACTGCCCGAAATGTTCGGGAAGTCTGTGTCCCATTTCCCAGCTGAATTCTTTTGCGATTTTCATTATCGATTGTCTTCTTAATTTACTTTTTGATTTGATAAATTGTTATTTGGTTGTCAAGATTGTTTTAGTCACTCTGAGCAAAGCGAAGAGTATCTATTAAGTGAAACGTAGATTCTTCATTCCGCCTCGCTCCATTCAGAATGACACACAAATATTACTACACTCCTTTTGTTTCAGGATGCCAGATATATTTATGCATCTGAAGCTGAAATCTCACATCAAGTTTATCTTCTAATATCCAATTGACTAATTGAACAGGTTCAAGTTCACCAAAGACAACTGAAAATAATATTATGCATTTTCCACTCAAGTTATATTTTCTAATCTGTTCAACTGACCAATTGTAATCTTCGCGATTTCCAATTACAAATTTAAGCTCGTCGGTCGATTTGAGATATTTCAAATTTTCATAGAGATTTTTCTTTTCCATTCCGCTTGATGGACATTTCAAATCCAAAATTATTTTTACGCCCGGATCAATTTCTTTTATCGGAAGACTTCCTCCGGTTTCAATCATTACTTCGTATCCGAGTCCACATAGAGTTTTCATCAACTCAAGGCATTCATTCATTTGAACGAGAGGCTCGCCACCGGTTATTTCGACCAGCTTGCAATTATATTTTTTAACTTCATCAATTACCTGCTGAACTGACAAATCTTTTCCATCATAGAAAGCATATTCAGTATCGCAATAAGTGCAGCGAAGGTTGCAGTAAGTCAGCCGGACAAAAACACAAGGTCTTCCCGCGTGAGTGCTTTCTCCCTGAATTGAATGATATATTTCGTTGATTTTGAGCATGTTTCTTAATCCCGAATTTATTTCGGGATCTCAATATCCTATCTGTTATACAAAAGACCCTGAAACAAGTTCAGGGCTGAAATTAAAAGATTTTGCCCGCAAAAGTTACCCCAGCTAAGGTTGATTTCAAACCCCATATAGCCTATATTTGGCACTCAAATTTTGATAAAAAGAAGTTAATTATAGTTAAATAAAAAGGATTTACACTTAATGGCAACTCATAAATCGGCAAAGAAAAGAATAAGAACTAACGATAGAAAAAGAGTAATTAATCAGCAAGGTACAACGAGGATAAAGTCAAGCGTTAAAAAGGTATTGGCTACGACCAGTAAAGAAGAAGCAGAAAAACTCTACAAAGAAGCTGTTAGTATTCTTGATAAAGGAACCACAAAAGGCTTAATTAAACAGAACACAGCTTCGAGGAAAAAAGCGATGATAACCCGGCATCTTAATAAATTACAAACTGCTAAAACTGCGGCTAAATAAATCACTAAAAAATATTTTATAAAAAGAAAAGCTCTTCTGTTGAAGAGCTTTTTTTATAAATTTTGAATTGATGTTTCCCCCTCACTCTCCGGAACAAAATATCTGACAGGCTGTATTTTCCCTTTTTTATCTTTCACCGCACGGACTTTCTTCTTTACAAGTATGCTGTGCTCAATAATAAGATCGTCTGCTATCTTCGATCCAAAAATGTAAGAGGTGCCTTTAATTAAAACATTCTTTCCAATCCGCAAAGGGAATTCATCACTGCCGGTCATATTAACGCTGGATTCAATACGTGAACCGTCACCGATAACAATGTTGCCTTTAATAATATCTCCCCAGAGAATTTGCACATCGCTTCCGATTTTCATCGTTTGCCCGGGATAGCAGGAGAGATGCACATTCTGACTTACGGAAACATTTTTACCAAATACAACTTTGCCGTCAACAAAAACATTTTTACCAAGCTGAAGATTGAAATTGAGATCAACATCTTTTCCGATATGAACACCTTTTCCAACTACAACATCAAGAGCAGCATACTTTTTATCAGCCATTAAAATATTATCAACGACTTTTTCGTGGATGAAGAAATCATCAGGATCTTCTATTTCAATAATGTCTTTAAGTTTTTCATAAATATTTTTCCGTGCAATTGCTTCCATTTCTTTCAGAACAGACTTGTTGTTAAAACCCATAACTACATAATTCTTTTCCGGACTAACCGCGGCAACAGAGTAATTCTTTTCATTGAACAACGAAATAAGATCGGTCAGATAAATTTCATTCTGAACGTTTTCACTTTTCAGCTTACCAATTAACTCTTTCAGCTTGCTGTAACGGAAAGCAAAAACACCCGAGTTGTATTCATTGTTGTTAATCAATTCTTCTTTGGTGAAAGAATAAACTCTCCCTTTGTAATTGGTAAGATATGGTTTATCATCAGCAAGAGCGAGAATATCTTTATACTCAAGTATTTCTATCACTTTTCCTTCATCACTTCCTGATCGCTTTCCTTTTACATCTTTAGCAGTAACTCTTATTATCCTTCCGTAACTATTTTCTTTCGGGTCACCATTAAATATCCCGGTAAGCACGATCATGTCTGCCTGAGATTCAACAAAACTTTTTCTGAAGCATGAAAGAGTTTCAGCATCAATCAATCCCATATCACCGGGAAGCACATAAATAATCCCATCTTCAGAAAATTTCCTGAGTTTTTTCAGAGCTACCTGAACAGCGTGACCGGTTCCGTTTTGTTCTTCCTGATATGCATAAACTGTGTTAGTTCTTTTACCCAGAACACTTAATAAATCAAGAGCTTTTATCCCTACAACAACAATTGAGTTAATTCCTTTTACTGCTTTTGTGCATGCATTGTGTACACGCTCAACAGTTGGTATTCCCCAGATTGTGTGAAGCATTTTTGAGCGCTGGGATTTAATTCTTTTGCCGTGTCCTGCGGAGAGAATAATTGCTAATTCTTTACATCTTGCATTGAAAGGTGATGATAATTTTTTTATGGTTTTTTCAGTTTCTTTTATGTTATTGATTTCCATTTTTCAAACAAAATATGTCCTTAAAAGATATTTCCTCTTATCCAAAAATAATGATGAAAAGTTACTATTTGCCTTTCGCCTCCGTCTTCGCTTCATTTTTATGATATGAATAAAGAGCGGCGCTAAGCCCTGTAGTAAAATAAACAAGCGTAGCAATTTCCTGATCCCAGAAATTCAACTCGGTTAATCCCGATACAAGCATACAAGCCAAAGCAGCAATAGCACCAAGTGAGTACGAATTTATAAAAGGCTTATCTTTAGTTTCTTTAAAGTGTTTTGCCATCATCTTAAAAAGTTTGAAGAAAAGATAAAAAAGTACAAGAAAGCCAAACAAACCGAGAGTAGCCAGGAAGTGAAAATAATTGTTATGAAGATGCCCGTGAATTTCTTTATCATAAGGTCGTTTGTATTTTACATAATACTTTTCAATGCCTATATCACCAACTCCGAATAAAGGATAATCTTTGAATATCTCCCAGCCACCACGCCATAGTGCAAGCCGTGTAAAATTCTGCGGTAAATAAGGATCAAAGAAACTTAGAAGTCTGCCGCGTTTAATATAAGCGCAATAAAGTTTTCCATCAGAGAATAAAAAATTTGTTGGTTTAGGTGAAACATTGTCTTCAGCTAATAGTTGAATCGTTGAATTATTACTTACTTTATATTTGAAAACATGACCGCTAGTGGTGAGTAAAGCCAATATCCCGTTCTGTTCATGAATTGCATGAATTTGTTTTAATTGTGGCAGCTGATCTTTTAAGATAATCTCATTATCTTCAAGAGAATATATCCTCAATCCATATGTACCGGTAACCACTAAATTTCTATTGAAGAAATAAGCGTGATAAACATTAATAATTTCGCTCTTTGTTATTTCATCCCCGGGCAAAGACTTATTTTTTGTAAAAACAGATATTCCGGTTCTTTCATTTATAAAGTAGAAGTTAGATGAATCAATAATTAACTGTCTGTAAATATTGAACTCAGGGAAACGAATTGGTTTTGATTCGCCTGTGACTGATTCATAGTAAGTTAAGCCGCTGTCGGAATCCAATGTGTAGAGCGATTTTCCGTATAAAGCAAAAGTTGTTGTCTGTCCCGGCGGCAGAATTTCGTTTAGCAGATTAAATTCTTCTCCTTCTTTCCTCAATATGACGAAGCGTGTATCAACAAGCTGGACTAAAAAGATTTCATTTGTAACTTTTGCAAATACAACTGCAGGGGCTGGGGTTTTAATCTGCTTCACCAGCACAGAATCTTTATAAAATAATATCCCATTCTCATAATCGCATATAACAAAAAGACTATCCATTTTCGAAACGGTTGTGGCTCTTCCATCAGTATTGAACGAATAAAGTTTCTCTGCTCTCGGGCCTTCAAAGTCATAAACACTAACCTGACTGACATTCTTATCCATTAAAAATAAAACTATCCCGAGTATAAAAACCGGTATCAGAATTTTCCATTTTCTTGTAATGATTAAGATAAGAATGATTCCAGCTCCCGCACCCATCCATCCTGTACGTTTATAGGTTGCAATAAGCATGAAAAACGAAATTGCAAACCCCGAATACAAGAGAAGTTTTACTTTCCAATCGGTTTTTTCATTGATGATGAATGCGAAGAGGAATAATACACTGAAGCTGACAATCTCGCTTGCTGTGATTGGATGCTGAAATATGGATGGTCCGGACTGGTCAATATTGTAATGGTTATTCAAATAAAGTTGGACTGCTTCAATCAAATAAATTATGCCGGTTATTAAAGACCCAACAATAAATAATGTAAAAAAGATTTTACCACGTTTCAAATTTGTTGTTACAGCTACAGTAGTGTAAAGAACAGGAATAAGCAGTGCTCTTTTTGTAAAAAAATGAAACGCCTGTGCCTGGTATTCGGAAAAAATTAGTGATAATATTTCAGCAAGCATATAGAGTGCGAATGCAAGCTCAAGTCCGGTTCTGCTGAATTGATTTTTTCTTGTAAGAAATGCTTTTACAAGTATAAGCAGAAGTGCTCCGAAATAGCCGATCTGGTTTACAAATATGGAGTTGCTGAGACTTAATATGAATATGACGAAAAAAGAGAGTATTATGACGTCAAGAGTTTTATAATCATTAGTTTGCTGATTTTCGCTCAATAGTTGTCCTTAAATTACAATTGATCTGATAAGGATTCATTTAACAATGATGCCGCATATTTTGCTTATTTATAATTTAAATTTAATGCTCGCATAATCCAATTCATAATATATTAACTATACTATATGAATAAGATTAAATAATTCAATTTTAGTGACTATCTTTTCTGTTATGATTTTTACTGTTTGTATCAAATGAAAGTTTTCTGGCGATTTTTTAAATATCTTAAACCTTATATCAGGCCGCTCGCTGCAGCCAACTTTTTCATGCTGTTATTCGTTATTTTCAGTCTTGCTTCAATTGGTCTTGTTATGCCTTTTATAGATCTCTTATTCAATCCGTCAACTGAAGCAGCAACTCCGGTAAATTTCAGTCTGCTAAATTTAAAGGAATGGCTTTCATATCAGCTTAATGAGTTTGTTCAATCTTATTCAAAGCTTGAACTTGTAACTTATTTATGTGTTCTGATTATTATAGTGTTCTTCTTCAAAAATCTTTTCTCATATCTTCAGACATGGTTTATGTCTTTTGTTGAGCAAGGAATAATTCGCGATATCCGTCTGCAACTCTATACTCATTTCCACAAATTATCACTCGGCTATTTTACAGAAGAGAAAAAAGGAATTTTGATTTCAAGGATAATTAATGATGTTCAGATAATTAAAGACTCAATGATAGCAGTAATTAACAGCATATTCAGAGATCCTCCTTTAATTATAATTTTTTCAGCAGTGCTTTTTATCTTTAACTGGAAGCTTACGTTACTCGTATTCGCATTATTGCCGGTTACCGGATTTATACTTGCAAAAATCGGTGACTCACTTAAAAAAAGAAGTATAAGATCTCAGGAAAGAATTGCAGATATAACTTCGATACTTGATGAAACTTTTGGTGCAATGAGAATTGTAAAAGCATTCGGAATGGAAAACTATGAGATTGAAAGATTTCGTGAAGAAGAAAAAAAATATTTTCGGCTTTTGACAAGCTTAACAAGGAGAAGAGCGCTCGCCTCTCCGATTACTGAGTTTTTAGGTGTTATTACAATAACTATCGTCCTTTATTTTATCGGAAGCCAGATAGTGCTTGGAAAGAGTGACATGACGCCGGGGGCATTCTTTGTTTTTCTTGGAATATTTTTCCAGATGATGCCTTCAATAAAATTAGCCGGACAGGTCTTTAACAGCATTCAGGAAGGTATCGCTGCTTCTGAAAGAGTGTTTGCAATTCTCGATACTCCGCCCAAAGTTGTTGACTCACCGAACGCAGTCGAAATAAAATCTTTTGAAAAAGAAATTCAGTTTCAGAACGTAAGTTTCAAATATGATAAGAGTGATTTAATACTTAAGAACATTGATCTCCTGATAAAAAAAGGCGAAGTGCTTGCAATAGTTGGTCCGAGCGGTGCAGGAAAATCAAGCCTTGTAGATCTTATTCCCCGCTTTTATGATGTTACAGATGGTTCAATACTCATTGATGGAGTTGACATAAGAAATATCACGATGAAATCACTGCGCTCTTTGATTGGTGTTGTTACGCAGGAAACAATTTTGTTCAACGATACAGTAAGAAACAATATTGCTTATGGATTGCAAAGTATTTCCATTGATAAGATAATTGAAGCTGCAAAAGCTGCCAATGCTCATAGCTTTATTGAGGGATTAAAAGATGGATATGAAACAGTCATCGGTGACCGCGGTATTAAACTTTCCGGAGGTGAACGGCAACGTCTCTCCATTGCGCGTGCTTTGTTAAAAAATCCTCCGATCCTGATTTTAGATGAAGCAACGTCATCACTTGATACAGAATCTGAAATGCTTGTTCAACAGGCAATTGAAAGATTAATGAAAGGAAGAACCTCAATAGTTATCGCACACAGATTGTCAACTATTCAAAGAGCAAATAAAATAATTGTTATCAGCGATGGTAAGATTGTTGAGGAAGGTGCTCACGAAGAACTATTAAGCAAAAACGGTCTCTACCACAAGCTTTATTACATGCAATTTAAACTTGACGAGAAATGAAAGTAAGCGGTTTCACAATTATAAGAAACGGCATCAAGTATTTTTATCCTTTCCGCGAAGCTATCTTAAGTATACTTCCCCTGTGTGATGAATTAATAGTAAACGTTGGTGATTCTGAAGACAAAACCTACGAAGCAGTAAAATCAATTGAGAGCAATAAAATCAGAATTATCCGCAGAACCTGGGATATGAGCTTGCGTAAAGGAGGAAAATTATTATCTGTTGAAACAAATGCAGCTTTAAAAGAATGTACCGGAGAATGGGGGGTTTATATTCAGGCTGATGAAATCCTTCATGAAAAATATCTTGATACTGTAATGAATGCCATGCGAAATTATTTAAACAATGATTCTGTTGAAGGATTACGATTCATGTATAAACATTTCTACGGCAGTTATGATTATTATCAGGATAATTACAGAAACTGGTATATAAAAGAAACAAGAGTTATTAAACTAAACAAAGGCATTATCTCGTGGGGAGATGCGATGAACTTTAAGCACAAAGACGGCTCTGCTATTAATTCAATTGATATAGATGCTGAAGTTTATCACTACGGCTGGGTTCGGCCTCCTGATACGATGACTCAGAAAAGAATTGATTTTCATAAGCTTTACTACACTGACGAGGAAATGACCGATGTTTCTGCTTCATCATTTAAGTTAGATGATCTTGGAAATCTTAAAAGGTTTGAAGGAACTCATCCTGAAGTTATGAAAGAAAGAATTGAAATGTGTAACTGGGATTTTGATGCCAGACTTGATGAGCAATATCCTGATTGGGTCAGGAAAATTTTGATTTTTCTTTTCCCGCTTACAAAAAGATTAAAAAGATTATTAAAGTTAAAATCTTAATTACCGTCCGGAAGCAATGGAAGAGTTATAAGACCACAACCTTCTCTTGGCTTAATTACATCTATCACTTTTCGCTGTTTAACGTCATAGATATTAATTTGTGAATTACTGCCAAATCCGGTATCAAAAATCAGTAACTCATTCATAGTAAAAAAGTTTTTAAGACCTGCTCCACCAAACACATCGATTATAGAATCGGCTGACAAAGAATAGATGAATAATTCAGAAGTTTCAGGACTTCTGGTTTTAACAGTTGCATTTCTAAGATCAAGAGTTGAAATGAAAAGGAAATTTTCATCTTCGCTCCATACTATTTTATTTACGCTATGCTTCGGTTCTGTAATAAAAAAGAGACTGTCACTGCTAACAGATTTGAAGAAAACAGTGTCTCCAATTATTGATACACCGTATTTGCCGGATGTTGAGATAGTAGGATTTCTCTTTGGCAGCAATTCCGGGAAACCGTCATTAATAAGGTTAAAAGTTTCAATTTCGTCGTTGATCAGTCTGCCGTAATTATCAAAAGTTTTTCTGTATTTGTTGATGTAAGAGGGATCGGTATTATCTATTGATGTGAAAACTACTTCTAAGTTTCCATCTTCATTCCAGCGTGACGTAATCTGCATGCCTCCCTCAATTTTGTAAATGTTTTCAATTCTCGAAAGCTCCGTGCTTATTCTAAAAATTTTAATTTTTTCAAAGAACGGAAAATTTCCTCTCATTCCCATCTTCCCGCCGGTAAGAAAAAAAGCCGGATATTCTCCGGGTTTGGCAACAAGTAAAATCACATTTTCACGTGGATGCCACCAAACTGTTTTGTATTTTCTTTCTGTTAAATTATAATTGTATACACCATTCTTACCATACCATTTGCCTATGAAGAGAAAATGAGTGAGAGTTTTTTCAAGATCGTTATCCTTTGCTTTCTCCAGAACAACTTTCTCTTCTTGCAGTGGTTTATCACAATTGCTAAAAGATGTTATGAGAACCCCCACACTTATTATAAGCAGAAAATGTGATTTCATTGCATTGTGCAGATTTGAAATTAAATATCTCAAACTTAAAAAAAGTAAATTATTGATCTAAAGAATTGTTAATGATCTTGCTTAACCACAAAGATATTCATCCCCTCGGATGATAATCTCTGTGAACTTGTTTTATATAATCTCTGTCAATATGAGTATAAATCTGTGTAGTAGAAATATCAGCATGACCCAGCATTTCCTGCACAGCACGCAGATCAGCACCGCCTTCAATCAGGTGAGTTGCAAATGAATGTCTGAATGTATGCGGGTGAACTTCCTTTTTAATTCCTGCTGTTTCAGCATAGTAATTTACAATTTTCCATACACCCATACGCGATAGCTTTGTTCCCCTGCTGCTGAGAATAAGTATATTCTCACTTTTGCTGCTTTTTGCCAGCAATGGTCTGCTGTTCTTTAAATACTCTGAAATCCATTTTATTGCAGAAGAGCCGATGGGCACCAGTCTTTCCTTCGATCCTTTGCCAAATACTCTAATCACTTCCTCATTTAAGAAGAGGTCGGAGATTTTTAAGTTTATTAATTCAGATACTCTAAGACCACATGCATAAAATATTTCGAGCAGCGTTTTGTCTCTCAAACCGAGTTTGGAATTAACCTCGGGGCAGGCAAGAATTTTTTCTATTTCCGCTATGCTTAAAACTGTGGGTAAATTTTTGCTTATTTTTGGCGCAGAGAGTTTTTCTGCCGGATTTTTTTCAAGGTAGTTTCTCGAAAATAAATATGTAAAAAATCCTTTTACAGATGAATAGTACCTTGCAGCAGAACGGCTGCTCAGACCAAGTTTATTTAACAATTTAAAGAAATCCACTAGATCGGCGGAGGAAACCTCAGATGGTTCGTGAATATTTTCATTCTTAAGATAATTATTCAGAGCAGTTAAATCGTTACGGTAAGAACTTATCGTGTTAGCTGAAAGATCCCGCTCAAGCTCGAGCGAGTCAAGATATTCCCTTAAAAAAATTTCCATTTAATTTTCGGGCTGCTGCTTTTCTTCCTGCGAAATTCCCTTTTCTGTCTCCTCCTGCCGGGGATATTTAATTCTTTTGTGATGCTGACCGAGTAATATACCCAGAAATTCTTCCTTCATTTTTGTTATATCCTTAAGTGTAACAGGTGCCTCATCGAGCTGACCATCGGCCATCCTGCTTCTAAATATGCTGTTGATTACATTT
This sequence comes from uncultured Ignavibacteriaceae bacterium, assembly GCA_964639955.1. GTDB lineage: Bacteria > Bacteroidota > Ignavibacteria > Ignavibacteriales > Ignavibacteriaceae > IGN2. The sequence continues at coordinate 32,005 of CAZXGJ010000003.1, forward strand.
TCAACCTTCACCGGGTCAGGATTTTCGATTGATCTTACGGCAGATTCACAGCCGTCGGCAAGCATTACTATTGCTGTTTCTTTTGTATCGGGCTTCGGACCGGGATACCTGTAATCATCATCATTTACTTTATCTTCTCCGTAAATTTTCTTTGCCCTGTCGTAGAAATAGGTAATTATCATTCTGCCATGGTGCATGGGGATAAAATCTATTATTTCCTGAGGCAGATTATTTTCTTTTGCCAGTGCTATTCCTTCTAAAACATGACGCACAATAAGACTCACGCTTTCCTCTGGGGTAAGGTTTTCGTGTACATTCTGGTTATTAAGCTGGTTCTCTACAAAATTCTGGGGGGTGATTGTTTTACCTACGTCGTGATAGTATGCACCAACGCGTGCAAGCAAAGGGTTCGCTCCTATTTTCTCCGCAGCAGCTTCGGCAAGCGTTCCCATCGTCATCGAATGATTGAATGTTCCGGGGGCTTTTCTCGAAAGTTCCTTCAGAAGCGGACGGTCAAAGTTTGAAAGCTCCAGCAGTGTAAGGTCGGTGGTGATTTTAAACAGGCGTTCAAAGAATATTAGCAAACCGTATGTAAGCGCAGGACTGATAAGTGCATTGGATGCGGCAAAAGCAGATTCAACGAGTAAATTAGACCACGGGGCAAATCTTTCTAAACCGAAAGCGAAAATTGAGAGCAGATATCCCAGCAGGATAAAGAGGAATGACCGGAAAATCTGCGAGCGGTTTTTAATATCCCTTACAGAATAAACAGCAATTCCTCCGGCAATCAGGTTCATCGCCATAAATGTGTAATCGTTTCCGCGCAAGGCACCTGTAATAAGAGTAATTATTACTGTTGTGTAAAACCCGATTCTGGAATCGAACATAATTGTAATCAACATTGAAGCTGCCGGAATGAAAATTAAATACTGCATAGGTGCCTGCACTTCAATCTGATTAATAAGGAAGGTAACGAAAGAAACAAACAGGATTAAAAGCGCAAACAGAAGAATTTTGTTGTTATCGTAATAAATTTTTTTCCTGAAAAGAAAAATGTAAGCGACAAGCAGAGAAATAATAAGTGATATATGCACAAACTTTCCAATTCCTTGAAGAACCAGACTTTCACTTCCGATAATTTCACCTTTTGCTTCTTTATATGATTCAATTTTCAGTTTCGCTTCCTTTGTAATTCTCTCGTGCCGTGCAATTATCCTTTCATTCTCGTTTACAATTCCGGTATATCTGGATACATTGGTCTCAGCATAAGTTATCAGCTCATCGGTTAAATTCTCGCTGTAAATTAAATCAGGAAAAACAAAATGAAGAGCGAACTCTGCCAGTGCACTTTCAATATCATGCGGATAATTTAGTCTTTTTACTTGTTTTTCGACTTCGCTTTCTGCCTTGTTCAGAAAAAGAAATTTACTCAGAGGTTCGATCCTGTCGAAATTTCCAGTCCTTACTGCAATACTATCACGCAATTGTTCCCCCTCATCGATACTTAGAATACTTTGCCTGTAAATCCCTTTTAAAGCACTTTCAACCGATGTTAACAAAGCACTTAGTTTCAGGAAATCAGGATTAATTAAATTTCTTTCCTGGATCCTGAGGTTTAAAAATTTTGTGAACGAGACGTCGCTTAAAAAGGTAGGGTTTAAGGACGGGATGGAATCAGAATCAATAAAAAAATCTATTGTATTTATAAGTATGCTGCTGTAGGTTTTTAATGAATCGATGCTGAGCTTTTTCATACCTGGTTTGTATTCAAAAACAGGATAAACAGTTCTACGAGCACGGTCAACTTCGTTAAGGTAAATGTTATCAGCTTTTTTAACCGGGAAACTGAATGGCGCAATTAAATCATCGAACAGCCAGATAGCTCCTTCCGAGACTTCAAATTCGATCGATTCCCCCTTGGGAAACATAAAGACAATAAGCACGGTAGTAACCAGCCCGATCAGAATTTTTATTAATAATCCTTTAATTGTTTTTCCTGATTCTAAATTCATTTGTTTCTATCCTTATTTTCTTCGAGCAGCATTTCAAAAAAATCTGCAGCCCCTTCTTCATTGTTATTATGCTTTGTAACAAAGTCCGCCTTGCTCAATAATTCCGGGATTGCATTTGCAACGGCAACTTTATATGCGTTTACCTGAAAAAGCGGGATATCATTATACCAATCGCCAAGCACAGCGGTATTACGGGGCTTGATGTTAAGATATTTTAGAACTCGCAATAATCCTTTCCCTTTGTTGCTTCCAGCTTTTCTTATTTCAAGGTAAAAGATGTTATCGTGTGTGTGGCTTTTAAAGAAGGAAGTGCTGCATCCGAAAGTTGCCGGAAATCTGAACATATCATACATTCTTTTTAGTGTTTCTTTCAAATCGCTTGAACAAACTATTTCTAAAGTTTTATTAATAAACGGAAGATATGAATCAACTTTTTTATATTCTGCGCCATATTTACTAAGCAACAGCGGAATAACCGAGTTATACTCCGTATAAAATATTGCATCGGAGTGGCACAGCACAATGTTAACCCTGTAATCATCTGAAAATTTTATTGCTTTCTTAACATACTTTGTTTTAAGAAAAGATTCAAAGATTATCTTTTTCTTATTGTGATATCTGATCAAAGCACCATCTAGGGAAATAATCGGTCCGTTTATCGAAAGCTGCTCAGCAACCGGCACAACCGAAGAATGCAGCCTGCCGGTTGCAATACAAAATATAATATCTCTGTTTACAAGCTCTTTAATCATCCTTATTGTTTTTGCACCAAGCTGTCCGTCGTTATTTAACAGGGTGCCATCGAGATCTGAAACCACAAGTTTAATGTTCTTAATGGATTTGTTTTGTATCATTTGTCTTCCAAACTAGGATAAGAAACAGAAAGGTTACGGGCAATAATAAAAGCGGATATTGCGGCAAGAACTGCGTAAATGCCAAATTCACTGTAGTCCGAGAATATTAATTTGCCGATTCCGAATAAAATTGAAAAGACAAGAAATACACCGAAAATCCAGTTAATCATCATCTTCAAGAATATTTTCTCTTCTTTAATACCCGAAATTTTCGAGGAAATTCTCTTCCACAAAATTCCCCCCGGAAAAGTACGTTTATAAAAGGAAATCAGAACCGCTTCATCGGTAGGTTTTGTAAGGAATGTTACAGACAGCCAGACCAGAGTAGTTATTGGCACAATGACAAATATTGTATCAGGGAATTCAAAACCCGCAAGCATAGTCAGCGGATACAAAACAAAGGGCGTAATCATAGCGGAAATTTCTGACCAGGCATTAATCCGCCACCAAAACCATCTTAGAATTAAAACCAGCCCAACACCTGCCCCGCATTCAAGAATAAACTGCCAGGCTCCTGAAATTCTGCTTATAAAAAGTGTAATAAAAACAGAAACTAACATTAAAAAAAACGTTGCTAACCGGGATATTATTATATAATGTTTTTCATCAGAATCAGAAATAATAAAACGTTTATAAAAATCATTCACAAGGTATGAAGCCCCCCAGTTTAATTGTGTTGCAACAGTGCTCATATAAGCGGCGAAGAATGCTGCAATCAGCATGCCCTTTAAGCCGGCAGGCAGAAAATCGTTCATTGCATAGATGTAGCCCATTCGCTTTTCATCGGCACCAAGCTGAGGATATAAAATCATCGTACTCAATCCAACCAAAATCCATGGCCAGGGCCTGAGTGCATAATGAGCAACCTGGAAAAAAAGCGTAGCCAGCAAAGAATGCTTTTCGTTCTTAGCAGACATCATCCTCTGCACAACATACCCGCCGCCGCCGGGCTCTGCACCGGGGTACCACGAAGCCCACCATGTAATAGCGATGTAAGCAAGAAATGAAGACAGGGTGAGCGCAAAAGTACCCGCAGCAGACCCGGCGTCATTTATTCGCGGGAAAAATTCAAATACTCTTTCAGGCAGTCTGGCTTTCATGCCATCTGTTCCACCAATTTGCGGAAGTTGTACAACAATAATGGCCAGAACTATGCAGCCCGCCATTGCGAGTATAAATTGAAATGCATCCGATACCACAACTCCCCATAGGCCTGAGAGTGCTGAGTATAAAGCTACTACAAGCAAACACCCGAATACATACCAATAAACTGCCGATTCATCAATTCCAAACATGCCGGTTAAAATTGAGGCCATAGCTTTATTAACCCAGCCAATTATGATAACATTCATAAATAAACCAAGATAGACGGCACGGAAGCCTCTTAGAAATCTTGCCGGTTTACCCGAATATCTGATTTCTGCAAACTCTGCCTCAGTTAAGATACCGGCTCTTCTCCACAACTTCGCGAAGAAAAAAACGGTAAGTATTCCACCGATGGCAAAATTCCACCAAAGCCAGTTGCCGGCAATACCGTTATTGGCAACGAGCTCTGTTACGGCCAGCGGAGTATCTGCCGCAAATGTTGTTGCAACCATCGAAGTGCCTGCAAGATACCATGGAAGGTTTCTTCCGGAAAGAAAAAATTCAGTAATGCTTTTTCCCGCCCTCCCGGAAAAGTATAAAGCAATTGATATAGAAATCCCCAGGCTAAGTATTACTATCAGTATGTCTATAAATTGCATTTGAAAATACTACCTGAAATGATCTTCTTTATATTCTGAAAAATTACATTTTAACTATAGAAAAATAAACTTTTACAGTGATTTTGCTTCATCATTTAAGGCATATTATTTGCTCATAAGGGAAGTTAGTATTTAATATTTTTACTGGGTTTGAAATGACCGAAATTATAGTTGGAATTCTTGGTGCCGCCGGTTTGGTAGTCATCTACAAAATTATCAGGGCGGGAGGAAAAGAATTTCAGCCGAAGCTGTCTCATCACGAAAGATCAATTCTTGAAAAAAGTATTAGTGACGAAAATGAAATAAAAGTAAAAGCAGTCTCAAAAGAGAAAGCTCCGCTTCCGTCAATAACGCATTATCCGACTAAAAACCTTAAGGAAGAAATAAACAGGTTCAGAACTTTTTTCAATGTTGAAAGTGAAAAGCTAACTAAGGCAATAAGGAAAGGAATAGAAAAATTTGGAAGCAGCGACTTTAAAGGAGCTGTAGGGGAGTTCAGCACAGCAATAGATTTGAAACCTTCAGAACCTGTTGCACATTACTGCAGAGCCATAACCAAGTTAAGGCAGCGAAATTATGAAAGTTCAATACAGGATTTTACAGAGGCAATAAGGCTGCAGATGGGTGAAGTAAACTGTCTGTATTACCGGGCTGCCGCAAAATATTATTCAAAAGATTACGGCGGAGCGGTTATTGATTTTACAAGCTATTTGAAAGCTGTGCCCGATTTTCCCGAAGCATATTTTATGTTAGGACTTGTTTTCAAAGACTCGGCTAAGCTTGTAGAAGCGATTGAAAATTTTTCAACTGCAATAATCAAAAATCCCAGGCACGAGTCCGCATACTTTGAAAGAGCTCTTGTAAAACATAAAACAGGCGATAAAGAAGGCTGCTGTAAAGATCTTAAGGAAGCTTACGGGCTCGGTCATCTTGAGTCGTACCATTATATTAAAGAGCTTTGCGAACAAGCGAATTAATATTATTGTTGATTTTCTTGCTTATTATTTTTTCTATAACTTAAAATTGATCCTATCAGCACTGTTACCAGGACTCCAATAAGAGTGAACCATGTCCACGCCGCTAGCTGAAAAGAAATAACTACAAGCATAGCTGTGATGCCGGTAAAGAAGCCGGTTATAGCCCCGCGCTGTGCTGATTTCCTGTTCAGCAGCCCTAAAAGAAACATACCAAGCAGCCCCCCATAAGTGATTGAAGCTATACCCAGCGCCAATTCCACTACCGCAATGGAAGATCTTATAAAAAACAGTGCAGATAATACCAAGAGTGCAGCAAAAATAATCGTCAGGATTCTGGAGACAACCAATTTTTTCTTTTCGGAAATTTCTTTGCCGGATAATGGAATAAAAAGATCCATCATTGCCGAAGATGAAAGAGAACTGATAGAGCCGGCAAGTGAAGACATAGCTGCAGCAAACAATGCTGCTATAATTATACCCGAAATTCCGGCCGGAAGAACTTCGATGATAAATTTTGGAAATACCTCATCTGATTTAAAATCCGTCTGCCCGTAATAAGCAAAAAGGAGAATACCCAGAAAAAGAAAAAAGGCAAACTGGATAATAATTACTATCCCGCTTCCGATTACAGCTTTTTGCGCGCTTCTTAAATTTTTTGCCGCCAGCAGTCTCTGTACTATTAACTGATCGGTTCCGTGAGAAGCCATGGAAAGAAAAGCACCACCAATAACGCCGGCAAACACAGTGTAAGGATTGCTGAAAAAATCATTCAACCCGCCATTAAAACCAAAATTAATTAAAGAAAATTTGGATTGGGCTGATGTGCTTGTCAGAACAGAGTTCAAACCGCCGGGCAATAAATTTATTAAAAATATTGCTGCTGTTGCAGCGCCACCCAGATAAATAAACATCTGGAAAGTGTCAGCCCATATTATCGCCTTAATGCCACCTGTGTATGTGTAAAGCAACGAAACCAGCACAACAATAACGATTGCAATTACCGGATCAATTTTAAGCATTAAATACAACGGTATTGATGTTGCGAAAAGCCTTACGCCATCAGCAGCAAGCCGTGTTAGTAAAAAAATAACAGAAGCGGAAGTTCTTGCGCTTTTACCAAATCTGCTTTCAAGATATTTGTACGCTGTTTCGAGCTCCCCCCTGAAGTATGCAGGCAACAATAAAACAGCAACAAGTATTCTGCCTGCTAAAAATCCAAAAGCAACCTGCAGAAAGTTGAGATTAGTTAAGTAAGCCAGACCGGGAATAGAAATAAAAGTAAGCGCACTGGTTTCGGCAGCGACGATTGAGAAACATACTGCCCACCATGGTATCTTAGCTGCACCAAGGAAATAATCCTTGATGGTTTGCTGCTTCCCTCCTGAAAAAATACCAATTAGAGCAATCGCCAGGAGATAGCATAAAATTATAACGTAATCAATCGCTCTGTTTTCCAAACCTGCAGAGTTGCTTTGGCTTATAATTTAAAACTAAAAGGCACCCTTTAAGCCGGGGTGCCTGATTATATACTGATTTGCTTATCCTATTAATTAATTTTTTTTAGTTCAACTAATGCTGCATCAACAGTTTCGCATACAGGCAGGACCCTGTCGAGCTGTGTAATACGAATTAAAGAATAAACTTTTTCAGAAGGAGAGGCAATTCTCATATGCCCGTTTGTGGAGTTTAAAATCCGGTTGGCTACAAGAATTGCACTTAAGCCCGAACTATCACAACTCTCAACGTTGCTAAGGTCTAGAATAAACTTATCGGCGCCTTCAACTTTTAAAAGCATTGTAAATTCACCTTTAAGAAGTCCAGAGATATTTGTATCAAGCCTTTGCTCATTTAATCTGAATATAGTTATACCGTCTTCTTTTTTTACTTCGAAGTTCATTAAAATTCTCTAAAACATTTTAAGGCAATTTAACAAATTATTGTAAGAAACTTCAGGATCGCCCTGGTAATTGGCAACCTGTAAATTAAAATAGCTGTCTGATTCAGAGCTTACAAAGCCAATTTTCACCTGGGCACTAATAGTTTTAGCTATATAACTGTAGAACACTGAATCCTTCCTGTTCAGGTTCATAATTACATCAAATCGCATTTTTTCTAATTTGTTAATTATATTTTTCGCCGGCAGGTTCAGTTTAGTTGAATCTTTAATTCCATGCCCGATCGAATTTGTTTTGAAGTAAGCAGGTAGAAGGCTGATTCTGAATTCATTAGTCATAACGAACACTGTTTTCTTTTGTTCTTTTAAATAATCGAGAGTAGGGAAAGACAGCCTGAAATCTTTATCGTCGGCAGGCATGAGGACAAGAAATGAATATACTTTATCGAATATACCCGTAAAATTTCTCTGGCTGAACTGTTCCTTCGCACGGCTCTTATTAAGAATAAACTTTGCTGCACGTTCTTTGATTGCACTTATCATTTCTTCTCTGCTTTACTTAATTCTTCAATAAAAGCTTCTTCGGTAAGCAACAGAATACCAAGTGCTTTCGCCTTATCAAGTTTTGACCCCGCTTTATCGCCATATATCACAAAGTCAGTTTTAGAACTAACACTTGAGACAACGCTGCCACCCAATTTAATTATCCGTTCACCGGCTTCACCACGGCTGAAGGAATTTAATGCACCTGTAAGCACAAACGATTTACCTTTGAAAAAGTTATCTGGTATTACAGTAGATTTTTGCTTCTCAAAACTAAAGCTTAGCCCGGCATTTTTCAATTCCTCAATAATTTTAATATTGGATTTGTTCGCAAAGAACTGCTTAACACTTCGGCTTATGCTTTCCCCGATTTCGTAAACGCTCATTATATCTTCCTCTGAAGCTGCTATAATAGCCTCGATAGAACGAAAATGTTCAGCAAGTTTTTTGGCAACGCCTGCACCTACATAACGTATTCCGATTGCAAAAAGCACTTTATCAAATGGTTTTTGTTTGCTCTTTTCGATTGCATTAAGCAGGTTATTAATACTCTTCTCTCCAAGCCTTTCAATTTCAATAAGTTCAGATCTTTTATTTTTTAGTTTATAGATATCGGCATAAGTTTTAAGGAATCCTTTCTCAACAAAGAGATCGATTATCGCTTCTCCCAGGCCTTCGATATCCATGGCTCCGCGTGATGCAAAGTGTTCAATTCTTCCCTTAACTTGGTCCGGACACTCCGAATTCTGGCAATAGTATGCGACTTCATTTTCGGGTTTAAAAAGAATGGAATCGCATGCCGGACATTTTGAGGGTGGTTTTGTTTTTTTACTTCCGGCCGGTCTTTTGTTTAAAATCACTTCCACAACTTTCGGAATCACATCTCCGCCTTTTTCAATTATTACTGTATCGCCTGTACGGATATCCTTTCTCACAATTTCATCATAGTTATGCAGTGTGGCTCTGCTAATAGTGGAACCTGCAAGAAATTTTGGTTCGAGCTCTGCAACAGGTGTAACAGCACCTGTTCTTCCGACCTGCCACAAAATTTCTTTAACAACGGTGACTGCCTGCTTAGCTTTAAATTTGTAAGCAACTGCCCAGCGTGGTGATTTGGCAATGCTGCCTAATATTTTTTGCTGCTGCAGTGAATTTAATTTGATCACTGCACCGTCAATTTCATAATCGAGTTCATCCCGCAGATTTTCAAATTCTCTGCACACACTTATTACTTCTTCTATATTACTGCACTTTCGGTAATGTTTGTTTACCCTGAAGCCAAGCTTATGTAGTATTTTCAGGTTTTCTTCCTGAGATTTTAAATTGTCATCCGGGCTGATAAGATTATAAAAGAAGCCATTAAGAGCCCTGCGAGCAACTTCCTTCGGATCCTGAAGTTTTAATGTTCCGGCAGCAGAGTTTCTTGGATTGGCAAATAGTTTTTCGCCATTCTTCTGTCTTTCCCTGTTCAAATTTGCAAAATCCTTTAAGCTCATAAATACTTCACCGCGTACTTCAATATCATTAAGGTTATAATTAACCGAACCGGGTTTCTGAAAAACAAGGGGAATGCTGCGGATAGTTTTTATATTGTTCGTAACCTCTTCACCAATATTACCGTCTCCGCGCGTTGCTGCAGATTTCAATTTTCCGTCAACATAGTTAAGACTTACGGAGGCACCGTCAATCTTAAGCTCAACTATATATTCAACTTTCTGATTACCGGGTAGTGCATCTTTAATTCGTTTGTCGAAATCAAGTAATTCCTGTTCGCTGTAAGTATTTGAAAGGCTCAACATTGGTATTTTGTGTTCTACCGGTTTAAACTCTTTTGTAAGGTCGTTGCCAACTCTCTGGGTAGGTGAATCCGGCGTAATCAGCTCCGGATATTGCATTTCCAATAACTGAAGCTCTTTGTAAAGCCGGTCGTACTCCTCATCGCTGATAGCAGGATCTGAAAGCACGTAGTACCTGTAATCGTGTTCTCTTATCTGCCGGCGCAGATTTTCAATTTTTTTTTCGATGGGGGGAATCATTCTATTCAATCTTTAAAATCGGAGGGGAATACAATCTTTTAATACCCGTTGAATCTACAAGGAAATGCCTAACCGAACCTCTACGTCCTTCAAAACTTAACGGGTTGTCATTTAATTTCAGGCTTACTACACCTGAGTTGCCCAGCGTGAATTTAAAGTTACCTGAAGCTCTCATTATTTTGCTTCGGCCGGGATAAAGCAAGAAATCTTCTTTTATTTTATCATCGGATATTACCAGAACCCAGAGTGAATCGGATGAATCTTTATTAGATATTTCCAATAAAAGGCTATCGGATAATTGAGAAGCAGCCAGCCCGGAAGCATCTTTTGTTTTTTCAACTTTAAATCTTTCTTTACTTTGATCAAGAACCTGCTCATAAGGTTTCTCTTCAATAATAATATCGGAGCTTTTATTAAAAAACAGAAAATAAATAATCAGAATAATTGCAAGAGCGGCAATTACGGCAGCGGCAGTTACATTAGTATTGCTTTTCTTTCCCTGGTTATCAGGAGATCGTTGTGTGGAAATATCAGTAAACGATTTAACCGACCGGGGCGCAGGCTCTTTTTCTTTTTTTCTCTCAATATCCAGTTTTTTCTCCAGCAAAGATTTGCTTTCATCCCTGTCAGCAAGTCTTCCCTCTTTGGCATCTTCATATCTTTCAATTGTTTCTTTCTCATCGAGCCCGACAACTTTTGCATACTGCTTAATAAAAGCTTTAACATAAAGTTCGGGCAGGAAGCTGAAATTTCCGTTATCAATTGCCTCAAGAAACTTGAAATCGATACGAGTCTTCGCAGCAAGCTGCTGCAATGTGATACCCTTTTTCACCCGGGCTTTTCTTAATTCCTCTGCGAATTTATCAAGCATAGCATTAAGGATTAAAATTGAAAATTCTGATGCTATAAAATTTAAGAAACTCTCACCAGTTTTGCGGCAAACGCACCATCCATTTTGTGTACGTGAGGCAATGTTTGAATGCACCCGTTCTCATCGAGAATTTCATCCGGAAATTTACCTTTAGCACTTTCCAGCCGCCAATTATTATTTTGTGCTAAAAACTGCTTCACGATTTCAAAATTTTCTTCCGGCTCAAGAGAACAAGTGCTGTAAACAATAACGCCACCCGGTTTAACAAGTGTTGCAGCTTTCCCAAGAAGCTTCGACTGAGTTTTATTCAAATCTCTTATATCGAACAAATCTTTTCTCCATTTGATATCCGGCTTTTTGGAAAGAGTTCCGGTTCCGGAACAAGGTACGTCAACCAGTACTCTGTCGAATGGCGGGCTGTTATATTCAAGAGCATCTGTAGTAATAGTCCGTACACAATTAACTTCTAATCGATCCATATTTTTTTGCAGAAGCTTCAGTCTGCTTTCAAAGCGATCAATTGCAACTACTTCCCCGCGGGAATGAATTAATGCAGCAATGTAAGCAGTTTTTCCTCCCGGGGCTGCACACATATCGAGAATCCTAAATCCTTCCTTGACATCGAGCAGCCTGCAGGCAAGCCCTGCGCTTTCATCCTGGATATTAAAATATCCCTTGGTGTAATACTCCCATGCGGTGATATTCGTAAGATTCTGAAGTTTAAAAAATTCGGGAAGATAAGCTCCTTGTCTGTACTTTAAATTTACCGACTCAAGCAGCATTTTAAAATCTTCGGAAGTAGTTTTTAAAGCATTAATCCTGAGCGTAAGAAAAGGTTTTTCATTATTTGCAAAAAGCAGCATTTCTGTATCTTCCCGCCCAAACCTCTGGACATATCTCTTGACCAGCCAGGAAGGGTGTGAATAAAATGCTGCCAGATAACCGACTAAATCCTCTTCGGGATCGGGATATCTGATTACATTTTTGCTTCTGATAATATTCCTCAACACGGCATTTACCAAATCGGCTGGCTTCTGACCGTGAAGCTTTTTAACAAATTCCACGACTTCATTTACAGCAGCGTAGTCGGGCACCCTGTCAAGAAATAATATCTGATAGAGTGCTACACGGAGCGCATTCTTCAAATTAGGAATTGCTTTAGAAAAAGTTCCTTTGTAGAAACCATTCAATATCCAGTCGAGTCTGCCCTGCCACCTGACAACACCGTGAACAATTTCATAAAGTAAAGCCTTATCAGGACCGCTTAGCTCAGTGCTTTTCATTTCATTGTCGAGCAGTCTTTCCAGATAAGCATCTGTTCTGTCAATCCTGTTCAGAATTTTTATTGCAAGCCCGCGTACTCCCTGATAAAGGTCTTTTACTGTGTGTGATTCAAGTACAATATTATGCTCGTTTTCCATTAGTATCCTCTCTTTATCCTGTCTTCTTTAGTCAATTCAAAGATTACTTCAAAAAGTTTTTCATCATCCTGTGTAAACTCTTTGTTCCTTCTCGCAAATACTGCCTTTGCTGTTTCTATGGCTTTTGAAAGTTTATATTCTTTCATTGAATCATTTCCACCCCAGCCGAATGAAGGGATGTACTTAGGAGGAAAGCCGGCACCAAATATATTGCTGGAAAACCCGACTACTGTTCCTGTGTTAAACATTGTATTGATCGCCGTCTTTGAATGATCTCCCATCATCAGACCAACGAATTGTTTTCCCGAATCTATGTGTTTACCGTTTACCTGTACTTTGATAGTACCGTAATTATTTTGCAGATCGCTGTTGTTTGTATCTGCACCGATATTAATCCAGCTGCCCAGGTACGCATGACCGAGAAATCCGGAATGCTGTTTATTCGTATACGAATGAATTATAGTTTCTTCAACCTCGCCGCCAATCTTGCAAACTTTACCTACACTTACATTCGGGTAAATAGTTGCACAGCTTTTTATTTTGGATAACTCACCAATATAGGCTGGGCCCTGGATCACAGCGTTCGGAAAGATTGTAACATTTTTATCAATGAAGATCGGTCCTGTGGAAGCATCCAGTACAACACCCGGTTTTATTTCAACATTCTTCCCGATTAAAATATTTTTCTTTTTCAAAAAGTTTACACCCGGATATTTCTTATAGGCAGATGACCTGCTCTTTGCGTAAATCATAAAATCGTTTTGTAATTCTTTTCCGTTCACGTGAACAAGATCCCAAAGGTAATTTGCAAACTGAATATCAACTTCTTCCCTTGGAAGACCATTGAACAAATTTGTATCAACGATTTCGGATGTATTTAATGATAAGTCTTTAATTCTATTTGCAGAAACTTTTGCGGCAGCAATAATTCCCCCGGAAACAAAAACTTTTTCTTCGGCAGCCTTAGATTTTAGAAGGTTTTTCAGATTTTTTGGTGCAACTATTCTTCCGTTTATAAATAAACAATCATCTTCATCTATCTGATTTACTTTACACTTTGGATTTTCTTCTTTAACTATCTGTTCGAGATAATGCCGGCATTTGAGAACAACTTTTTCTTTTAGAAAAGTACGAATGATTTTTTCTTTAAGCGTGGTCATTCCGCAGATTAAGTCAAAAACCGGTCGTGAGTAAATCAGCGGCTCGAAATTAAGATATTGATCGTCCTCAAAAATGCAGATTTGCATAAGTATTTGTTTACATTAAGATTTTTGGGAAGTCAATTTAACGTTTTTTGTTCTAAGAATCTTTACTAAAATTCTATCAGGGGGCAGGCAGCAGAATAAATAAAAATAAAAAAGCCAGAACTGGCTGGCTTTTTAAAGTTGAAATTGAATTTTTATTACTTATTCTCTGTCTTTTTCTTTGAATATTTTTTCTGAAATTTCTCGACCCGTCCAGCAGTATCAACAAGCTTTTGCTTACCTGTAAAGAACGGATGTGAGCCGCTGGAAATTTCGAGCTTAACTAATGGATAAGTGTTTCCATCAGTCCATTTGATTGTATCAGATGCTTTAATAGTTGATCTGGTTAATATTGCAAAATCACAAGACGGATCCTGAAAGACTACAGGTCTGTATTCCGGATGAATCCCTTTTTTCATTTATAAATCCTTAATTTTTATCACTTTTATCAAATTTTGAGGCGTTAATATAGATATTTTGAAAGGAAATGCAAAGTTGGATTGACACCAATTTTTAATCCTGCTGCTTGATATTTTCCCTGGTTTTCAGTTTCTGCATCGATTGCACTTTCATCCTCAACTCGTCAACCTCCTGCTGCTCTTTTTCGGATAATTGAACCTGCCTGAAATTTAACTCCTCTTTTGTAATAGCCATTCCCGTAGCCATTTCAGAAGTTGTTTCAGTTGGTTCAATTTCCCCGGTTAAATCTGCTATGGTGGATTCAGGGGCAGTAGTTTTCACCTCTGTCAATTTTTCATCAGATACTAACGGCGGCTGTTCAATTATAGTTTCAGTTTCAGATTCTTCTTCCCTTCCTACAAGTGATCTGTCTTCGTTGGACTTAATGAAGTCTTTATCTTTCATTTTTATATCGTCAGCATTATCTCTTTTTTCCACAGGTTGTTCTTTCTTCAGTTCAACCGTTTTTCCCTTATAAGAATCAAGGTCGGTCACTTCAATAATATCCTCGCGCAGTCTTGGTTCTATTAAAAACGGATTATCCATTTCTTCGGAATTTATATTCACAACCAAGAACACCACTACTGCGGCGGCAGCTAAACCTAAAGAAGGTATAAGCCGGGATGGTAAAAATATTTTACCCCAAAAACTTTTTTCTTCAGGCGCATATTTTTCAGCATTAATCCTCCTCATCAAATCTGCTTCAAAGTTTGCGTGCGCTTTAACCTGCTGCAGATTTTTAAGGTCTTTAATAAGCTTTTCGTATTTTTTTTCTTCATTCATAATCACTCACTCATTCCTTGTAAATATCTTTCAATAAATCCTGTAATTGAGCTCTTCCTCTGTTTATTCTAGATTTAACAGTACCTTCGTTTACTCCTAAAATTTCAGCAATTTCTTCGTACGACATTCCCTCAATATCTCTTAAAATAACAGCTTCGCGGTAAGCATCTTTTACCTTCAATAAAGCTTTCTGAATTATTTCATCTTTTATTCCGCTATCGGTCATAACATCGGGTCTGTAAACTTCATCCGGCAGATCGAACTGCTTCTGGTCTTCGCCGTAATCACTGATCGAAAAAAAATTACGCCGGCGCTGTCTTCTATATTCCGTTCTCGCAAGGTTGCCTGCAATAGTATAAATCCAGGTTGAAAATTTTGCAACCGAGCTATAGGTGTCTTTATACCTGTAAACTTTTATCATCGTTTCCTGAACAACATCCGAGCAAGCTTCATAATCGCCCAGAAATCTAAAGACATAATTAATTAAAGGATTTTTGTACCGCTGAACAATAATCCCGAAAGCTTCTTCGGTACCGTTTTGCTGAAATTCTGAAATCAGCTCCTCATCAGAAAGCTCTCTGAGGTTTTTACTCATTAGCTGCTTTTATACGTGAATAAATTCAAATTTGTTTCCGTTTATCCCGAGTTGCCGGAAAAAACATCAGCAAATTAACTAAAAACTTAAAATATTTCTTTAGAGGTTAAATATTTGTCGGCTACTGCAGAATCTCGGCAATAAGCAGGGCGATTATTTCCTTACTTCCTAAGGAAGTAGTTTTGATCGAAACATCAGCCATCAGCAGGGATCTGAAGACCTCGATCAGTTTATTATCAGAATAGAGATTCCGGGCTTTTACATAAGCCGCGTAATAAAAGGGGTGAACTCCGATTGTTTTTGCAGCTACAGCATCAGGTGTTTGCCTGGCTCCAAGCTCGCTTATTCTTGCCAAAGCAATAAAGTAGCGTGTAAGCATTGCAACAATGAAAACAGGGTCGGCACCGTTTTCCAATAAATTATAAGCTACCGCGAGCGCTTTCGGTTTGTCCTTTATCCCTATTGCGTTCTGCAGATCGAAAATATTAAACTGCTTCAGTTCTGAAGATACCTGCTGAATGCTTCCAATTGATATCTCCTTTTTATCATCAATGTAGATGCAAATTTTTTCAAGCTGCTCTTCGAGCAATGTCCTGTTCTCACCAACGATATCAACCATCACCTGGGCATTTTCCTCCGAAAGATTTTTCCCTTTTTCACCGGCAATGCTTATCAGCCAGTTAATCAGATTTTTTCCTTTCAGCTCTTTAGCTTCGAATAAAAAGTTATTCGTATCGAGAGTCTTGAACGGTTCTGTATTGAGGTTTGTAATTGAACCGTTATGAAAAAAAGCAATTACAGTAAATTCAGCAGGTGAAGCAGCATAATCTCTCAGCGGTTTTTTATCTTTAATTTTTTCGGCTTCTTTTACAATAATAAGTTTTTTCCCCGAGCCAAACGGAAAAGTTGATGCAACATCCAGGATTTCATTTATAGTGGTGTTTTCACCATAAAAAGTTTCTTTATCAAAATCAGAAATTAAATGAGGCTGGAAAGCTTTTACAATTGATTTTAACCCAACGGAGAGATTGTATGAATCTTCACCGAAGAAATAATAAAGGGGTTGAAGCTTTCCTTTTTTAATTTGTTCTAATGCTTCAAGAATTGAGGGGGCTTTACTGGCTGCCATCTTTTATTTTCAATTTTTCGTATTTGAGTGCCCGACTTAGAAAAAATACTAATCCACCCCAGACTACTCCAACAACTATTACCACCGTTATGATTGTAACTAAGTTCATCTTAATATTTGATCTATTTTTTGTTAATCAGCAGATTTCACAAGACAAATAATATTCAATTTCAAATATCCAATCATTGTTTTGAATTTGTCTATCGGAATTTATTTTGTAAATGTAATTTTTTATTTGGAATTTAACCCCGATATTTTTCTCACAATCAATTTATTTATAACTTTAAATAACACTAGTACTATTGTCCATTGAAAAATTACAGTTCCTAAATTCTCAGTGTGAAAAGGGTTCCACCATTCAGCATCCCAGCCAATTGAAGAAACCAGCCACCAGATAAGCAGAATCACAACCTGCACTGGTACCAGAAACCCTATTACGAAATTATACCATCTCCCGATTTTAATATCACTACCATAACCGTTGATTATTTCTTCCCTGAATTTATTTACTCTATAATTGATAATTGAGAATGAAATAAAGGCACCGCTTAGTATTAACCCAACTCCCCATACCCAGTCCTGATTTACTAGAAACTTTAAATCCAATGCCGAAGGAATTCCAAAAACAAATCCAAGCGAGGCAACGAGGATAATTGCACGCCGTCTGATGAATCCAAAATCTATAAGTGTTCTTGTAGCCAGTTCCACCATCGAAATTAAGGAAGAAAAAGCTGCAAAAAATAATGCAAGAAAAAATAGGGAAGCAAAGAGTGTATTTATTAAATTGTTTTCGGATAGTTTGGTGAATAGCAATGGCAGATAAATAAAAGTCAATCCTGTATTCGCAGGGCCTGACTGCGACACCTGTTGCATAGCACCTGCCTGTCCGGAAGGCAGGTCAGCCGGGCTTAGTGCGAACACAGTTGAAAAAATCGTGATTCCTGCAAGAAGCGATACGCTGTTGTTACCAAACCCAATTAAAGCTGCATTAATAGAGATGTCTTCTTTCTTCTTCATGTAAACAGCGTAGGCCAGGATCAAGCCCCAGCCTGCGCCGGTATCCCAAGCATTTTGAGTAAGGGCATTCAGCCAGACCTTGTAATCCAGAATCACTTTAATATCGGGAGTAAAAAAATATTTTATTCCTTCAATAGCATTTGGTAGAGTAATTGCCCTTATAAAAAGAATAAAAAGGATCACCAGCAAAGAAGGAACTAAAAACTTAGTTACTCGCTCAATACCTTTTGTTACTCCTTTAAGAATTACAAGCGCCGCAAAAAAAATTGCAATGAAATGAAACAATAAGGGCTGGTAGCCTGAAGCAAATTCATTCCAATAATTCAAATGCTCAACAGTGCTAAATAAGCTACCTGAAGCTGCAGAAAAAAAATATCTGATACACCAACCTGTTACGACTGAGTAATAAAACATAATTGCAGTTGACACAAAAACAATCCATGCACCCATCCATCCGAAACTATTTCCTGCAGTTTTAGAAATCGCTCCGATGGGTCCCATCCGGGCTGATTTACCAATTGCAAACTCGGCAATGATTAATGGAACAGACCAGATTAAAAGAAATATAACCCACGGAATAAGAAAAGAACCGCCGCCATTCTGTGCAACTACTCTCGAAAATCTCCAGATATTACCAGTGCCAACAGCGATTCCGATTGCGGCAATTATTAAAGCCCAGCGGGAAGAAAAAAATTCTTCTTGCTTCAAATGCCAGCACCTCTCCAACCCTGCCTTAGGGGCTTGGCTTTTCGGGAAAAATAATTGTTAAATCTATACATTGGAAATTCTCCACTTAACATGATATCAGATATGTAACCCCCTCCTTTGGAAGGGGTTGGTGGAGGCTCTTATCTTTTTTCGATTGTTACAGTTTCCATCACAACATCATTCACCGGTTTATCTCCCGGTCCGGTTTTTACTTTAGCGATATCATAGACAACGTTCATTCCGTTAATTACTTTACCGAATACTGTATGCTTACCATCAAGCCAGGGTGTTGGAACAACCGTAATAAAAAACTGGCTGCCGTTAGTGTTAGGCCCTGCATTAGCCATCGATAGTATACCAGGTTCGCTGTGCTTCAACGAAGGAACAAATTCGTCTGCAAATTTTCCGCCCCAGAAACTTTCACCGCCTCTTCCGGTTCCGGTTGGATCGCCACCTTGAATCATAAAATTATCAATCACCCTGTGAAAAATTACGCCGTTGTAATAACCTTTGTTCGTAAGCCCGACAAAGTTCTCAACTGTCCTGGGGGTCTGATCAGCAAATAACTCAATCTCTATTTTCCCCATATTTGTATTAATGATGGCAATTGTTTTTTCTTTTATCACTGTGGATTCCTCTTCCTTTTTTATTTCGTTTTGATTTGATTCTTCTTTTACAGTATCAGAACCCTGGCAGCCCAAAATTCCAATTAAAATTAGCATGATGAAAGAGATTTTTATCATAGTTACTCCTTTATGGTTGAATTGATTTAGTAAATAATAAAATTAAAATCAAAACTCCGAGTGCAATCCTGTAATAAATGAAAAGAAAGGTTGTGTGATTTTTTAAGAACTTCAGCAAAAAGTCAATTGCCAGGTAACCGCTTACACCAGCTGCAATTGTAGCAGCTGTCAGATTCAGTAGCATCTGCGTATTAAGATAATCCATTGAATCAACCAACTCAAAAACCCCGCTTGCAAACACAGCAGGAATGCTTAATAAAAATGAAAAACGTGCAGCAGCATCTCTCTTCAAACCGAGAAATAATCCTGCGGTAAGAGTTGTTCCCGAACGGGATGAGCCCGGGATCAAAGCAAGCGCCTGTGCAATACCTATTATTAACGCATCCGATGCAGTAATATCGTTCATATCTTTTTTAAATTTTGAAATAAATTCTGCAGCGGCAAGAACAATTGCCAGACCTATCAGACTGAAAGATATTACATAAAGATTTTTAGTTATCGAACCTTCAATTATATCTTCGAACAGTAAGCCTATTATTACAACAGGAATAGTCCCCAAAATAATCAACCATCCGGTGCGCGAGTTAAGATTTTGAGCTGAGAACTTTTTTCTTTTAAAGATATTTTCTTTAATAAAATCCCTGATAATATTGATTATATCTTTTGCAAAGAAAATAAGCACAGCTGCCATAGTTCCTAACTGAATTACAGCAAGAAAAGCAGTCCAGTTTTCGGGATTATCTTTTGGAACAAGACTTAAAAGCTTGCCAGCAAGAGTTACGTGACCAGTGCTGCTTATCGGAAGGAATTCTGACAAGCCCTGAATTATGCCAAGAAGTATTGCCTCAAATAAATTCAATTAGCAGCCCCAAATAAATATGAAATGCCTAATTTTAACCCTAATGAAAAAGTATTAAAGTTTACAGTTTCGCCTTTAACATTATTTACAAGCTTACTGCCGCTGTCAGTTTCCGGTTCTCCGTTAGTATCGTATCTTAAATCGAAGCCGATGTTTGCAAAAACATTTTCGGCAAGAGCAGTGTTACCCTCAATCCGAATAAGCCCGCCAAAACCCACAGAAGAAAAAGAATCTTCCGTTCCTTGCCATTTTTTACTCTCAGTAACAGATAGGAAGCGGGGTCCGGCACCGCCGCCAAATTTAAAATTGTAACCGTTACCTGCTAAAACGTAATACCCCATTACCGAAGGAAGTATTAAGTTGTACGCAAGTTCATATTGACCAAGGCTGACATTTTTTGTATATGAAAAAATCTGATAAGGTATTTCCAGACTCAGCTCAAACTCTTTAGTAACAAAAGCACCAACCTCGCCTGCAAATATTACGGCTGAATTAAACGTTCCAATCTGGGCATCAGAAGTAGCGTAATTTTCATTTATATAATCCTGAACGGATGGAAAGCTTAGAAAGTTTATTCCCATTGTTCCCTTTAACTCAACCTGAGCAAAAGTAAGTGAAAAGGAAATCAACAATGGCATCAAAGAATAAATTAACCTATTCATTAATTTTCCGTGTTTTGTTTTACTAACCTTAACAGATTTATGTGATGCTTATTCAATATTAAAAACATAATAAGGGCAGAGAAGATAAAAATAAAATACGCAATTATATGAGTTAAAAAAGCATAGGCAGCGCTTACAGTTTCGTCGAACCTGAACAACAGCACCAGTGTACTTTTAGCAAGCGCATGGTAAGAGCCGGTAGCACCCGGAGTCGGGATAACTACACCAATTGCACTTATGCTCATCAGCACCCAGCCCATAATATAATTAACTCCCATTGTATTATTAGCTCTAATAATATCCTGCATTTCCAGAATGTAAAATCCTAAAAATGCCGTAAAGCCATAAACTAAAAGTAAAAGCAGGGTAAGTGAAACTGTCAGGCTGTAGTTCTTCGCTCCTTTTAAACTCGTAAAACCCCGGATGAGCATCTCGAATGCATAACTTAATCGTTCAGTTAGTTTTGTTGATATGCGTCCGGTAATTTTCAATATAAAACCGTAAAACTTTTCCCTGAATCTCACCAGTAAAAATATAATGGTGAGAACGGCAATCATTAAAAAAGCTGAAATGAAAAGAGTTGACTTAAGCCAAGGAAAACTTTCGTAAATATCCGAGCTCCAGACGAATGCAGAAACCAGCACAGCTAAACCGAGAGCAAGAATGTCTATAACTCTTTCAACAACGACAGTACCAAACATCGAGGAACGGGATAGCCCTTCGAGCTTGCCGATTAAGATTGCGCGGGTTATTTCTCCAAACTTCGGAGTGACACAATTTACACCATATCCAACCATCAGGGCACCGAAAAGGTTTTTAATTTTGGCATCCGGCTTTACGCTGTTTAAAATTACTTTCCATCTTATTGCCCGGATATAATGCCCGAGCATAGAAGCAAGAATAAATACAACCATCCAGAAGACGGAAGCCTGCGAAGCCAGCTGAAGCACCTCGCTAAGGTTTACATCATAAAATGCCAGGTACAGGAAAAGCACTGCAAGAAGTATAGAGACTGAAAAATTCAATATTCCCCGAATTGCCGGGCTTTTTCTTTTACTATCTGAGGTCAATAATTTCGCTTCCTGCGGGTGGTGAAAATGAAAAGTAGCTGTCTGCTATATTTTTATTTAATTTGTAATTGGATAAATCTATCTGGATCAAGCCTGCGGCCGGGTCGTCAAATAATGCTCTGCCTACCAAATCATCTTCATCAATCCAGAGTTTTATTGAACTGAAACTAAATGTAGGAGTTTTCGGTTTGAATTCCAGGACATTCTTTCCCTCAAATTCATAAGAGCTTATGCTGCATTCTTCAGGGTATTTATAAACCAGGTTTTCTATAGACAGAAAGTCCGTTCCCCCTGAATCGTAACCGGTAATGATAACTTTATTTTCATTTTTATTATAGTTCCAGGAGGTTTCACCGTCAGAAACAATCAGCATATCTCTGAATTCGAACCTAAGTTTGTTTTCTTTTTTATAAAATATCTTTCCCGCAAGATTTGTTTTACCGTTTATCGATTGAGTAATATCTGCAGATAAATCTTCAATAGAATCGAACCTGGATTGAAGTGCAGATAACAATTTACCGGCATCTGTTTGAGCAGGTGTAAATACCTGGCTAAACCAGACAGAGTATAAAACCAAAAAGTATTTTATCATAAATATTCCTTTTTACAAACTTCTTAAAACAGCTTCGAGCTGCTCTTCATTTTCAACTAAAACCTGGCGGGCTTTGCTTCCGTCATTTGGCCCTACTATTCCTGCATCTTCAAGCTGATCGACAATGCGGGCAGCCCTCGAGTACCCGAGCTTTAATTTTCTTTGCAGCAAAGATACAGATCCCTGCTGGTGCAAAACTATAACTCTTGCAGCTTCCTCAAACATGGGGTCGAGTTTTGCATAAAAACCGGAACCGTGTTCCTTCTTCTTTTCATAAATCGAAGGAAGGTAATATGGCCTGGAATACGATGGCTGGGAGTAAATGTAGTTAGTAAGCTCTTCAACTTCATTAGTTGTAATAAATGCATTCTGAATGCGTATAGGCTTTGGCGAACCGGTGGGCTGGAAAAGCATGTCACCTCTGCCGAGCAGTTGTTCAGCTCCATTCATATCCAGTATAGTTCTTGAATCTATTTTGGTTGCAACCTGGTAAGCAATGCGCGAGCTGAAGTTTGCTTTGATAACACCGGTAATAACATTTACCGAAGGTCTTTGCGTAGCAAGTACAAGATGAATGCCGACGGCACGGGCAAGCTGAGCTAATCTTGTTATTGGTCCTTCAACGTCCTTACCGGCAGTAATCATTAAATCTGCAAGCTCATCAATTATAACAACCAGGTACGGCAGATGATGGTGCTTAACAACATCAGTATCGTGAGGTCTTGCTTTAGGATCATCTACTTTTTTGTTGTAGTCAACTATATTCCGTACACCAGCTTTTGCAAGCTTATCATATCTTTTTTCCATTTCCAGCTCAACAGATTTCAGAACAAGCACGGCATTTTGCGGAACAGTAATTATAAATTCATCCAGGTCGGGTGAAACGGCAAGGTAATGCCCTCTGAGCTTGTTGTAAAAAGATAGCTCAATTTTTTTAGGATCTACAAGAATGAATTTTACATCGGCAGGAATTTTGGAGTAAAGCAGACTGCTTATGATCATATTTATTCCCACACTTTTACCAGAGCCTGTAGAACCTGCAATGAGCAGGTGCGGCATCAGGGATAAATCTGCAAAGTAAACATCCCCACTTATTGTTTTGCCCAGAGCAAGCGGCAGCTCCATTTTTGATTCCTGAATTTTATTAAGCACAGACCTTGCGTTTACAATTGCTGCGTCTGCATTTGGTATTTCAACACCGATTGCCCCTTTACCCGGTATAGGGGCTATTATTCTTATTCCTTTAGCAGCAAGAGCAAGGGCAATATCGTTTTCCAGACCAACAATCCTGCTGATCTTTACACCCGGGGCGGGCACAATTTCGTAAAGAGTAACAACAGGACCAGGTGTTACGGAAATATCCTGGATATCGATATCAAAAAGTTTCAGCTTTTCCCTTAGCAGGTTAGCGTTATGGGTAAGCTCTTCTTCTTCTACAACAATATCATCAGCAGAGGCAGGCTGCAATAAATCCAGGCCGGGGAGCTGATAATCAATTTCTTCTTCCCACGGCTCGGGCAGCTTCTCTTCCCCCGTTTGAGGTAAATCTGTAACCGGCGCTTCCCCCGTTTTCTTCAAGTCAAACTTTTTTCTCTCTTCCACAATAACCTCATCATCAGCCGGTACTTCAGGTTCTTCTTTCCTGATAATCCTGATATTAGTCTGTAAAGCTTCCTCTTCCATCAATTCTTCTGCACTTGTAACCGCGGGTGTTTCACTGCTCAACTGTGCTTTTTTACCATTACTTAACTTTTTTATTTTTTCGATGTTAGCAGACTTTTCGTCTTTGCGGATAATTTTTACACCAGTATCCGGTTTCCCCTCAAAGAATTTTTTAATAAAATGAAAAAGTTTTTCTACCTTAAAATCGATTGCATAAATTAAAATTGTTACAGAAACGAAGATGAGTAGCAGCACACTGCCCAGTCCACCGACGACTTCCCTGAGCCAGCCGCCGATGTATTCTCCCAAATTTCCACGAAGTTCATACGCTCCTTCAAAAAAGCCAAAGCTTAATTTGAGAGTTGTAAAAAATGTAGCGAAGATTATTCCGAACAGTATAAGAAGATTGGTTGTGTGAATTAATATTTTGAAGGGTAATCTTTTAAAGAACGAAATTCCCCATAGCATCATTACAGCAGGAAAAACTACAGAGAAATAACCGAGGGTATGTCTTACGAAAAAATGTGAAAGCTTCGCACCTGTAATCCCGAGCCAGTTATGTGTTTCAATTCCCCTGTGAAAAATGGAATAGACAAGATTAACCTCATCCCTCCTGTTATAAGAAACGATGCAAAGCAAAAGGAACAACGAAAAAAGAATTAAAAAGATGCCAAGAATCTTTTTCTTTTTATCAGGAGAAATACTAAAAAAATTCCTGCTGCTGTTTTCTTTTTTGACTGTGTTTTTGTTTCTTTTCACAGTAAAACAATTTATTATGTGAGCTTTTTTAAAACACTGTTAACGTAATAAGGTATTATGCTGTTTGTGTTAAGCCGGTTGCAAAAATCAAGGTCGGCTTCGAATCCGTTTTCAACAAGCAGTTTACCGTGTTCGGTTTCCTTAAGCATTGAGAAAATATTTTTTCCGAAGGATTTATTTAGTGCCAATGCTGCTTTAGCCGAATCTGATATGACAACATCCTTTTTTATTTTACTGAACTGCTCAACAAGCAAACCTGCGCATACTGCGTCTTCAAGGCTGAAAAAATTATTATTCCCGGCGCATAATATCACAAAGTCTTTCCCGAGTTTTAGTAAATGTTCGGCTATTGCCTTAAGATTTGAAAAAGCGCAAACAAATAAATTTTCGGAGAACTTGGCTTTAACAATAGCCTTGGAACCATTAGTAGAATAAAAAACAATCGACTTACCTGCTACAATCTCTTTTGTGTACTCAAAAGGAGAATTACCAAGAGCAAATCCTTCAATTTTTTTTGTGTTCCGTTCGCCCCCGAGAAGCGTTTGCCCGCCAAACATCCCGCCCGAAATTTTAACGGCAAATTCAACACCGGCAACCGGCACAACTTCTCTTGCTTCGTTTCTCATAGCTTCAACAATTGTAGTTGATGCCCTTAGCACATCAATAACAACCGTTGTCTTGCCGGTAAAAAAAAGTTCGTCAGTGTTTCCCGGTGAAAATAGTACGTTCAGCTTCATAATTAAACAACTTATTACTTTTTAATAAAAGGCGGTTTAACAACTAAAGCTGTGAATTCATTATTGCGTACAGATATATTTACTTTAGTTCCGACTGAAGAGTATTCCTTCAAAACATAACCAAGAGCGATTGGTTTTTCGAGAACAGGGCTTACGGTTCCGCTTGTGACAAAACCTATTTTGCTTCCGTTTGCATATATTGCATAATCTTTCCGCGGAAAAATTTTTTCTTCTGAAATAAGCCCTATTAATTTTCTTCCTGCACCGCTCTCTTTTACTTTTTGCAAGACATCCCGTCCGATGAAATCACCTTTATCGAACTTTGTTATCCAGCCAAGCCCTGCTTCAATCGGATTGGTTGTTTTATCTATATCATTGCCGTATAAGCAAAAACCCATCTCCAGGCGTAGTGAATCTCTGGCAGCCAAACCAACGGGCTTAATATCAAACTCATCACCTGCGGCAAACAATAAATTCCATACTTTCTCCGAATCGCTCACATTTCCTTTAAAATATACTTCATAACCGAGTTCGCCCGTATAGCCTGTGCGAGAAATGATGACATCTATACCTGATAAATAATCTTTTGAAAAATGATAATATTCAAGAGAAAGGTTATGTCCTAAAACTTTTTCCATAACTTTTACTGAGTTGGGGCCCTGGACTGCGACCAGCGAGTATTCATCACTCAGGTTATCAATTTCAACTCCGAAGTAATTATTTTCTGCCATCCAATTAAAGTCTTTTTCAATATTCGATGCATTCACAACTAGCATATATTTATTTTTATCCAGATTATATACAAGCAAATCATCCACAATCCCGCCATCGGGATAGCACATTGCAGAGTACTGAACTCTGCCGGGGAATAATTTTGAAGCATCATTAATAGTAATGTGCTGAATAAAATCGAGAGCCCTGCTGCCCGAAATAAAAATTTCACCCATGTGCGAAACATCGAATACGCCAACGGAATTCCGGACAGCTTTGTGTTCGGAAATAATAGATGAATAATGTATGGGCATTTCGAAGCCGGCAAACTCAACCAGTTTTGCCCCAAGTTTTTTATGAATTGCGTTAAAGGCTGTTTTTTTCATTTCTGTAAATAGTTTATCTGATATTTTAAGATTTAAGTTTTCTCCAGTCGCTTAAAAATTTATCCAAACCTATATCAGTAAGCGGATGATCAAATAGTTTTTTGATAACACTAAAAGGTATTGTGCACACATCGGCACCGATTAATGCTGCTTCGACAACATGCAGAGGATGCCTTACGCTGGCAACAAGAACCTGTGTGGTAAAATTATAGTTTCTGTAAATTTGCACAACCTGGGAAATCATATCCATTCCGCTTGTGCTTATATCATCCAGCCTGCCGATGAAGGGGCTTATATAAGCGGCACCGGCTTTAGCTGCTAAAAGTGCCTGTGCAGGTGAAAAACACAGAGTAACATTTACTTTAATGTTTTCACCGCTTAAAGTTTTTACTGCTTTTAAGCCTTCAGCAATAAGAGGAATTTTTACAACAATATTTTTATGTATAGAAGCCAAATCTCTTGCTTCTTTCAAAATACCTTCGTAATCAGTAGAAATAACCTCGGCACTTATAGGACCATCGACAATCCTGATAATTTCGTTCAGCAGCGTCTTAAAGTCTTTTCCTTCTTTAGAAACCAGCGAGGGATTTGTTGTTACCCCATCAAGTATACCAAGAGCAGCGGCTTCTTTTATTTCATTTATGTTTGCTGTATCAATAAAGAACTTCATAGTTCAACTCCATAAAATTTTTTATGAGATATTTAAAACTACTGAATCTCCCGCGTTAAATCATTGCCGGTTTTGGCTGAAATAAAAACGAATGAATCAGGCGGAATATTTTCATCTTCCTGCAGCTTAATTCTTATTAAAAACTTGAGTTGCATTTTTATAAGCGATGTTATTTTACCTTCGCGCAGCTTTGCAGCTGTTGAGGGATTGCATTTAACAACAATACTCCTTACTTTTAATTTTGATTTAAGTCTGCGAAGCATAGTTTCAAGATCGTAAACGATGTGAGAGCTTTTTGTAAGCAGCCCGGTACCATTGCAAACCGGGCATGTTTCCTTAAGCGCCTGAACAATGTTTTGTCTTACCCGCTGCCTGGTAATTTGTATCAGCCCGAATTCAGACATGGGGAGAATTGATACTTTGGCTCTGTCTTTTCTGAATTCTTTCTTTAATTCATCATAAACTTTTTTCCGGTTTTTTTCCTCTGCCAGGTCAATAAAATCTATTACAATAATGCCTCCGATATCGCGCAGCCTCATCTGACGTGCAATTTCGCGGGAAGCTTCAAGGTCGGTTTTTAATGAATTCAATTCCTGCTCTTTGCTTTTAGCATATCTGCCGCTGTTAACATCAATTACCACCATTGCCTCTGTGTGCTCTATAACAAGATATCCGCCGCTTGGCAAAGGAACTTTTCTGCCCATTAAAGTTTTAATCTGCTCTTCAATCTTAAAAGAATCGAATATCGAATGAGAAGATTTATAGGGCTCAACTTTGTCAGCCATCGAAGGTTGAACAACTTCGAGGTAACCTTTTATTTCCTTATAAAGTTTTTTTGAATCAATAAAAATTTTGGAAACATCGGAGTTGAACAGATCGCGAATTACACTTACGGTAGTGTTTAAATCCTGATAAACTAATTGCGGAGGAGAGGCACTTTTAGCAGCTTTTTCAATTCCGCGCCAGGTTTTCATCAATTGTGTGAGATCGTCCTTCAATATTTCTTCCGGCTGCCCCTGGGCTACTGTTCGTATAATCAAACCGTAATTCTCCGGGATAATCTGCCGGGCAATATGCCGTAATCTTTTTCTTTCTTTATAATCTGTAATTTTTTTTGAAACACCCACATTGTTATCGTACGGAAGCAGCACACAAAACCTGCCTGGCAAAGAAATTGACGACGTTACTCTGACCCCTTTATTGTTTACAGGTTCTTTTATAATCTGTATAAGAATTTCCTGGTCCTTTTTCAGGATAGGAACTGAGGTCTGTTCCGAATTTGCTTTTGGTGAAGTATGGACACCATTTGCTTCTTCCTCCTCTTCAACATCTGTATCCTCGTCGCCAAGCATTTCCTGAAGCTGCTGGGTTCTTTCTCCAATGTCCGAAAAATGAAGAAAGGCATCGTGCTGCAATCCAATGTCTATAAAAGCTGCTTTTATACCCGGAAGCACCCTGGCAATCTTCCCAAGGTATATATCCCCCACCATCCTGCGATTTTCAGGATAGTCTACAAAGAAGTCTACTAAATTTCCATCTTCCGTAATAGCAACTCTCGTTTGCGTAGAAGTGGAATTGATGATAATTTCCTTTAACATTTGATAAAAACCTGCTTAATGAAAATAAAAATTTCATTGAAAAATTGTTATGGTTACCAAAACTTATGCACAAAGCTTGTTTCTCCATCACAGGGAAAGCTGCAAGAATAAGAATGTAGTATAAAGCCAATTGTGGCATTTAATCTTACCCGATAAGTTTCAGTAAATAGTAAATAAAAAATTCCGCTTACTTATTAATTGAGAACGGGTTTCTCTTTTCTATCGATATCGTCCTTTAAAAGTTCTTTTCGGCTGAGGGAAAATTTGCCATTCTCTATTTTAATAAGTTTAACTCTAACTTTATCTCCGGGCTTAAAGTAATCGCTTACCTTTTCAACCCGTTTATTGTCAATCTGTGAAATGTGCATTAATCCTTCTTTACCGGGGAGGATTTCAACAAAAGCCCCGAAGTCCATCAGTTTGGTTACAACTCCATCATAAATTTCACCAACTTCCGGTGTAGCGGTCATCTTTTTAATATATTCTTTACATTTCTGGGCGCTATCCTTGTTTGGTGAAGCTATGTTAACAGTGCCATCTTCCTCGATATTTATCTCTACTCCGAACAGCCTCTGCATACCCTGTATGGTTTTTCCCGCAGGACCAATAACCAACCCGATCTGATCAGTATCAATTTTCATAGATATTAACCTTGGTGCATATTCAGAAAGTTTTTCCCTTGGCTGGCTGATAGCTTCGTTCATAATATTCAGAATATGCATTCTTCCTTCCTTCGCCTGCTGTAAAGCTTTTTCCATTATTTCAAATGAAACGCCCTGAATTTTTATATCCATCTGGAAAGCCGTAATACCATCGGAGGAGCCGGCAACTTTGAAATCCATATCTCCGAGATGGTCTTCATTGCCTAAAATATCGGAGAGGATTGCATAGTTATCTTTTTCCTTAACCAGCCCCATTGCAATTCCTGAAACAGGTCGCCTAACAGGAATTCCGGCATCCATAAGTGCAAGTGAACCTGCACAAACCGTAGCCATAGAAGAAGAACCATTGGATTCAAGAATATCGGAAATAACCCGAACAGTGTAAGGAAAAACTTCTTCGCCCGGGAATACCATTTTAAGTGCCCGTTCGGCAAGGTTTCCGTGGCCTACTTCTCTTCTGCCAACTCCGGTCATTCTGCCAACTTCACCCACGCTGAATGGGGGAAAATTATAATGAAGCATAAAGCGCTTTGTGTATTCTTCTCTTAATCCGTCAACAATCTGCTCGTCGTTTTTTGTGCCAAGAGTAACTGTCGTTAAGCTCTGCGTTTCGCCGCGTGTAAAAAGAGCTGAGCCATGTGTCCTCGGTAAAAGACCAAGCTCAATGCTTATGGGTCTTATTTGAGTTGTATTTCTGCCATCCAGTCTAATGCCTTCATTCAGAATGCGTTCACGCATTAATTCCTTTTCAAGTTCATTAAGAATTCCGGCAATAAGTTTTTCCTGTTCCGGATATTTTTCAGCAAGCGCTGTTACAACCTCTTCTTTTAGTTCGCTGTTTTTTGCCGATCTTTCTTCTTTTGAAAGAATGGAATAAACTATTGCTCTGGATTTTTTAGCAGCCAATTCCAGTACATCTTTCTTAAGTTCCCCATTAACTTCTTCATTTATTACATTCCATTTTTTCTTCCCGGCTAATTCCCTAAGCTCCAGCTGAATATTTACAAGTTTTGTTATCTCTGACTGCGCAAATTTCAAAGCATTAAGCAAATCCTCCTCGCTGATTTCCTTTGCTTCACCCTCTACCATCATTACAGAATCTTCGGTGCCGGCAACAACGAGCTCGAGATCGCTTTGATCAATTTCTGAATGTGAAGGATTAACAATAAACTTTCCGTCAACTCTTCCAACACGAACTTCTGCCATCGGGCCATTAAATGGAATATCGGAAACAGTTAAAGCTGCAGATGCTCCTACAGCAGCCAGTACATCGGCATCGTTTTCGCCGTCGAATGAAAGAACAAAAGCAATCACCTGGGTTTCGTTCATAAAATTATCGGGGAAGAGCGGACGGATTGGCCTGTCAATTAATCTTGAGCTAAGAATTTCCTTTTCGGTTGGTCTTCCTTCGCGTTTGATAAAGCCGCCGGGTATTTTACCTGCAGCCGAAGTTTTTTCCCTGTATTCAACCTGAAGCGGGAAAAAATCCTGGCCTTCAACAACTTCATTTGAAGCAACCGCAGTTACGAGAACCATAGTATCGCCATATCTTACCATAACTGCACCATTAGCCTGCCGGGCATACTTCCCTGTTTCGATGGAAAAGGTTTTACCGCCTATTTCAACTTCTTTTTTAAATATCATTTCGTTTCCTTTACTTTCTGATGTTCAATTCTTTAATAATAGTTCTGTACCTCTCAATATCTTTTTTAGCAAGATAATCGAGAAGCCTCCTTCTTTTACCTACCATCATCATCAAGCCTCTTCTCGAGTGATGGTCCTTTTTGTGCCTGTCAAAGTGCTCAGTCAGGTCATTAATCCTTTGTGTCAGCAGTGCAATCTGCACTTCGGCTCTTCCTGAATCTTTTTCGTTTTGACCGAATTTTTTCATTAACTCAATTTTTTGTTCTTTTGTCATAAGACTTTACCTCTGTTTAAATATAAAATATAATCCCAGAATGAACCGGGATCAATTAGTTAGATTCTGTATTATTTTTAATCCTGCCTGCTTGTCTTTATCCATTTGCTTTATAAGCTCTTCAGCAGAATTGAATTTCTCTTCACCTCTGAGTAGCTCTATTACATTAACATTCAGCAGTTTACCATAAATATCTTCGTTAAAATTAAATATGTATACCTCGGGAATTATCTCTCCTGCTGAGGTAAAGGTAGGTTTGCTGCCAATGGAAAGCAAACCGAATAAATTCTTATTATCCAGGCTGCATTCAATCAAATAAACTCCTACTGACGGCAACAATTTATCGTTGTCTTCAATTTTTAGATTGGCGGTCGGATATCCCAGCTTTCTTCCTCTGCCATCACCTTTAACAACACGGCCGGAAAACGAGTAGTACCTTCCAAGCATTTTATTTGCCTTTAAGATATCGCCGGCTGCCAGAGCATTTCTGATTTTAGTGCTGCTTACCGTCTCACCGCCAATTTTATACCCATCAACAGGAGTAACTTTAAAATCGTATTTTTCACCGAGGCTTCCAAGCAAAGAAATGTCGCCGCCCCTTCCTTTACCAAAGTGATGATCGTAACCAATAACGATCTCTTTAACGCCAATACCCTCAACAAGGTATTTGGTTACAAAATATTCGGGGGACTGTTCTGAAAATTCCTTTGTAAAATTTATCACAAACAGATTATCAATTCCAAGATTCTGTAAAATTTCTATTTTTTCATCTAGTGTGCTCAAAATTCGTATGTTGTTGTTAACAGATACCACTTTTCTCGGATGCGGATTAAAAGTTATTAAGAAATTCCTGCCTTTATAATAAATAGTTTTTTCAACCACATTGCGGATAATCTGTTTATGCCCCAGATGAAAACCATCGAATGTTCCCAAAGTTATAACCGTATTTTTATCATATTTTACTTCAGAAATATTTCTGATTATAACCATAAATATCTGTTTGCTTACTGTAAAGTTTTAAAATTGTATTTTTTATATATTAAAAAAGATTTTGGGTAACAAATTATTTATTCTTCAATGCGCCACTGCTGTAACCATACTTCCCGAAATAACCATTAAAAAATCATTGAGAGGAAAAGCGTCATTAACATCATACTCTCCTATCTTTAATCTTCTAAGACAGCTAAGCACAGCACCGCAGCCCAGCCTTCTCCCAAAATCATTTGCTATCACCCTGATATATGTACCCTTGGAGCAGGTTATCTTAAAAAATATTTCAGGAAGAATGATGTTTGTAATTTCAAAACTTTCTATGAATACTTTCCGGGGCAGTCTATCAACTTCAACACCTCTTCGGGCAAGCTTATAAAGTCTCTTCCCATTTATTTTAGCTGCAGAGTGCATTGGCGGAAGCTGGGATATTTCACCTAAAAATTCATCTCTAACTGAATAAATAGCATCTTCGTTCAGGCCCGGAGGAATTGGGTGCTTCGTACATTTTGTTTCAGTATCCATTGAATCGGAGCTTTGTCCCAGTAAGAATGTACCTGAATAAGTTTTATTCATATTTTGAAATTGACTAAGAACCTTAGTCTTTGTTCCTGTGGCAACAATGAGTAAACCGGTAGCCAAAGGATCAAGGGTTCCTGCATGACCAGTCTTCTTAACTTTCAGCGCACCCCTTATCCTGCTAACCACATCAAAGGATGTACAGCCCGAAGGTTTATCTATGAGCATTATCTCTCCGCTGAAAAAATCCACGTTTGAAAAATCATTTGTCTTGTTTGTTATCATTCTGTTTATGAATTTCTTTAAACAATCCTTCGATCTTTTCAACATAGTCGAGTGTATCATCAATGTAAAATTTAAGTTCCGGAACAAATTTAATGCGTATGCGATGCGCTAATTCTGTTCTTATCTGCCCGTTACGATAATTAAGCTTATCTAAAACCAGATCTCTATTTACCTTTTCAAGGACGGAGAGATAAATTTTAGCAATCTTAAGGTCGGGGCTTACCTTTACATCAGTTACCGTAATAAAACCCAGCCCGATATCCTGAAACTTATGTAAAAGAATGTGGCTAATTTCTTCTTTAATCAATTTTTCAACTTTATCTACTCTATGAGAAGCCATGGCCAGAATTTTTCAGATATTTTGTGTGGCAAAAAATTAATTTTAAGAGAGGCTCTTTTTAGTTTCTACAATTTTGTAAGATTCAAGTACATCACCAACTTTTATATCATTATAGTTAGCAATGTTTAATCCGCACTCATAACCCGCATCCACTTCCCTTACATCATCTTTAAACCTGCGTAAACTGCCGATATCGCCGTCGAAGACTACTATGCCTTCTCTAATCAGACGGATTTTATTATTTCTTGATATTTTGCCTTCCAAAACATAGCAGCCGGCCACTGTGCCGAATTTAGGCACTTTAAATATATCTCTTATTTCCAGGGTTGCCGTAACTTCTTCTGAAATAACCGGAGAAAGAAGTCCTTCCAGGGCAGACTTAACCTCGTTAATGGCATTGTAAATAACACTGTAAAGCCTGATATCTACCGCCCGTTTTTCAGCAAGCTTTCTTGCATTAAGATTAGGTCTTACATGGAAGCCGATTATTATAGCGTTGGATGCATCTGCCAACAAAACATCGCTTTCAGAAATTCCGCCTACGCCTTTATGAATTACTTTTACCACAACTTCCTGTGTTGATAACTTCATTAATGAATCTGCAAGTGCTTCTACAGAACCATCAACATCACCCTTGACAATTAAAGGTAGTTCCTTAACTCCCCCGATACTGATTTGCCGGGCGATATCATCAAGTGTTAAATGATAAACCTGCTTCTGATCCTGTTCCCTTTTTAACTGTTGTCTTTTCAGCCCAATCTCTCTAGCATCTCTTTCAGATTCAACCACAATAAATGTGTCGCCTGCCTGCGGGGGACCTTCAAAACCTAATACCTGAACCGGAGTGGACGGAGTTGCTTTTGAAACTTTATTGCCGCGTTCATCAAACATGGCCCTAACTCTTCCCTGGTAAACACCGGCAACAAATGGATCACCTATTTTCAGGGTTCCTTTCTGAACGAGAATTGTACCGGTAATTCCACGGCCTTTATCAAGCTCAGACTCAACCACTGCTCCCCGTGCAGTTCTGTTCGGGTTTGCTTTGAGATCAAGCATCTCGGCTTCAAGCAGAATTTTTTCAAGAAGCTGTTCAACGTTAGTACCTTGCTTGGCAGAAATCTCAACGCACTGATGTTTACCACCCCATTCCTCAACAAGTATATTCCTGTCAGCAAGCTGTTGTTTAATTTTATCTGTATTTGCGCCCGGCTTATCAATTTTATTAATTGCAACAATGATGGGAACATTGGCTGCCTGGGCATGATTTATTGCTTCCACAGTTTGCGGCATAACTGCATCGTCGGCTGCAATAACAAGAATAACTATATCGGTAAGCTGCGCACCGCGTGCTCTCATTGCAGTAAATGCTTCATGACCGGGAGTATCTAAGAATGTAATCGAGTGGTATTCGTCAAGTTCAACTTTGTACGCACCAATGTGCTGGGTAATGCCGCCGGCTTCACCAGCAACTACATTTGTTCTTCGAATGTAATCTAACAGCGAAGTTTTTCCATGATCGACGTGCCCCATAATAGTTACTACGGGTGGTCTCTGCAGCAGTGAATCTTCAGAATCCTGAACGTCTTCTAGAGCATCGGAGGTATACTCCTCCTGCATTTCAATATCAAAACCAAATTCGTCGGCAACGAGGGTAATAGTTTCAAATTCCAGCCGCTGATTAATGGAAACCATTAGACCTAATTCTATGCATTTTGATATTACCTCCGTAACAGAAACTTTCATCAGGTTGGCAAGCTCATTAACAGAAATAAACTCATTTACTTTAATCTTTTTACTTTCAAGAACTTTCTTCTCCAGCCGTTTCTCTTCTTCGGCCTCACGTTCTCTTCTTTTCTTTTTTCTAAGTGTAGCTCTGCCAGAAACTGAAGAATCGTCCATGCTAAGAAGGGTTTTACGAATGGCTGCTTTAACTTCCTGTTCATCAACTTCAAACCGTCTTATACGCTTTTTCTTTACAACAGGTTCTTGTTCCTCTTTCCCGGCCTCGGTCTTTTTACGTTTCATCCTGGGTTTTCTTCTCTTGCGGGTAACTTCATCCTTCTCAGCCTCAGACTCTTCTTTCTTTTCGGCAATTGGAAGTTCAGAATCTTTATCAAGATCCATTTTACCAATTACTTTCAATCCTTTAACCTTAGGAAGCTTTATCTTGCCAGGGAATTCGTCCTGTTCTTTCTCGATTTGGTCTGCAGTCTGAGCAATTTCAGTTTTTATCTTCTCAGTTTCGGAAGTTTCTTCCTTTTTAGTTACCACTTCTTCTGCAAGCTTACCGGCAATTTTTGCTTCAAATTTATCTTCAGGTTTAATTGTTTCTTCAACTTCAGCTTCTTTAAGTTCTTCGCGGGCATCCTCAACTACTTTTTCGGCACGTTTTTTATGAAACTCGGCTATCTTCTTGTAATGCTTCTCTGCTTTCTCAATGTCTTTCTTGTAATGGGAGTTAATGGCTTCCACCATGTTATCATCAAGAATTGACATATGGTCTTTTACTTTAAATCCTTTGTGTTTAAGAAATTCCACCAGGCTTTCGGCAGCGAGGTTGTATTCGGTTGCGAGTTTATAAATTCTTATTTTTTTAG
This sequence comes from uncultured Ignavibacteriaceae bacterium, assembly GCA_964639955.1. Lineage (GTDB taxonomy): Bacteria > Bacteroidota > Ignavibacteria > Ignavibacteriales > Ignavibacteriaceae > IGN2. Next base: position 68,053 of record CAZXGJ010000003.1, read on the forward strand.
CCTTAGTTTCAGCCATAGAGTTATACCGGATTTATTCTTCCTCTTCTTCTTCAAATTGAGATTTAATTATTTCTACTATTCTGTTAACTTTTTCTTTGTCAAAGCCTTCAATTTCAGCAAGCTTTTCCGGTCCGGCAGTTAATACTTCGAGTGCGGTATCGTACCGGTGATTTATCAGAGTCCGGTAAACATCCTCGCCAAGCTCCTCCTTTAAATCAATTAATTCAATGTCTTCTTCATATTCATCAAAGGGTTTTTCTTCTCTTAGAACGTCTATCTGGTAGCCGGTTATTTTCATTGCTAATCTAATATTTACTCCATTTCTTCCTACGATCATTGATACCTGGTCAGAAGCTGCAGTTACTGTAGCTTTTTTCTCTTCCTCGTCAATTTCAATCTCCTTTAGTTTAGCGGGTGCAAGTGAACGCTGGATTAACAGCATTGGATCTTCAGTATAGTTAATAACATCTATGTTCTCATTATTCAACTCTCTTACTATTGCATGAATTCTAACTCCTTTCATTCCAACGCAGGCACCGACGGCATCAATACGAACGTCCTGCGATTCGACAGTTACTTTTGCCCTTTCACCAGGTTCGCGAGCAATAGATTTTATTTCAATAATACCATCGTAAATTTCAGGAATTTCAATTTCAAACAGCCGCTTGAGAAACATATTATCTGAACGGCTAACTATTATCTGGGGTCCGCTGTTGGTTTTTCTCACTTCTTTGATAATTGCCCTGATTGTCTCACCTTTTTTATACTTCTCATATGGTATCTGCTCTTCACGTGGTAAAATCAATTCGTTTTTATTGTGGTTTATCAGGATATCGCTTTTTCTTATCTGGTAGATATCACCAACAACAATCTCACCTACCAAATCCTTATATTCATTAAAAACAACCTCTTTCTCCATTTCCCTTATTTTCTGATTCAGGCTTTGCTTGGCAAGTATTATTAGTCTTCTGCCAAGGGATGCAAGGTTTATTTTTTCCACGTAGTCTTCGCCTACTTCAAGATCATCTTCATTTCCTTTACGGTTAACTTCTTCAAGACTAACCTGAGTGTTAGGATCGGTTACAACGTCTACTATTTCGCGTTCTAGATAAATTTCAATATCTCCTCTGTCCATATTTACAACAACATCATATCTTGCATCTTCTCCATATTTTTTTCTTACAAGCAATCCGAATATTTCTTCGAGAATACTCGCAAGAACATCTTTATCAATGCCTTTCGTCTTTACCATATCGGCAAAAGAATCAACTATTTCCCGATTCATTTAATTTTATCTCCTTTGGTTAAAACTTACTAAAACTTTGGCTTTTAATATGTCCTGGAATCTGATTTTTATTTCCGTATCTGAAAGAAAAGTTAAGATGTAATCTTCAATACCTGTCAGCCTGGCAATAATTTTTTTTACTTCATCACCGGTTTTATACTCAACCTGGAATAAACGGTTCTGATGTTTCAGGTATTGTTCGATAAAAGTTAATGGTCTGTCAACACCCGGCGAGGAAACATCCAGCCTGTAAGAGCCGAAAAGATTTTGCTCATCAATAACTTTCTTCATTAAAGTGCTAACCGATTTGCATATCTCAGCACTGATGTCTCTCAAACCATCGATAAAAACCTCTATTACGGGGTTAGATTTCGTCCCACGAATTGTGCATTCAATAAGAAGCAAACCTAAACCCTCTACCGTTTCGCGAGCGATTTTATTTACTTTTGCTATTTCTTGATTCATACAAACAAAAATCGCCCAAAAAGGGCGAAAAGTGACGCTCAAATATAAGCTTATCAAAGCAATTACCAAAGCGGAATTTTTTCAGCTACTTAACAGAATTTTTATCGGCAGGCTTGTCTTTATCTTCTTTTTTTAATTGAATTCCGCTACTTTCTTTTCTTTTACTACTTTCATAGCGGCTGCAAAATATCAACCCGATGATCAGCCCTATAATAAATATAACTACTATCATTACGATCAGCGGGGCTGGTATTGACCAAAACAGGAATTTCAATTCAGTAATGATGGTATTTTGAACAGCTATAATAGCAAAAAGTAGAAACAGCAGTGATATGATAATAAGCTTAAGCCGCATTGCAACCTCGGTAAATTTTATAGTTTAAATTAAGTAATAGTCCTCAAACATTAGTGATTTAGTTAGAACCAACATCAATAATTAAAAAGACGACTCAGTTGAATCGTCTTTTTGTAAAAATAATTTGTTGCGGAATATTTAATTCTCTATTTATTTGTCTTTATCTCATCAACATCATCTTTCTTGTTTCTATAAAACTGCCTGCCTGCAGGCGATACAGATACATTCCGCTGGCAAGTTGAGATGCATTAAAGTTAACGGTATAAACACCGGGTTCTTTTCTTTCATTCATAAGTGTTGCAACTTCAGTTCCTAAAATATCGTAAACTTTTAAAGTCACAAATTCAGAAGCAGGAATTGAGAAGCTGATTATGGTAGATGGATTAAAAGGGTTCGGATAATTTTGAGCAAGACTGAACTCAAAAGGCGAATATACTTCAACTTCTACTGAGTTGGTGTATTCATAAGTACCATCAAAATCAACTTGCTTCAACCGGTAGCTGTAAAGCCCCATCAATAATTTCTCATCTGTAAATGAGTAGTTCGTTACTTCAGTGGTAGTTCCAAAACCCGGAACAAAACCAACTTCCAGCCATCTCTCATCCATCGGAGTTTTTCTTTCAACAGAGAACCCCGAGTTGTTCGTTTCGGTAGCAGTAGACCAATTTAACGTCACGGAATTTTCAGTTGCAGAAGCAGTAAAGGAAGTAAGTTCCACCGGTATCATAGATAAAGCCAGCAGGTAGGCTTCGTAAGCATCAATTCTTCCTGCGCCATATCTTGGATCTTTTCCCGGTGCGCCTTTTTCTACTGCAGTTGTCTGAAGTATCATACTTACATCAGCCGGAGTAAGATTTGGATTAATGGATAAAAGCAAAGCGGCAGTTCCACAAACGTGCGGAGTTGCACCTGAGGTTCCACTAAAAGAAGCATAACCACCGCCATCGGCTGTTGTAGTGGTTCCGTTCCCGGGGGCAGAAACATCAGGCTTTAAAAGACCAATAGAGCCAGGTAAAGTTTCATAAGGATAATCCTGGTATGCCGGGGGCATTGCATATGGGTAAGTCGGATGAACAGATTGAATATCTTCCCAGGCAGACGGACCATAGGGTGAACTGCTGGAAATTATATCCGTCTGAGCAACAACGTTTCCAACGCCTACTACCGAACTTAAACCACCAATTAATGTCTGGTCGGGATGGAGCCAGGCTGGCGGAGTATTTCCCGGGGCAGAAATATTATATGGAATTGGTGCACTGCCAAGGTTGTTTCCATCGTTACTTGTCGAATTAGTATGAACAACGCCGGCAGCCAATTCAAAATCATTCATTTGCCTGTGCATAGGATAATTTGGTTGCGGAGAAAAATACCATTTATAGCTGTGAGAACTTGTGATAACATCAACACCAGCGGCAACAGAGTATTGAATTGCCAACCAAGATGTTGATTCTCCACCCAGCCTGCAATTTATCAGTTTAGCTTTTGGTGCAACACCGGTTTGTGTTCCGTTTGTTCCATCACCACAAATTATACCCGCAGTATTTGTTCCGTGAGTACCCGTTGGGCCAGGGTTGTTATCATTGTACTGAAAATCCCAACCAATAAAATCATCTACATATCCGTTAGCATCATCATCAACTCCGTTAATATCACCGGGATCAAAAATTCCGGTAGAGCCAGACAATTCAATAGTTTTCCCGTCGTTATCAAAATCTTCTCCCAGGTTATTCCAGATATTATTAAACAGGTCCGGGTGGTCCCAATCGCAGCCTGAATCATGGTTTGCCGTTAAAACACCCTGCCCGCTATCACCGGCTGCCCAAACTGCAGGTGCATTAATCAAAACTAATCCAATCTGGGGTGCGGGGTTGTCTTTAGGATCAGGCGGATAATAAGTTTGCTCATTTTCAGTCGGGTCTATTACAAGGTTTTCATCAACCGGAGCGTCGTATCTGATCTCTGCAATCTCCTCATAATTTTCTGCAAGATAATAAATTACTTCCGGTACTGCTGAAAAAACCACTGCATTTGCCGCCCAAAGAATATCTATCCTCGAAACCAGACCGTTGTCACTGGCTTCTTCAAGAAATTGACGAACAGCCTGCTGTTTTTCATCGGCAAATTTTCTTAGTATACGCACAACTTCTTTCTGCCTGAGTTTTTTTTCAAGAGTAAAAGTTTGCTGCTTCAGCAACTCAAGCGGATACTGCTCCTTCAAAGTTGCATAAACATTAACCATTTCATCAGGAGCGGCACTAAGTAAAATAGTCTGTAATGTAGGATGGATCCTGTTATTATTATTTTGTGCAGAGACTTCCCCATTTAGCAATGCAAATGCTGCACAAATAAAGAGAAACGTAAAAAGATACTTCATTTTTACCCTCTTATATTATTTATGAATGATGATTGATAATTAATAAATCTAACTTTCAATCTGTTAAATTTTTGTCGTAAATCCAAACGAAGGAATGTTTTTATGCAGGTATTAAGAATTCTTTTACCAGTTCGTTAGTTGTCTGTTCAGCCACAATAACTGAAATAATGCCAGCTAAGAAATAAAAAATTTTAATAAACAGGCGAGCTGGCTCAATTTGAAACCCGGAGCGCTTTAAATACGAACAAATTAATTATTAGCCATCTAAAACAAACTTACGATTTCTAAAAAAATAAATGCTTTTTTAATCAATTACTCATCAGAATCTTTTTAATATTCTCTATTGATGAATTCACTTCTGATTTCTGTTCCGTGGACAATTCAAGCAAAATAATTTCACTATAATCTTTATAAGCTTCTTCGTATAATCCTTTTTCATAAAGAAGACCGGCAAAAAATATTCTGTAAGATGCAAGCAGTTTTGTGTCGGGGTATTTACGGTAAGTTTCCTTTGCAAATACAACCGCCGACTCTGTCATTCCATTATCTGCCAGTTGCATTGCTCCATTTAGTCTTTTTATTCCAAATGAACCTGATTGTAACTCAGAAATATTTTTACCGTTCTCTTCTGTGCCGTAAGTAGCAGTGCTGCCGGAGGAACCATTGATTTTAGTTTTAGGCGTGTTAACCAGGTCTTCCATCGCAAGCGCCAGAAGCAGCTCATCAAGGCTCATTTTTTTTATACTATTGATTGATACTGCCGATTCGCTTCCTAAAACAAAATTAAATTTACCGTTTTGTAGATGAACCGATGAATTCTTCCCTGTAGATATAACGGCATCATTTTTCAGTATTGTCCCATTCTGAACAGATTCCCATTTTTCTTCAATCCCCGACAGAACTTTAACATCTCCTTTAACATCTGAAGCCAGATAGGTTTGTGCGGCAGACATGGCAGCTGCTGTTAAAACAATAATAAATGTTTTCATAATTCTTTTCCTTTATTAATAAATATCTATAATTTCAACTTTACCTTTAGCAATTCCCAAATTGGATATGGCATCGCGGTTGAATTTTTCTGCACCAATGTTCCATGCCTCCTGGAAATTTGTAAGCGAGGTGGTTTCTACCGGCAGCCAAATCTCATCTTTCCCTTCCATATTTGCCCTTAAAAAATACTTGTTATCATTTGCTGTAATAAGTTTTGCGTGGTTTGGAGTTAGTCCTGTGTTAAACAATAAACTAACATGCCTCAGGCTTCCATCAGATTTATAATCAACTAATGCTGTTTGTATACCCACACTCTCCAGCAGTGAGCAGTAGGCAACGCTCAGGTCGTCGCAATCTCCTCCTTTAAGTTCAAAAGTCTGGTTTGGAAACTGTACATACTCGGCACTTGCTCTTGGATCTGATGTATAGACAAGGTTGCTGGAAAAATTATCAAACAAAATTTTTGCTTTATAAAAATCAGAAAGCGCCGATGGAATAGTATCAAGATTTTCCTTATACGAACTCAAAATTCCTTTTGAGTAGTTCATCGAAAAGTCAACATCTCTTTTAATAAAATACCTGAGATTGCTTACTTTTCCATCCCAGGAATTTATTCCGTTAACTAGAATAGCTTTCTGAAAATGATCATCAGGCTCTTCAGTTGCAGTGGAAATGTAAAAATCCGCATAAGACAAAACCGCTTTATTCATATTGTAATTTTCGGGTATTAATATATAATACGGAATTCTTGCAGTATCGCCGGGATTAAGTATTGCCGATGGCGACTGAACAGTTTCTAAATGCATTCCTTCAATTTTTGCAGAAGGTTTTATTGTCACCGACTCATCGGTTAAATTGACTACTATCCCGTAAGCAATCGGGTCGTTTATATAGCTATCGAAGAAGGTCGGGTATATAGCTCTCATTATTTCAACGTCGATTAATTCGGCTTTCTGTTCCTCGGCACCACTTATTTTTAATCCAAGCGATAAAATTAATTTATCAAAGCTGTAACGGTTATTAATTATATTATAAATTCCTTCAGACTCAAACAGGGAAAAACTCGCCGACCCCGTTCTTTCTGAAAAGTATTTCAAGCCGCTGATAAGTATCTCGAAAAGATCGTTGCTATACCCGAAGGAAGGAATAATTCCTGCTATGAAAGGTTCCTGGTATTTGTCGTGAAATGCTGTAAACCCGTAATTAAAGTTTCCGGCAAAACCTGAAGCGCTTATCTGGAATGAGTTTGAAGTTTCATAAATCAGATCAAAACTAAATTGATTTACAGGTGTAAAGCTTCCGGAGAATAAGGCTCCAATATCCTGCTTCATCCCGAATTCTTTAAATTCCTCCTGCTGAGGTTCATCTCCAAAATTAAGAAGGTTAATCGAGGCAGCTCTGAATTGAAAATATTCATTCAGTATAAAATCTATCCCGATATCAGCTTTCCAGAAATTTACTTTTTCCTCAATGCTTTCCCGCACGAGTTCAAGCGTGTCACCGAAAATCGGCTTTACTGTTTCCTGATTAAAGTCCTGGCTGAAGAAGCGTGCTGAAAATCCTGCATTAAATTGTGGATGTAACCGATAAGAGTAAGCCAGACCAAATAGTTCCCTGTAACTGTAGCTTTCTTCCAGCGATTGTGTGGTAGTATCTATAATAATGTCCTCAGAAAAAATGAATTCTTTTTGATAGCCGGGGGTGAACCGACCCGAAAGTGAATGCTCACCAAGTTTTTTGGAAAGGGAAATCATATAAAGATTGGAATTTACATCGCCGGAAATTTCCGCACCATAATTAATTGAGATTCCCCAATCCTCACTTTTAAGATAGCCGGATGTATTGCTTTCATAACTATTAAATGGTATTGTAAGGTTTTTAGACAAGCCCCAATAGCCTGTAAGCCCGAACGAACTCTGTGAAAATATTTTAAAATTCACTACCATTACGCTAAGAATGATTAATAAAATGTATTTCAAGGAATATCTATAAGTATACTGTGAATGCTTTGTGATGATACCAGCAGCTGGTTTACACCGCTGTTGTGGTAATTTTCAATACTTCTTACAAAGGTAATGGTAATTTTATCCAGCTCATTTAAAGGCAGCCCGTTGAAAAATCTTTTCGGAATTGTTAATTGCCCGTCGTCTGCAGTTTTTATTTTATAAATTGGTATTGAATTCTGCTGACCATTCCTTGTTACTCCTACAATTAATGTTATTCTTCTTACACCTGTTCCGTTCCATTCAAGCGCTGCTTCAATATTTCTGTTTGAGCGGCTGCCGTTAAGTATCACTCTTCCAGTAATTTCCGGCGGGGTAGAGATATTGGCAGATACATTATTGCCCTGACCTGAATCAGGTACAAATTCAAAGCTGACAGATGCATTGTAGTTATAAAAAAATTGATCCGGGAAGCCAAAGAAATAATTAACAAGTAAATACTTTTCACCGAGGAGCGCCACTTTCGGCTGTTTCATATCCCAGTATTTAATTTCATACGGCACCCTTCTGGCTTCTATACCATTAAACCTAATAACACCCGGCGTAATGGTTTTATATGCAAGTATTCTTTGGTTGGAATAACGTACCGGCCTGCTCTTATCAAAAAACATTGCCTGGGCAAGCGATATATGGTTGGTTTTATTTGCATGAGTAATTTTTATTCCGCTTACGGAAATAAGATTTGCTATTCCGGTAATATCCTGCGTAATCCCTGAGGTATCGGCACCGCTGGTTGTATAATTATCATCCAGATCCTTTGTAAGAATCTCAACTTCCAATTCATCAGGCACATCATTTACCAGCTCGGTTGGTGCGGGTTTATCACAACTGAATAAAAGCAGACCAGTGATAAAAATTACAAAGTATGTTAAAATATTTTTCATTGCTGTTAAAAATTATATTTGAAGACTGTTAATATCAATCATAAAATTCACTTCCTGCTTAAAAGTTTTCCCCCTCCAAAAGTTTCAGGAGGGGGAAGTGGAGAGGACGTGTGCAGGAAAACACTGCTCTCTTTTACTTTAAGGATGAACAAAGTATGGTATACCCCAGGCTTCCGATTCAACGGGTGTGGCATCATCGAAGACAACCTGACGCGGCATTGCATTTATAACAGCATGGTAGAATCCCGGCCACTGATGTGTTGTATAAGTCTGCTCATAAACTTTATCCCAGCCGTTGCCGTTTGGCGTTGAAGATACAAGTTCAAATAATTTCTTGGCTCTATGTCTTACCCACCTGTTGGCTCCAAAAGTTAATGTTACAAAATCATCTTCTTCATACATACTGAATAATTCAACTCTTAACTGTACCGATTCGCCTCTGCCGATAATTGGTACCTGCCTCCACCAGCCCCAGCCCCTTCTCAGAAAGTATTCATTTGGTTCATCAACTACAAGAGTATCTCCGTTAGGAAGAAATATTGTAAGCTTTTGAAGATCTATGTTAGGACTTTGCGTTCCACCCTCCGGTAGTGAAATTGCCGCTATCACCCAGTTGCGCATTGGATATGGAGTATTTGCAACTTTCTTAAAAATCAATTCGCGTGTTACTACAGCAGTAAATGTCTTTTCTATTACCGTATCGGGCTGTGTTGCATTTGAATCGAAAGATGCAGCTATTAATAATAATCCTTCAAAAGTTTTGGTAAGTGTTCCGTAAGCAATGCTGTCCTGATAATCGATGCTGAGGTTTCTGTTAACAAGCCTCATTTTGTGCCCGACTTTGAAAGGATAGATTGCTGTATTTACTTTTCCCAGAAAATCCATCAAGCCTTCCTCATCATAGTTATAATCAAACGAAGAAAGGGATGAATCTTCATCCACAATCTTTTCCAGTGCCTCCTGGTCTGTAATTGGCTCGGTATCGCCGGGTTCAATTACCATTTCGTCCTGGCAGCGGATAAATAAAGCAACCATTGCCAGCGTAAAAAATGCAAATACCCAGCGGGGAAGGTTTTTCTTTTTCATTGTAATGCTCCTTTGTTTATTGATTTGATATTTATTTTCACAAATCCTCTCAAATTATCTGCTTACAATCTATAAACTTCTGTGCCAGCCGTACGGGCTTTGGTCATTTTCTTATAATTAAAGAATTTAGCCGATAAGCTATTCTTTATATTCCGCATGTAAACTCATTAGAAACGCATGGATTGCATTCAGACCATGCTTATTAACAATTTATTAAAAGTACTTTTTACATCCCCAATGCATTCCAATTTGTAAATCAGTGATATATTTTTGGCAGATAATTTGAGTTTATCTGCAAATTCACTTCACGAAGTACTTTTAAGTATTAATAAAGGATATGAAATGAAAAATGTTATCTCAACTATATTTTTTACTATCGCAGTATGTTCATCATCTATATTTCCACAGAACCCGCTGCCCGAGGAAGAATCCAATCTGTTCAGCGGCTCAGGAAATTGTGTACTCTGCCATGAAAGCGATGGCTATGTTATGACCTGGAATAATACCGATGTTTCCCCGATAACATATTGGCGCTCTACAATGATGGCAAATGCAAGTAAAGATCCGCTCTGGAGAGCGATGGTAGCTGAAGAAGTATATAAATTTCCGCAGCTACAGGCTACTATAGAAACCACCTGCCTGCGGTGCCATTCACCGATGGGCTACACGGAAGCATTCTTCCTTGGTGACACAACTTATTCCATGACACAACTAAAACAGGACCCGCTTGCAAATGATGGTGTAAGCTGTACGGTCTGCCATCAAGTTCAACCTGATAATTTCGGATCACAGCAATCTTATTCGGGGCATTATAAAATTGACTCAACCCGGATTATTTATGGACCCTACGAAAATTCGGATACTATGTTTATGCCCATGATGGTTAACTACGAAGTTCAATATGGACCACACCTTAATCAGTCAGAGTTATGCGCTACATGCCACACATTATTCACACCTTACCTAGACAACCAGGGTAACATTGCGGGAACTTTCCCCGAACAAACACCTTATCTTGAATGGAAGAACAGTATTTATCCCGCACAGAACATTCAGTGCCAGGATTGTCATATGCCTAAGATATACGATGAAATATTTTTATCTTCGTTCGGAAATTTTCCCGGCAGATCGCCGTTCTGGCGGCATACATTTGTAGGTGGAAATGTATATATGCTGAATATGCTTAAAGCTAACATAGATTCAGTGGGTGCTACTGCCCAACCGGAACATTTCGATTCTACTATCTCCCGGGCGGAATATAATCTTACTGAAAAATCCCTTACCCTCAGCACAGCGACAAATTACCATAACGATTCTCTTGAAATTATAGTAACATTACAAAATCTTGCCGGGCACAAAATTCCTACCGGCATTCCTTTCAGAAGAATGTGGGTGCATCTGAAGGTTGAAGAACCCGGAGGTCCGGTTATTTTTGAATCGGGCGAATGGAACAGCGATGGAAAAGTTCCTGACTATAATTCCGATTACGAACCACATTACGATATTATTACTTCCGAAAATCAGGTACAGGTTTATGAGGGTGTATTTATTGACGTAGACCAAAACGTAACCTATACATTGCTGCGTGCAGCAGAGTTTATAAAAGATAACCGCATACCGCCTTCAGGATTTACATCCACCCATATCAGCTACGATTCAACCGCTATTTTCGGAAATGCATTAACTGATAATGATTTTAACAGGGAAGGCAGCACGGAAGGAACCGGTAAGGATGAAATAACATACAAAATTCCCGCGCAGGGCAACACAACTTACAGGATTACCGCCGAAGTTTGTTACCAGTCGGTAAAGCCAGAATTAGTCGATCATCTGCGTGGAATAAATGAGCAGGATATTAACCGGTTTGTAAATATGTACGACGCACTTCCAAATATTCCTTTTATAATGGAAGCTGCAACATTCGATATTATTACCGGATTTGAATATGATGCCGGATTGATCACCGAATTCAAACTCGAACAGAATTATCCGAACCCCTTTAATCCGGGTACCGCTATAAAATGGCAGACAGCAGCCGGATGCCTGAATACGATAAAGATTTATGATATATTAGGAAACGAAGTAGCAACTCTTATCAATCAGCATTTACCTGCCGGTAGCCATGAGGTTTTTTTTGATGCTTCCCGGCTTCCGAGCGGAATATACTATTACAATCTTAAGAGCGGTAATTATTCCGATACAAAAAAAATGGTGCTGCTGAGATAGGATTTATTAAAAAAGATGACACTTTCGGTTTGAAAATGTCATCTTTCTAAAAATCAGGTTTACAGGAAAGATTGAATGTGTTTTATATAATTTTGTGCACCTCCGTACTGGTAGCCTGTTTTTGCAACCAATTCACCAGCACTGTTTAAAATAAGTATAGTGGGAAAACCTTGTATACCATAGCGCCGGGCTAAATTATTATTGTAAACCTTTGTTTCATCAGATTGGGGGATGCTGTTCGGGAAATCCAGCTTGACCAGTACAAGTTTTTTTTCCGCATACTCTTTAAATTCGGGCTGGGAAAATACTTCCGCATTTAATTTCATACACCATTTGCACCAATCACTGCCGGTAAAATTAACAAGCACTGCTTTGTTTTCTTTTTTAGCTTCTGCAATCGCCTGCTCAAGGTTTGTCTTCCAATCCAAGTTATCAGGAGACTGACCGTTGCTGCAAGCATTAAATAACAAAATAAACGGGATGAATAATGATGATATTTTTTTCAAATTTTTTCTCCTTCATGAATGTTTCCGGTGCTATTATAAGACAGTATTTTTCTACTTGGGGTTTGATTCGTTCAGAGCTTTTAAGATTCAGACTCCGAAAGACCATTAATTTTGATCTAAAATTATATTGCAGAAAAATTGTAATTCATAATCTATTTGACATTTTATCATTTAAATATGAGCGTGAACCCGAATCATAAATTTTTTTGATGTTATTTTAAAAGAATTAGTTTTTTGGTCTGATTAAATCTCCCTGAATTTAACGTATAAAAATAAATCCCGCTGGAGAGATCTTTTGGTTGGAAAATAACTTCATACTGCCCTTTTCCCTGGTAGCGGTCTAAAATTACTGCTATCTCTTCACCAAGCAAGTTAAACACTCTTATCGCCACTCTATTTGGCTGGATAATTGTGTATCTGATGCTTGTTCTTGAGTTGAATGGATTAGGGTAGTTTTGCTCAAGGGAGTATGAAATAATTTCTTTGTTATCAATTTTAACTGATGTTACTGTATCCCTTATTGCGATTAAGGTTTTTTCTAAACTGGTGACCAAAGAACTTTTATGTACACCTAAATACAATGTGCCATCTTCCGATATTGCACCGGTATTATCAACCTGGTATTCGTTTAGTGGTAGCTTCCATTTTAACTGTCCGTTGCTTGAAATAGCATAATAATAATATCCAAAAGTCGAACCTATATATACTGTGCCTTCAGAATCACATATCAATGGCTGCCAGAAATCATCATTTTCATAATCGTTCAATATATATTTCCAAAGAAAATTGCCCTTATGTGTTAATGATATAACTGAAAGAAAATATGGGCAGCAAGTTGTATCATATCCGATAAAAGAAATGTTTGATTTATAATCAATTACTGGAACAGAGTAAATATGCGCAAGTCCAATATTCTGAATTAAATATTTCCAATAAATACTGCCATTGGGCAGTAGTGAGTAGATATGCTGTGGAGCTTCATTTGGTATAAAATAAATGTTACCATCAGAATCAATCATAGGTGCTTTTTGTATTACCCCACAACTGAATTTCCATTTCAAGCTGCCATCCAGATCAAGTGCAAATAAATTTGAATCCCTGCCGGCTATATAAATTGTATTCCCGTCGGGTGAAAATGCGGGAGATCTTTGAGTAAAGCCATTTTCATATTTTACATTCCAATTAAGATTGCCGTCTGGTTTAACTGAATATAATTCTCCCCAGCCGTCAGTTATATAAATGTTTCCTTGTAAGTCAATATTCGGAATGGCTGACTCTACAATTGGTCCGGAAGTTTTAAATTCCCACTTCAGTGTCCCATCCGGGTACAAAGCATATAAATAGCCGTCAAGCGAACCAAAGTAAATGATGTTGCTGGAGTCAATCAATATCCCCGACTGCGGCGGGCGGTGCCTTCCAAGTTTGTAGTTCCATACTGTATCAGCATCGGAACTAAAACAGTAAAAATAATCCGAAAGCCCCAGCATAGCCGGATCCTGATAATAGGAACCGAAATATAAATTTTTATCTTCTCCTATTACTGGCCCTGAAAATATTCCGTCTTTCATATTTACGGTCCAGGTAATAGTTGGGCTCTGCGGACCTCTGTATGGAGAACGACCAGTGAACTGCGGATCGTGCTTTATCATTGGCCAGGGACTATCTGCAAGTGTTGGCCAGGGAATATCTACCTGCTGCTGGGAGTACAGCGGACTTATCAGTAAAACAACCAGTAATATGTTCTTCATCAAAAATTCTTTCCTATATTAAGATTAAGAAAGATTACGCCTATCTGCAGACGTAATCTTTCAATTTTAATTAGTTTACTTCTGCAATATCATTTTTTTAACTTCCAGAAAGTCGCCGCTTTGCACCTTGTACAGATAAACTCCGCTCGGTAATCCTTCAGCATTAAATTCTACTGAATGGTTTCCTGCATTCCTGACTTCATTTACAAGCATTGCTATTTCCTTCCCCAATATATTATATACCCTGATATTTACATAATTTCTTTCGGGTAAGGAATACTTTATAACGGTCGAAGGATTAAATGGATTGGGATAATTTTGTTCCAGCTTGTAATCAGTTTTCGTTTTTTTATAATGACCGGATTCTGATCGTTTATCGGGAATCGCAAGTCTAACTTCTACAGTATTTGTTGGGTCAGTCTCGTGTAAGCTTTCCGATGGAAATTCATAAATGCAGGTTACGTAGTAACTTCTTGCATAAGACCAACCACCCATTGTAACATCATCATCTACATAATGATACACATCCGGATCTACAGTTGTTAAAACACTAAAATTGCCAGGCGGCTGGCCATAACCGTGTTCGGGTGACCTGTAAATTTTGTAACCTGTTATGTTTCCCTGCAGCGTTTCAGGATATGGACCCCAGACTAATCTTGGATGAGCATAAACTCCATTATCAGCTGTTACCGCAAGACAATTATCCCAATAATCTTCAAGCCCTGATGTTTGTAGAGAACTACCTTCTACAAGATTCCAAAGAGTTTGATAGCTGTAGTTAATAGTTTGTGTGTTCTCCCAGTTTCTGAAAAGATTATTTCCCACATCATATTTGAAATTTGCATCGCCGTACACACCACCATAAGAAGTTCGCCAGTCCATATAGAAAAAAGCTTGCTCGGTCTCATTTTCATATGCACTTATTTTGTATAGTCCAATTGCAAATATCGGATTAATTCCTGCCCAGGGATCTAAAATGTAATCAAAATAGGCAAAAGAAGAAGGGCTTACGACATTATCTGAAACAATTTGAAAATCCTCAGTTATTTCGTAATCAGCATCCCATCTGGTACTTACTGCTGATAAAGTAAATGTTATATCCCATGAAGAACCTTTATTGATAAGTTCTAAAACAAGCTCTCCGAAGTGATCTTCCTGTGCAACTACTATGCATGAGCATAAACTTAATAATATTAACTTTTTCATTTTATCCTCCTGATTTTTATAGTTGTTAAAAATACTTAAGACGGATTAACTTGAAACTATGTAAAACCAGTTGGGTATTCCTCGCAAGCAATTTTCAACAAAAATCTTTTAATAATCGCGAGCGGATATTTTGATGGTACGATTTGCGGGGGGGGGTATAATAATCTAAAGAAATCCCTTCAATCGCAATCATAAAACAAGAACTGTATTTAAAAGTAATAAACAATTAGTTCCTGGCTTAAAATTTCTGTCAGGAACTTAGAAAATGGATATTACAAAGGCAAGAGTTACCAAAATTAATTTTTTTGAATTTGATACGAAAATGCAATATTAATTAAACTTGTCAGATTCCATGTAAGCAATCAGGCTTAACTCAGGTTTACAGCTAATCTTCTTCTACTTCAATCTCCTCTTTTTTCTCTGGCTTCGGCGGGCGTTCGTAAAGCTGCGTTAAGCCATAATAATGTTTGGCAAGATTTTCATCTATTTGATCCCAGGTAAATCGCCAGGTCCAGTTTCCGCCGGTAGTGCTGGGGAAGTTCATTCTTGCTTCACCGCCAAGATTCAAAATATCCTGCATCGGGATAATCACAAAAACTGCTACAGATGCATAAGCTGTACGGATTAATTCTGATAAAATATCATCGCCAAAATAATTAAGATACTTTTGTGCGTGCTCATAGATATCAGTTTTTCCACTATTAAGTTTTTCCTTATCAAAATATGCTTTGGTTGTGTCGTTATCGTGCGTTCCTGTGTAAACAACACAATCAGGAATATAATTGTGAGGTAGAAATTTTGTTTCCATCTTTGTACCGAATGCAAATTGAAGAACTTTCATTCCCGGAAATCCGAATTCATCCCTTAGTTTTTCAACCGGCGGAGTTATAACACCAAGATCTTCGGCCAGAATCGGCAGATCGCCAAGATGTTTCTTTGAGCTTCTGAAAAGTTTTTCTCCTGGTGCCTTTACCCATTTACCGGTTTGAGCAGTTTTTGCATCGCCGGGAATTTTCCAGTATGCTTCAAATCCACGGAAGTGATCTATCCGTACAATATCAACTAAACTAAAAAGGCTTGAAAATCTTTTACGCCACCACAGAAAATCATCCTTCTCCATTACATCCCATTTGTAAAGAGGATTTCCCCAAAGCTGACCTGTTGCACTGAAATAATCGGGCGGAACACCTGCAACAAAAGTAAGCTTTCCTTCTTCATCAACGGTAAAAAGCTCTTTATTTGCCCACAGATCTGAACTATCGTAGGCAATAAAGATGGGCATATCACCGATTATCTTAATTCCTTTTTCGTTCGCATATTTTCTTAATGCCTTCCACTGCCTGAAAAAATTAAACTGAGTAAATTTATGGTACTGAATATCATCGGATAATTTTTTCTTCCATTCGTCTAAAGTCTGTTTATCCCTGTGAATAAGACCTCTTTCCCAGCTGCTCCAGACAGACCCACCGTGAAAATCTTTACAAGCCATGAAGAGTGAAAAATCTTCCAGCCATTCTTTTTGTTCATTGCAGAAGGCTTTGAATTCTGTATTGAGTCTATCGGGTCTGGTTTTAAAGGTGGAATATGCTTTTTTAAAAAGTAACTTTTTATACTCAATCACTTTTCCAAAGTCTATTTTTGCGGCGTCTGATTCCGGAATATCACTTAATGTTTCTTCTGATAGCAAGCCTTCCTCAATAAGTATTTCAGGGCTTATGAGTAAAGGGTTGCCGGCAAAAGCAGAAAAGCACTGATAGGGTGAATCGCCGTAACCCGTTGGACCAAGCGGAAAGACCTGCCAGAGTTTCTGACCTGCCTCTACAAGGAAATCAACAAACCTGTAAGCCTCGCTGCCAAGATCGCCAATTCCGAATTTTCCCGGTAATGAAGTTGGATGAAGAAGAATACCTGCACTGCGTTCGAATTTCATTTATGCCTCAGTTGTAAAGTTGTTCAAATTTAATGCTCTAAATTACCAACCTGGATGTTAGTTAAGCAATTTTATTTTTCTAAAACCAGTCGGAACTGTGTATGTTTGTTTTTCAATTATGAAACTATTACGTAATCTGTACGATTGGATGCTTCACTGGTCTAAAACACCTTATGGATCGGCTGCATTATTTATGCTTTCGTTTGCTGAAGCATCTTTCTTTCCTATTCCGCCCGACGCATTGCTGATTGCCCTGGTTCTTGGCTCACCGAAAAAAGCTTTTAAATTTGCCTCGATCTGTCTTGTGGGTTCTGTTTCCGGTGCGTTGCTTGGGTATGCAATCGGGCATTTTTTGTGGTGGACTCCGGCAAATGAGTTTACCGCCATAGCTGAATTTTTTTTCAATAACATTCCGGGTTTTACTCCCGATGCTTTCTTCGAAATTCAAAAGCTTTATGTTGAGTATGATTTCTGGATTATTTTTACAGCAGGATTTACGCCTCTTCCATACAAGCTTATCACCATTTCATCGGGTGCATTTAATATTAATATTTTAATGTTTATCCTTGCTTCGGTCATCAGCAGGGGTGCAAGATTCTTTTTGGTAAGTGCGCTCATCTGGAAATTCGGACCGGCAATTAAAGCATTCATCGATAAATATTTTAACTGGCTGGCAATTGCCTTTACCATTTTGCTGATAGGCGGGTTTGCCGCCATTAAATTTCTTTTTTGATTCTTTTTAACTGTCTTTTTTAAAAACGATTGCTAATTGCCAATCGAAACATCGGTTAATGTTTTGAATTTTAATTTCCTGCTTATTACATTTAGCCAAAGATTAAAACCCGAATTACCATTTTAACAATCTCTTTAATATTAACCGGAATTTAAACTGAAAGGGAAAATGTTATGAAAACATTTGTAATGCTTACAAAACTCTCACCAGAGACATCAAGGCTGATGAAAGAGAGAGCAAAACTCGGCAGGCAATGGCTTGACCAGGTAAAGAAAAAATGTCCGGAGGTTAAATTTATTGCTCATTATGCACTGCTCGGGCATTATGATTTTCTTGATATTTATGAAGCACCTGATGAGGAAACTGCGGCCAAAGTATCAATGATAAGCTTATCCAACGGCGCTTTTCTGGCTGAAAGTTTATCGGCAATTCCGTATAAAAGATTTTTAGAACTGGCAGAGGAGATCACTTAAAATATAATTACAATATTTATTCATAAAGTATCATCCGGGAGGATACTATGCCATCAACCAAATTAAAAAATTTTCTTGATGAGAATAAGATAAAATATATTTCCCTCCGGCATTCATCAGCTTATACTGCACAGGAAATTGCTGCAATAACACACATACCGGGAAAAGATATCGCCAAGACTGTTATTATAAAGATTGATGGAAAAATGGCGATGGCTGTATTACCTGCTTCATATAAAGTAAGCTTCGAGCATCTCAGAGATGCTCTTGGTGTTAAAGATGTCAGGCTGGCATACGAGCAGGAGTTCCTTGATAAATTCCCCGACTGTGATGTTGGTGCTATGCCGCCATTTGGTAATATTTATGGAATGGATGTTTATGTAGCCGAAGCTCTTGCTGAAGAGGAAGAAATTGCTTTCAATGCCTGTACTCATACAGAATTAATTAAGATGAAATACGAAGATTTTGAAAAACTAGTGAAGCCGAAAAAAATTAAGTTTGCTGTTCAGACCAAAGCTTAAGCTTAACCGTTTGCGCTGGTAATTTGCAGCTCGCGGCTTAGGTAGTTTACAATTTCATCAAGAGTATCGAATGCCTTTACAATGTTTGTATCTCTGCCCTCGCTTTTCATCTGACAATTAATTGCCGAAACTATTTCGCGCCACATTTGCGAATGGCAGGCAACCGGCTTGCGGTTCATAATAGATTTGTTTGAAAGTTCCCATACTGCCGCCAGCTCCAGCAGCGTTCCTGTCCCTCCACGCAAAACTATAAAGCCGTCTCCAAGTTCAATTAGTTTCTGAACTCTTTCAAACAGCGAATTGCATTTGATCTCTTCGGTTAAGTACCTGTTAGGCACTCTGCCCCAGGTATCCACAGTAACCCCAATTACTTTACCACCAATCTCTGAAGCACCTCTGGAAACAGCCTCCATAATTCCGTTGAATCCGCCGGTACAAACACTAAAACCGCTTTCAGCCAGCTTCCTGCCGAGCTCATAACCTGTCCGGTACTGCTCATCGCCATCAGATGGTTTAGCAGAACCAAAAACTGTAATTGTTTTTCCCAAGTGATAATAAAAAAATTATTGCTTATGCAAATATAAGCAATAAAAAATCCGCAGCCTCTTAAAAAGCTGCGGATCAGAAATGAAAAAAAGTTTTTAAATCCTATTTTAAATTTGTACCAACGATATTGACAGTTATTTCAATTTCATCAGAGACTTTCTGACCAAGTATCATATTCTCAACATCAAACTCTGAAAGAACTATATTAAATTTTGCCTGTACACCAAGCAGATCACCCTCTGCTCTTTTTTTGGTTTCCTCGCTGGCATCGAGGTAAGTTACTGTTGCATCAGCAACTACTTCTTTCGTAACACCATGGGCAGTAAAATCACCGGTTACTTTAGCTTTAAGCTTGTTCGGTTCAAGTGATTGAATATCTGATACCTTTTTGATTGTAAATACAATCTCGGGATAGCTGGCAGCGTCCAGCCAGTTTGGGCTGCGCAGGTGCTCATCTCTTAAATCAATACCGGTTTTCAACGAGGCCGTTGAGATTGAGACCTGTCCTTTTAAAGTAGAAAAATCACTTACATTAAAAGTAACACTGCCTTTTACATCATTGGAAATGCCGGTAATGTCCTCCAATGGGGTGGTGCTGAAAAATGTTGCCTGGTTTCTTCCAAGTTTATCCTGGAAAGTAAAGGATTGCTCGCCGGCAGCTTTTACTTTAAAACCCTGCCCTGCTGCAACAGCTATAAATGTTAGAACTGTTATATAAGTTTTTAATATTGCCTTCATAAGGTTTCCCTTCGTTTTTTATTTTTAAAGAAAAAGTAAAATATTCCCGTTAACACTGCTATAATCCCCGAAATAGTTGAGGCAGAAATCATTTCCGCTGATGCAGAAAGTCCGGCCGGAATCAGGCCGAAAACAAACTTATCCTGATATTCCTTTTGAGGTGGTATTCCGAGCAGTTTATCAATTTCTGTTGTTTCTTTTTCAACAAGGACCTGGGTCTTGGTAAAAAATTCTCCACCGGCTGCCAGCCATAAGATTATTGTGACGGCAATCAGAATCAGACCGATCGCAATTACTGTTTTTTGATTAATCATAACACACCTTTTGAAGTATTGGTTCCATATTATTGAGTCTTTGATTAACAGAGTTTAAAGAGAATAATCTGTTAACTAAATTGTTTTCTAAGATTTCTAAATTTAGAACTCTGTTAAATAACCCCAGTATGTTACAACATCTATTAATAATGCGCAAGGTTATATAATTTCTCAAAGAGAACAAATCATTATGCCTGGCAATGAGCTATATGATATCGTAGTAATAGGCGGAGGAATAATCGGGACATCAACCGCCCGGGAATTACAAAAAAATTCATCAAAGAAAATAATCCTTATAGAAACAGAAAAAGCACTCGGCCTGCATCAGACGGGCAATAACAGCGGTGTTATCCATTCAGGATTGTATTACAAGCCGGGTTCATTGAAAGCAAAAAATTGTACTGAAGGAAGAAATTTTCTGTATAATTTTTGTGAAGAGCAAAGCATTAAGTATGAGAAATGTGGGAAACTTGTAGTTGCTACCGAAGAAAATCAGATTAAAGCCCTAAATAATCTCTTTGAAAGAGGCGTCGTAAACGGCTTAGCCGGAATTAAAAAGCTTTTTAAAGAAGAACTCTTAGAGTACGAACCTAATGTTTCAGGAATTGCGGGATTGTTTGTTCCGCAAACAGGTATTGTTGACTTTGTTGAGGTTATAAATAAATATGCAAAACTATTTTCTCAGTCCGGAGGAAAAGTTAATACCGCCTGCAGGTTTATTTCGATGAAAAAGACGGGAAAAGAATTTATTCTTAATACATCCTGCGGCGAGCTTAAAAGCAGGTTTATTGTTAACTGCGGCGGGCTTTACTGCGATAGAATAGCAAAACTCTGCGGAATAAATCCGAAATTGCAAATTGTTCCTTTCCGCGGAGAGTATTATGTTCTGAAAAAAGAAAAAGAGCATCTTGTGAGGAACCTGATTTACCCGGTTCCCGATCCACGGTTTCCGTTTCTTGGCGTTCACTTCACTCGTATGATTAACGGCGGAGTAGAAGCAGGACCGAATGCCGTACTGGCTTTTAAAAGAGAAGGATACTCTAAGAAAGATTTTTCATTCAGAGATTTTTTCCAGATGCTGGTTTATTCCGGCTTTTGGAAAATGGCAAAGCATTATTACAAGATGGGATTAGAAGAGTTTCACAGATCATTTAGTAAAAAAGCATTTGTAAAAGCAATTCAGAAACTTGTTCCTGTAATTGAAGAAACTGACATTGAACCCGGTGGTGCAGGTGTACGAGCACAAGCTTTGGAACCAAATGGAAAATTAGTTGACGATTTCAGAATTATCGAAGCATACAGGATGGTTCATGTATTGAATGCACCCTCGCCTGCTGCAACTGCTTCAATCAGTATTGGAAAAACAATCGCAAATATTGTAAACAGAAAATTTGAATCGGAGATTTAAATAATAAATATGGATTTGATAACAATTCTTGCCGAACAAATTTCAACCAACAAACTTGAAAAGATAAAGCAAGAAACGAATAAGCTTATCGTTAAACTTTCAGGAACAAGTGATAACTATGTAATCTACTCAGTTAACGGAAATAATCAGTCAGTTAAAAAGAATTTTCTTATAGGTGAATTGCAGCAGATAATTGAAACTCGGACAATTGTAAGAACCAGGTATTACATAAACAGGTTAATCAAAAGTCTTTCAGAGCAAAAAACCGGCAAGATCAATGATCTGAATCTAAACAGGTGGAAAGAATATGACGATTTAATAACCGACAGTCTCTGGATTATTGGAAAGCGTGATCAGTCAGGTGTACATAAAGCAGATTACTGGGGTAACTTTATTCCGCAGATTCCGAATCAGTTTTTAAGAAGATATACAAAAAAAAGCGATTGGGTTTTAGACCCTTTCGCCGGAAGCGGAACAACACTTATTGAATGCAAACGCCTTGGCAGAAACGGGATCGGAATAGAATTAAATGATAAAGTGGTTGAGCTTACTAAGAAAAATGTTTCGAAAGAAAAAAATCCTTTCAAAGTAACAATAGAAATTGTTAATGCCGATAGCTGCAGCATAAATTACAATTTACAATTAAAAAGAATCGGAATTAACTCGGTTCAATTTGTTCTGCTTCACCCGCCGTACTGGGATATTATTAAATTCAGTGAGGAAGAAAACGATCTTTCGAATACAAAATCTATTGAGCACTTTTTAGTAATGTTCGGCAAAGTTGCTAAAGAAATTTTTCAGGTTCTTGACAAAGGAAGATACTGTGCAGTTGTTATTGGCGATAAATATTCTGAAGGTGAATGGATTCCGTTAGGATTTTATGTTATGAAGGAAATGATGAAAGCCGGCTACAGATTAAAGTCAACAATAGTTAAAAACTTTGATCAGACAACTGCAAAAAGAAATCAGAAAGAACTCTGGCGATACAGAGCGTTGGCGGGCGGGTTTTATATTTTCAAGCACGAATACATTTTTTTATTTCAGAAATAGGAGAATACAAATGAATAAAATTGTCGCACTAAAAATAATTTTTATTAGCGTATTAATAGTTGGCTGTTCATCTACGAAAGAAACTGTAAATCCTCTATTACACGATATCTGGGCTTTGGAATCAATTAACGGAAAAGCATACTCAAGAATTGAAAGTCAGAATCTGCATCCCACTCTGGAAATTTATTTAAGTGAAAAAAGATTCAGTGGCAACACGGGCTGTAACAATATGAATGGAAACGTAAATGTTGAGGGTGAAAAAATATCTTTCTCAGATATTGTAACAACAAAAATGTTTTGTGCAGATGTTGATGAAACAAGTTTTCTGACTGCTCTAAACAAGGCAAGCAATTATAAAATCGAGAAAATGAGGCTTTACTTATTTGATGATGACAAAGAAGTACTTGTCTTTAAGAAAATTGATTGACAAAATTTAAATGGACGTAGAACTTGCCACTATTGAAAAGGAATTAAAAAAGAGACTGGCTTACCCATACAAATGGGGAAGAAAGCAAAACGATTATTTCGACAATCTAACTAACTTTGTTTACCGCATCCAAAGCTTTGAAGAGGTAATAAAAGAAATAGAATTCAGGTTCAGAACAGACAAAGAACACGAGAACATTTCTAATTATGCACTGAACAGGTGGTACAACTTCTGGTCGGCACAGGCAGTCGAAAAAATTTTCTGCTCTCTCCCCAACGTAAAACCTGCTCTCGACAGCAAAGACCGGCTTGTTGACTTTACTATCGATGGTGTAACTTTTGATCATAAAACTTCTGTCTTCCCTAAAAATTTTCCTTACAAAATTGATCAAGCAATAAAGAAAACAGATGAGCTAATCCAATGGCTTTATAAAAACCAGTCGCAGCAGCAAAGAAAGCATTTGAAGAACAGGTTATTCGTTGTTCTTTATTCTTCAGATGGTGAACATTGGAAACTGAAAGCAGAAATTTCCTGGCTGAAGGAAAGAATTGAAAAGTATATGAAAGGTTTCAATCCACACTACCTATTGAAATTTCATCTTGAAGATGATCAGGAAACTATTTCTGATGTAATTTGGGTTGTTCGGTGAGGGAATTCCGGTTTGCCATCTATCGACTGGTTTGCTAAATTTAAATTATAATTATTACTACAATGTTAATATCACAATGGCATTATTGCTCAAAAACAAACAAGGTGTACAAATGAAACTGGCTAAATTATCTCTCATTATTGTTTTTTTCCTTATCAGTGCATCGGCATATTCCCAGGATATAAAGAGATATGAATTTGAAACCGGTTATGCAGAAAAAACCTCAACAACTGTATCAACTGGAATAGAGTCAACAAAAAATGAAAAGATTTATATAACCCAGTTTGGTAAGAAGGAAGCACATTATATAACTGAAAAAAGAAATATTTCACTGATGGGCAGTAAGCAGGTGGAAGAGAATAAAAGTGTTACTATTATCGATGGCGAATGGATTATAACTTATGATCCTGATAAAAAAACCGGGACTAAGATGAAAAATCCTATGTACGATTCATTCAAAGGTAAATCGGAAGAAGAGATGAAAAAGTTTGCTGAGCAGATGGGTGATGCTATGAACACTGAAGTTAAAGAAAAAGGAACAGAAGTGATATTGGGAAAAACATGTAAGGTAAGTGAAGGAGTATCAAATATAATGGGTATGAAAACCACCACAAAAATGTGGTTGTATAAAAACTTTATGATGAAAATGCAGACTGAAGGAATGGGCTCGAAGGTTAATGAAATAACAACCAAGTTTGACGAGGGTGCGAAGATTGATCCTGATAAATTAAAGGTACCTTCCGGCATTAAAATTACAGAGATGCAGATACCGACCAAATAAAAAATTATTCATGCACATTCCTTACACCTTCAGAGTGATGATGGGCATATATTGATTCTTTTCATGCCTTTATATGCCGCAATCATTTATTTTGTCCTTCACAAAAAAATGATTTATTGATGATAAGCTTCCTTCCGCTTGGCGGTGCTGGTGAAATTGGTGCAAACAGTTACTATCTGAATATAGACGGCGTCGGAATTATTCTGGATTGCGGTATGCACCCTCAGAAAACAGGACTTGATTCCCTCCCAAAATTTGAGCTGCTCGATAACAAACCAACAGATTACGTTTTAATTTCTCATGCTCATCAGGACCATCTGAATGCACTCCCCTTTCTGATAAAAAGATTTCCTCATCTGAAAATCATTACCTCGCCGCAAACCCGTGCAGTTGCTGAACTGACTTTAAATAATGCAATCTCAATATTAAAAAGACAGGTAAACGAAGAGGAGCTTGAGATCTATTCGCGCAAGGAAGTTGATTTGTTAATTAAAACAATAGACTATAAATCATATAATGAAAAATTCATTCTGGAATCACTGACATGCGGGAGTAAAATTGAAGCGGAATTTTTTGATGCCGGGCATATAATTGGTTCTGCCGGAGTGTTTTTAAGAACTGAAAACAAAAAAATATTTTTTACCGGTGATATCAACCTTTCTCCCCAAACACTACTTCCCGGTGCAATTCTTCCTATAAAGCCTGTTGATATACTTATTGCCGAAACAACTTATGGTGCAACCGATTCAGCTTCTTTAAATAATTGGAATGACGAAACGGAAAGACTTACTTCATCAATAAACAGAATAATTAATCAGGGAGGATCTGTACTTATTCCGGTTTTTGCTTTGGGTAAGCTGCAGGAAATGCTGGCATTAATCTGGCTTCAGATGATGAATAACAAAATTACAACGGTTGACATTTACACCGGTGGTATCGGAAATAAAATTAATCTTGTTTACGATTATAACCGTTACGTTGTAAACAGAAATGAAAAGGAACTTATTCTGAATGAAATCCCCGTGAAAGATTTAAATGAGGTTAAAAGTGTTCATCAATTTTTTAAGGAGCCGGCAATTGTACTTGCTTCCAGCGGAATGATAATTGAATCAACAGCTTCCTTTGAACTGGCAAAGCACTGGATGCACAAAAAGGATTCGGCAATTTTTACTGTAGGCTACATGGACCCGGATACTCCCGGCTACAAAATTGCCAACTCGAAAACCGGTGACAGAATCCGGCTTATTGAAAAAGGAGATAAAATACGGGTTAAATGCGGCATTGAAAATTTCAGGTTTTCAGCTCATTCAAGAAGAGAGGAAATACTTTCTGTTGTAAACAGATTAAGCCCTGAAAAAGTAATACTGGTTCACGGCGACCAGGAGGCAATCGATTGGATGGGAGCTTCAATTTTGAAGAAATGGAACAATAAAAAAGTATTTGCACCGGGTAACGGCAGGCAATTATTATTTGATTAATAAGCCAAACTATTGATATATTTAACCAAGAAATTTTAAGAATTTTTCTGCCTGGGGAAACTTGGTTACTAATTACAAGATAACTTGTTTAGCTTCTCTCCCGAAGCCTGCTGATAAATATTTATATCGGAAAGAATTTTTACAATCAATAATCAATTATTTTATTTGATCTTCGAATAACTACAACTACCGGAGGATAAAATGTATTCACTAAAAGAAAAACTTGGAAAGAAAATTGAGGAATGGAGACCGCGAACTACCCGCCTGATTAAGGAATTCGGCAACGTTAAAGTTGATGAAGTTGACATAGGTCAGATCATCGGTGGAGCAAGAGACGTCAAATGTCTGGTTACCGATATTTCCTATCTCGATCCCTTTGAAGGAATACGATTCAGAGGTTTAACTATTCCTGAGGTTATGGAAAAACTGCCGAAAGTACCCGGCGGTGAGATGCCTTATGTTGAGGGTTTTTTCCACTTCCTGTTAACCGGCGATATTCCTACCGCAGAGGATGTTAAAGAAATTGCCGATGAGTTTAAGAAAAGAAGCACTATACCGAAATACGTTTTTGATATTCTGAAAGCAATGCCGAAGGATTCTCATCCGATGGTAATGTTTTCAACCGCAATACTTTCAATGCAGCGGGAGTCTGCATTCGTAAAAGAATATAACACCGGCAAGCTTAAAAAGAATGACTACTGGATTCCAACGCTTGAAGATGGTTTGAATCTTTTAGCAAAGATAGCCGGAATTGCTGCGTTCGTTTACAGATTAAAATATAAAGAAGGCAAAATAATAGAATCTGATCCAAAGCTTGATCTCGGCGGTAACTTCGCACACACGATGGGAATTCTTAAACCATACGACGATGTTGCAAGGATGTACTTCATCTTACACAGCGATCACGAAAGCGGAAACGTAAGTGCACATACCGGTCATCTTGTAGCAAGTGCACTCTCTGATTTGTATTATGCTATTTCATCGATGACGAACGGACTTGCCGGTCCACTGCACGGGCTAGCCAACCAGGAAGTTTTAAGCTGGCTACATGGAGTTTATGAAAAGATGGGCGGCAAAGTTCCTACAGAAGAGGAAATGAAAAAATTTGTCTGGGATACACTTAAAGGCGGACAGGTTATTCCTGGATTTGGTCACGCTGTTTTAAGAAAAACCGATCCCCGCTACATGGCTCAAAGAGAATTCTGCCTGAAGCATTTACCGAACGATCCGCTTTTTAAATACGTTGATTTGCTATTTAAAGTTGTTCCACCGATATTACTTGAACAGGGTAAAGCAAAAAATCCCTGGCCAAATGTAGATGCTCAGTCAGGTGTAATTCAATGGTACTATGGACTTAAAGAATATGATTTCTACACAGTTCTATTTGCTGTCGGCAGAGCATTTGGTGTTGTTGCAAATATAATATGGGATCGTGGACTTGGTTATCCGCTCGAAAGACCAAAATCCGTTACAACTGCAATGCTCGAAGAAGCTGCAGGAATAAAGAAATAATTTTCTCCTCCTCCTCCCACTAAAGGAAGTGCCGTCCCGTTAATTTGGGTCGAAAGACTCCGAATTATTCGAGGCGGCATTTCTGATTTTAAATATTTAATAAACCAGAGATGACATCTTTTAAAAAGATGTCATCTCTAAAAAAGCCAGCCTTACCTCAGCAGAACCATCTTCTTTACGCTCACATAATCGTTAACATTTAACCGATAGATGTAAACCCCACTTGCAAGATTGCTTACATAGAAATTCACTTCATATCTTCCCGCAGCCTTTTCTTCATTTACCAGAGTTGCAATCTCCTCACCAAGTATGTCATAAACTTTAAGCGTTACATTTCCGCTTGCTGGCAGTTGATATTTTATTGTTGTGGCTGGATTAAATGGGTTGGGGAAATTTTGTTCTAAAGCATATTCGGTTACAACTAAATTATCGTTGTATTTAATATTAATTAAAGAGTTTTTCAAAAATACACTCTGATCGGAAAATCTTTTTGCTATAGCATAATCAAATTCTGAATTGGTTTGAACAACTAATCTAAGTTTTAAGGTTTTTTCACCAATCCAAGTTAAATCCATCTGGTAGCCGATATTGTTGTATTGATATACATTTTCTTCAGTGAAAGTAATTTCATCAAATAATCCCAAAGTTTGGTTGTTATTTGCATCAACCAACTCAACTTTAAAGTATATTTGTCTTCCATCCGCTAAAACTGAAGAGCACAATGCAGAATCGGTTATCCCGTATTGAACTCCATAAATTAATACTGATGAACTGTTTACTGAAAATGACACTGTTTCAAAATAACTATTTATATCTTCTGCTGTGAAGAATTGTGTGGAATCAGCAAGAGGAATAAAATCTACATTTGAACCATTGATTGATACATCGCCAAGGGCAAAATAGAACTGCCCATCATTTCTGGAAACGATACCTTCCCGACCATTAAATAGAATGATCGAGTTTTCTTTACTTAACCCTGCAAAGTTTTGCGATAAAGAAAAACTATAAGGAGAAGTTACAGACTGAAACGAATTGGCGTACATATCACTGAAATTTACACTATTATTTATCTGTAAATCCTTCCCATTTGTATTAAGTATGTTTATGGTTCCGGTGCCTGGTGATTTGATTGCTTTATTTGTGAATGAAGATCCATAGGTTTCGCTCCAGGCTAAGCCTATTATTTGTACATTTGAGATTATAGCCGTTCCTTTATTTAAGCCGAAATTATTGACGTTATCACCATAAACACCTAGTACGGACCAGCTTGTATATTTATTTTTTAATAATACTCTTGTTTCACCACCGGAGAACGCATTACCTTTTTCTAATGATTCTTCTTGTTGACTATCTCGGTATCCCAGCCACGTCACATACACATATTCATAGTTTATTATTTGTCTTAGCTCTACTAGTGGTGAATAGTTTTTTGAGTAACCGCTGTTAGATGATGGTTCTTCAATTGCTGAATGCTGTATTAAATTATTCTGATAGTAAGCTTTACAATAATTAATTTTTGATGAAGAAGCGTTGATTTTTTGTTCCCACGCTAAATGATAAATGAATGGATTTGTATATACAAGGTGATTGGCAGCAAGTGTGGGATTAACAGAATTAGCATCAGTGCCCGTCAAGCTTGTTTGGCTTGTCCAACTTATTCCGTTTGAAGATGCAAATCCCAGGTTCATCATTATTCCCTGAGCATAAAACAAACCATATACGGCCCCCGACCAAGCAACCATTACATTTCCCTGTTCAGCAATAGAATAACCAAATGCTATAACAGGATTTGCATTATGGCTGTATGATAATACTTCTTCTGCCGCAGTGTCAATAACAGAAGAGGAATAATTGCTTCCATAAAAAACCGCTATTTTTATTTTGAAACTGATACCATACTGTTCCTGCCAGACAATACCTACTTGATTTCCATAAAATGACATTGCCGGATTTTTAGAATCCACATTACTTAGGGGTTTACCTCCGTTGCCAATTATCCAGGTACTGCCGCCGTTTGTGCTAAGCTCATACCAAACTTTCCCCATACTGGTATAAACGATATGCTTTACCCCATCCGGTGTCTGAATAAATCTTCTCTGGCTGTTGCTTGAGTAAGCATTCTGGTAATTTGATATTTGTGTGCCTTTTAGCTTTGCTGTAACTGTTGCATTATCATTTGTGAATACAATTGCTGTCTCGTTATTATATGGGTATTGAAAAATTGCATTAGTGCCAGTCCATTCATAACAATAAAATTTATGCCAACGATTTGTTTGACTAAGAAAAACATCTTGTACTTGTGAACGAACTGAGAAATAGGGTTTTCCAGTTTCAATTGGTTGATTCAAGAAGACGCCTCTGTAAACATCTTCGTCATAATTCGTAGCAAAATCCGGACTAAAGGGAGCGAGTCTTGTCTTATATATTAGTGCATCAATTCCTGTCTGTTTCATACCTCGATTTCTTTTAGCATTTCCAAAGTTAGGATCTGGATAATCTATCAGCCATGGGTCTTTGAAATCAACATTATCATTGGGCGGATTCAAACCTTGAACTTCGGGATATTCATTTTTTATTGAAACATTTGAGTAAACCTGTTTGAAATTTGAAGTATAATATGTAACTGTATTATTTAATAGAAATGATTTGTGATTTGTTACATCACTTAAGTTATTCCACTGATAATATTTTTCTGTAGGGCTGTTAACTAATTCCTGCAAACCTCTGAATGTTTCTGTATTGTTCTTATTAAATTGAAAAGGAATACCACTCCCTGAAGGAATTTGATAATCAAGAAAACTATCATCTGAAAACCTCGTTTCATAGTGCGAAATATTTGTTCCAGTAAGTCTGCTGCCGCTTTCTCTTTTTTGGTCTATGGTTATGATATCTCCTAAGTTTACAGCATTCCAAAATTCTGTATTAGTAAAGCTTGTTCCACCATTCCAGCCATAACCTGAGCATTGTCCTTGACAATGAACCCCAATAACAAATCCAGTTGATTCATCAACAATAGGACTGCCTGAATTGCCATTTTCTGTATCCGTTATATATTTATGAAAGTCTGGAAAATTAGGTTCATTATGGTTATATGGTCCAATTGCTGTCTGTTGTATATGATTCGTTGTACCATTATCCTTACCGTAGCCTGTGATTCTTATATTAACATTGCCTGGATCATTAGTCTTTTTAACAATTTTAAATGATTCTTGCGCTTCAATAGGTGTTAAACCTGTAATTGAATTTGGAAATACTGAAAAAACTGCCCAATCTTTGCCGTAACCACTTTGCAGTGGACCTTCATATTGATATGAAATGCTGTTCATATCAATTATATATCTGTCCTCTAAGTCAGAATACTGTAATTTACCATCTGGTAAAGATGGTTTTACATTGAATTCCAACCAATCTCCTTCTATTATTAATTCAGCTATTACATGCCCTGCTGTGACAATTTTTCCATTTGGAATTATAAATCCAGTAGCGCATAAGTTTTGCTCTACATATGGATCATACGTGAGGATAATTCTTCCAATGGCTGGATCGATTGACGAAACTCTGTCATCTGGTTCACATATGCTTTCCGGTTCTTCCTGCGCAAAAACACATATATTTAGGAATAAAGCAAAAGTGATGAAATATAAAATATTCGATTTCATAAATCCTCCCTTTTAATTGATAATAATTAATTTATCTGGTTCCCATTGTTATTATTGCCTTTGGGTTAGCATACCCAACGGCAACGACTAGGTTTTTCTTGCAATCAATATTATTTAAAGTTCCATAAATGCTTGTTTCCTGTATATAGCTTTTCCAGGTACTCCCGTTAAAATGAATGATCTCACCAAAGGCTCCGCAGGCAAACAAATCATTTATACTTTGACCTCTAACAGCGTATAAATAATAGTTAGTAATATCTGGGTGTAACCAATCCCACTCTATAGTGGCATTGATATTATCTTTTGAATAAAGCCCATCTCCAGCAACGAAATATTTTTTTCCGCTCTTAAACCAAACCCCGTGAATGCTGTATGGGATCGAATCTGTAGAAATATTTTGAACTGAGTTTCCTGTTATTCTAAATATTTTCTTATCATAAGTAACAAACTCCTTTGCGGCAACTGCGATAATCTCATAAGCTCCATTAGTACTATTATAATCTCCCCATATATCGTAGATATCTAAATCTGTTCCACTTTCTATGTTTGTCCAACTGCCGTTTTGATAGTGTACAATATTTCCAAAATCTCCAACTGCATATATGGAATTAGATTCCGAGCCCCAAAGTTTATTTATGGAAAAAGAAATTGGCAGACAGTAAGTTGCTATTTGTGTTGTCCCATTTAATCTTGCTACCTGGCTGCCATTCATTGAAACCCAGATATCACTATCTGAAAAGACAAGAATAGAGGAAGCAGGGTAAGGTGTTCTATTTTGTTGTCCGCATATTGTATAAAACATAATTCTAAATAGTTTCCATTCCGCGCCATCCCAATGCACAGCATTGTATGCATTCGGGTCTGGTTGTCCAAGTGAATCATTCATATAAATCTCACCAACAGCCCA
This sequence comes from uncultured Ignavibacteriaceae bacterium, assembly GCA_964639955.1. Taxonomy (GTDB): domain Bacteria; phylum Bacteroidota; class Ignavibacteria; order Ignavibacteriales; family Ignavibacteriaceae; genus IGN2. The sequence continues at coordinate 100,307 of CAZXGJ010000003.1, forward strand.
AATTGATGAATCATTTACGATCGCAACATCATTAAGTATACTGCTACTGTGCTCGCCAAATGTCCACGTCTGCCAAGCAAAGTTGTGGCTTGTTGTGTCTACTCCATTCCCGCTGCCATCTGGTTCTATTGAGTTACAGGAGAAATTCAAGAGTAAGATTAAGAGAAAAGAAAAAACTGCTTTAGTGTTCATATATGTTACCCTTTTTATTAATTCCTTGACAGCAAAATAAATAATTAAACACTAAACGTTTAGTTATTAAAAATAGGACATATAGATATGGTAACACTTTGGATAAGTTTTTCAGACCTCCTTTCCCAGGTTTTACGGGAAAGGAATTATATATTTCACAAAAACTTTTCAACCGGCACCTCTTTTACCTCAACAGTTAATTGAGAAAACAGTTCAAGAAAAATTTCTTCTTATCAAAATTAATACAAAGTTAAAAGCCCGTAACATTATATGCAATTATTGTGTTAAGTTTTCAATAACATTATTTGAAAAATATTTTAAAGAAAGAATATTTAAAAGTTTTTCCTACGACAAAACTGTTGTCGTTTAGCGAAGATGATGTCGTTTAATAACGTAATCGTAAAGCAAAATTTAGTCTTAATACTATTTCCAACAAATTTTTATTTTAACATCAGAATTTCACATTATTAATTTCAGGACCAATGGAAGAAAAACGAACACCGCTGGAAATAGCCGGCGGAATTCTCGATAATATATTTTCAATTGCCGATAAGTTTATAACAGGACTAACTTCTTACGGTAAAAAAGATATAAGTGAGCAGCTTGAAACATTTGCTGAAACTCTTAAGCAAATTCCTCTCGAAAAAAGAAGCTTATCAAAAGAAGAATCAGAAGCAGTATTAAAAATTTTCATCGCCGCTGCACAGCCTGCCTTTGCAAAACAGTTTATGAGTGAAGTTGATAAAGAAGTTTATTTTTATTTCGGCACTTTTTTGAACGAACAACTCACCAAAGGTGAAAAAGTTGAAAAACTTACCCAGGAATATTTAAATCTCTTCCGATTTCCTTCGCTGCTCAGAAGAATCTACGAGGAAAAGAAGTGGGAAAAACTCATTTACGATTTAATACTACAAAGCAATTACAATCTGAAAATTCTTTTCAACCAGAGATTAAGGGATTACCCTAAGAAAACTCTCTTCAAAGTAATTAGTGGAAATATCGTAACTGAATATAACTGGGAGAAATCTGCAAACCTGGTCCAGAGTTATCGCAATGCTTTCTATTCGCTTATCATTAGGGATACAAAAGTAGCCTTCTTATTAGAGAACTGTCTTGAAATGGCTTTGCTCGATCTCGCCTGCCTGACTGGTGGAATTGTAAATGTGATGATTCCCGGAAATTCTGTCACCGAACATATTCGCTTTATTTTTAAACAGAGTAAAGCTTCTTTGCTGGTTGTTCACAACGAAAAACAGCTTTCAAAAATAAAAGCATTAAAAAATGAACTGCCTGAACTTAAAACCGTAGTTCTTCTTGAAGGTAGTTCAAGCGAAGACTGGGTGATTAATTTCGATGAATTTATTAAATCAGGGAAAGAACCCGAAAGTGAATTTGAAATTGGAATGAACGAACTTGCAACTATTATGTACACATCAGGAACGACCGGTGAACCAAAAGGAATAATGTTCTCACAAATGAATATTGTTTACAAAAGATTTTGCCGTGCAATGGCAATTCCTGAAATCGGAGACGAAGACAGGTTTATTTGCTTCCTTCCGTTGTATCATACTTTCGGAAGATATCTTGAAATGACCGGCTGTGTTTTCTGGGCTGCGGAATATTGTTTCCTCGAAAATCCATCTGTTGAAGCAATGATTTCAAATATGCAGCTTGTTAAACCAACTGTCTTCATCAGCATTCCTAAAAAATGGATGCAGCTTTATGAATACATCACAAGCAAAGTTGACATCGAAGTTGATGATCATCAAAAAATAAAAAGTGAACTAGACAAAGCAACCGGCGGCGAGTTGAAATGGGGACTTTCCGCAGCAGGTTATCTACCTCCCGATATTTTTATGTTCTTCCAGAAATATGGTCTTGAGCTGATGAGCGGTTTTGGAATGACCGAAGCAACGGGTGGAATAACAATGACTCCATGGAAAAGATACAAACCAAATTCTCTCGGCAAACCATTACCGGGAATAGAAATTAAACTTGGCGATGATGGTGAAATACTTGTTAAAGGTCCCTATGTAATGCTCGGTTATTTCGACACGCCAAATTCTGAAACTTTCACTGAAGATGGATGGCTGCCAACCGGTGATGTTATGAAAATGGATGAGGATGGTTTTATTCAAATTATTGACAGGAAGAAAGAAATTTATAAAAACATTAAAGGCGAAACTGTCGCGCCTCAGAAAATTGAAAATCTTTTCCAGGATTTTGAAAATGTGAAGCAGGTGTTTTTGGTTGGCGATCACAGACCTTTTAACACTGTGCTCATTTATCCGAATTATGATGATAAGCAGTCAATCATATTCGATATGGATGAAAAGCAGAAGCAGGAATATTTTTCTTCACTGATCGTGACCGTCAACAAATTCCTCGCTCCTTTTGAACGAATACTTGATTTCAGATTAATCGACAGAACATTTGATGATCAGCACGGAGAATTAACACCCAAAGGAACTTACAAACGAAAAGTGATTGAGAAGAACTTCTCGGAACTTATTGATTCGATGTACGCAAAAACTGATACGAGCGTTTATGCCGGCAATATTGAAATCAGAATTCCAAACTGGTTTTTAAGAGAGAAAGGTTGTCTTGGCAGAGATGTGGCTGCAAATGAAAAAGGTATATATGTACCAAAGCTGAATCTTTCATTAACACTTAACAAGACTGAAGAGAAAAATGTTTTTCGTATTGGAAGTTTTAATTACTCGGTAAGTTCACCATTCATTGACTTTCAGCTATTGTTAATTGATCCTTTATTGTGGATTGGAAATAATGAACTTGTTTCTTTCACTGGAAATACAATTGTTCAGTGGCACAGACAAATAAAAGAATCAACTCAAATCAGATTTCACTCTGTTGCCATAAACACTAAACCAACAGAGTTTGAACTGAAACAATTTAATAAAATAATGTCATCGTCAGAATATTCACTTCAGGGAATTCATCTGGCATATATGATATTATTATCAAATGAAGATAATATGTCGCTCGATTATTTAAATAAAATACTGGATGATCCAAAGAATAATCATTACCGGCTTGTGCTCAGGATTCTGTCAAGACCTATAACATCATTAAACATCGAAATAAAAAGAAAACAATTTGCATCAATAATTAAAGGAGTTGATGAAAGAAAGTTTGGCGAACTGTTTAATTCTTTCATAAGTAGCGATAAGTACTTGCTCAATACTGAACTTGCAAATCAAATAGCTGTTAATTCAAAGGGAGAAAAAAGATTAGACTACATAGAAAAATTTATCAGTGATGAGGTTCAGCAACTAAGTAAAGATGATCAGGTAGAGAAAACAAACTTTGTTCACTTCTTTGAGTTGATTACTGTTTACGGTATCACACATCCCCAGTTATTCAGAAGAGTAAGAAGATTTTTAATGCGTCTTGCTGCTTTAGCTGAAAATGAGGGAGTTAAAAAACTTGCTGAAGCAAGCCTTGAATCTTTGACTTCAGGATTCAGAGAATGGCTCGGAGTAAATCGTAAAATTGCTGTTGATCTTGAAACCGGCGAAGAATATCAGTGGGAAGATGTCATTACTTTTGAAGAAGGTATCGATCCTGATGACAGACAAAGAATAAAAAATGCAATCTCCAAGACTTCAGTTTTAAGAGAAGCCGTCTTTATGTTTTCCAAAGGTTTTCTGATAAGACTTGATGATATCCTGCCGGGAGGAATCTGGATCAGCAAGCTTGAATCAAGATCAGATAAATCAATTTACAGAATAACCATTCAAACAAGATTTCAGGGAGCTTTTGATTTCACAATTCATCTTAACCGAAATCTGCCTCCGGCAAAAGTAAAAGAAGAAATCAAATGGCTCATACTCGGCGGTATGAATAAAAAAGGAGAAAGACTTCTTCCACACTTCGGCGGATATATGGAAGAATATGAACTATGGACTGAAGCATTCGTACCGAGAGACAGTGTTGCGCGTTTCCTGGAAAGAGAAAATAAGAAAAACGACGATGAAGCAAGACAGCGTTTGCGTGAACTCTGGCCACACTTTGTCTGGAATGCTTCCGCTGCTTATATGAACTTCTGGGCTGTTACAAATTATAAAATTCAGCTTGCTAATCCGCGTCCCGAAAACATTACTGTCCCAACGCACGATTACCAAACCGGTACTCTACTTTATTCGGTTTCGAAAAGAATCAATTCGGTTTCACCAAAAGATTTCTTTCTCAATTTTTATAATCTTTTTGTAAAAGAAACTCTTGAGAAATATTCCTTTCTGGACAAGAAATCAATATGGAATTATATTTTTTCAGGTGTAACTGAATGCGAAGGTGAGGAAAAAGCACTTGATTTAATCAAAAAGTTTGTCGAGGAAATAAAACTTGACAGCAAAATCGAAAACCCGGACGAAATACAATTCCGTGCAGAAGAATTTGTCAGGAGCGTTACAAATGATGGATTCATTCCTAAAAATTTATTCTTTGCGATAAAAAGATTTCACCGCTGGAGAGCTTTGAACCAGGATGCAGATATCAATGCACAAGCTCAGATGCTTTATGAACTTTATGAAACATATCAGCTCTTTGATTTTGAGAAAGAGTACATCACAGCACGACCTAAGTTTTTCCTTAATACTGCCTTTGCAAAATCATCCGACGAAATAAAAACTGCATTGAGTAATATTATCAGAATGCAGCGTCTCGGTGAAGTAAATGCAGAAAAATCGCAGCAGCTTTATTCTGAACTTCTATCACTTCCAAATCTTTCCGAAGAAGAAAAATTCTTTTTTACGAGGTTAAACTATCCTTATCTCAAGCCAAAGGACACCGCTGCATTAATCCTTTCAGAAAGTTTGGGTGCCGGCGCTTCAAATCTTGTAGTACAGCTTACTGATGAAGAAGGAAATCCATTCTTAATTCGCAGTCCTGTTTCACCAAAAGAAATATCAAAACTTCATTCGTTGTTTTTGGATTCCAATCTGGTCTTAAATTTCCGACCCGAACACAGATTCCTTGTTGCTATTTCAGAACGGGGTTTTATTATCGGAGGATTATTTTATGAAATTATTGATGAGCAGACCGCTCATATGGAAAAAATTGTTGTCTCAGCACGTTACCGCAGAACAGGCATCAGTGAAAACCTGATGAACGAATTTCTGAAAAGATTAAAGAGCGAACACATCCGCTACGTTACAACCGGATTCTTCCGACCGGAATATTTCTACAAGTTCGGATTTAAAGTTGAGAAGAAATATTCCGGATTGGTTAAAGAATTGTAGTAAGTGGAGTCCTCATTTAAGGTTGTCTCCTCTTACAGATATTTTCAAATTTTAGCTCATTTATTTAGTTTCAACCAGCTGTTTTATTAAAATAAATTAACAAACAGGAGAAAGCTTGAGCAGAGAAATACACCGCTGGTACAGCCCCAACCTCAACAAAGAAATGGAAATTGTTGTTTACGGACATTACGGTTTTGCATTGCTAATGTTTCCAACAGCAGCAGCAGATTTTTTAGAATATGAAAGATTCAAACTGATTGATTCCATCGGCTGGTTTCTTGGTGAAGGGAAAGTAAAGGCATTTTCAATAAACAGCATCAACAACGAAAGCTGGCTGAATAATAACATGCATCCTGCTGATAAAGCAATCAGGCATCAACAGTACAATCGGTATATCGTTGAAGAAGTTGTTCCATTCATTCATAATCATTCCAAAGGACTCGTACCTATTATTACCACCGGTGCATCTCTTGGTGCTTTGCATGCTGCAAATAATTTTTTTCGGCGCCCGGATATTTTCTCCGGCACAATTGCAATGAGTGGAAGCTACGATCTTAAAACCTACAGCAAAGGTTATTTCGATGACAATGTTTATTTCAATTCTCCTGTTGATTACCTGCCCAGTTGGGGAGATAATTATATGCTGGAAAAAATGCGGAAGGGAAAAATTATTATTGCTTCCGGTCAGGGAGATTATGAAGACCCGAATGCATCGAGAAGATTATCAGATATTTTACATTCAAAAGGCGTTAACCACTGGCTGGATTTGTGGGGACACGATATGAAGCACGACTGGCCAACCTGGCGTCAGATGCTTCCATATTTTTTAAGTAAGTTTAATTAATTGTTTCGTTTCTAATAATTTTTCTGATGAACTGGAAAACTGTTATCAGCAATAAGAAATATCTGACTGAATTTACAATTACAATTCTGCTTTTGATATTATTAATGCTGTCTTTCTCTCAGTTCCTCCTGTTTATTGAACAAAGAGAAGGTGTTACTTTAAACGATCCGATACTGAATCTTTATACTCCTATCAATTTAACCTGGTTCACGTTTGCCGTTATTTATCTTTCAATTATTTTATTTCTCATCATCGTACATAAGAATCCCCTTAATCTGATGATCGCATTGCAAGTGTACGGCTTGATGGTAGTCTTCCGTGCGGTTGCTATGTACCTTGTACCGTTGAATCCTCCGGTAAAAATGATTTTGCTTAACGATCCTTTTGTTCAGCTATTCGGTCAGGGAGGTATACTCACAAAAGATTTATTTTTTTCGGGGCATACCGCTACCCTGTTTTTATTATACCTGTTGTCATCAGATAGGAAAATCAGGATAGTTTTCCTGGCGGCTACCATTGCGGTTGCTGCAGCAGTTTTAATTCAACATGTTCATTATTCGATTGATGTTTTTGCAGCACCCTTCTTTGCATATACAAGCTTCAGATTAATTAAACAATTCAAATCGAAAACAACTAATAATCAATGAATTACTATGGATACTGATAAAGCTCAAATAAACACGATATCAAAATTTATTGACAGGGATTTCAAGACGGGTAATTCCGAATCTCTTATCCCTGCTTCAGATCATAGCTCAATTGAAGAGCTAAAAGCATACCTTATTGAAAAATTGTCTTTCCTTTTAGAAAATAAGTTTGAAGTTTTGGTAAACATCCTTTACAAAATAGATGTGAACGAAAATAAGCTTCGCGAATTATTTTCCGGCATCAACCGGGAATCTATTCCCGAAAAACTAACCGAATTGATTATAGAAAGAGAGCTTCAAAAAGCAAAATCCCGAATGTTATATAAAACCGAAGGGGATAGATAACATTTGTCATTTCAAATCTTTTGTTATTTTCCAGCCGTATTTTTTCTAAGCTGCAGTATTCTCTAAGTTCATAGATTCACTTGCCACATTACCTTCTGTAAATATTCTAATTTGTTGTATAACAGGCTTGATAATTGTAAAACTAATGTTTAACTTAAAGTAGTGTTATTAACCTCTTATATTACATCAATTATAAAATGATAAAATTGATATCTCCCAACGCTCAAAATCAAATTATCCTTAATAATTAAGGAGAAAGAGAAATGATAATAATAAACCCCAAAAGAGTAAGAGCGCTTAAGAAGGAAAATGACGAACTCAAATCCTCGTTAATAAAAATTAGCGAAAGGCAGGGGAGTATTGCTCAACTCGATGAAATGTTACGCAGGATAAGGTCAGAGATTGCAGAGCTCCAAAACAAAAAAGTATCCTATCTCGATGCACTCCAAAAACTTAAAGAAACAGAGATGAAAACACGAGTTCAGGCAGATGAGTTGAAAAAGGAAGTGGGACAATTGAAAGAGCTTAGAAACCAGGAACATAAAGATGTTATTACTATGACGGATCATTTGAGCTTGCTGAAAGAGTTTAACGGGAATGGGCATGGTAACAGTACAGCACAGACTAATCCTCTTTATTCTTTTTTGACCAATGATGAAATTATAAGTGCGGAAAAAAAGAAATCCGAGCTGCAAAGAGAGATCGGCACCCTGCAGAATAAACTTAAAGAACTTTACCAGAGAATTGTAGAACTTACTGAGCAAGAACAATTCCTTGAAGCAGATATCAATAAAAAAACCAGGCAGTTGGAAAGCATTGAGAGCTTCAGGTTAATCGATGCAAAAGATGAGCTGAACGAGATTGAGAATAAAATTAGAGAAAGAAGAGAATTTGAAAACAAAGCGGTCTCCGATTTTGAACAGCGTATTAAAAAACTAAGTGAATATGAAAAGGAACTGCAAGACCGGATTACATCAAGTCTTGGTAAACTTGAAGGCATTCAGGAAAAACCTGCTGAAGCACCGTTAGTCCACCATCTATCTGCGAATAAAAATTCTTCCCTGGTTATAGAAGAACAAAAACTTATTGAATCAATAGAAGCAAAGAAATTCCTAATTGATAGCTTGAATAATGACATCTCTGCACTTGAATTGAAGAAAGAAGAATTAAGCAGAGTACCTGATTTTAGTAAAACGGAAGCGATTTCCTCCTCCTTGCAACAAGACTTAACTGATACAGTAGAGAAGCTTCAAAACGAAGCAATGAAATTAACCGACGTAATAAATCAGCTTAAGATGACAGAAGAACTTAAAAGAGAATTAATTTCAAATCTTAAAGATGAGCTTTCAGCAAAGGAAATTGAATTCGCTGCGCTTGAAAATGACTTTAATACAAAATCGAATCAGCTTAAAGAGATTTCAATTAAGAACCAGGAGCTTGCCGAAGAAATCAGGTTTAGAAACAAACAACTAAGTACGATTAATGAATCTCTGTTTGTTAAAAGTTCTCATCTAAAGGAGTATGAAGAAAAAATCCCTGAGCTTGTTAAACGAATCGCCATGCTTGAAAATGAAATTGCACAATGCGAAATAATTAAATCCGGGATTGAATCTAAAGCAGATAGAGAAAAAGAACTGATCAATTCATTAGAGGCAAAACGCAGTGCCCTGGAAAATGATATCCAATCTCTTGCGGCAAAACAAAAGCAATTGCACGAGAATAATAAGGTTTTTGAAAACCGGTTTGCATCGCTATTCGAAAAGTACAGCAAAAGCATTGATGATATGAATAAGAAACGGAAAGCACTCGAACAGATGATTCAGAAAAAGGAGAAAGATATTTATGAGCGTGATGAAAAAATTACCGAGAAACTTGCCGTGCTCGAGGAAACTAATAATGTACTCCTTATAAGACAGAAGGAAATTGATTCTTTTGATGACCTGTTAAAGGTTATAAAAGATCAGAAGAAACTGCTTATCGGGGATATTAAAAATCTGAATTATAAATCCATTGAGAAAAAGTTAGAAAACCAGGAGCTGAAAGTCGAGTCGGAAGTGCTGCAAAAGAAACTGGCTGAATTTGAAAAGAGTCTTCTGGAATTATTCGGTTCTGCCGATATCAGATTGAAGAAAAGTTATCAGCAGAAGGAAAAGCTCGATACAGAAATAAAGGAATACGAAAGCAGGCTGAAAGCATTGAACAACAGTTTAAAGGATTCGATGAACGAGCTGGTCGAACTCCGTGAAGCTATTGGCAACATTAAAGTTGAGCATGAGGAACACCGGATCGAAATAAATAAGCTTGCTGCCGTAAGAAATAAACTACTCGAAGATATTAATAAAGGCCGTGTTATTGCCGACAAGTATAACAGAATTCTAGAACGAATAAGACATGAGAAAGAAGCAATAAAAAAACGCAGAGAAGAAATTATTTATGGAGAACCTGAAAGCAACGTTCCTGATTACAATAATTTTAAAAAAGATGAAATTGCAAAAATCTTTAAGCTGTAACCCATCTTCGCGCTGATGATTATCCTATTGGATTTTGAGTTACGACTTTCTGCATTTATCTTTCCTATAAAAATTATTAATTGATCTAACAACTACGCTGTCTAATCAACTATGATCAGAAAGTTTTCCCCTCTGATTTTAACCTTTGTTCTTATAATCTCCTGCAAAGCACAAAATTTTAAACCGCCGGAGTGGAGCTATACTCAAGTAATCTACGAAGTCAATATCAGGCAATTCACCGAAGAAGGAACATTCAAAGCTTTCGAAAAACATCTGCCACGGTTAAAAGAACTCGGTGTTGGAATTCTATGGTTTATGCCTGTTCATCCAATCGGAGAAAAAAACAGAAAAGGAACACTCGGCAGCTATTACTCTGTAAAAGATTACAAAGCCATTAATCCCGAATTCGGAACACTTGAGGATTTCAAATTGATGGTAAATACAATTCATAAAATGGGAATGTATGTTATCATCGACTGGGTTGCCAATCATACTGCCTGGGATAATCAATGGATTTCAGAACATCCCGAATTTTACACTAAAGATTCTCTCGGCAGAATTATTTCACCAAATCCCGATTGGACAGATGTTGCTGATCTGAATTACGAGAACAAAGATCTCTGGAAAGAAATGATCAACGCTTTAAAATTTTGGGTCGAGGAGTGCGATATTGATGGATTCAGATGTGATGTTGCTGGTATGCTTCCAATCGAGTTCTGGGTTGCAGCAAGACCCGAACTGGAAAAAATTAAAAATGTTTTTATGCTTGCTGAATGGGATACTCCTGAACAGCACAAAGCATTTGACTTGACGTACGACTGGACTTTTTACAAAACACTGAACGCTATTGCAAAAGGAGAGAAAACTGTAAAAGATTTGCAGGATCATCTCGAAAGAGATGAAAAAAATTATCCCGATTATGCTTTCAGGATGCAGTTCACATCAAACCATGATGAAAACACCTGGAACGGGACCGTGTTTGAAAGATTGGGCGACGGTGCGGAAGCTTTTGCAGTGCTAACCTGCCTCGTTCCGGATATGCCGCTTGTTTATACCGGTCAGGAAGCTGGAAATAATAAAAGACTTCCATTCTTTGAGAAAGATTTTGTTAATTGGAAAGACCACAGGTTTTCAGGAACTTATTCCAAACTATTCCTGCTGAAGAAGGAAAATAAAGCTTTGCACAATGGTATAAATGGGGGTAAACTGATCCCCGTTTCTTCTCCAGCGAGCGAGTTTATATTCGCTTTTACCCGAAGCAAAGGCGATGATAAAGTACTGGCAATATTCAATTTGAGCCATGATGAAGTGGAATTTACCCTGGAAGGAGAAAACCTTTCGGGCAGTTATAAAAATTACTTTACCGGAAAGATCGAAACCTTCGCAACCAGAGCAACCTTCAATCTAAGCCCCTGGGAGTACATAGTTTTAGTTAAATAACTTCTCCGGTGTATTCTCATCAATACGGCTTTGAATAATTAAGTCTACAAGTTTAATTTTTTATTTTGAATGGGTGCTTCCTTCTTTCCAACAATTCTATGCCAAATTATCTCTTTCTGAAATAAACCTGCATTGAACTTATAACGGCAAAGAATTTGTAAATATTCCGGTTAAATGGTCATAAACTTGAAACAAAACCTGCTTTATTTTAACCTTTTTATTTTTTTAATGATTGCTGCCAACCTGATTGCACAGCCCTCTGCATCAATATATTTTACAACTGCATTTCCAACAGGTGAATTCAGAGATAATAACTCTAAGACAGGGTTTGGAGCTTCTTCAGAGTTTTTTATCTTTTCTCCATCTGAAAAGGTTCCTTACGGGGTTGGGATAAATCTTAGTTTCATCAGCTATGGAATGTACTTTGGCGTAGACCCCTATACCGACGAACTCGGTTTAAGCTATAATAAAGCTAACAACTTTGCAAGTATTCATCTTCTGTTCCAGATAGCTCCGCATAAAGGCTCGGTGCGACCATACATTGAAACACTGATCGGTGGAAGCTACATTTTTTCGCATACCGATTTTATAGTTGATTATGCCTATCCGCCATCTTCTCTTTGGTTAGACGATTGGGCCTGGAGCTACGGTGCAGGTTTCGGGCTTAAATTATTGTCAGTCGGTGATGCATTTTTTAACCATGGATCAGTTTACATTGATCTTAAAGTGCGTTATCTTTTAGGAACTACCACCGAATACCTCGATCCTTCCTCAGTTATACTTTATTACGATACTTTGGAATATTCGACCTACGAATCGAAAACAGATGTGATTACCGCAAGCATCGGTTTCTATTTTTATTTCTGAGTATAAATCCTTTTAAATTCTTATTTCTCCAAATATCATTAAGCTAAACTTTATTTGTTCCAAACCGGCTTTTTTGTAACAATTACCAAATTAACTTCGTAATTAATTTTAAATGCCAGGCTCAGCAAGGTTGATTATTTAATCAGGCAGCATAAGAATCGCATATTCAACTATTCTATCTATATGATAAAGAGGGGAATAGATTCTGCGGGATTTATAAACCAATTCTTTTTATCAAATCAATGTACCTTGGATCCTTCCTTATTTCACTTCCGAACATATGATCTGCTTTTAGGTACAGCATCAGCCCGAACTTTTCTTCGTAAGCTTTTTCAAACAGTTCAAAGACTCTTTTATAATCCTTTAACGCGATATAGTAAGGTACATAAAGAAACGGGGAGATGTTTTCTGTTTTTGATCTTTCATCAAATTCTTTAATAATCTCTTCAGCTTTAAATTTTTCGCCTGTCATCACATATACATAAGCAAGGTCTGAAAGAATTATCAGTCTTCTGTTTGAAAGATTAACAGCTTTCTCTATTTCCTGCATTGCTTTCTTATATTCTGACATTGCGGTGTGTGTCATCCCGAGCGAAAAATATGCTTCGGCATAACTTGGGTCCATTTTAATCGTATTGTCAAACTGATCTAAAGCTTTCTGAAAATCTCCCATAAAATAATAAATACGTCCCATTCCATTACTTACACTGGTAGAAAGCGGATTCAATTCATACGCAAGCTTCATCCTCTCCAGGGCTTCCGGAAATCTGCCGCGCAATGCCAGAAATAACGCATACCATTCGTGTGCCTGTGCATAGGATGGACCAAGATTGATCGCCTTCCTAAACTCATCCTCTGCTTCATCAAACTTCCATTCAAGCCGGAATTTTATATAAGCCAGCGATGCATGTGCCTCAGCAAGATTTTCATCATATTCAAGTGCAGTCATCACGTTTTGATTGGCTTTCGCAATCGCTTCCTCTATGGGTATTATTCCATAGCCAGCAGCACCAATTAAAGTGTATGCATCCGCAAGTCCCGAGTAAGCCAGTGCAAAGGTGCTGTCATACTGAACAGCCTCTTCAAAATATTTTATACCCCGTTTAACTCCCTCGATATTCCGGCGGTTCAGGTAAAACCTTCCCAAAAGGTATGCGTTATAGGCATCTGTATTGACCGGTGTTTTTCTCTCAAGCCTTACTCTTTCTTCGTTCCTCAATTTCACTTCGAGATTTAAGGCAACATTCTGTGCAATTTCTGACTGAACCATGAATATATCCTTCAGTTCTTTGTCATAGTCCATTGCCCAGATATTTTCCTCGGTCGATACATCTATTAGTTTTACTGTTATTCTTGCTTTGTCCATTGCTTTTCTTACGCTTCCTTCAAGTACAGTTTTTACATTAAGCTCATCTCCAATCTGCCTTATATTAATTCCTGAATCTTTATATTTCATCACTGATGAACGGGCAATTACATTTAGCCCTGAAAGATTGGATAGTGAAGAAATAATTTGTTCAGTCATTCCCTCGGCAAAATAATCATCATCCGGATTTCCCCCGATGTTTGTGAAAGGAAGCACTGCCAAACGATTGTGAATCTGTTTGCCATCTTTACCTGGTGAAAGCAAATTCAACACTCCAAGAATTACAATTACCAGGATAATTAATAATACCGGGGGTAGTGCATATTTCAGAATACCCTTCCTTAATATTTTTTCCCGTCCAGCTTTATCAGATCCCAGGCTTTTTTCATCTACCCAGGGAAGCCGAATACAGTAAATTTCCATTGGCTCTGTAATATTTTTAAGCTTTGTTTCACCCTTCCGCACAACGGAATACTTGAGCTTGTTCTGAACCGCTCTCGCAAAATCTCCGGATAGACAGATACCGCCGGGCGTGGCAACCGGTTCAAGACGTGCAGCAATATTAACACCATCGCCATGTACATTTGATCCTAACTGAACAACATCGCCGATATGAAGACCTATACGTATTAAAATAACTTTTTCGGAATCAACTGTTTTGTTCCGTTCATTCAATCTGGTTTGAATTTCTACTGCACAGTTAGCAGCATCAACAGCCGACTGAAACTCAACAAAAAAAGAATCGCCAGCAGTATCTATTTCCTTTCCTGAATATTCTACGAAGACAGGTCTTAAAATATTACGGTGAGTTTCGAGCAGTTCAAGAGCAAGCACTTCATTCTTTTGCGAAAGTGCACTGTAGCCCACCATATCGGTAAACATAATTGCGGCAAGCCGGCGCTGATGTTGTTTCCCCTGTGAATTTTCGTTATCGGAATTACTCATCCACAGTCCTTTTTTACTTGAAAAAGTTTGCCTGGAAATTTGATTACGAATATTAACAGAGTATCCGGTCACTTGCAAATAATACGATCAACAAGATACTGTTACATTTAAAAATTCAGTGTTCCATAGGATAATGAATAAAGGCACAACTTTACTTTGTCAATCGATTCTTAAAAAATTTTTTTATTTTATTTTGATAATTTATTTGCAGCGTAATATATTCTCATCGCAGAATTTTGAAACTTCTCTTCTGCCCGCTACTTTACGATAGCTGTTCAAACCGGCACAGAATATTTTTCACCAACTATGAAACCTCTTGCCTGGCTAATAAAATAGTTTTAAAACATTATAAAGGAACTTAAAAATGAAACACATAACGGTTGCGGCGGTTTTAGTTTTAATATCCTTTTCTGTTAATGCTCAATCACCCGAATGGACAAGTTTTTTTAACAATTCTACTTCTGCAAACGAATTTATTTCAGACGTTGTTTTTGATGAATCAGGCAACACATATTTATCCGGATATGGAAATATGATTAGCGGACAGGGTGAGGACTTCCTTATTGTAAAATGCAATTCTGGTGGAACCGCAGAGTGGACTAAAACCTATAATGGTCCTCAAAATGATTCTGATCGTCCTGAAGCAATTTTTGTTGATGAACAGGGAAATGTTTATGTAACCGGTACGAGTCATTTTACTTCCAACTCATATAAAATAGTAACAATGAAATATTCGCCGGCAGGAAGTTTATTGTGGAAAACTGCTTACGATTCACTTGGTCAATCCGACAGCCGCGCAGAAGATGTTTATGTAGATAACACTGGCAACGTTTTAGTTACAGGATGGATTTCTCAAACGAATAATGGTTACTATGATATGGTTACCATAAAAATGAATAACAACGGAAATGTTTTGGATTTCGCTTATTTCGGTCAAATAACCAATGGAGACGATTTCGGCAGAATAATAATTTCAGATGACAGCGGTAATATTTTTGTCGGAGGAGATAGCTTCAGGAACGTAACGTTCGGCAGAGAAGCAGTAATTATAAAATACAACAGCAGCCTGGACACAAGCTGGGTTGTCCGTGTAAACGGAACCAATAACTCGTTTAATGAATTTACAATTGCTCTTGAATTAGATGACAATGGAAATGTTTATGCTCTCTGCCGTCTTCAAAACTCTCCCGGCTCAACTGATTTTGCATTATTGAAAATCAATTCAAACGGTGCTGTTATCTGGAGAACAGAATTTGATGAAGCTGACGGGCAGGATATTCCCGAAGCAATGACAATGGATAATAATGGAAATATTTATGTTACTGGAAGAGTGAGAAGATCGGGTGGTGGAGGTTATAACGACTTCGCAATTATAAAATATAATAACGACGGTGTTCAGCAATGGATATCATACTATGATGGTCCCAACAATCTCGATGATGATCCTCTTGATATAATTCTTGATCAGAATGGAAATGTTTTTGTTTGTGGTGAAAGCAACAGACAAGGCACTGCTTTTCAATTTATAGTTGTTAAATACAACCAAAATGGAATTTTTGAATGGGAATATGTTTATGAAGGAAATGTTGAAGGAAAAGCACTAAGTATGCATCCGGATAATAACGGCTATGTATACGCAGCCGGCGAAACTATCAACAGTGCGGGTAATCTTGATCTGTTTGCAGTTAAACTTTCAAAAACATCTGGTGTTAAGGATGATGGCAGCTCAGTTAACAACTTTAAATTATTTCAAAACTATCCGAATCCATTTAACCCATCAACCAGTATTCAATATGCAATAGGCAGTAGGCAATTCGTAACATTAAAAGTCTTTGATGTTCTTGGTAAAGAAGTTGCAACTCTGGTAAACGAAGAAAAACCTGCGGGTAATCATCAAGTTAGCTTCGATGCAAGTGAGTTAGCCAGCGGAATATATTTATACAGATTATCGGCTGACAGTTTTACCGAAACAAAAAAGCTAATTCTGATTAAGTAAAATATTTTTTTGAAATTTAATTCAACTTTATATAATTATAATCAAGAGGAGTATTATAATGAAAATCTTACACGTCACATTATTTATAATTTTATTAGCTGCATCATTTGGGCACGCTCAATGGCAGCAAATTAACGCCGGATTGCCCGGCTCTTCTGTTTACGGTCTTGCTGCAGACGAACAATATATTTACGCCGGAATGTCAACAGCAGGAGTTTATCGTTCTTCTGACAAGGGAAATAACTGGACATCTGTTAATAATGGTTTACCAAACTCAAATGCCTGGGAACTTTATTCAAATAACGATACTCTCTTTGTTGGTTTCTATGGTCCCGGGGCTTTCCGATCAGCTGATCATGGAAACACCTGGGATACGCTTATAGTAGGTTCCTTAAGCAGTTATGTTCGTAGCTTCGTTAAGAATAGTCATTATCTCTTTGCTGCCACATGGGGAAACGGTGTTTTTAGATCTTCCAATGGTGGTAATAACTGGAGCCAGATAAATAATGGATTAAGTTATCTAACATTTTGGGATATACTTTCGCTCGAAGATACATTGCTCGCTGCAAATAATGGAGGAGGAATTTATCGCTCTACAAATAACGGCGATAATTGGGCTCAATCAAACAATGGTTTAACTGCTTCAGTCGCTTACAGGCTTGCAGCGTTAGGTGATTACATTTTTGTTGGTACAGCTTATAACGGAGTTTTTCGATCATCAGATTTTGGAATTAACTGGGAACAAATTGGATTAAATTCAGAGACTATTTATTCCCTGTTAGCTTACAATACATTGATTTTTGCCGGCACTTTGAACTCAGGTGTTTTTATTTCTTACGATTATGGAACAACCTGGGAAGAATTTAATGATGGTAATATACTTGGGCAAATCGTTGAGCTTATTTATGATGATACTTATTTATATGCAGCAACACTTGGCGGAGGTGTTTATCGTTATGATAAGAATAATATAACTTCAGTAGAAAATACTTCTACAGAAACTCCTACTTCATTTTCGCTTGAACAAAACTATCCTAATCCATTTAATCCATCTACCAGTATTCAATATTCAATAGGCAGCAGCCAATTCGTCACATTAAAAGTTTTTGATGTTCTTGGTAAGGAAGTTGCAACTCTGGTAAATCAAGAACAAGCAGCCGGCTCGTATGAAATTAATTTTGATGCTGCCGGATTAACCAGCGGAATTTATTTCTATACTTTGAACGCCGGGAGTTTCACTCAAACAAAAAAACTTGTTTTGTTAAAATAAATTTTATTCTCCCAAAAGCCCTCCCCTTTGGGGAGGGTTGGGTGGGGCTCTCAATACTCATCTTCTTCTATATTCTTCTCAATAACTTTTCCGTACTTAGCAACTTTATCTCTTATCTCATCTGCTTTCCCAATCATAACAAATTGCAGGTTATCTTTCGGAAAATATTTCTTTATCAACTCGTTTGCTTTTTCAACAGTCAGCCCGTTCACTTCATTTTCAAAATCATTTATGTATGAATCATCGAGTCCGTAAATATATTTTTGTGTGAGAAATCCGGCTAACGAACCGGCAGTTTCATAATCAGGAGGAAATTGTCCCTTAACATAATTCTTTGCTGAAGCCAAAGTTTCTTCATCAATCCCCTTTTCAAATAATCGATTGTAAGTTTTCAGTGCCAGGTCAATTGCAGCCTCAGTGTTTCTCGTAGCAGTGAATGTGCTTATATAAAACGTCCCCGTGTGTTTGTATTGTGCAAATCTGCTTCTTGCACCGTATGTAAGACCGGCATTAACTCTCAGCTCGTCATTCAGCCAGGAAGTAAACCTTCCGCCGAGAATAGTGTTAATAACATCAAGCTGAGTCTGGTCCTCATTATTCATTGTTGTGCCGTAGCTGCCAATCATAAAAGTTGTTTCAGTTGCATTGTCTTTGTTGATGAGATATACAGAAGGATTATTAAATGGTGGATTCGCCATCATTAAGTCAGACAATTTCTGTGGAGAATTATTACTCCATCCACCAAAATATATTTCGATAATCTTTTTCATTTCTAATGAATTGAAATCACCAACAACAGCTATTGCTGAACTTTCCGGTCTGTAATTAGTCATATAAAAATCTTTTATCTTTTCAACACTAATGCTATTTATGCCTGACTTAGTCCCGTCAACAGGGTTACCGTATGGCAGTTCACCAAAAATATGCTTATTAAAATAACTGCTGATGACAGACCTTGGACTTTCCTTTGCCTGATCTAATTCTGCAATCCATCGCTGTTTCCTTTTTTCTATTTCAGTTTCAGGAAAGGATGGAGTTAAAATGATTTCTTTAACAACAGATAGAAGTGTCTCTGTGTTTTCCTTCATGAGCTGTGTATATAAACCAGAATAATCAGCATTAGCATAAGTACTGACATTGCTTCCATAATAATTGAAGATAGAATCAATTTCTGATTTTGAATAGTTAGTTGTTCCAAATCGCAAAGCTTCTGCCGTGAATGATGCAATACCTGAAGTCTCGCCATCTTTTATAACTCCACCATCAAACACTGCTGAGAAAGAAATTAACGGAACATCTTTCTTTTCCATTAAATAAACAGTCAACCCGTTATCCAGAGTAATTGTCTTGTAATCAGGAAGTTTGAACTGAGCAAAACTCACAGAACCTAAGATAAGCGCAAGCATGATTGCATGTTTGCATGATTGCATGCAGTCATGCATCCATGCATTCAACCATTCCCCTCTTCCATTTTCCATCAACCTTCTTCCATTGTTTTTCATTTCTCTTCCTCCGTGTTCAGTATTCCTACTGTTCTGTTTTGTTTTGTGAAATATTTCCCGGCAACTCTTTTTATATCATCAACTGTAACTTTTTTATAATCGTCGGGTGCGGTGAAAAGTTTTTTGTAATCTCCGAAGAATAGCTCATAAGTGCCGATGGTGTTAGACATACCATTAATTGTTTCCAGTGTTTTATAAAAATCCATCAGCTTCTGGTTTTTAACTTTCTGAAGTTCATTTTCATTTATTCCTTCGTTTATGATTTTATCAACTTCATTAAGAATTGCGGATTCAAGTTCAGAAGCTTTAACACCATCGTTACAAACTCCGTAGAAATAAAACAACGTCGGATCAAATGCATCTCCGTAATATGTGCCGATTTCAAGTGCAAGCTGATTTTCTTCAACAAGCGAGCTGTAAAGTCTGGATGATCTTCCCTGTGATAATATTGAACTGAGCAAATCGAGTGCATAATAATCTTCCCTGCCTGATTGCGGAACGTGGTAAGTTATCATCAGGTAAGGCGTCGGAACTTCTCGTTGAACGAATACTCTTCTCTCACCTGTCTGAGGAGGCTCTACGGTGTGCACATCTCGTGGTTTGGGTCCCGCCTGAATTGGTTCAAAATATTTTTGCGCCAGACTTTTTACTTCATCTAACTTCACATCACCGGAGATTACAACCAGACAGTTATTCGGTGCATAGTAAGTGTGAAAATAATTTTCAAGATCCTGCTTCGTCCAGTTTTTAATATCAGACTCCCAGCCGATTACAGGCCACATATACGGATGAGCAACAAAAGCTGTTGCCTGAACTTCCTGCCAAAGCTGTTCAAGTGGATTGTTTTCCAGACCTGTACTTCTTTCTGAAAGAATAACGCCGCGTTCGCTTTCAATCATTGAGCTATCAAAGTTAAGATGAGCAATTCTGTCAGCTTCAAGATCAAAAATCACTTCAAGTGCAGATTTTGGAAACCAGTTTGTGTATGCAGTAATATTCTCTGAAGTGTAAGCATTGTTTGCGCCGCCGTTTGCTTCCATTGTTCGGTCGAATTGTTTTGGTCCGTACTTCTTTGCACCGTTGAACATCATATGCTCAAAGAAATGCGAGATGCCGGTTATACCGATGTATTCATTACGCGAGCCAACTTTATAGAACAAATACATATTTGCATTTGGTATTGCACTATTCTCAAGAACCAAAATTTTCATTCCGTTCTTGAGTGTGAATGCCTGAACATCATCTGCAGTAATCTGTGCAAACAACGATGCCGCAGAGATGAGAAAAAGCAGTAAGGTCAATAACCTTCTAGGTTCTGTTTTTGCAACCTCGAAGGCTGCTGAAGATAAGATATATTTCATTTTAGTTATCCGATATTTTGTTGAAGTAGCGCTTCAAAAATACTGATAGTTTACGAGTTGCGAAGCGGAAAGTGACGGGTGGTTATTCTTTCAACCAATCCATAAAATTCTTGCTGGTGATTAATTGATATTTCGAATCGGGGTAAGCAGACTTCCAAGCAACGGGAACGACAGCTTTATCTTCTCTCCATTTAAATTCATACGCGAAAAGTTTGCCATCTCTTTCTTCGATCAGGTCTAATTCCTGTCTATCATAAGTGCGCCAGAAATATTTATTGCAGATTACGCCCGAATAACTCAGATGTTTAATTCTCTCACTCATCATATAATTTTCCCAAAGTAATCCCAGATCATCACGACTACTTATTGCATTAAAATTAGCAACGATAGCATTCCGTATTCCGTTATCATAAAAATACCATTTAGAATTTTTAACAATTTCTTTTCTGAGATTTCTGCTAAAGCCGTTCAATCTGTACACGATAAAAACTTTTGAAAGAATATCGAGATACCTTTCAACTGTATTCTTTGACATTGCTAGTTGCTTGCCCAATTCCTGAATCGAAACCTCATTGCCAACCTGGAAAGCTATTAACTTTAACAGGTCAAACAGCTTGGAAGAATTCCTGAGATTTTCAAACGCAAGTATATCTTTCAGCAAATATGAGCTAATTATTTCACGGAGATATTCAGCTTTATCTTTCTGGCTTTCAATATTCACAAGCTCCGGCAGATTACCATAAACCAATCTTTGAGACAAATTATCGAACCATTCCTGGGATTTTTCAATTAGTCTGAATTCATTTTCTGAAACAGGGTATAATATTATTTCGAACTTTCTTCCTGTAAGCGGCTCCCCGGTAAAATTTGTAATATCGAACGCTGAGGATCCGGTTACAACTATTTTTAGGTTAGCAAATGAATCAACTATCAACTTAAGTATCATCCCTGATTCAGGAATTTTCTGCGCTTCATCTACAACCAGAAGTTTTGCATCACCTAAAATATTTTTGTAATTCTGAATGCTTCGTCTTTTGAGTAAATCGTGAACAGCAAAATCTTCTCCGTTCCAGAAAATATATTTTTCCTTTACCTCATCCAGATATTGATTAAGCAGAAAAGTTTTACCCACCCTGCGGGCTCCAAGCAGTACAACTACTTTTCCGGGCTGAACCTTGTTTTTTATTAGATTTAGAGCTTTTCTTGGTATATTCATATTAATAGCGTCAATTAACTGACGGAATTTACGTTAATTGCGTCAGTTTAGCAATCGTATTTAGTAAAGTAACTGTGAAAATATGTTAAAATATTCAAGAAAATTAATGTAAACTTGCCTGACGTCAGTCAGGTTAGTGGCAAGTAAATTTTTATTCCATAATACTACAGAGGGTTTATATGACCGAAGACAGAATACAAGCAAAAGTCCAGATGGGAATTTTAAAACCCGCAGGTGAAATATTTGAAGCAATCATCGATCCGGAAAAGATGAGCAAATATTTTATCTCAGGCAGCACAGGAAGAATGGAAAGCGGAAAAACTCTCACCTGGATGTGGACAGACTACGAGGGCGAACACGAGATTAAAGTCGGAAAAATTGAAAAGGATAAAGTTGTATCCTTTGATTGGAATGGAAGCGGTGTAAACTGTGTTGTCGTTATTACACTTGAAGCGAAAGGTGAAAACCAAACTCTGGTTAAAATAACTGAATCCGAATGGCCTGCAGATTACAAAGGTGCTAACCAATGTATGGGACAGGTTGAAGGTTGGACACATTTCCTTTGCTGCCTAAAAGCTTATCTGGAGTATGGAATTGATTTGAGAATTGGCGGAGTGATGAAGTAAAGCCTTCATTCCATCCCTGCCTGACCGGTCGGGAGAAGCAATCTTAATAAAAACTAAGGATCACTTCGTCCCGACGTTATCGAGACTCGTGATGACAATTACGAGTTTTGTCATTCCCGGGAGCGTAGCGACTCGGGAATCTGACCGCAGATTCTGGACTCATCCTCCGGATATCGCCAGAATGACGGCTTGATTGATCTTTTTTCGGACGCCACTGCCGTATCGTGATGGGAGATATGCGATGTCACGGTGCGACCGTGACATCCTGCGAGTATTACTTCAAACAGCCGCCGGGCATTGTCCACCACGGATGGATTTCATAAGCAAGTCTGCCTGATTGAATTGCAGGATCATCTTTCAGAAGTTCAATTACTTCCTCTTCGGTTGCAACATCGAAAATAAAAATACCTCTCCAGTTGCCGTCATCTCCGAAAGGACCGGCTATCTGAAGTTTTCCCGACTCAGCCATCTTTTTGATGTTTGCCATATGTCCTTCCTGGATTTTTACAAGACTTAGCGAATCGATAGCGTTGGCATTTTCTCCTCTGAACAGCATTACAAAGTAGTACTGTTTTAGTTTTGGTGTCTCGGATTTATTCTCTTCCTGCTGTGCAAACGCACTGGCAGTCGTTAAAAGGAAAAATGCTAGTAGAAGAATTTTTAGCATTTGGTTACTCCGGATATTATTTAACTAAAATTTTTAGCTTCTTAAGTAAAGATATGATGAAGAATATTATAATGTATATGATTATATTTCAATAGAAAATTTCCAACAGCTAAAATCAATGATTGTTTATGAAAGTTAAAGAACCTTTATTTAATTACGTTGATAAAGACATTAAGTATAAGATTATAAATGGAGATTCTCTAAATGAATTAGAAAAGTTTAATGATAAGAAATTCGACCTAATCATAACCTCCCCACCTTATAATGTTGGCAAAGAATACGAAACCAAAAAATCCATTGAAGAATATCTAAAAACTCAAGAATCAATTATTGAATTACTTATAGATAAACTTTCAGACAGAGGAAGTATTTGCTGGGAAGTTGGCAATTATGTAGATAAAAGCGAAATATTTCCTCTTGATATTTTTTACTATCAGATTTTCAAAAAATTTAAACTCAAATTAAGAAACAGAATCATTTGGCATTTTGGACACGGATTACATGCTTCCAACAGATTTTCTGGCAGATATGAAACTCTTTTATGGTTTACAAAAAATGATAAATATATTTTTAATCTGGACAATGTGAGAGTGCCTGCAAAATATCCAGGGAAGAGATATTACAAAGGACCAAATAGAGGCAAACCTTCAAGTAATCCGTTGGGGAAAAATCCATCCGATATTTGGGAGATTGTAAAAACCGATTGGGAAAACGAACTTTGGAATATTCCGAATGTGAAAAGCAACCATCCCGAAAAAACAATTCATCAATGTCAGTTTCCAATCGAATTAGTTGAGAGATGTGTTCTGGCATTAACAAATGAAAAAGAAAGTTGGGTGCTTGATCCGTTTTCGGGCGTTGGTTCAACTATTATTGCCTCAATAAAAAACAATCGCAATGCTATTGGGATTGAAAAGGAAAAGAAGTACTGCAAGATTGCCGAAGAGCGAATCAATAAATTTATTGAAGGTAATTTAAAATTAAGACCCATAAATAAACCAATTCACAAACCATCAAAGAATGATAAAGTTGCTCAGATTCCTTCTGAATGGCTTTCGCTAAATTTCAAATGAAGATAGCTGAAAAATACTCTCATCTTAACGGGGAGGAATATCTCGTTGTCCATCATAATCCTCTGTATAGAGAAATAAAGGAGGTTATTAAAAACATTGATGCTGCTTCCTTTATGACAAAGAAGAGTAAAGAAAAAACTATGAAAGGTAGAATGCTTTACAACCCTAAAGCACTTAATAAAGAATTTAATAAAGAGTTTAGAAAATTAGATTGGAACGAAAGTCGTTATAAATACTACGTTACTACCGATAGAAAGTTTATGGAGGAGATGCTAACACTTTCTTACAAAGAGCAAAAGGAATTTTTAATTTCCAAAGGGATAACATCTCCAATTTCATCATATAAACAGACTGATTTTGTAAAAAAGGAAATTGCTGTTGAAGTTCAATTTGGCAAGTATGCATTTGTGGCTTTTGATTTGTTTGTAAAACATCTTCTTTTTTATTCGGGTGGAATTATTAATGTCGGTATTGAAATTCTCCCTATGAAGAAGATGCAATCAAATATGTCTTCTGGGGTTGCTTATTACGAAGGTGAAGTTTATAATATACTTAGACATGGGAGAAGTAATCCACCAGTTCCACTATTGATTTTGGGTATCGAACCCTAAACAATCACTATAATCTCACTTCTTCAAAAACTCCCTTATCACAACAAAAAGTCTTATGGGTTCATTAAGCTATGCTTTCGAGACATCTCAATCCTGCGTCCCCGCAGGATTATTAAAAATTACATTGCTTCTTTCGCAGCGATTTCCCCAGCGGGGACGCTGGACTAAGCAGCCAAGCAGTTTTTTAGTTCGTCCCTCAATAATGCATTTGCCGGAATTCACCAGAATAATAAACAGTCTATATTTCACTTCCTCAAAAACTCTCTTATCACTTTAAAAAGTTCGGAAGGTTCTTCTACCTGCGGATTGTGTCCACTTTCCTCAAACAGAACAAACTCTGCCTGCGGACAATACATTTTAAACTCAACCATCATACGCGGAACAGCAACGCGGTCATAGCGTCCGCCGTAAATAAGTATTGGCATCTTCAGATCTTTCAACTGTTTCCTGTAATCAAAAGTTCCGATATCGCTGGTGACTAAAAAGTCGCCGTCTCTGCCAACCATCTGGTAATACAGTTTTACGTTCAACGGATTC
>CAZXGJ010000004.1:0-115942 GCA_964639955.1 uncultured Ignavibacteriaceae bacterium
GTTTTTACATTAAACAAATTTAGGAAATTCCATTTCCTTCTGAAGCATTACAATAAGATTCATATTCAGATCCTACTTTTTCAGACCAAACTATGTGCAGGTAACCATAATTGCTATATGCAGCATCTACTGCATTACAATTCACTTGACCATTTATGAAATTTCTTTGAGCTGAAAATGACCAGCTTGAACCGCCATCAAAGCTCACCTGAATCCTGATTGCATAATCTTTCTTATAAACTGCATAGATTATATTCTCGTCACCTACAATGTTTGGAAAATCACCGTATTCATTTTGAAAATTATATTCTGATTCTTTGCCTCCTGCTGAGTTCAGACGATAATATTTTACGTGTTGATAATTTGCAGATTTAATTACTTTAAGAACATGAATGCCATAATGGTTAGCAAACACTGCAATTCTTTCATGGTCGTCTGGAGAATCTATTAAAGGTATAACTGTAAGAACTCTATCATTCCATAGATCTTGAGAATATAAATTGGCACATACGAAAAGAATAATTAGAATAAGCATAGCTTTCATTTTTTAAATTCCTTCTATTTAAGCATAACACCCTTTACAGTTTTTTTATAATAAGGTGTTGCAAGGTGAATAAAATAAATTCCTGAATTAACTTCTCTTTGATATTTATCTTTTCCATTCCACTGCACTGTATACCTGCCCTCAAGTTTTTCTCCCTCTTCGAGCGTTGTAATTTCATTTCCTAAAACATCGTATACTTTTAAGGATACCTGGCTTCTGACCGGAATTGTGTAAGCAATATTTGTTCCCGGGTTAAAGGGATTCGGATAAACTTGTTCTAACTCAAACCCTGATAATTCCGAAACAATTGTATTTGCAGCGGATACAATAAAATTCGGTTTAAATAAGTGCGTAACCTCTTTCGTATACCCATTAGGCAAAGATGTGCCCCGATGAATTAATAATTCCTCAGTTTTATCGTTATCTATATCATACATAGTAATTCCAGTATATCCTCCGGGAATATTGTTCCTCGACATATAGAAGATTTCATAGTATGGATTTTCTGATGAACCCGCGAACTGCATAATAAATACATATACACTTATACAGATTACTAGCTCTTCAGTGCCATCCTTATCCACATCCCTGGCAAATGCATTCCCGGCATATATCGGGAAAACACCTACGAAGTCTATCCTGCATACTTCTTCATATTCGTTATCGCCGGTATATTCAAAACAGGTGAACCTTGTTACATCGGTATATCCATAAAAAGTAGTGCTCGAAACCCAGAATTCCGGTTTACCATTCTTATCAATATCATTGGTTGCTAAATGCATATATACATTGTTTAATTCCACTTCTGTTTTCCAGACAGGCAGGTAAGTGTTTTCATCTTCATTTTCGATCATAAACACTTCACCTCTCCAGTTTCCATAAACAATATCCGTTTTATTATCCAGATCAAAATCTCCTATGGAAAAGCCCTGGGAATAATTACTAGGATCAGGTATTTCAGCTACAGGGTCAAAGTTATTGGCAATAGGATTATATTCGCATAATACTATTCTAGCGCCTTGAAAGTCATAGAACAAGAAATCGGTTACTCCATTTTTATTAAAATCTCCGAATTTGGGGTTATCAAGCTGACCTGGATATGAACTAAAAATGATATCCAGTTGAGTTGGCAAGAAACTAATACTATCTGATTTGTAAAAAAGACTGTAACCTGAAACTCGACCTCGAGTTAAAAGCTTTAACTCTCCATTATGGGCTATATCATATAATCCATTACTTACTCCCACTGAATCAGGAAAAACATATTTAAGTGAAAAACTGCCTGATGAATCCATTTCAAAAATATTTGCCCATACGGGGAGTGTATAATAATCTTTCGTATAACCATATATCTCAGGTAATCCGTTTTTATTTGCATCGCCTATAATCAGCTCATAGCCTGTACTAGTTGCAACAGGCACTTCCTGCCAGAAGTAGTACATATCTTTGTAGAGCATGGTATCTATGGTCCAGGTTTCTATTACTGTGGTGGGGATAGAATCAGTCAGGAGGGTTTCTGTTTTCCCAAGGTAATAATACTGTGTTACTCCTCCGGGGTACTCAATCCTGTAAATATCATTACCTTCCCCAGTAACTTCTATATCACCTCTGTTTTTCAACTCCTCAAGCAATTCCTTCTTATCCGTTTGAGGTAACAGCAAAATATTTAGTAATGCAATTAAGGCAATCAGCTTTTTCATTTCATTAAAATTATAATTTATGGAAAAGATAAATTTCATATCTTTTCAAGCTATGTAAAACCAGTTGGGTATTCATTCTTAACAGTATATTTAACAGAGCTAAATTTAATTATAACAAAAAAGGCACAAACAATGTGCCTTATAAAAACTAAAACGTTGCAATTAAAATAAACTTTACAATTTTCATTCAGGTATAAAAGTATGAGCGGGAAGAAAATCATTCCGATTTTCTCCCAGAGAGAGAGAGAGTAAATATTGTGCCAGAGTATTAATCATCAGGTAGTTATTCTGAATTAATCCTGGTAAAAACTTAGTAAATGAATTTTACAAAGGCAAGCTATTTAAAATTAAATTCTTTTGGATGCATTGATTTGTAAACAGTAATTGAAAGTAAATCGTACTCAGGAGAAGCCGGAAGGAATTGACTTTATTAAATAACTTAGACCTTAACCCAACTGTTTTGGCTTATCTAAAAATCACCGCAGCAGGATAAGATTCCTGCTGAAAAATTTTCCATTCAGATCAATCAGGAAATAATATGCGCCGCTTGCGGCTGAAATTCCCGAATTTGTGTGTCCGCTCCACGTAATTCTGTTTGTCCCTTCGGTCGTTACCATACTAAATTTGCTTACCTGCTGCCCGAGAGCATCGATGATAGTTACATTAAGATTTTCATTTCCCGATGATTTGACATCGATA
The DNA here is from genome assembly GCA_964639955.1 of uncultured Ignavibacteriaceae bacterium. GTDB lineage: Bacteria > Bacteroidota > Ignavibacteria > Ignavibacteriales > Ignavibacteriaceae > IGN2. The sequence continues at coordinate 2,944 of CAZXGJ010000004.1, forward strand.
TAAGTTTCAGTTTGTTCTTTGGGAATAAAAGGATTCGGGTAAGGATCACTTACGATGAAATCAGTAAATTCTTTCTTAAGATCCAGGTTAAGCTGAATATCGAGCTGCCCGTAATAAAATTTGTAGACATCCTCAAACGGATCGCGGAAAGGATTGTTGTTATAATCATTATAGGTTATATAAAAATTCACAATGTCACCATCAAACAGGAACGGAAAATTAAAAGTATAGGCATACTCACCACCGAACAACATTTCCCCATCGATATAATTATCCCCGCCCGTTGAATAATGAACCACGACTGTTTGAGGATTTATGTTCTCTCTCTCTAAAAACATTTTCGTAAGAGTGTAGGAACCGTTTTCATATTTAAGATTCGGGAACTCAATGGCATTCAAAGCGGAAATCAACCCGTAACCTCTTTCATAATCTGGAGTTTTGCTGTAATCCGCAGTTTCGAAAAAGATATTCCGTACCTGTGTGTTCTTAAGATGCGGATGAGCAGAGAGCAGCAATGCAGCAACGCCGCTTGCGATGGGAGCTGCTACCGAAGTACCGCTTGCATAAAAATACCCGTCAAAATCACCAGCCCTTGCACAGTAAACGCTAACTCCCTGTGCAAGCAGGTCGGGTTTAATTCTCCCATCGAAAGTCGGACCCCTGCTGCTGAAATCGGCAACAACATTACTGCTGTTAACAGCCCCGATAGCCAGAGTGTTAACTCCGTCTGCCGGAGCGATTATATAGAACCATGAACCGTTACCTTCATTGCCGGCCGAGGTTATTGTAACAACTCCTCTTCTGAATGCAAGCTCAGCAGCACGTGTAACAATGGTGGTTTGTCCATCCATATTTTCGTAAGTATAAGAAAATTCCGGGGGATCGAAAACGCTGTAGCCAAGTGAACTGCTTGTAACATCAACCCCGTAAGCCTCCATCCACTCGAGTGCAGCAGCGTAGTTATCTTCTTCTACGTGCGTTTCGCTTCTTACATCTTCAGTCTTTGCCAGTATAAAGCTTGAACCATACGCTGAGCCAATCAGCGAGCTGTCTTTAAATCCGCCGACAATTGAAAAGACCAATGTTCCATGGGAATGCTGCGAAGGATTATCGCTTGAATCGTTAGCAGTATTCGTATCGTTGAATACAAAATCGTATTCAGCAGCAACATCCGAGTTTACTAGCGATTCGTGATTCTTCCAGTCAAATCCTGTATCAAGAAGCCCAAGCAGTATTCCCTCACCGGTAAATCCTTTCGAATGTACTAATGGTATTTCAGATAACTGAAGCTGACCAAAAGACGGTCCGTAATCAAAAGCTGTTTTTTGCAGAAAACTGTTATTAAATTCTGAAATAGATTCGGGATTATTGAAAACAAAGGTTTTAACAGGTTCAATTTTTTCGATATAATCAAGCTGCCTCACTTTATTCAGCTTTTCATCATCCAGATATGCTGTTACAGCATTAAACCAACGCAATTCATTATCAATTTCAATTCCCAGAGATTTAATACCCGTAACATAATCCTCATTTAGCGGTAAATCTTCAAAAGTAATAAAATCATCTTCTCCCATATTCTTTATTCTTCTCTGTATACTTCTTTCTGATAGAAGTTCAACTGCCGATTGAAATAATTCAGAATTCTTTTCGAGCTTTACTCCTTTTTCAACACCTTTATCTTTAAAATAGATGAAAAATTTTGGTTGGGAGTAAGCGTTTGATAAAAGTAAAATGAATACAACTAAAAATATTTTTCTGCCGGTCATAAATCTGCTTAAGAAATTATTCAACAAATTTAAAAATTCTGTTCGATCTTATTGCTGAAAGAAACCCGAGCGGACCGGGTGCAACTTTATTTTGGTTAACCGACCAGTAAATGAACATCGCTTTGCCGATTATCATTTTTTCGGTGATAAACCCGAAGTACCTGCTATCCATACTTACATCAAGATTATCACCTATTACAAAATAATGATCCTGCGTCAGCACATATTCATTTAATGGTTTGCCGTTAAGAGTAATAACTGAACCTTCAAGAATCAGTGAGCGCAATCCAAAATCCATTACAATAACCGATTGCCAACGTTCAAAGTTGTTCGGGGTGATATGAATTGTATCTCCTTTTGCAGGAATAACGATGGGTCCGTAATTATCCCTGTTCCATTTGCTGCCGGGCGGATATATGCCTTCTTCCTTTACCCAGCCGCCCCGCAGATTTTCTTTAGAATAATTTATTGTTGAAGGAAGTTCTATCTTCTTTCCATTAACAAAAAATTCTTTATTTATTATTTGTAAAGTATCGTGCGGGCAGGCAACAATTCTTTTAATAAATTTTGAATTTTCCATAAGCGAATCGCTGTAGAAACCTTTAGGAAATTCAAATACAACCAGGTTATTTATGCCGGGCATTCCGGTGCTGAAAAGTTCAGTATGCGGTATAGGGAAATTAATTAAAGGAAGCTCGTGCGGTGTTGAAAACTTATAGGCAAATTTATTTACAACGATGAAATCGCCTGGCAAAAGCGTGTTTTCCATTGAAGCACTGGGAATTTGGAATGCATCGAAGAGAAATGCTTTAATAATTATTGCTGCAATAAAAACCAGCAGCAGAATCTTAAAAAGTTTAAACAGCTTTTTGATATTATCTGTTACCTTAAATTGTTATTTATTCGTCTATCTGAAGCACGGCTAAAAATGCTTCCTGCGGTATTTCCACATTGCCTACCTGCTTCATTCGTTTCTTACCTTCTTTCTGTTTTTCAAGGAGCTTTCGTTTCCGGGTTATATCTCCGCCGTAACATTTTGCAAGCACATTTTTTCTTAAAGCTTTCACAACCGATTTTGAAATTACCTTTGAACCAATAGCAGCCTGTATTGAAATTTCGAACATCTGCCTTGGTATCAAATCCTTAAGTTTGGTGCAAACTTTCCTTCCCCAGTCATAAGCTTTATCCCTGTGCACAATCATTGAAAGAGCATCGACCGGATCGCCGTTGAGCAGAATATCCAGCTTAACTAAATCAGATTTGTAATAACCTGCGTACTCGTAATCAAAAGAAGCATAACCGCGGGTTGTGGATTTAAGCTTATCGTAAAAATCGAAAATAATTTCCGAAAGTGGAAATTCATATTGAAGGTCTGCACGGGTCGGGTCAAGATAGGTTGTGTTTTTATAGATGCCTCTTTTATCCATCGAGAGCTTCATTATGTTTCCAACAAATTCGCTGGGAGTTACAATTTGTGCTTTTATATAAGGTTCCTCTATAAACTCAATTTCACCAATTGGGGGCATCTCGGCGGGATTATCAACCACAATCTTCTCTCCTTTTTTTGAGTAAACCAAATACTCAACATTTGGCAGAGTAGTGATGATTGTCTGATCATATTCTCTGTGTAATCTTTCCTGTACAATTTCCATATGAAGCAGACCAAGGAATCCGCACCGGAAACCAAACCCAAGCGCGGCAGAAGTTTCGGGCTGATAAATCAAGGCAGAATCGTTTAGGCGAAACCTTTCAAGCGCATCACGCAGGCTCTCATAGTCATCGGAATCGGTTGGATAAAGACCGCTGTAGACCATTGGCTTAACTTCCTTATAGCCGGGTAACGGTTTTTCAGCACCGTTTTTAGCATGCGTAACTGTATCACCAACCTTTGCATACCTTACATCTTTTATTCCGGCAATAAGGTAGCCGACATTTCCTGCTGAAAGCTCGTCACTCTTTATTTTTCTTAAACCAAGTATGCCGATTTCTTCAGCTTCCATCGTTTCATACCCGGCAAAGAATTTTATTTTGTCATTAGTCCGGAGCGTTCCGTTGAAAATTCTGATATAAGTAACTGCCCCGCGATAAGAATCAAATATGGAATCAAAAATCAATGCCTGCAGAGGAGCTTCCGGATCTCCTTTTGGCGGAGGAATTCTTTTCACTATTTCTTCAAGCAGTTGGTCAATTCCGATGTTTGCTTTGGCACTTACTTTAAGAATATCATCCTGACTGCAGCCAATCAGGTCGATTATCTGATGTGCCACTCTTTCAACTTCAGCGCTTGGTAAATCTATTTTATTGAGAACGGGAATTATCTCGAGCCCGGCATCGAGTGCAAGATAGAGATTGCTTATTGTCTGTGCTTCAACACCCTGTGCTGCATCAACCACCAGCAGGGCACCTTCGCAGGCAGCAAGCGAACGTGATACTTCGTAGCTGAAATCAACGTGGCCCGGGGTATCAATAAGATTTAAAATATATTTTTCACCGTCGCTTGCCTTGTAATGCATCTGGATAGCGTGAGACTTAATTGTAATTCCTCTTTCTCTTTCCAGATCCATATCATCGAGCACCTGGTTTTTGGCTTCCCTTGCAGTTACAGCGCCGGTTTTCTCGAGCAGCCGGTCTGCAATGGTAGATTTACCATGGTCTATGTGTGCAATAATGCAGAAGTTTCTTATTTGTTTCATACGAAAAGAATAATAGGTGTGTAAATATAAAGAGGGGTAGGTATTTATTAAAGGTAGTTTGGTTAATTAAAATAAATGCAAGTTGTTTTATACTGTCAAGCTTTGTGATTCCCGTATTTTAGAAATCGTATCCACAATAATCCCTTCCCTTAATGCATTCTCAGACACAGTCATCTCTTTCAGCTTAAATGTTTCAAATGCCTGCGCGAGAATAAGCAAGCCGGCAGGAATTATATCGGCTCTTTTAATTTCCATTCCTTCAATAAATAACCTGTCAACGGGGGATTTACACTTTAAAATATCTTCAGTTAATTTAAAAACCTCAGCCGCAGAAATCGTAAATCCATTCATAGACTTTTTGAATTTGCCTGACCGCCTGAAAGATATGATTGAAGCAGCAGCTACTATTGTACCCGAAGTGCCAACAGCAAGATCAAATTTATGAGCCGGATGCAGACTGCTTACGGCATTTATCTTATCCTGTATGTACTGACGGCACATATCAATCCCGGCATCTGAAAGGATATAATCCGGGAAAAACATTTTACTTAACCTTACTGCGCCGATCTTCAGACTTTCCGCAAATTCAGAAATTCCGTTTTCACCTAATAAAAATTCTGTGCTGCCGCCGCCGATATCAATACAAAGTACACGTTTTTTCTTTACATCGAGTGCATTCTGAACGCCGAGGTAGATAAGCTCTGCCTCAGCCTTTCCATCTATTGCCTCTACAGCAATACCAGTTTGCTCAAGCACCCGCTCAATAAATTCTTCCTTGTTTTTTGCTTCTCTTACGGCACTTGTTGCTATGGCTCTTACATCGGCTTTATAAAAATGTGCTATCTTGGCGAAGTCATTTAGAATATCGAAGGCTTTTTCCATTTCACCTTCCGAAAGAATGCTGAATCCTTTTCCCTGATGCGAACCAAGACGTATTACCTCTCTTTCCCTGTCAACTATTTTGAAGGCGCCACCACTTTTTACTTCAACTATTATAAGGTGAAAAGAATTTGTGCCCATATCAATTGCTGCAATACACTTTTTCATTTTTAGTTCTCCCTGGCGGTTAAAATTAATTTGCAAAGATGAAATACATCATCAACCGAAACATCATCAATTAATTCTGATTTTCGGATAAAATATTTATTTCTTCCGATTGGTGCCCAGTTAAACGGATTGGTTGGTCCAAAGATGGAAATCTGCGCGGTGCCGGTTGTTCCTGCCACATGCATAATCCCAGTATCGTTGGAAATAAAAAGATCTGATTTTGAGATAAGCGCAGCAACCTGAGGTATCGGTTTGTTAATAAATTTACCGAATTTAATTTCAAGCTTTTTAGAAAGGTAATTAATGTCCTCCTTTTCAGCCCATCCGCCTGTAAGATAAAAATTTGATGGGTATTCTTCATCTATATTTTTTATCAGTGCGGCAAATTTATCCAGAGACCAGCGGTTGCCGGGTTTTGCCGCACCGACATGCAATCCTATCAGGTATTTTTTTTCTTTGTCTGAAAACTCAGTTATAAAATTTTCTGCGAATGCGGAATCAGTTCCGTTAAAGCTTATAGCAGATCTATAGTCTTGTGTATTTATTCCGAATGGTCTTACAATATCGAGTCCGTAGTCTGAAATGTGCGAATCGGGGTGTTTTCTCCAGTCTAGATCAACACGCCTGTCGAAAAAAAACGAGCTGCTGTTTGGTTTGCCATCCAGTGAATTCGGACCGATCCGGATTTTGGATTTAGAAATTCTAGCCAGCAGGTTGCTGGTAAATGAAACAGAAACGGTTACGGGTACAATAACCAGGTCATATCCTTCTCTTAAAATTTTTCTGAGCTTATTGATATAGAAAGGATTAAAAAGTTTTTTTTTGTCAAAGACAAAAATGCGGTCGAGTAATTTGTTATTAACCATGCCCGGATAATTAACAGGGCTAAGCACAAGTGTAATATTGGAACCGGGGTAGGTTTCCTTCAAAGCTCTGAACAATGAAACACCTGCCAGTAAATCACCTAATTGATTGTGCTGTCTTACAACTAAAATTTTTTCGGGATTTCCAATGTCCCCGCTTTTATTTTCAGGAACTGAAAAAAATCTTCTGCAGATTTTTAATATGATATTACCGGGAAATGTATTCTTAGCCATTATCTTTGTCTGAACGGTTCAGATCGTCATCGGGGTCAATTTCCCTGAATTCAGCTTCCTCGATATTTTCGAAGTGCTTCCTGATTTCGTCTTTGTCTTTTTCCCCTCCGTTTACATTTAATTTTGGGCCTGAGGCATAACTCCTTAGAAGCTTAACCAGCTTTATTATCAGAAATAAAAATATTCCGATAGCAATTAAAAGAATAAACCTGCTCATTGCAGCTTACCTGGCTTAGGATTAAAATATTCGGTAAACGCACGGTCTTCCCTGAATATCTGCCGGAACAGAAGCTCAAAATCCTCTTCGTTATGAACAAAATCCAATTCGGTAGAATTCACAATTAAAAGCGGTGCCAAATCGTACCTGAAGAAATAATGGTTGTAGGCTTCGCTTAGCTCTTCAAGATAATTTCTCGATAGTGCCCTTTCAATTTTCCGGTTCCGCGACTTAATATTATGCATCAGCCTTTCGGTGCTTGCCTGCAGGTAAACAATCAGGTCGGGCTTGCGTAAATTTCTTGCCAGCAGCGGGTAAATACTTTCGTAAAGATTAAGCTCATCTTTGCCCAAATTTAAGTAAGCAAAAATCCTGTCTTTATCGAATAAGTAATCGCTTACAGAATAATTTGTGAACAGCTCATCCTGTATGAGTTCCTGCTGCTGCTTAAAACGGTTGATTAAAAAAAACATTTGCGTTTGAAAAGCGTATCTCTTCCTGTCAGTATAAAATTTTTCAAGGAAGGGATTGTTATCGAATTGTTCCAGTATAAGTCTTGCATCAAGCCTTTCACTGAGTCGTTTTGCAAGGCTTGTTTTGCCGGCTCCGATTACCCCTTCAACAGCGATGAATCTTAATTCGTTATTGTTCAGATTCCCGTTCATCATACAAGAACTTTATGTGGAATTTTTCTTATTATATATTTTCTGCTGTCTGCTAAAACCAAATTACAAATTTTTTTGTTTAATACCGGATGAACAAATTCCGGTGCCACTTCACAAAGAGGGACCAGGACAAAATCCCTGTTAAGAATATCTTTGTGCGGAATTGTCAGATATTCATCATTTAAAACCAGACTGCCGTAAAATAATATATCCAGGTCAATTTCTCTCGGTCCCCATTTAATATTCTTTTTCCTGCCAACCTGCACTTCAATATTTTTAAGAAAGTTAAACAAATCTACCGGAGAACGCTGAGTGCTGATTTTACATACGGCATTGAAAAAATTTTCCTGGTTCAATTCTCCATAGGGTACAGTTTCGTAAACAGAAGATACTTCAACAACGTCGGAATAAAAATCCCGGTCGATCAGCTCAACAGCCAGATCAATATTGTTGATCTGAACACCCAGGTTTGAACCAAGACCAATATAAGCTTTGGTTTTAATAAAAAATGCCCGTTTATTTTAATTCTGTTCTGTCTTTTATTATTTCAGCTTCAACGCAATCAACAACACCTCCAAGAGGCGGATTGTTTTTTCTCAATCTCACGCTAACTTTATTTATCCTGCTGAAGTTTTTCAACAGTCCTTCGGCTATTTCAGAAGCAAGCGCTTCAATAAGGTAATATTTTTGCTCAAGAATAATTTTATTCATAAATGAATAGACCTCATAATAATCTACTGTTTTATTAAGGTCGTCTGCTTCTGCGGCTTCAGAAAAATCCATATAAATATCCACATCGGCTTCAAACTTTCCGCCAACATTCTGCTCTTCGGTGCTTACGCCATGATAGCCATAAAAAGCGGCGTTTTTAATTCGTATAATATTCATGATAAAATAATTGCTATTTACAGTGCAAAATTAAACATTTAATAGAAAATCTTACTTTGATTTTTATTTACCTGAAGCTTTAATTTCAGCTTTTTTTAATAAAGAATCCTTCCTGAGCTTAATGAAATTACCAAGATTTGCCCAAAAGACACCGGTTAATACCATTGCCGAGCCTGCAAAATGATTAAACGATAACTGTTCTTCGTAAAACAGAAAGCCAAGTATTAAGGCAACAATGGGTGTTATAAAAGCAATAAGCGAAAGTATTACCAGGTTTAACTTTTTAATCAACCAATAAAATGAAGTAAAGGTGATGACACTGCCGAAGAATGAAAGATAAAGGATAGATAAAACAGCATTTTCATCCATTCTTATTTTTGACATATCCTCTGTGAAGAAAGCAATTACTACCATAGAAATTCCAGCAATTACCATGGGTATAAAATTCATAGAAAGCGGATGAAGATGATGCCCGAATTTTTTTATGGAAACTGCAAACCATGCCTGCATAACACCGCTTATAACTATAGCTATCATCCCTTTGATGTAATCTGTAAGATCGCCTGTAAAAGAATCATAAAAAATTACCAGTATCCCGGAAAAGCCAAGAACCGTTCCAAAAATTTTATAGAAACCGATTGCCTCAGATGGTAATCTTAGATAAGAAAAAATAACAACTACAAAAGGATAAACTGCAAACAAAACTGCAGCCATACCCGAGGGAACGAATTGCTCTGCCCAGTAAACAAGCCCAAACGGAATAACAAAGGAAAAAAATCCCATAAGAAAATAAAGCCGGAGTGCAACTTTATCGGTCTGTAAAGGAATCTTCTTTATCTTCATCAAAAGCCAGATAAATAGAGAAGCAAAAGAAAATCTTACACCGGCAGAAAAAATAGGAGTTAGTGATTCGAGCCCGTATCGGATAGCAAGCCAGGTTGAGCCCCATATTATACACAGCAGCGCGTAAATAAGCGCAACTTTTAATGCAGATCCGCTCAACTTTTACCTTTCATTGCTATTATCCCTATTGCACGCCCTGCTGTTGAACCATCTCTGCGATATGAGTGTAAAAGAGAATTATATTCATAAGTACACAATTTTGAAACCTGAATATTATTTTTATGAACACCGGCTTCCAGAAGCGTCTGTAAATTAATTCCTCTTAAATCAAGGAAGCATTTGCCGTTTTTTCTTTTAACGAACCCGGCATCAAAACGGTCAGCTACTTCTTCTCCGACCTCGTAATTAACCTGAGAAATTGAAGGACCTATATAACATGTTAAATCTTCAACATGTAGTTTGAACTCATCCCGGAGCCTGGTTAAAGTTTTTTTTAATATATTTTTCTCAGTGCTTCGCCAGCCGGAATGAACTGCAGCAATCACCTTTCTTTTATTGTCAGATATAAATATCGCCGGACAATCGGCAGAACTGATAATCAGGCCAAGATTTTTTCTTTGCGTGATAAGTGCATCACTTTCACCGCAGTTCCCCGGCTGTTCTGTTATTGTAACTTTGTCTTCGTGAACCTGCTTTTGCCAGCTTACTTCATTTGCTTCCAGACCGATTTCCGCCAGGAAATGTCTTCTGTTCTCTTCAACTATTTTACTATCATCGCCAACGTTATAAGACATATTAAAGTAATAGGGCGCTTTTCTGTTCAGCCCAACCTTAGTGCTGAATGCACACACAATTTCAGAAAATTTATTAAAGATGAAGGGTCTGATTACAAGCATGTGGAAATATTTTTCCCGGTTTTCACCTTAAATTGAGACTGAAAACGATTAGTGGTATATTAGCATACAATTTAAACTTAAGTTGAGGTAAATATATTGAAAATATTAGTAACCAATGATGACGGAATAGACTCTGCAGGAATTGCAGCCCTTTCAGAAGTATTAAAGGAAATTGCCGAAGTAATTATTGTTGCACCGCACGATGAACAAAGTGCAGTCGGGCATGGAATTACGATGAAAATTCCGTTAAGAGTTTCCAGGTATTTTAAGAACGGAACTTTCTTCGGCTTTGCTGTTGAAGGAACACCGGCAGACTGTGTAAAAATGGGAATAAGGAATATTGCCGGTGAATTGCCTGACCTGGTAATTTCTGGAATAAACCATGGTTCTAACACAGCTATAAATATTATTTATTCGGGAACAGTATCGGCAGCAAGGGAAGCCGCAATAATGGATGTACCGGCAATAGCAATTTCGGTTACAAGCCACGAGGCAAGAGATTTTACTTACGCAGCTAAAGTAGCCAAAATGCTTGCAATGAAAGTTGCCGAACATGGATTGCCCAACGGAACACTCCTGAATGTTAACGTCCCAAATGTTCCGGAAGAAGAAATTTCCGGGATTATGATCACCAAGCAAAGTAAAGCTAAATGGGATGATATTTACGAAAAACGTATTGACCCTTATGGAAAGGAATATTATTGGTTAACAGGCAAACTTGTTGAAGTTGAATCTGAACCCGATACAGATCAAACAGCTGTTAAAAATAATTTTGTTTCAATTACTCCTATTCATTTCGATCTTACAGACTATGAAACATTCGGAAAAATGAAAAGCTGGAACATTGAAAAAGTAACAAATGAAAAAATTACCTGATGTTTATCAAATAGATGCTTTTACCGATCAGCCATTCGGGGGAAATTCAGCCGTGGTAGTTTTTTCCAACGATTTGAGCAAAGAAGAAATGCAGTTAATTGCCCGTGAGATGAATGTTTCTGAAACTGCATTTATTTTCAAATCCAGTAAGGCAGATTTTAAATTAAGATGGTTCACACCGCAAGTTGAGGTAAAGTTATGCGGTCATGCTACAATCGCATCAATTCATTATTTGCTGGAACGCGGAATTATTAAAGACCGCAGCCAGGTTTCTTTCGAAACATTATCAGGAATTCTTTCTTGCAAAACTGAAGACAATAGACATTTTATGAATCTTCCTGTTCCTGCGCTTGAAGAGTTTAAAGAAGACAAGCAAGCAGTATTAAAAGCACTTTCGATTACCGGGGAAATGGTTGCTGATGAATTTCCTTTCATCATAACCGATAAAAGTTATCTTTTTATCTATATAAAATCTCTGGAAGAGCTTGGCAAAATAAAACCTGATTTTAGCTTACTAAGAAAATTAACCGGGCAGAACAGTTTTTTTGAAGCTGTTACAGTATTTACCACTGAAACCTTTGAGCCGGGCAATACTGCACATCTCCGCTTTTTTGCGCCTTATTTCGGCATCGACGAAGATCCGGTAACAGGTTCTGCGAATGGTCCTTTGCTTTTAGTGTTAAGATATTTGGATTTCATCGATAAAAAAACTGACGGTAAAACTTTTACATTTGAGCAGGGTGATTTTATCGGCAGGAAAGGAAGAGTATATGTAAGCTATTCGGATTCAGAAAACCGGCTTACGATTTCAGGAAAAGCCGTGACGGTATTCAAAGGAGAAATGTCTCTCTGATGTTCGGTTACGAAAAATTTAATATCTCACTTTCTTTTAGTATTGGATATCTGCTAATTGCTCTCGTTATCATTGCAGCCTATACATTATTTACTTACCGGTACACGGTACCGCAAACCGGTAAAATCACAAGAACCATCTTAATTTCACTCCGGGTATTTGCTCTTGGTTTATTGGTATTCATCATTTTTGAACCCACACTAAATTTAACAAGGAAGCAAAGTATAACTCCCTTAAACCTGGTTTTTATAGATAACTCCCGGTCTATAACAATTAATGACGGGACCGATCGAAAAGAAAAAACTATACAAACAGTCGGAACTCTGGCTTCTGCTGAAGACCTAATAAATGCAAAATTTTATTTGTTCGGAAATGATGTTAAGGAAATTTCGGCAGACAGCTTAGCTGAAATTAATCTCAACGAAGGTGCAACCAACATCTCCGGCATTTTTAATTGGATTGATAAAAATGAAATTGATGCATCTTCGGTCACCCTGGTAACCGATGGAGTTTTTAATACTGGTGATAACCCTTATTACGATGCAATAAAATCAAACATACCTGTTTTTTGCATAGGAATTGGAGATACAACTCAAAAAAGGGATGTCTCCTTAAAGAAAGTAATTTTCAATGAATTCAATTATGCGGAAACACCAACCACCATTGCAGCTACTATACAGAATACAGGATTTGCAGGAGAGGAAGCTACGGTTTCATTTTTTGAAAATGATAGTTTCATTTCATCACAGAAAATAAAATTAAGTAATGCCGGAATCCAGAATGTAAATTTTAATTATACGCCGGCTTCGAGCGGGGAGAAAAAATTAACTGTTATTATTTCAGATATGGATGGAGAGTTCACTAATTCAAATAATAAAAAAGTATTTTATATAAATGTTCTATCGAATAAAATAAAAGTGTTGCTGCTTGCAAGCAGCCCTTCAGCGGATTTATCGTTTATTAAAAATGCTTTAAAGAAAGATAAAAACTTAACTGTTAACTCCATTACCCGAATTTCAGCAAACAGGTTTTTGGAAGATTTTATTAACAGTCTGCCTGACAGTGCAGATGTTTTTTTTCTTATTGGCTTCCCTTCGAAAGATACACCGGAGGAATTATGGCTGCGTGTACAGGATCTTATAAAAATTAAAAAAGTTCCTTACTTCCTGATAGTTTCATCAAATACAAGCCTTAGTAGAATTGAAAATTTACAAAGTGAACTTTCGTTTACGTTGGGTCAGTTACTTAGTGGATATAAACAAGTTCAACCAGAGATTACACCCGGCAATTTTAATCATCCCATACTTCAGCACAGCACAGCAAGTACTTCAGAATCCTGGAACCAGCTTCCGCCGGTTTTGCAAATGAATACCATCTTTCTTCCTAAACCTGAGAGTAAGGTATTGACAAATATAAAAATCAACAACAAGCCTGTTACTTCACCGCTCTTATTGATAAGAAATTTCAGCGGAAGGAAATCGGTAACCTTGCTTGCACAGGATATCTGGCGCTGGAAACTTCAGACGGCACTCAAAAAGTCAGACTTGTTCGACAGCTTTATAATTAATTCCTTAAGATGGCTTAACACGGCAGATGAAACGCAAAGAATAAAAATAAAAACCTCAAAGCGAAATTATTCTTTAGGAGAAAGAATTGAATTTACAGCACAGGTATTGGATGAATCCTTAAACCCGGTTCCGGATGCAGAAATCAAAGTTAGAATTAAAGCCGAGGAAAATTCTTACGAAACTGAATTGCAATCCCTCGGGGCAGGAATTTATGAAGGCACAATTAGTATAAACGAGACGGGCGATTTCATATTTGAGGCTGAAATTCTTCGCGATGAAATTTTATTGGGCACAGATAAAGGCAGCTTTAATATTGGTGAAATCGATATTGAAATGCTCGAGCCGCTGATGAATTATAATTTACTTCGCCTAATTGCAGATGAAACCGGAGGTGAAATGTATTTTCCGGAGGATTACCGGAGTTTATTGGAAAAATTGAACGATATTACCCGGTCTTCGCACAAAGAAAAAATCATAACTTCAGAGTTAAGATTGTGGTCGGATGAATGGCTTTTAATTATCTCCATTGCTCTTCTATCCCTTGAATGGTTTATACGGAAAAGAACCGGCTTATTATAAAAATATTTTTTACAGGAACCGTTTCATCTTGAAATCAGTATTTTACTACCTGCTTGATTTTTTCCTGCCGCAATACTGCACCGGCTGCAATAAAAAACTAAAAGCAGGTGAGCCACAAATTTGCAGCGACTGCCTTGACGAAATTTTTAATGCCACTCCTGAAAGAATTGAACGGGAATTTGACAGAAAATTCAGGCAGAACGGCTATATATCGGATTTTTTTTCACCTTACGTTTTTGAAAGTGAAGGGATACTTCAAAATGTAATTCATTCAATTAAGTACAATAAAAAATTCCTTGCCGGCAAATTGCTTGGTAGTAAAATTGCAAACGCTGCTAAAGATAAACTTACCAGCTGGGAGATAAACTTGATAATACCGGTTCCGCTGCATCAGCTTAAAAAAGCAGAAAGAGGTTATAATCAGTCAGAATATATCGCAAAAGGATTAAGTAAAGCCTTAAGCACAGCATATTCCGGCAGTGCAATAAAACGTACACGTTTTACCGAATCCCAGACCAAACTTGATATGAAGCAAAGAGAAATAAATGTTGACGGCGCATTCAGAGTTAAGAGTAAGAAGAAAGTTGAAGGAAAGAACATTCTCCTGGTAGATGATGTCATAACAACCGGTTCAACTATAAATGAATGTGCAAAAGTGTTAAAAGAGAATGGTGCGGAAAAAATCTTCGCCTGCTCAGCTGCTATTGCACAATGAAGCAGTTACATCCTTTCGGGTGCCGATACACCCAGAATCTGCAGCCCGTTTTTTATAACTATACTGGCAGCAACTGCCAGTGCAAGTCTTGCTTCAGCCAGAGTTTTTTCGCTTCCGAGGATTCGGTGGAATGTATAAAATTTATGAAAAGCTGCTGCAAGCTCTTCAAGGTAAACACAAATTCTTTGCGGTTCATAATTTTCAGTACTGTATAAAATTTCTTCTTCAAAATTATGAATTTTCTTAAGCAGCTTTTGTTCTTCATCAGCTTTAAGCAGATAAAGATTACCGGTTTGCGGTTTAAGATTTTCAGATTCTACCGCTCTAATAATTGAACAAATCCTTGCATGTGCATATTGCAAATAAAAAACAGGGTTCTCTTCCGATTGTTTCTTTGCCAGAGATAAATCAAAATTCATATGCGATGAAACAGACCTCATATTAAAAAAGTAACGAACCACATCTCTGCCAACTTCATCAACAAGCTCGTCAAGAGTTATATAGTTCGCTTTACGGGTAGACATTTTAACAGCCTCTCCGCCTTCCATTATTGTTACAAACTGATGAATAAGGACCTTTACTTTTGAATTATCATATCCTAATGATGTCAGCCCTGCCAGAACATCCGGATAAGTTGCATTATGATCAGAGCCGAACAGATCTACCATCAGGTCATAACCACGTTCAAATTTTGTAATATGATATGCTATATCGGGCAGCCTGTATGTCGGTTCACCGGTTGCTTTTACAATTACTTTGTCATCCTGCTTGCCCAATTCTGAAAGCTTTAACCAGACTGCATTATCTTTTTCATAAGATAGGCCGGCAGATTTAAATCTTTCAAGCAGATTTTTAATTCTTCCGTCTTCATAAAGGGAATTTTCATTATAAAATATTTTATGCCTTACACCAATTCGTTTAAGGCTCTGCCTGATATCATTAAAAATTTCTGCTTCCGCAGTTTCTTTAAATTTTCCATCAGGTGGTTCATCCTTCAGCTTTTCACCGAATTCAGCGAACAGCCTGGCCGCAATTTCCTTTATATAATCGCCCTGATAATATTCGGCCGGGAACTCATTTTTTTCACCAAGCAGTTCAAGATAGCGGAGCTTTACTGAATCTCCCAGAACTCTCATCTGCCTGCCTGCATTATTAAAATAGTATTCACGATCCACTTCATACCCGATCCATTCAAGCATATTGGCTATTGTATCTCCAACAACTGCGTTTCTTCCGTGTCCGACAGTTAAAGGCCCGGTAGGGTTAGCAGATACAAATTCAACATTTGCCCTCTTACCTTTATATTTACCTGTTTTACCGAAATCAGACTGCTGAGCTAAAACTTTTTTGATAATTTCAGAAATGTATTCGGTTGTGAAGAAAAAGTTAATGAAACCCGGTCCGGCAATCTCTGTTTTAGAAATTATCTTTTCATCAGGATTTAAATTAGAAAGAATTTCCCGTGCAATATCTTTTGGATTTCTCTTTAGTTTTTTTGAGAGAAGCATTGCTGCATTACAGGAAAGGTCGCCGTGATTTTCTGATTTCGGAGTATCAAATAAAAGCTCAGTATCTTTTAGATATTCAAGCTTATTCTTGGCCTCGCCGAAAATTTTATTTAAATAATTTTTCAAAAAAATCTCTTATAAATATCAATTAAATTTTACTTTTTACGCTGAGAGCTGATGTAAATTTAATCAAACAGATCTTTAATTCTTTGCTGTTAGTTTCTCTACCGGTTCGTCTTTAATAATTTTTGCGGGCGCGTCTCCCCATAATTTTTCAAGATTATAGAATTGCCTGGTATCTTTACGGAAAATGTGAACAACAACATCAACATAATCCAGCAGCACCCAGGATAAAGACTTAAAGCCTTCTTTATGCCAGCAGTTAATTCCCTCCTTGCTTAAAGCTTCATCGACCTGATCGGCAATAGCTTTAACCTGTACGTCTGAATCGGCAGAGCATATAACAAAATAATCCGTAAAGGATGCAAGTTTCTTCAAGTCCAAAATCATTACATCGTAACCCTTTTTAACGAAGATTTGCTGAACAATCTTCAATGCAAATTTTCCTGAATCCAATTTAGGACCTCTTTCTTAATGGTAAAATCTTTTGATAATCTTTTCCAAGAATTACCGAAACATCCAGCAGATATTCTTTATTAACCTGGCTGATAATATTATCCTCACTCAGCCCCATGGCAAGGGCAACCTGCACTGCCTGGTAGATGCTTCCGGTTCTGTCGATTATTATCGATTTTTCAACTTCAAAGGACCGGTAGTTGCCGATATTCACTACATCAAAACTGTTCCTTCGAAGGTAATCTGTAAGTTTATCTGCAATTCCTTTGGTTCCGCAGCCATTAAGAACTTCTACCCGGATTTTTCTTTTTAATGAATCTGATTGGATAACTTCAGCTGGTTCATTTTCCAGGTGAAGCACATTTAAGCCAAGATTATAGAGCAAGAATAAATTTATAAATACAAGGAGGATGATTGAAATGCTTCCGAGAAGCGAAACAGATTTTTTTTGTTTACTGGTATCGATGGTTTCCTGATTCTTCAGCACTTAATTTTGTTTCTAATAACTCTTACTCTGACTTTAATGGTAATTCCTGCTGATGCAGATTCTGATCGTCGTATAAAAAGGGTGAATAATAACCGTAAAAAGGATTGTAGTACCCATAACCATAAGGCATATTCCTGTATTGCAGATGCACGGAAAAATCTTTCCAGGGTCTGTAGTTCAATGCAGCATTGCTTATATAAATTCCCGAAAGATTTTTCTGAAATTGTTCACCCAGAGTACTATAAGGTGAGTAAACTGCGCTTATATCAAGCTGCATATTAAAATCATCGGAGATTCTGTAAAACATACTGTTAGTGTAAGAAGTAAGGGATATTCCCTGCCCAGCAAAAGAGGAATAACTTGCATTAAAAGAATGCCGCATTAAAAAATTATCTGAGTTGAGGAATCCGAAGAGAAAATTCTGATCCCCTGAAATAATTCCATCCTTAACACTTGGCTGCTGTGTTCCATTGTTTTTAAACTGCCCGTGTACCGGCAAAGCTAAAATAACAATGACAATGAATACTGTTAATTTCATATTATATCCAATTTGCTTACTGAATTTTAGTCAATAACAATTCTAAAATCAAGATAAATTTTATAAAGCCGGTATAATTTTTAAGGGGTTTACCTGATTCTGTTGTTTTTGTTAACCAATACAATACGGGGTTTCAATTTACGGGCTTCATCATCATCCATTTGCGCATAAGAAAGAATAATTACTTCGTCGCCAACAGAACCAAGCCTGGCAGCAGGACCATTCAGGCAAATAATTCCGCTGCCTGCAGGACCTTCGATTGCATAAGTATCCAGCCTTGCACCGGTATTAAAATTTAACACCTGAACTTTTTCATACTGAATAATATCTGCAGCATTCAATAATTCCTTATCCACCGTAATGCTTCCTTCATAGTAAAGCTCAGCCATGGTTACCGTTGCACGGTGAATTTTTGATTTAAACATTTCTCTTTTCATTATCCAGATTCCGGTTTTTATTTGCATTCGAAATATAGCTATTGCCTTTTCTCAGTTTCAAGGTAACAATTCGTCTTGGCTTATTTCTTTTTTAGAGAATTTAACTAATTTATCATCAGTTTTTAAGACCAGTTTATAAGAAGTAAATTTTTTGTGAAAATTTTAGTTATAGATAATTACGATTCGTTTACTTTCAACCTTGTGCAGCTGATTGGAAAAAGTAAACACAGCCTGCACGTTGTTCGGAATGATGAAATAACTCTGCCGGATATTAGGGTAATTAAGCCGGAAAAAATTTTAATTTCCCCTGGACCGGGCAGACCTGAAAATTCAAACCTTTCCCTGGAAGTTATTAAAGCTTTCGGTTCGAAGATTCCTATACTGGGTGTTTGCCTTGGAATGCAGGCAATTTGTTATGTATTTAACGGGGAGATAATCAACGCAAAAAAAATTTTTCATGGAAAGATTTCAACAATAAGGCATAACAACGAAGGTATATTTAAGAACATTCCTCAGAATTTTGAAGCGATGAGATACCATTCGCTGATTGTTAAACGGAAAACACTACCGGCAGAATTGGAAATAACTGCATCAAATGAACAGGAAGTTGTAATGGGTATCCGGCACAAAAACTACCCGATAAACGGAATACAATTTCACCCGGAATCTATCCTTACACCGGCAGGAAAGCAAATAATTAATAATTGGCTGGATTTAAGTATTACGCAGTAATAATCTGGCTGAGATACTTCCGCTATGCTTTAACCAATTCCCTTAAATATTACTGGCAAATATTTTTCAATCAACCTGAACAATCATTTCAATTTCCACCGCAGAGTCAAGAGGCAATTCACTTACACCCACAGCACTTCTAACATGCCTGCCATTTTCACCAAAAATTTTTTCAAGCAATTCAGAGGCGCCGTTTGCAACTTTCGGCTGAGCTGTAAACCCTTCGGCACTATTTACAAAAACTGTAAGTTTAACAATTCTCTTTATTCTCTCCAGATCCTTAATAACATCTTTTACGGCACTTAAGCAATTCATTAAACATAATTCTGCTGCCTTTCTTCCCTCTTCTTCAGAAAGATCTTTACCGATTTTACCTGTAAATATAATTTTCCCATCAGCAGCCGGAACTTGTCCTGAAGTTAATACAAGATTTCCCGTTTGAATCGAAGGAATGTAAGCTGCAAGAGGTTTTGGTGCCGGAGGAAGAGCAAATCCAAGTTGTTTAATTTTTTCTTCTATCATTTGTAACTCCGAGTTATTCACTTATTTTATTTTCTTAAATTTGATTGAATAGAATGTTAAATTTTTTATTACATAAATATAAGGAATAGCTGAATGACCGGTTCCAGGTTCAATGAGTTTGTAGAGATAGTTAAAAGATTAAGGAGGGAATGCCCGTGGGATAGAGAGCAGACAAACGACTCGATAAAAGCTGCTACAATTGAAGAAACTTATGAAGTTGTAGAAGCAATTGAAAGGAAAGATTATGAAAATTTAAAGAGCGAATTGGGCGATTTGCTCTTACATGTTGTGTTCCATACAATCATCGCCTCAGAAATCCATGATATTACGATTGATGATGTAATTGATTCGATTAAAAATAAGCTTATAAGAAGACATCCGCACGTATTTGGCAATGTTCAGGTTTCCGGATCGGAGGAAGTGAAAAAAAACTGGGAAGAGATTAAACTTAGTGAAGGCAGAAACTCTGTTCTGGACGGAGTGCCGGAAATTTTGCCGGCATTGCAGAGAGCACACAGGCTGCAGGAGAAAGCTGCCAAAGTGGGTTTTGACTGGGAAAGAAAAGAAGATGTCTGGAAAAAAGTTATCGAAGAAATTGAAGAGATGCATCGGTCTGAGAAAGAAGGTGACTATGATAAGCTGGAAGACGAGATCGGCGATGTGCTTTTTGCAATGGTGAATTATTCTAGATTTCTTGGTGTAAACCCGGAGAATGCACTGAGAAGAACTAATTCAAAATTTATAAAGAGGTTCAGCTTTGTGGAAAAGAAAGTACTGGAATCCGGGAAAAAATTAATTGAATCGAATCTTACTGAAATGGATAAATACTGGGAGGAAAGTAAAAAACTGTATTAACCGTTGTTATCGTTCCTGCCGTTGAACTTTTCATAAGCATCAATTATGTCCTTAACAAGTTTATGCCTTACTACATCGCTGCGGTCAAAATATGCAAAGGCTACACCCTCAACGTTTGCAAGAATTTCCTTTGCCTGAACAAGCCCGCTTATTTGCTTTGGCGGTAAATCGATTTGAGTTATATCGCCTGTAATAATTGCACGGGAGTTTGCACCAAGCCTTGTTAAAAACATTTTCATCTGCATCGTGGTAGAATTTTGTGCTTCGTCAAGTATAACATAAGCATTATTGAGAGTTCTTCCGCGCATGTAAGCAAGCGGTACTATTTCTATTACTCTTTTCTCAATATAATTTTTCAATTTCTCAGAGGGAATCATATCATCGAGAGCATCATACAAAGGACGGAGATAAGGGTCAATTTTTTCCCTGAAATCGCCGGGTAAAAAGCCGAGACTTTCGCCTGCTTCAACCGCCGGCCTGGCTAAAACCAGTTTCTTAACAATACCTTTCTTAAGAGCAGAGACCGCCACGGCCACGGCAAGATACGTCTTTCCCGTTCCTGCAGGGCCGATTGCAAAACAAATATCATTTTTTCGGGCAAGCATTAAATAATTTATTTGACCGGTTGTTCTTGCTTTAATAACATCTTTTTTTGTGTAAAGCACTATAGTATCATATTCTTCGGCTTCAATAATTTCTTTGCCTTCAGCAGTAAGATTCAAAATGGTCTCTACATCGTTTGCTGTTAATTTACCGCTGGTATTCAGAACATAGACCATTTCATTTAAAATTTTTTCAATCAGTTCAACTTCTTCTGCCACTCCTTTAAGAATGAAATTATCTCCGCGTGCAGTTATTGTTGCATTAAACCGATCCTCAAGCACTTTCAGGTTGACGTCGTTCATGCCCAAAAAGCTAAGCATGTCAACATTGTCAATAACAACTTTTTTTTCTATTGCTGTCATATTAAAGTTTAAATAGAAAAACCCTTATCCAAACGGAATGGACAAGGGTTTGTTAAAGAAATATTTAGTGATCATCAAAAAGATTTTACTGAACCGGAGCCGGTTTGTAATTGCTTCTTAATTTTTCATACTTTGTTTTTTCTTCCTCGGTCAGTGGTGGAATCTGGAATACCTGGTCGGGATAAATCAAATCAGGATTTTTGATTTTATCGCGGTTAGCTTTGTAGATAACCGGCCAGGCAAAACCGTTGCCGTAATGCTCTTTCTTTTTAGCAATACCCCAGAGATGGTCACCTTTAACAACTTTGTAAGAAATTACAGGTGGTGCATCGATCCACTCATCGAGGGCTTTCTGCATTTTATTGTGCACTTTGTCAAAGAATTCCGGCAGAGCACTTATTTTATTCATCTTTAAGGCGTCGAGATCAGCCTGCCGGTCTGCTTTTGGTCCTTCTTTTCTTTTGATCTTACCATCCAGCTCATTAACAGCTTTTCTGAAATTATCGACATCACTTCTTGTAGCACCAACGAGTGCATAAAGTTCATCGATACATTCTTCAGGATCCTGCAATCCTGCCAGAGTAGCGTTGAGGTTATCAAGATCTGCATTTAAAGCTTCAATCTCAGACATCAAAGCTTGTTTTTTGCCCGTTAAACGGGTCATTTCAGCTTCCCATTCCTCAACCGTCATCTCTTCCTGAGCGAAAGTGGAAAGAGATAAAAGAAACAACAGGGAAACCAATCCTAATAATAATTTTTTGAGTTTCATTTATTTACCTCCGATTTCAATTTTTTAATAAATTCCATTAAATATTACTTGGGCAATTTTTCTAAGTTAGCCTTTGTTTCTTCTTTTTGCTTTTCGCATTCAGCAAGCTTTCTGTTGATGGTCTGAATTTCAGATTCGAGCTTAGCTCTTTCATCTTTTAAAGTGTTTGCTTCTGCTTCAAGCGACGTTACTTCCTGTCTCAGGGCTTCGAGCTCGGCAAGTTGTGCCTCGCTTAAGCCGCCGCAGCCTGCAAACAATGCTATGCTTATGAACAGCGCTGTGGTTAAGGCAGGTAATTTGAAGTTTTTAAGTAGGCTCATATGTGACCTCCGATTAATTAAGTTTATGAATATTGGAAATAATGAATAAGGATTATTATTACCCTTCCAAACTACAAATAGTATTCATGTAGTCGAAAATCCGATGTGGTTATATACTCAAATAGCTTAAAAAATTCAAATAAAATGATAATTAATTCTTTAAATAATTCTTTTTTCTACAAAACTTGTATAGCCTTCTCTTGTTAAAATCAAATGGTCAAATACTGGTATATCCATTATTTTGCCTGCTTCCACTAGTTTCCTGGTTATTGAAATATCTTCCTCGCTTGGTTCGGGATTTCCGCTCGGGTGATTATGAATAAGAATTATGCTTGCCGAAGCACAATCAATTGCTGCTTTATAAATTTCCCTCGGATGTACAATACTCGAATTAAGGTTGCCTATGGATATGGTTTCGTACTTAATTATTTTGTTTGCAGAATTCAAACAAACCACCATGAATTTCTCTTTCAGTTCATCTCTCAATAAAGGGATGAAAATTTGTGCAACATCACCCGGGGAGGTAATTTTACTGTTAGAAATTGTTCCTGACTGCGATTGTATTCGCCTGCTTATTTCAAACGCTGCAGCGAGTGTTGCTGCTTTATCATTACCGATTCCACTGACCTTTTTAAGCGCATCAACCGACTTTAATGCCAGCCCGGCTAAATTGCTTTCCTTTTGTATTAATTCACGCGCTATTTCCAAAACCGATTTGCCTTTCTTTCCGGTTCTTAAAAGGATAGCAACCAGTTCAGCATCCGAAAGGCTGTTAACACCCCGCCGCCATAACTTCTCCCTCGGACGGTCATCCGAAGGAAGATCTTTTACTTTATACCTGCTGTATTCTGTACTCAATTTTACTATTCGTTTAATCTGAATTTATCAACCAGTTCGAAAATTCCATCTTTATATCTTACAATATTAAGGAACCTGTTTATTCTTGCTGCGCCGAAGGAGATGTTGTTATGGTAGCCGTTAACTGTAAGACCGGAAAGCATTTTATTTGTTATGTTTTTCCTTGTGGGCTCAACGTTTCTTATTACTGTTAGTAAATACTTTGCTGCATCATATCCGTAAAGAGCGTTTCTGTTCATATCCAGCCCAGATAATGCGTTAAATCTGTTATTCAGATCCTGATATTCATCGCTGAGGTAATCGAAGAAATAATCTGTAGTAAAGGTTAAGTTATTACTTATCTGCGGGGAAGTTTCAAATCCTTTTGCCGTCATCCAATCCTGGTTCCCGTAAACGGCATCTTTGAAGCTGCATCCAACCAGGCTTGTTAAAATCATGGGGGCTGCAGAATTATTACCAATTGGAATGTAAATCCCTTCTGTTAAAGAGGAATCGGCAGCTATTTTGCTAACCTGCTCATCAAATGAAAAGTCGTCGTCTTTATAAGTTTCCTTTCTTATAATGCTGCCCCCAAGCTTTTCAAATTCTTCGGCAAATGTTGCGGCAAGAAGAGGTGAATAACCATCAATTGAATTTAAGATTGAAATCTTTCTTTTATTTTCAACATAAAATAAATATTGAGCCATAATCCTGCCGCGTGTAGAAAATGATGGGTTTGCCTGAAAGAAGTTTTCATATAGTTCAGTCAGGTCATCATCAGTTGCCGTGGGCGAAATTATCGGAATATCGGTAGAAGAAGCTTCCTTAAGTGTAATCCGCACCTCATTGCTGTAAATTGGCCCGAGAATAGCCTTAACAGCCAGAACAGATGAAAGCTCTTGGATGATTTTCTTTATTTCAGCCGGATCGCTTTTTGTGTCCCGAATAAGCAAGCCAACTTTTTCATCTCTTAACTGATTGAAATCGTGCAGTGCAAATTTAATTCCCTCAAGTATTTCTTTCGAATCGGAAGATGTATATTCTCCGGCAGAATTAGTTTTAAGAGGAAGCATTACACCAACAATTACAGATGATAAATCGAAACTGCCGCTTTCCATCGGGGTTTCATATAATTTTTTCGCTTCATCATACTCTTGCGATCCCGGGTATTTTTTTATCAAGTCTCCGAAAACACTTTTAGCCCCGAAAATATCACCGGCTTTTAGCTGCACTTTACCCATCAACAAAAGAATAAAAGATTTTATTTCTTCATCAGTAAAAGAATCGTAAAACCGCTGAAGCTGTAATTCAGTTAAATAGTTAAGTGCAATTGCTTCGGCAATTTTTCTTGTTTTAATTTTATATTGATCAGAAACTGATAAATCAATCAGGAAGGCAGCTTCACGAAAAGCATTATAATAATTTGCAACTTCCAGGTTATATTTAACCAGCAGAGTCCGGATTTCATCGAGGTAGCGGCTTCCGGGATATTTTTCAATAAATCCCGTTAATACTTTTTGCATCTCCGGAAATTTATTCTGCTCCAAAAATATTTTCGCTTTAAAAAATTCTGAAGCAGTTGTTTTTGAATTATACTTGTACTGGCTTGTAATTTTTTCGAATAGTTTCAATGCCTCATCGTAATCATGCTTATCGAAATTGTTTACTGCCAGTTTAAAGTCGGATTCAGCATCGTTTATAGTTTGTGCTCCGAGTGGTTTAACAGAAACTATTATCAGAAAAGCTGCAATTGCCAGAATAAACTTCAGCCAAAGATAAATTCTTATATTACCCGGATAAAATTTCATTGAATAAGGTTTGTAAAATCAATAAACAAATTAATTTTGAATGAAAAATAAACCAAACAGTTACCGAAAATTATTCCCATTCAATAGTTGCCGGGGGTTTTGAACTGACGTCGTAAACTACTCTGTTTATGCCGCGGACTTTATTAATAATCTTATTGGAAACTTCGGAAAGAAAATTGTGCTCGAAGTTATACCAATCTGCGGTCATACCGTCCTGGGAAGTAACTGCACGAATTGCAAGAACATAATCATAAGTTCTGAAATCTCCCATAACACCAACTGAACTAACGGGCAGTAAAATAGTAAAAGCCTGCCATATAGAATTGTAAATGCCTTCATTTTTAATTGAGTTGATTAATATATCGTCAGCTTCTCTTAAGATATCTAACTTTTCGCGGGTAACATCACCTAAAACTCTAACGGCAAGCCCCGGACCGGGAAAAGGATGTCTTTTAATAAATTCTTCTGGAATACTAAGTTTTCTTCCAACATCCCTAACTTCATCTTTAAACAATTCCCTGAAAGGCTCAACCAATTTCAGGTTCATTTTATCGGGTAACCCGCCAACATTATGATGAGTTTTAATTGTTGCAGATTTTCCTTTAACCGAAACTGATTCTATTACATCAGGATATAATGTACCTTGTACCAAAAACTCCACACCCGGAATTTTAGCAGCCTGCTCTTCAAAAACTTCTATAAAAGTTTTCCCTATAATTTTTCTTTTTTGCTCGGGATCGGATATGCCTTTTAAGTTTGAAAGAAATTTCTCTGATGCATCTATATGGATATGGTTAAGGTTAAGCTTTTCATCAAACAGCTTTCCTATTTTTTCGCTTTCATTTTTGCGCATCAGACCGTTATCGATATGAATGCAAATAAGATTTTCTTTAATTGCATTCTTAACAAGTACAGCTGCAACAGTGGAATCTACGCCGCCGCTTAGGGCACAAATTGCTTTGGAGTTTCCTATAATCTCTTTAATTTCTTTTGTTTTTATTTCAATGAAGTTTTCGGAAGTCCAGCTTCCTTCACACCGGCAGATATCGAAAACGAAATTTCTCAATATTTTTTCGCCTTCTTCCGTGTGCACAACTTCCGGGTGGAATTGCAAGCCGAAAATATTTTTTACATTGTTAGAAATTACGCAACAGGGCGAGTGATCAGATTCGCCTAAAACTTTAAATCCCGGCGGAAGCTCAGAAACATAATCACCATGGCTCATCCAAACTACCGAGGCAACCCCAACATTTTTCAATATGCCGGAGTCAACAATAGTTTTTAATACTGCTTTACCATACTCCCTGTTTTCAGCAGGTTCAACTTTACCATTGAAATTTTTACAAATAAGCTGAAGACCATAACAAATTCCGAGTATGGGAATCTTTAGTTTAAAGATTTCCGGATCAATCTGCGGCGAATTATCATCGTAAACACTCATCGGTCCGCCAGAAAGAATTATTCCCTTCGGTTTGAATTTTTTAATTTCTTCAATTGATATTGTGTGCGGATGGATTTCTGAATACACATTCGCTTCTCTTATACGCCGGGCTATCAGCTGCGTGTATTGAGATCCGAAATCAATAATTAAAATTGAGTCCCTGGTATTCATAAAAGTTTTTAATATAAATATTAATTGAAAAAAGTACGCCCGTAGATATACGGACACTGAAAAGATAATTTATAAATCAATAAATATTATTGTCCGATAAGTTTCTTGTAAGAAGAAGCATCTAACAAATCGTTAAGATCAGCTAAATTATTCAATTCGGCTTTAACCATCCAACCATCCCCGTAAGGATCCTGGTTTACCAGTTCAGGCGAGTCGGACAATTTTTTGTTTATTTCAAGTACTTTACCGCTAAATGGGCCATACATATCACTGACTGTTTTTACAGCCTCAATGGTTCCGAACGAGGCGCCTTTTTTTATATCTGAAAGACCGGGGTCTATGTCTACAAAAACAACATCGCCAAGTTCACCCTGGGCATATTCTGTGATGCCAATTATACCGATATTACCCTCGATACGAACCCATTCATGATCATTAGTGTATTTTAAATTTTCCGGAATGTTCATATTTACTCCGCGTTATTATCTGATAAAATATTTAGGATTCAAACTCAAAATTGTTCAGGAAGCTTGTATCGAAATTACCACTTTTAAATCTGTCGTCAGTTAAAACCTTTAGATGAAAAGGAATAGTAGTCTTAATGCCTTCGACAATAAATTCTTCAAGCGCTCTTTTAGCCCGCTGTAATGCATGTTCCCTGTTTTTGCCCCAGACAATAAGCTTCGCAATTAAAGAATCATAATATTGAGGGATTGTATAAGACTGATAAATGTGTGAATCAATCCTTACACCAAACCCGCCGGGGAAATGTAATGAAGTAATTTTGCCGGGGGAAGGTCTGAAATTATTATATGAGTCTTCAGCATTTATTCTGAATTCTATGGCATGACCCTGAGGCTTTCTTGGTTTGGTTTCTATTTTTTCACCCGCCGCAACCAGAATTTGCTGCCTCACAAGATCAACTCCATAAACGAATTCTGTTACCGGGTGTTCTACCTGTATTCTCGTGTTCATTTCCATAAAATAGAAGTGCCCATGCTTATCAAGTAAAAACTCAATTGTTCCTGCACCTTCATAATTAACAGATTTTGTTCCCCTTACTGCCGCTTCACCCATCAATGTTCTCAATTCATCATTAACCGCAGGCGATGGTGATTCTTCGATCAGTTTCTGGTGCCGCCGCTGAACAGAACAATCTCTTTCGCCATAGTGATAAGCGTTGCCCATTGAATCTCCCATTACCTGAATTTCTATGTGCCTAGGGTTTTCCAGAAATTTTTCAAGGTAAACATCTGAATTACCGAAAGCAGCGTCAGATTCGGCTTTTGCCATATTAAAAGCTTTATCAAATTCCTGATCACTCCAAACAATTCTCATCCCTTTGCCGCCGCCGCCTGCTGATGCTTTAATCATAACCGGGTAACCAATTTCAGCTGCAACATTTCTGCCTTGTTCAGCTGAATTGACGACTCCATCACTTCCGGGTATAACCGGCACACCGTTCTTACGCATTGTTTCTTTTGCAAGTGATTTATCTCCCATTGCACGAATCATTTCCGGGGATGGACCTATAAACTTAATATTTGATTCTGCACAAATTTCGGAGAAGCCGGCATTCTCAGATAAAAATCCGTAGCCCGGATGAATGGCATCTGCACCTGTTACCTGAGCTGCTGAGATCAGTGAAGGAATTTTTAAATAACTGTCTTTACCGAAGGGGGGACCGATACAAACGGCTTCATCGGCAAAAGTAACGTGCAGGGAATCTTTATCGGCTTCAGAATATACTGCTACGGTCTTTATCCCTAATTCTTTGCAGCTGCGAATTATTCGAAGCGCTATTTCTCCCCTGTTTGCAATTAAAATCTTATTAAACAAAACTTATCTGGAGTGAATTTGGTACTTAACTTAATTCTATTAAAAATAAAGGCTGATTGTATTCGACCGGCTTACCGTTTTCAACAAGTATTTTAATAACCTTACCATTTACATCCGATTCAATTTCATTCATTAATTTCATGGCTTCAACTATACAAAGTACAGTTCCGGGTGAAACTTCTGTACCGACCTGTACAAATGCATCTGCATCTGGCGATGGTGCTCTGTAAAAGGTGCCAACAATCGGTGAGCGGATTTCGTGAAGATTTGCAGTGCCTGATTTTCCCTCTTCAGGCGGTTCGCTTACAACCCTTGTATCAGGGCTGGCTTGTTGAACTGAAACGGTTTGCGGAATTTCAGACCCGGTATACTGAAGCTGAGGTGGAGCCTGAACGTTTTTAATTCTCCTGGCTATTTTTATCTTAACACCGTTCTCTTCTATTTCCAGATCTGTAATGCCACTGGAATCTACAATTTTTACCAGCCTTTTGATGAGATTTAAATCCATAGTTCAACCTTTAATAGTTAAGATTTTACTCTTTCTACATATTCTCCTGTACGGGTATCCACTTTCAGCACATCGCCCGATTCAATAAACAGAGGGACATTAATCTTTATACCTGTTTCCAATGCTGCCGGCTTAAGTGCACCGGAAGCGGTATCACCTTTAAAGCCCGGTTCAGTTTCAGTAACCTTAAGATAAGTAAATACCGGGATTTCAACTGAAATTATTTCAAACCCGTTGAATATTATTTCAACCTCTTCACTCTCTTTCAGATAGCTAACTCCTTCACCAAATAATTCAACCGGAATGTTCATCTGCTCGAAATTTTCATTATCCATACATACAAGGTATCCGGTATCACGGTAAAGATACTGAAATTTCTTCCTCTCAATTCTAACTGTTTCAACTTTTTCACCTGCCCTGAAAGTATTTTCAAGCACTCTTCCGGTTTTAAGATTCTTAAGCACAGACCTGACAAATGCTCCACCTTTCCCCGGTTTAACATGCTGAAATTCAGCAATGCTGTAAAGATCATTTTTAAATTTAATGATTAAGCCGTTTCTAAAATCAGCCGTGGATGCCATATATTATAATAAAATCTTTTTTTAGTTGGATAATCAGTTACAAACTGGTTTTACTTCCGGATCAGAATAAAATATATTTTTAGTTCGTCAGGTACTTATTTACTTCTCTGCCTGCCAGGGATGTTGCATAATCTTCTCTGATTTGCTTAAACAATGCTTTAGCTTCATCCTCATTGCCAATTTTAAGGTAGTAGATACCAGCGTTAAGAAGATAGTCAGGGTTTTGAGCATTCACTTCTGATATTCTCGCTGCCGAAAGATAGAGTCCGGCAGCTTTTTCATAATCACCTTTTAATGCAAAATATCCTGCTCTACCAGCAAGTGAAGCAGCTTTAAAGTAATCTATACTTCCCGAGTAATCTTCATAATACTTTAAAGCTTCCTGCTGGTTGCCAAGGAATGAATATGAATTTGCAAGATATATTTTAGCCGTTTCACCATATTCGGTGCTGCCATACTCTTCAACTATTCTCTTCAGCCCGATTATATTCGAACCCTGCCGTCCTTCAATTGCTTCTAAATACGCACCTTGTTCATAGAATTTTACCACTCTGGAAAGCTCGATCCCTGCTGTTTCGTTATCTTCAATTTTCTGATTAACGTAAAAATATATTATCGCAGCAATAACAATTGTTATTGCACCATAAGTAAATAATTTATTTTTATATTCCTCAAAGAAATTTTCAGCTTTATAAAGAAAACTAACAAGTTTGTCTTCTTTAATTTCTTTTCTGGATAGTTTTTTCTTTTTCTGCAGCATTACTACTGTTCCTTTATCAGAATATTTTAAATTTTCTAAAAAATCTCAGCAAAAATAATGGTTTATTTAACAAACTGCTATAAAAAATAGTACGCCCAGGAGGATTCGAACCCCCAGCCTTTGGAACCGGAATCCAACGTTCTATCCGATTGAACTATGGGCGCAATTAAATACCAATACGGATATGGTTCGAAAAAATCCAGGCTTTGTTAAAAAAGTAAACCTCCACCCTGTAAATTCCTTTTTCCTGAACCTCAAATTCGGCTTTATTTCCTTCTGATTTGTAAACAACCATTCCATTTCTTAATAACCTAATTTCTGCGCCTGAAACAGGTAAAGATACATATAAAGTAGTTTTTTCTAAACTTTTTACCGTTTCCCCCATTTGATACTTTTTGCTTCCATTTTTTGCAAAAAAACGAAAACCCCGCGAATCAGCATGGTAATCGTTTGCAAAAAAGCAGCTGCCCTTTTCCAGCGCCTGGTACACTGATTTTTTCGCACTGTTAATTTTATCCTTCCTGTTACCTTTTACCAATGATTTTGGCAGCAAAATGTGCGTGCGTATCGATTTGAAAAGTACTTTATAGGGAAAGATTTCAACTTCAAAAAAACCAAACAGGTTCTGCTTATGTGCATGAGCATCAACTCCGCCAATTCCAACAACCTTTCTTTTTAGGTTCAAGTTATCCCAAAGTTGTAGAGTTTCTTTTTGAGGGGCTGCAATTGAACGTAGAGGATGAAGAAAAGCCTGATATTTATTTTGCTCTGTAAGATTTTCCATCCATTCAGACATATGATTCCATATTTCTATTCCGTTAAATTCCTGGCAATCCCATGCTGTCCACGGATATGGCGGGTGTTCCTTCATATGATTTCGTTTTTCATGTGGATGAGCAATGAATCCTATTCCACCATCTTCCCTTACTTTCCTGACATAATTTTCTGCAGACATCCTGGTTGAATAGGTTTGATTTATCCCGAAGGCAAGATAATGGTTTTTATTTTCTTTATCATTTATCTCGCAGCCAACAAGACAAAGAGTATCACCGTACCATTTTTCATATCCCTCGTTCAGTCCCCTTAAAGTATTGTGGTCTGTCATAATTATAAAATCCAATCCCACTTCGTTTGCATAACGTACAATTTCCGGGATATCAGCCGAGCCATCCGAAAATATTGAATGAATATGTATAGCACCTGTGTATTCAGTCATATAGAATTATTTATTCCTTTTACAGAAATTAGTGAAGAATCGGCATTATCAAAAGCAAACGGCAGCGGCAAATTACGCGAATATTTGTTACAGTAAATACTTAATAATTATCTGCTGCCGCAAATGCGTAAAGTATACAGTTAATAATTAGATTTGACTGGGGAATTGGCGTACCAGAATCTTAGAATTTTTCAGTTAAGTTCGATAAGCGTTGTGTATTTAGTAGAATGTTCAACCGTCATTTCGCTGATTTTATTAATTAATATGCTTATTCGCTCGTCATTATTATCATCAAAGTTTTCAAAGGATTCTTCGGATGAAAAAATATATTGTTCCTGAAAATGATTCGGCTTCCCTTTTATTTCAAAAACAGAATAGCTTTCCAATCCTTCTGCTTTAAGAAGGTTTTGAAGTTCTGCAATAGCATTAATGTACTCTTTTCTGTTATCCTGTAATATTTCATATTGTACTAAGAATTTAACTCTGGGCATTTATTCTCCGACTTTTTATCTGATTAACAATTTCCATAGTTCCGGAATACACAATTTCTGCCGGACCGGTTAGTGAAATGTTTTTAACTTTCTGATTTTCTACTTCAAAATTTACGAATAAATTTTCATTCTCTTTAGTAATAATTTTAACAGGAGGACGCAGACCGTCAGTAACATAAGCCACTAAAGCTGCAGCTACCGAACCCGTACCGCATGAGAGTGTTTCTGCTTCAACTCCTCTCTCATAAGTTCTTATCCGAATTTCTCCATCCGTTATACTTATAAAATTTACATTGGCTCCGCCCGGAGAAAACTCCGGCAGAAATCTTATTTCTCTGCCTAATTCTTCAACCGGTACAGTGTGAAGAGATTTTAAGAAATCAAACCTGTTCTGTTCATCATTTAATCTTATTACGATGTGTGGCGAGCCTGTATCTGCAAAATTAGCAGTGATTAGTTGATTAGCTGCTTTAACCTTAAAATTGTATTTTATTTTTTGGGGTGAATTCAGGAAAAACTGAATCAATCCGTCGGGCAATATTTTTCCTGTGTATTCAATATCGTTAGAAAGAAACCGTGCAGAATCATTCTTCAGCCTTCCTGACTCTGAAGCAAAGCGAATAGCACACCTGGCTCCGTTTGCACACAGGCTTCCGGTTGAGCCGTCGGCATTAAAGTAATTCATTACAAAATCATGGTCAACAGAATCTTCAATCACGAGCACACCGTCAGCCCCTATAGCATTCCTTCGATTGCATAACAAGTTTATAAATTCAGCGGTTAGCAGCAAATCTGGATTTAATTTGCGGTCAATTACTATAAAATCATTACCTGCACCGCTCATTTTTGTAAATACTAATTTCTTCATTTTGATAAAGAAATTTACAGCCATAAAAGCAGGATTACAATGAAATTAAGTTAACAGATTATTAAGTAAATCAGCCAAAAGAATTCCGGGAAACCACTTCAATGGCAGCTTCCCGGCTTATGAAATCAGGAGGATGCAAAGCTGCGCATCATTGCAGCAACCTGCTGCGCCTGCTTCGAATTGTATTCGAATGACAATTTTTTATGATTAACTATATCTATTATTGTTCCAATTAAGCACAAACCACATGTCAGTAAGTACAATATACCCATTCCCACCTGGTTTATTACGAACCTCTGAATACCGGCAATTCCAAGCAACCCGATAACAGCAAAAATAAGCATGTTACTTGGGTCTTTTCTTCGAGCCATGTATGCGATGGCAAACTGCTGTGCCTGACTGTCGTTCATATCTTTAATTAGTTCCTGCACAAATGCCATTTCTTCCCCTTCAAGAGTAGGCATTAACTGTAAAACGTTCGGCATAATTTCCTCCGGTTATTTTTAATTAGTGAAATTATTCTAAATAAGATTATAAAAAATGTAAAGATTCCCAACGGATGAGAATCAAACGACGAAGCAAAATTTCCCCTGAACAGGTGCGATATTGAATTGCCTAATCCGCAGCCGGGACAGAAATCAATACCAAGATTAGCCAGGGGGCAAATTGTAAAGTGAGAATCAGCTGGTACATTTATTAGCATCAGGTAAAGCAAACCAGCACTCCAGATTATTGCTTCCAAGCCGGTCATCAACCAAACCCTTCTCAGTTCCAGGTAAAAAGATTTTGTTCTGAAATGGCCTGCTATTGCTGATATTTTAAGGATTTTCAATTGGTTATTAAATAAATATTTGTTTTTCCGATAAAAACATAGTTAATCAACTATTGATTATCAAACAAAGTGGGATGAATGGTTTGCAATTACCGGTAAATACAGATATGATCTATCTGATTTAATAATTTTCAGAAAAATGAAAAAGAGAATGAAAATCTCAAAAAAATTATTTTATAAAAAGCTTACTCCGCCGTTGCAGGCTTCATTTTTCGCTTCGCTAAAAATGCTTTCTTGCAAATGCTCTTCCGGAATGACTCTTCATATACTTCTCGAATGTCAACGCTTTCTTCTTCTCTGTAAACGCTATTACCGTTTGTATTTTCCACGGTTTTTCTTTTGTGGTATGTGGTACTTCCCCGTTATTATGCTTAACTATTCTCCCTTTTATATCTGTTGTGTAGCCTGTGTAGTGACTCTCCGGAAACCTGATGCTCTGAAGTATATATACATAATAATACATTTTGACTCCTTGCTATCTGCCTGGTTTACCAGGGCGTAGTTTTTAGCTTTATCTTTGGGATTGCTGGCACGGCTTCGTCTCTTATGAGACTCCGCCGTTGCAGGCTTCATTTTTCGCTTCGCTAAAAACGAAGCCTGGTGGAGGTGGCGGGAGTCGAACCCGCGTCCGAAATTAAGATCCTTAGAACGTCTACATACATAGTCTGTTTAATTTTAACTTTAAGCTGCTAAACAGACAAAATTCACTTAAAGCCTGCCTGTTATTAAATTCGCCTCCGCTGCACAGGCAACAGAATCGGCTATTTTACCTTAACGACATTCTGCCTGACCCCGGTAAAAGAGAGAAAGGAGAACGAGCTGCGTTTTATTTACGCAGCTAAGGCGTAGTTATATTCGCCAGTTATTGTTTGTTCCCAATTTTTTAACGTGTCTTCGGGGAACACGGTACGCTATTCCAAGCCTCTTTAATCCCGTCGAAACCAATATTCACCCCCGGGTATTTAAAATTCCAAAATGCAAAATCCAAAAAACAGTCAGGATTTTGGATTCCAGATTGTTTCAGGGTGGTTTGAGACTTTATTTTCAAAACGTGAAAGAACGAAAAGTAAATCTGATAACCTGTTGAGAAAAATAATAATGTTTTCTCCGATATTCACCATCTCTTTTAATGCAACAACCTCGCGCTCAGCCCTTCTGCAAATTGTTCTGCAAACCTGCAGTAATGCTGCTCCTCTTGAACCTCCGGGTAAGATAAAATTTTTAAGTTCACTAAGTTTTAATTCATATTCATCAATCAGTTTTTCAAGCTCTATATAAAAAGAATCAGGAATTCGCCGGATATTTAATTTCTTAGTCTTTTCGTTCTGTGGTGTTGCAAGATCAGTTCCCAATGTAAATAGTTTACTCTGAATTTCTGTTAATATCTTTTTCACTTCTTCATTCAAGACTTCAGTGATTGCCAATCCTAAAAACGCATTAAGTTCATCAATAGTACCGTAAGCGTTTATCCTTTGCGAATTCTTGCTGACACGCTCGCCGCCGAACAGACCGGTTTCGCCCTTGTCACCTGTTTTGGTATAGAGTTTCATTTTGTGAAAGGAAGCTGGAGAATTTCAACTTCAATGGTTTTATCGCCGGCTTTACCAGCAAGCAAATTACCATTCGCAAGAAATGAGTTTTTAATGTAGGCCATTCCGATTGATGTACCGAGACGGGGAGAAAAATCGATAGATGTTACTTTTCCCGCTTCTACTCCGGATTTATCGTACAGTAAAAGTTGCTCTCCTTTTTCAATCTGTTCAGAGAATCTTACACCACTAAGCCTTTTCTGTACCTTATCATAAGTCTGCAACCTAGCAATCACCTCCTGCCCAATATAACAGCCTTTGTTAAAATCAACCCAATGTATAAGCCCGGCTTCGTGCGGATTGTATTCATCATTTAATTCGTTTGGTGCTGTGGGTATACCTTGTTCGATCCTGTATTTTTCGTAGGCTTCTTCACCGACAAGATTAAAATTGAATATGTCCTTATTTTCTTTCATATAATTGATTATTCTTTTAGTGTTTTCAAAATCTGCAACAAACCAGAACTTATTATTAAGCCGGCTATCATTCAATTTAACTAAAAAGAAGAGCAGGTTTTCAGTATGAATAATTCTGAACGATTCGGGCTTGATTTCATTTACAATATTTCCGCAAATCAATGTTGCAAAAGAATCTGCCTGTGGACCTGATAATTCAAGCAGATTATATTTACTGTTAGCATCGTTCACCTCAACATCATCGGTAATGATGTATTTTTTTACCCAGCTTAGCACCTTTAATTTGCTTGCTGCGGGGGTGACAAGCAGCTGGTAATCTTCAAAATTAAGTAAAGTACCAAGGCCAATAATCCTTCCCTTTTCGGAAGTAAAAATGGTATTTTGCACACCTCCCTTTGGCAGATTTTTAACGCTATTGGTTCCGACACGATGAACCAAATCGAGTGCATCTTTTCCTTTAAGCTCAATTATGCCATAATGAGAAATATTTCTCAGTGCAACCCCGTTATACAATGAATCGATTTCTTTATCTAGATCAGTATACCGATTAATTATTTTAATACCATTTGAAGGGAATGACAGGTATCCCAGCGATTCAAGATATTCAATCAGAACCGTATTTTTATCTTCAACATTTATCATCCAATAACCTGATTTTTTTATCCAATTGTTAAAATTTTTCAGCTATAATTTAAGTAATCTCGTTAATTCTAAGAAATAAATATATGGTTAATCCTGATAAGTACGCCTAACAATTCTTTTAGAGCTGCATTTTAGAATTGTTAATCCGAAGGCTAATACTGCCGTGTTTGTTTCGAGTTTCTTGTGTTAATATAAACCTGCCTGGTGGTATCCCAAACAAATGCAATGGAATCTTTTGCATAAACTCTGGTTCCTGTATCGTAATATAGATATTCGTAATAATCCGGGTAGTTATCGTTGTTGTAGTTTAAAATGGTTCGCCTGAAATTTATCCCATTATATGTCATCAGAAGATGTGGTTTGCCGGTAAGTCCATCAATTAAAAAATAGTTATAGTTTATGTGGCCTGTTCCCTGTCCGTAGTGAAAATTAACTTTAACATATTGTATTGGTTCAGCATTATTATACGAACCCGCTGAGTTAACAGGAAAGGATTTCCACCACTTTTCAACTGAAAAATTATTAAATCCGCCATGTGATGGTATCGGAGTTTCCCAGATTTTATTATAAGAATTCTTCGAGCATTCAAACAAGGTTAGGAAGAAGAATGGCGTTCCAAGTTCAGTGCTGTCAAGGTCAATAAAACTCTGGTCATATCCAACAATATTTTTGGTCTCAATCAGGCGTTTATCAGCTCCCGATTTTGCAATTACCGCGAATATAAAACCGGTATTCAAATATAATACGGCAGATTTAGGAATATCGTATACAGAGGTTTTATCGAAATCAACCAGGTAAGTGCCTTCCGGATAGTTATTGAGAATATATTCTTTCAATGATAATGTATCGCAGGGGAATCTGACGGTGGCTTTCTGTTTTTCTATTTCTAAATTGGCACGCTGAATTTTTGAATCTTTCTCGGGGGAATAAGCAACATCTGTTTGTGCTTTTTCGCTTTCAGTTTTTTCCCTGTCAATATCTGTGCAGCATAAAAAGAATAATGGGTATATAGTAAGGCAAAGGTAAATAAGGGATTTTATTTTATTCAGTTTCCGGTTCATCATTTTATTTCGAACGGAAAATTAATCAATAAAAATACAGCAGCCGGGCTAATAATCAGCTTGAATAAGTATTAAAAAATTCGGCTGAAGTTAGTATGCCAAGTTGAAAGTGCTTAAGATTAAAATGCTCATTCGGTGAATGAAGATTTTCAGAGTTCAACCCGAAACCCATAAGAACGACCGGTACTTTAAGCTTTTTACTAAAAACGACCACAATAGGTATTGAGCCGCCCTCGCGCATAAAAACTGTTTTTTTGCCAAACACTTTGGAGAGAGCCTCTGCTGCAGCAATTGTTGCCTTTGAATCGAGTGGAGAAACGACCGGGTATGCGCCGTGCAAATCTTTAATATCAACCTTAACAGTTTTTGGGGCAATCTTTTTAACGTAATTAATAAAAAGTTTTGAAATCCTTTTAGGATCCTGATTTGGAACTAACCGCATACTTATTTTAGCCATTGCTTTGGATGGCAAAACTGTTTTTGCACCGGCTCCTGTGAAACCGCCAAGTATTCCATTACAATCGAGGGTGGGCCTTGCCCAGAGCTGCTCAAAGACAGAATAACCTTTTTCTCCCTTCAATTTAGTAACCCCAAGGCTTGCGGCAAATTTTTTGGAAGAAAAAGGAAGTGCTTTAAAGTTTGCTCTTTCCTTTTTTGTAAGCTTTAACACGTCGTCATAAAATCCGGGAATGCTGATTTTACCATCTTTATTTTTCAGTTTGGATATAATTTCTGCTAGTACGTTTACGGGGTTATCAACTGCACCACCAAAAGATCCCGAATGTAAATCTTTATTAGGACCAGTTACTTCTAACTCCAGATAGCTTAACCCGCGCAGGCCATAGGTAAGCGTTGGAATTCCCGGGGCAAAAAGAGAAGTATCGGAAATTAAAACACAGTCACATTTGAGCAAATCAGCATTTTTATTTACATATTCATTCAGAGCGTGGCTGCCAATTTCTTCTTCCCCTTCAATCAGGAATTTAACATTTACCGGAAGTTTCCCCACAGTTTTGAAGAAGGCTTCGACACTTTTAATATGAACAAACATCTGCCCTTTATCATCGGTAGCACCTCTGGCAAAAATTTTACCATCCTTAATAACAGGTTCGAAAGGCGGAGATTCCCATAAGTCAATCGGATCAACTGGCTGAACATCATAATGACCATAAATAAGCACAGTGGGTTTACCGCTTGCATGCAGCCAGTCACCATAAACAAGCGGATGTCCACCCGCTTCAATTATTTTTATATTTTCTATGCCTGCAACGTTAAGCTTTGAGGCAACAAACTCAGCTGCAACGTGCATATCTTTCTTATATTCCTGCAGTGTACTAATGCTGGGGATTCTTAAAAAAGCTTTCAGCTCTTCAATGTATTCATCTTTTCTGGTGTTGATATATTTTGCAACCTGATCCAAATTTTACTCCTTTAATTATTTCTTTACTAAAGTTATGTATAATTGAAACAAATTCCTTGCGGTTATTAAAACGGCTTCATTTGCTAAAATCAAATCGAACAAGAACTCCTTCAAACTAATGCCTGAACAAAAGGAAAGCAGCCGGTACTCTAATATAAAGCAATTTATTACAAGTAAGTCTTTGCGTTTATAGATGGAATATCAGAACAGTATCTTAATCTTTGAAGCGAGACAATATTCAAAACTGATTAATTATTAATACCAAATCTAAACAATTCTTCCAAGTTTTACATAATTTATTTGTGTGATGAAACTCATCATCAATATCCTGATCCCTTAGGAATATTTATGATAATAGCACTTGCTGGAACAGCAGAAGAATATCTATATGCTTTTGCAAGAATTAAATTAACAATTGTTAAAAGGATAGCGCTTATTTATTTTTATTATTATGATTAAGCACTTCTATATTCTAAGAGCACATATCCTGCCATTTATTTTCTCGGTAATAACACTATTCGGTATTTTACTTTTACAATTCCTGATGAAATTTGCCGACCGGCTTGTTGGCAAAGGATTGGATACCTGGTTAATAATACAACTAATAGTACTAAACTTATCGTGGATGCTTGTGCTTGTTGTGCCGATGGCTGTGCTGGGGTCTACTTTAATGGCTTTCGGAAATTTATCGCAAAATAATGAAATAACCGTTCTGAAATCTTCCGGAGTAAGCATTTACAGGATGATTGCAGCACCGCTGTTTGTAAGTATAATCATTGCATATTTGCTTTTTTTATTCAATGATATACTGCTGCCGGATGCAAATCACCAGGCAAGAATTCTGATGTCGGATATCAGCCAAAAAAAGCCTACACTATCCCTGGTTCCGGGATTCTTTTCGCAGGAAGTATCCAACTATGCCATACTTGTAAGATCGATAAACGAAAGTACTAATGAACTTAACCAGGTAACAATTTACGATTACACAAATCCATCTAAAGTAAACGTAGTTACTGCAAAAAAAGGCAAAATATTTTTCTCCTCCGACCAGAAGAACCTAATAATGGATTTACAAAGCGGCGAGATTCATGAATCTGATGTTCAAAATACGGGGCTTTACCGCAAGCTGATTTTTGAAAAACACCGGATAGTTATGGACGGCTCTCAATTTTCATTTCATCAGTCGCAGGGGGGCTTAAGGGGTGAAAGAGAGCTTGGCGTCGATACTATGAAAGCAATTGTCGATAGCCTGAGAAAAGACCGGAGTAAATATTTTGCAGAGCTTACACAGTCAACAAATAAATATTTTTTAGCCGATACTAATTTGTTACCCGGCATCAAACAGTACATCCGTACCGAAAACTACAAGCTTCTGCTTCTTAGAATTATTAATGAGATGAAGTCAATAAAAAATGATATCACAGCCAAAGTCCGAAAGGTAGAATGGACTGACCGTGAAATTGAAAAATACGAGGTTGAGATTTATAAAAAATATTCGATACCGGCTGCATGCATTGTGTTTTTGCTGATAGGCGCCCCGCTGGCAATTATGGTAAGAAAAGGGGGGTTCGGAGTTGCGGCAAGCATAAGCACTTTCTTCTTTTTAATTTACTGGGCGTTTTTAATTGGTGGCGAAAAACTTTCTGAGAGGGGATATTTATCCCCATTTTTGGGAATGTGGGCTGCAAATTTTCTGCTAGGTGCTGTTGGATTAATTCTTATTTATAAAACAAACCAGGAAACAGTTACCATAACTTTTAGCTTATTTAAAAAATTAATACCTAAACGATTCCGGCTGGAGAAACAGAATAATGAAGATTATTGACAGGTACCTTATAAAACAATTTCTGCAGACCATAGTTTTTGCATTAATAGGTTTCACATTAATCTTCGTGGTTATAGATGCAATGGAAAATCTTGACGATTTTATAGACCAGGATGTGCCGGCGATGATTGTACTTCAATATTACCTGGTTTTCATTCCGGATATCATTAAACTGATGACACCGGTCTCGGTTCTCTTTGGTGCATTATACACAGCAGGTAAACTCACTTCGTTGAGCGAACTCACTGCAATAAGAGCAAGCGGTGTAAGTCTTTTCAGGTTTATGCTTCCTTTTATTGTTACTGCTTTTTTTATAAGCATATTAGCTGTCTATTTCGGCGGATATGTTGTTCCGATGGCTAATAAAACTAAAATATATATCGGGCAGGTTTATCTTAAGAAGGGATTGGAATATACCGGCAGCAATATATATTTCCAGGATACAAACACACGGGTAGTGAGCATTTCTTTTTTTGACAGCAACAGCAACCGTGCGAACAAAATAAGTATACAGGATTTTGATCAGAAGAATTTAACGAGAATGACCGGCAGGATAGATGCACAAAAACTCGAATATGATTCACTTACCGTTTCCTGGATGGCGTATTCCGGTGTGAACAGAAAATTTTCAGAAGAAGGTGAAACTGCGGAATATTTTACAAGCCTGAAATTAACCGATCTTCAATTTAAACCGGATGATTTGGTTAAAAAGCAGCGGAAGCAGGAAGAAATGAATCTCGATGAACTCTCCGACTTAATTGAAACTCAGAAACGTGCCGGCAATGACCCAACTATTATTCAGATTGAGTATCACTCCCGTATTGCTTTTGCAGTAACGAGCCTGATTATCGTAATGTTTGGATTGCCGATTGCCATAAAAAAGAAAAAGAGCGGTATCGCTGCGCAGATTGGAATTAATTTATTAATTACATTTGCCTATCTTGTATTGCTCCAGGTAAGCAGGGCTTTCGGTAAGAACGGTGCACTCGATCCTATTCTTACTGCCTGGTTTGCTAATTTTATTATTCTGATAGGAACAGCAATAACACTTCCGAAAATGAGATACTGAAATTCTCCCAAATCTTTTATTCATATTAACAAAAAAATGCCATCCAAACAGAGTGAGATGGCAGTAATTATTTGCCTATTATTGGAAAATTTAACGTGGATGTTAATTCACTTTCTCCGTCCCTTTCGGAGGAACAAACCCAAAATGCTGAGCAGAGGGCGCTTCAATTTTTATCTCACCAAATCGCGATTCAAACTTGTCTATGTTTTCCTTAAGCGCTTTGAGCAGCATTTTAGCATGCTGCGGAGTTGTAATAATTCTCGAAAGTACTTTTGCTTTCGGCACTCCGGGTACTATCCTGGTAAAATCAATTATAAACTCAGCCGGTGAATGAGTTATTATTGCCAGGTTCGAATAAATACCTTCCGCTTCCTTTTCACCCAGTTCAATATTTATCTGCTGACCCTGAGGTGGTTTATTTTGGTTCATTTTATTTTACCTTAATTCATCTGCTTTTTTAAATGCATTATTTGCATCTTCCTGCATACCCAGCACAGAATATACTTTCCCGAGAAGCTCCCATATTTGTCCGTTTACCGGATCTTTTTCTACGACTTTTTCTAAATACGGCAGAGCCATTTCATATTTCTTTTTATAGTCTTCGCTGATAACACCCTGGTCTTCTGCTTTTTTATTAAGATCGGTTCCCCATTTAACATAAGTTACAGCAAGATTGTAAATTGCGTTATCGTATTCGGCATCT
Organism: uncultured Ignavibacteriaceae bacterium; assembly: GCA_964639955.1. Taxonomy (GTDB): domain Bacteria; phylum Bacteroidota; class Ignavibacteria; order Ignavibacteriales; family Ignavibacteriaceae; genus IGN2. The sequence goes on from CAZXGJ010000004.1 coordinate 45,433, forward strand.
AGTTCAATTGCTTTTAAAAATTGTGCTTCGGCTTCTTCAAATTTTTCTGCACCCAGCAACAGAACCCCGTAATTATAACAGTAATATTTGTTATCTGGCTCTTTTTCAACACCTTCTTTAAAGGCATCCATAGCTATATCAATTTTATTAGCTCCGATGTACGAATTGGAAAGAGCAACCAGTATTTCCGAATTTTCGGGATACATCTGCTTGCCCTCCTCGAGCACATCAATTGCTTTGTTGAACATATCTACTGCCTCAATACTATCCTGCTGATTGCCACTGTTTTTAAAGTTTATCAGTTTATTAGATGCAATCGTGTAGTAGACCTCACCGAGGTACTGATAACCTTCTTCAGATTTTTCCAGCTCCACAAGTTTTGTAAGAGGCTCTATAGATTCTTCATTTTTACCCATAGTCAGATAAACGAAAGCCAGGTTCCTGTATGTTTCGGCAGAATCTGGCTGCAGAGCCTTAGCATTTTTATACTCATTAACTGACATTTCATAAAACATCTTCGAGCTGTCGGCATCGGTAGTTTTATTTCCCCGCTGGAAAAGATTTACTCCCTTATTAAAGCTGTTTGCCCAATGATAAGTTTTTGATTCATTTACTTCCTTCTGAAACTTATTGCTGATCCCCAGTGATTGATCATAAGCTTCGATCATCTTGCTTATCTCACCCATTTCACCATAAACGTGTCCGAGCAGAAAGTAGCCTTCATCGCTCTTTGGATTTTTAGCAATCTCCTGATTCAGAACCTCCAAGGCCTTATCAAAATTCTTTTGCTGAATATAAAGACGGGCACTTGTAAGCTCAGTGGATGAACATTGGAATCCCATTAAAACAATTCCAATTAATAAAATCGCGGCTAAGCAGAAATTTGTTTTTTTCATTTTTACTCCGTTAAAAAGATAGAATAATGAATTCAAAATTAGCACAATACCTGCGCTTTATCAAGAAAATAGATGCGGCTAAGGCCGCTGAATCAATTACTCAAATTTCTGCAATATCTGCATAGTTACCGGGTTTTAAATTGATTTTACTTAAGGAATAGAATATTTTTCATAAGTAAAAATGAGAAAAATTTGTTAACTGAAAAGATAATCAGGTCAGTTCCGAAAGTACTTCTGCACGACCACCTCGATGGCGGATTAAGACCGCAAACAATTGCTGAGCTTGCTAAAGAATATAATTACAAAAAACTTCCCGATTCAGACCCTGAAAAACTCGCCGCCTGGTTTCATCAGCTTGCATACAGCGGCAGTCTTATCGAGTACCTGAAAGGATTTGTTCATACCTGCGAACTTATGCAAACAAGACAGGCCCTTGAGCGTGTTGCCTATGAAATGATAGAAGATATGAGCATCGACGGTGTGTGTTATGTTGAAACCCGTTTTGCGCCGGTATATCATTTAAAGAAAGGGCTTCACCTGGAGGATACTGTAAGTGCGGTAATTGCCGGTCTTGAAAAAGGCAAAGATGATTTTGGCGTAGGCTTCGGGCTGATTCTCTGCGGTATGAGAAATATGACGAATACACTTGAGATTGCAGAACTTGCCGTAAACTTCCGGGACCGCGGTGTTGTTGGTTTCGACCTTGCTGGTGAAGAGGGCGGCTATCCTCCCAAAAAACACGTAGATGCATTTCACTTGATTCAACGGGAAAATTTTAATATTACCATTCACGCCGGTGAAGCTTTCGGCAAAGAATCTATCTGGCAGGCAATTCAATGGTGCGGCGCTCACAGAATAGGGCACGCAACACGCCTGGTGGAAGATATAATATTTGATGAGAAAGGTAATGTAATAAGCTTTGGCGATCTTGCTCAATATATTCTCGATAAAAGAATTCCTCTCGAGATATGCTTATCGAGCAATCTTCATACGGGTGCTGTTGATAAGCTGGAAAACCATCCTTTTGGAATGCTGTATAATGAAAAATTCAGAGTTACAATTAATACAGACGACAGACTGATGAGCAACACAAATCTGACCAATGAGTTCCTGGTTGCGGCAAAATATTTTAATATCACCCTGGACGACATAGAAAAAATTACAATCAACTCAATGAAGTCTTCATTCATTCATTATAACGAACGACTAAGGTACATTTACGAAATAATCAAGCCGGGATTTAAAAAAATAAAAGATCAATTAGTAACGGGATAAAAAATAATTGTAAATGAAAAAGCTTTTTCAGAATTACAACTTCGAATTTAATAAGAACGAAAAGAAGCTTATCTCTTCTTTCTGTAAACAGGCACTTAAACAGATGGGCGGCGATAAGCAGTTCTTTGCTGAGGTTAAAGCATTATCCTCCATCCTGGAAAAAATAAATTCGGGCAGTGAATCAATCAAATTAACAAAGGATGAAAAAACCAGATTCACTCATCAGCTAAAACAAAATATGGAATCAATCGGCAGGCAGATGAAAAAAGGATTCTTTCTTAAGAGGTGGCTTATGAAATCGCTGTTTAATCAATACAACAACCTGTATGAAAATCATTTTAAAGGATAGAAAATGACTGAAGAAATTATAAGAAATATTAAAGCTCCTACCGGAAATGAAATCAGTTGTAAAGGATGGATACAGGAAGCCGCAATGCGAATGCTGATGAACAATCTTAACCCGGAAGTTGCAGAGAAACCTGAAGAGCTGATAGTTTATGGCGGCAGCGGGAAAGCTGCTCGAAATTGGAATGCCTATCATACCATCATCAATACATTAAAGAACCTTGAGAATGATGATACACTTTTAATTCAATCAGGCAAGCCGGTTGGTATATTTAAAACTTATTCAAATGCTCCACGAGTTATAATATCCAACGCAATGCTGGTACCGGATTGGGCAAACTGGGATGAGTTCCGCAGGCTCGAAAAACTTGGTTTAACTATGTTCGGCCAGATGACTGCCGGAAGCTGGATCTATATCGGTACGCAGGGAATTCTGCAGGGCACTTATGAAACCTTTGCCGAATGTGCAAGAAAATATTTTAACGGAACGCTTAAAGGAAAATTTTTACTTACTGCCGGTCTTGGCGGTATGGGTGGAGCACAACCACTTGCAGCTACTTTTAATGGTGCTGCTTTTCTTGGTGTTGAAGTTGACCGTGCCCGTGCACAAAAAAGAATAGATACGGGTTATCTTGATTACCTGACAGATAACATTGATGATGCTTTAAGCAAAGTTCTTAAAGCAAAAGAAAAAGGCGAAGCACTTTCGGTTGGTCTGGTAGCAAATGCAGGTGAGGCGTTGCCTGAAATTCTTAAAAGAGGAATTATTCCGGATGTACTAACAGACCAGACTTCCGCACACGATGTGCTGAATGGTTATGTTCCGATGGGAATGAGCTTTGAGGATGCTCTTCGGCTGAGAAAGTCAGATCCGGAAAAGTATATTAAACTCTCACGGGAGACCATCGTAAAACATGTTAACGCAATGCTTGAGTTTAAGAAGCGGGGCGCTATTACTTTCGATTATGGCAACAATATCCGCGGGGAAGCAAAAGAAAACGGTGTGGCAAACGCATTTGATATTCCGGGATTTGTTCCAGAATTCATTCGCCCGCTTTTCTGTGATGGTAAGGGACCATTCCGATGGGCTGCACTTTCAGGCGACCCGGAGGATATTTACGAAACGGACAGAGCAGTTAAAGAAACTTTCCCCGGTAACAAAGCTCTTTGTAAATGGATAGATATGGCTCAGCAAAAAGTTCATTTCCAAGGCTTACCCGCCCGTATTTGCTGGCTGGGGTATGGCGAGCGTGCAAAAATGGGTAAGATTTTTAATGAACTCGTTGCAACCGGGAAGGTTAAAGCCCCAATCGTAATCGGAAGAGATCATCTCGATTGCGGTTCGGTGGCTTCACCAAACAGGGAAACAGAAGCGATGAAAGATGGCAGCGATGCTATTGCCGATTGGCCCATACTGAATGCTTTAATAAATGCAATCGGCGGCGCAAGCTGGGTTTCAGTTCACCACGGTGGCGGTGTTGGAATAGGTAAAGCCATACACGCCGGTATGGTTATAGTTGCCGACGGAACTAAAGAAGCCGGGGATAGATTGCAAAGAGTACTAACTTACGACCCGGGAATGGGTATCATCCGGCATGCTGATGCGGGATATGAACAGGCAATTCAGAATGCAAAAAAATGGGGAGTTAAAATTCCGATGATAGATAAATAAAGTGGATAATGTTATGAAATTACTCTTACCTTTTACCTTATTAATTGCTTATTCGGCTACTTTCGCTCAGAGCGATGAAGGATTGAACGAAGATGAATGCTCTTTTAACGGATTAAAGTTATACGGGAAAATTCAATTTGTAGAATCTTTCCCGGACATAACAGTTAAAGTGGTAGATTCATTTGCAGATTTGAAAGTTAAAATTGTTGATTCATTTCCGGATGATTGCGGCGAATGGGAAATAGTAGATTCTTTTCCTGACCTGAAAGTAAAAATAGTTGAATCGTTCCCGGATATAGAAATAAAATTTGTTGAATCGTTCCCGGGAATACCCTGAAAAATAAATTACACTTCCATCCGACGAAAACGGAAAGGAAAGTAAAGTTTAATTATATAAGATACTGAGATCCGGCGAAGGCAGATCTGGCAAGAGACGGTAAGCTCAGCATTATTCAATCAATTTAAATACAGAGGTAGTTATGAAATTAAAAGTACTAGTCGCAGATAAATTTCCGGAAAAGTACATCCAGCAGATGAAAGATCTGGATCTTGAAGTTATTTACGAGCCGAAGCTTGGTGAAAAGGATTTACCTGGTGCCGCCACAGAGGTTGACATTCTTGTTGTTCGCTCAACGGTTGTAAATGAGGAAACCATCAATACATCCAAAAAACTTAACTTGATTATTCGCGCAGGATCAGGAGTAAATAATATTGCAATACCTGCTGCAAATAAAAAAGGAATTTATGTTGCCAACTGCCCGGGTATGAACGCTGTTGCCGTGGCTGAGCTAACGATGGGTTTAATGCTTTCTCTTGACCGTTTCATTCCCGATAATGTTTCAGATTTTAAAAAGGGCATCTGGAATAAAGAAAAATATTCAAAAGGTCTGGGCTTAAAAGGCAAAACACTTGGTATTATCGGGGTGGGTGCAATCGGAAGAGAAGTTGCAAAACGCGCTCTTGCATTTGAAATGAATGTTTACGGCAAGGATATAACGAGAATTGAAGGTGTGCAGATTAAGGATTTTTCCGAGATGAACCAGCTGCTGCCGCTTTGTGATATTGTTACCATTCATTTACCGGCAACTCCACAAACAAAAGGGCTTTTCAACAAACAAATGTTCAGCTTTATGAAGGATGGAGCTTTACTGATAAATACTTCCCGGCACGATGTTATTGTTGAGGAAGATTTGATTGAAGCTATTCAAAGCAAAAATATAAGATTTGCAGGCGATGTATTCAAAGGAGAGCCTGAAGGCAAAACCGGAGAAGTTAAATCCCACCTTCAGAATTATCCCGACATTTATATAACCCATCATATTGGTGCATCTACTGCACAAGCCCAGGACGCAGTTGCTGAAGAGACAGTAAGAATTATAAACCATTACGTCCACAGCGGTGTAATTGACCACTGGGTTAACAGAGCAAAGTTAACAGATGCACATTACCAGCTTGTTGTTAAGCATTACGATAAACCTGGAGTGCTTGCCGGTGTTCTCGATTTACTAAGAGATGGCAGTATCAATATTGAAGAAATAGAAAATGTAATTTTTGATGGCGGTATTGCCGCAAGCTGCACAATGAAGCTACAGAATGCTGCAACAGCTGATATGCTGAAGAAGATGAGCGAAAATCCGAATGTAATTAGTGTCAGTCATGTTGAGATATAGAAATCTGAATTAGCTGACTGATGATATCAACTAATATAGAAAGACGGCCAGGTTGGTCGTCTTTCAATTTATATTCTATAAAAATCATTCACACAAATTTTACATCAATCAAATCCTTAATTATCCCATGATAAAAAGGCAACTGTAAAAGTAGGTTAATCGCTTCAATATCCTGTTCATCAAAATCAAAAACCAGGTGCTGAATGTTTAACTTGATATATTCCAGTGAAGACAGAGGAAGATTTGGTAACAGCTTATCAAAACTTTCGGCGTGTCCCCCTTCTAACATTTTAAGAAAACCGGAATTAAACTTTTGTAAGCTGCTTTCGGAACTTCCTGCAATAACAAAATTGATGTAAGGAGCCTTTATAAGCTCGATTATTTCTTCGGCAAAACTTATACCGCTGTTAAAAAGTTCTTTTTCGAAATTGAAACTGCCGACAACCAAAATATTCCTGTTAAAATCTTCGGGCATCCGGCTGAGTAAAATAGTTTTAACATCAACATCATAAAATTCTTTAAGAAGGATCTTACTTAAAATTACCTCGTTAGAAGTTATATCACCACAAATAAATAATTCGTTTATGCTTTTCTGTTTTTCTTTAAAGAAAAGATATGAATTTGATAAAAGAGCATTAAACGAGAAACCTATTTGGGCAGAAATAAATAAATCTTTTGCTGTTAGTATGTCCAGCGTCGGTATCAGCCCGATTGCATCGCTTTGATTGAAAAGCTTGCCCGAAATAACGGCAGAAGAGTGAAATTCGGTTATGATATCGGGTGTTATGTTTAATTCTGAAAGGAATATTTTGGAGAAGATATTATCAGGCAGTAATAATTTCATACAATAAATTAAAAAAGCCGCCATTGAGCGGCTTTGAACATTTGTTAATTAGATTTGTCTTTTATCCTAGCAGCTTTACCCGAGAGATTGCGCAGATAATAAAGCTTGGCACGCCTTACATTTCCTTGCTTAATTATTTCGATTTTCGAAATCTTGGGTGAATTGAAATGAAATATTCTCTCAACGCCGACACCGCTCGAAATTTTTCTAACTGTGAAAGTTTTGCTTAGCTCTGAACCGCGAACGCTGATTACATCCCCTTCAAAGGGCTGTATTCTTTCTTTATCGCCTTCAATAATGCTTACATAAACTTTTATCCGATCACCCGGCTTAAAGTCAGGCAATTTCGATTCTTTATTGCCCGCCAGCAAATTATTTATTTTTTTCATTATATACTCCGCTAATTATTTAATTTGCGCCACTTTTCTGTTAAAATTTTTGATTGCTTTTCTTTCCACTCTTTTATTTTTTTTTCATTACCTGAGAGAAGAACTTCCGGTACTTTCATTCCTTTATAAACTGCAGGTCTCGTAAAATACGGCGCTTCAACAATTTCTCCATCCTGGAAAGAATCATTTAGTGCAGCTTCGCTGTCATTTAATACACCTGGTAAAAGTCTTACTATTGCATCTATGATTACCAGTGCGGGCAGCTCACCACCCGTAAGAACAAAATTACCCAATGAAATTTCATCGGTAGCAAACCGCTGCCTTACCCTGTCATCAATCTCTTTATAATGACCAGCAATAATTATTAAGTTATTGGCAAGTGAAAACCTGTTTGCCAGCTTCTGATTAAAAATTTTTCCTTTCGGCGTTGTAAAGATAATATGATTATAGTTACACTGCGATTGAAGAAATTCAATACATTCAAAGAACGGTTCGGGTTTTAGTACCATGCCAGGTCCGCCGCCAAAAGGTTTATCATCAATCTGTTTATGCTTGTCGCTGGAATAATCCCGCAGATTATGAATATTTATCTCCAGTTTCTTCTTCTCCTGTGCCCTTCCAATAATGCTTGTTTTCAATGGGCTTTCGAGCAACTCCGGAACAGCAGAAATTATATCAATCCTCATTATTCTGTTTCAAAAAAATCTTTACCAACCTTCAGGGATATTTCTCTCTTTTCAGGTTCAATCTTTTCAATAAATTGAAGAACGAAAGGGATCATCATTTCCAAACCATCTTTTGTTTCAATTACCATTACATCATTTGCCGGCAGCTTAAGCACATCTTTTACAACCCCAAGAATTTCTTGTTTACTAAAGACTTTCAGACCGATAAGATCGTGAATGAAAAAATGTTTTTCAGGCAATTTTATAAGATCTTTACCATCTATATACATCTTTTTGCCTGAAAGCACCCGGCAATCTCTCAGGCTATCAAAGTTTAAGAATTTAAATAAGAATTTTTTTTTAAATTCTTTTACTTCTTCTACCTGAAATAATTTCTTCAAACCCCAAAAGTCAATATAAACCTCTTTCAACTTAAGCAGATGCTTTGGAAAATCTGACAAGGGATTTATCCGGATAAATCCTTTGCTGCCCGCAGGCTGCTTAATTTCAGCAATCAGGTAATAATCCACAAAAATAAAGCAAAAGACTAATCAACAATTTCTAAAACTGCGCGCTTTCCATGTTTGGCAGCCACTGCTGTAAGAAGTGTTCGCATTGCCTGTGCCGTTTTACCCTGCTTGCCTATAACTTTTCCAACATCTTCGGGTTTAACTTTAAGTGAGAGCAGAATTTTTTTGTCCTCCTGAATTTTTTCTGCGATCTCCACACCTTCTGGAAAATCAACCAGGTGTTTGGCAATAAATTCAATGAACTCTTTCATTTTAAGAGCCTCCTCTTTTAGCGCTGAGAGCAATATAAAGAATTAAAGTACAGAATTTTGCGGATAAATATCCTGCTTACTTTTATTCAGAAGCAGCGCTATTTTCTTCTGCTGTACTCTTTTCTGTGATTCCCACTTCACCGGAAACTTCAGCCGTCTTCTTTTCGATATCTGCTGAAGCTTTATCCTCTGCTTTTTTCTTTTTGGCAGATTTTTTTTCAAGCTTTTTCTTGCTGGTGGCTTCCTTCATTTTTTGCCATTCATCAATTTCAGCTTTTATTTTTTCCTCATCGAGACCTTTTGACATCAGCTCTTTTTGAAGCGTAATGCCTTTTTGTCTTAAAAGACTTTTTACGGTATCAGTCGGCTGAGCACCAACATTTAACCAGTAAAAAACTCTGTCTTCTTTCAAGTCTATAGTATGAGGATTTGTAAGAGGATTATATAAGCCAACAGCTTCCAGAAATTTACCATCGCGAGGTGATCTTGCATCAGCGGCAACCAGTTTATAAACGGGCTGCTTTTTTTTACCGATTCTTCGCAGTCTTAACTTTACAGCCAAATTATTTTAACCTCCAGGTTTGTTCAATTAATCAGTTTAACTTAAAATTTTTTAAAGATGCATTTGAAAAACCACCTTTAGAGGAAAGTCTTCCAATCATCTTTTGCATTTCAGAAAATTGCTTTATCATCCGGTTTACATCCTGTACTGAAGTTCCGCTGCCTCTTGCAATTCTCTTCCTCCTGCTTCCGTTCAATATCTTAGGATTTTCTCTTTCTCTTGCAGTCATAGAATTAATGATAGCTTCAACTTTTATTAAAGCTCTGTCATCTACCTGAGCATTACGGATCTGCGAACTAATGCCCGGAATCATTCCTAACAAGGAAGATAAAGAACCCATTTTCTTGATTACTTTAATTTGCTTAAGAAAATCATCAAAATCAAATTTATTTTTTCTTAACTTCTCCTGCAGTTTTTCTGTTTCGCGCTCGTCAAAGCTTTCCTGTGCCTTTTCTACAAGTGAAATTACGTCTCCTTTTCCAAGTATTCTTGAAGCAAGGCGATCCGGATGAAAAATTTCCAATGAATCCAGCTTTTCACCATTACTTACGAATTTAATGGGTTTTCCAACCACGGCTCTGATAGACAAAGCCGCACCACCTCTTGCATCGCCATCTAGTTTTGTGAGAACTATTCCATCAAAATCGACCGTATCGTTGAATATTTTAGCTGAATTAACTGCATCCTGCCCGGTCATAGAATCAACTACAAACAAAATTTCAGTTGGATTAACCATTTTTTTTATTTCGGCTGCTTCTTTCATCATATCTTCATCAATGTGCAGTCTGCCTGCGGTATCAAAAATCAAAGTGTCAAATTTCTTAGCTTTGGCAAATTCCAGTGCTTCGGCAACAGTCTTTAAAGCATCGGGCTGTTCGATAGAAAAAACAGGTACATCTATTTTCAGGGCTAATTGCTTAAGCTGTTCTATTGCTGCCGGGCGGTAAACGTCCGCAGCAACAAGCATTATTTTTCTTCGGTTTCCTTTCAATCTTTTTGCCAGCTTTGCGCAGAACGTAGTTTTTCCCGAACCTTGCAGACCAACAGCCATAATAGTTGTAACTCCGGAAGCATTCAGCTTTAATTCGTTACTTTTTGAACCAAGCAGAACAACCAGCTCATCAAAAATAATTTTTGTTATAAGCTGCCCCGGGGAAATAGAAGCCAAAACTTCTTTCCCTAAAGATCTTTGAGTTACGCTTTCAATAAATTCTTTGGCAACTTTGTAGTTCACATCGGCATCGAGAAGAAGGCGGCGGATATCGCGTAAAGTATCCGATATATTCTTCTCGGTTAATTTGCCCTGACCGGTTATCTTTTTAAGTGCGGTCTCTAATTTTACAGATAGATCTTCGAACATAGGAATAACAACTGATTATTACCGAACCCGGGATGATGAATGCTATGAACTGGCTTTTAGTGCGTTGGCACCGGAAACAATTTCCAGAATTTCTTTTGTAATAGAAGCCTGACGTTCTTTGTTATAAGTAATATTTAGCGTTCTGATCAATTCCTGTGCATTGGTAGTGGCGTTATCCATCGCGGTCATCCGGGCTCCCAGTTCTGCAGCATTCGATTCTAAAAGGATTTTCCAGAATTGTGCTTTTAAATACTTTGGTAAGAGATAGCTTACTATTGATTTCTGATCCGGTTCCATAATAAAATTATCGGGATTCAGCTTTTTATTCTCCGTCGATTTTTCAAGTGGAATCGGTAAAATCTGTTCTACAACAATTTTTTGCTGAACAAGAGAAACAAAGCGGTTATAAATCACAACAACTTTTTGGAACTCTTCATTTTCAAATCCTGCTAAAACCTGTTTATAAATCTGCAGAGCCGAATTTATTTCAAGTGAAGAGAACAATCCGGTGGTAAATCCAAAAACTTCAAATTCTCTCCTGTTAAAATAATCCGCCGCCTTTTTACCAACGGCGTATAAGCAAGCTTGCAGATCGTTATTTTTTAATTCTTCGGTCAGATATCTTACAGTTTCTTTTAATATGTTAGTATTGAAAGCGCCGCAAAGTCCTCTATCGGCAGTGACAACGATTATGCAAACCTTTGATATTTTTTTATTTGCAAGGTAAGGGTTAGTTAAAATATCATTTTCAGTAACAAGGTGTGAAACCAGCCCGGAAATTTTAGCTGCAAAAGGGCGGGCGTTTACAATGCGCTGCTGTGCACGCCGTAGTTTAGCCGTGGCAACCATCTTCATTGCTTTGGTAATTTTTTGAGTGTTTTTTACACCTACAATTCTTCTTTTTATATCACGTAATGTAGCCACAATAATTCAGCAGTTGTTAAGCACTCTTCTTAAATACTTTCAAAAATTCTTCACCAGCCTTTATAATTTTACTTTCGAGCTCATCTGAGATTGCTTTCTCCTTTTTGAGCGTTTCGAAAATATCTTTGTGCTTTACTTCAAAATATTCTAATGCTTCTTTTTCAAATCTTTTTATATCGGCAACAGGGATCGATTCCATAAATCCTCTTGTACCAAGAAAGATGCTTATAATTTGTTTTTCAACCGGAACGGGCGCATACTGCCCCTGCTTTAACAGCTCAACCAATCTTGAACCCTTGGCTAATGTTTTTTGTGTAGCCTGGTCAAGGTCGGAGCCAAACTTGGCGAAGGCTTCGAGTTCTCTGTACTGAGCAAGATCGAGCTTAAGAGTGCCTGCAACTTTCTTCATCGCTTTGTTTTGAGCATTACCTCCAACGCGTGAAACCGATATACCAACATTTATCGCTGGCCTTACACCTGCATTAAATAAACTTGATTCGAGATAAATCTGTCCGTCTGTAATGGAGATTACATTTGTCGGAATATAAGCAGAAACATCACCCTGCTGAGTTTCAATAATAGGTAAAGCCGTAAGACTTCCGCCGCCAAGGCTCTCACTTAATTTTGAAGCTCTCTCAAGAAGGCGGGAATGTAAATAAAAAACATCGCCCGGAAATGCTTCCCTGCCAGGAGGTCTTCTGAGCAGCAGCGAAAGCTCGCGATAAGCAGCAGCTTGCTTTGAAAGATCATCATAAATAACCAGCGAATGTTTTCCGTTATCTCTGAAAAACTCACCGAGTGTAGCACCGGAATAAGGGGCAATATATTGCAGCGGTGCCGGCTCCCATGCAGAGGCAGTTACAACTGTAGTATATTCCATTGCTCCTTCTTCCTGAAGTTTTGCAACTACCTGAGCTACGGTTGAGCTTTTTTGACCAACTGCCACATAAATACAATATACCGGTGCAATGCCAAGTCTTTTTGCTTCTTCCGAATGAGTATATTTCTGATTGATGATAGCATCAATAGCAACAGCAGTTTTTCCTGTTTGCCTGTCGCCAATAATAAGCTCTCTCTGCCCTCTTCCAATCGGAATCATAGCATCAACGGCAACTATACCGGTTTGTAAAGGTTCTTTAACCGGCTGCCTTTGTATTACACCGAGAGCCTTTCTCTCGATTGGTAAAAACTTATTAGAATTTATCGCACCTTTGCCGTCGATTGGTTTGCCCAGCGGATTTACAACACGTCCCAGCAGTTCTTCGCCAACAGGAATTGATGCAACTCGTTTAGTTCGTTTGACTGTATCGCCTTCTTTAACCAGAGAGCTCTCACCGAAAAGAACGCAGCCAACGCTGTCTTCATCAAGATTTAGAACCATCCCGATAACATTATTAGGAAATTCAACGAGCTCGCTTGCCATAACTTTACCTAAACCGTAAACACGGGCAATGCCGTCACCCACCTGCAGCACAGTACCGACATCATAAATGTCAATTTCACTTTCGTAACCCGAAAGCTGTCTCCTTAATATTGCTGATATTTCATCTGGTCTAACTTCTGCCATTATTCTTCCCTTTTAAATCTTTTATTTTAATTAAGCGAAATGCCGCCTGCGAGAAATTGTTTTTTTAATAATTCGAGCTGATGCTTAACCGAAGCATCGAACATAGTATCACCGGCTTTGGCAATGAACCCTCCGAGCAGGGCTTTATCAACAGTAAGACTTAATCTTACTTTTTTATTTAATATTTCTTCAAGCTTTTTCTGTAACAAAGAAATCTGAACATCCGAAAATTTAAATGATGTGATTACGTTTACCCTTGCAATTCCAAGATGTTCATCCCGAAGCTCTAAAAACCTTGCAGCTATAGAATCAAGCAGGTTTTCTCTTTTCTTCTCGATAACAAAGCTCAGAAATTTAACAGAGTCTTCGTCGAACCTTGAGCTAAAAATTTCTTTTAATATATTATTTTTAGTTTCGGGTTTTATAACAGGGTTTTCGAGCATCAGCTTAAGATCTCTGCTTTCTTTAAGTGACTCCGCAAGCAAAACCATATCGGAAGAAACTTTATCGAGTTTATTCTTTTCAATTGCAGTTTCTAAAAGTGAAGTTGCATACCTGTGAGAAACTTTAAGATCACTCATAATTAATTCTTTGATACTTCATTAAGATATTTCTCGACCAATTTTTTATTCTTCTCTTCATCAAGCGTTTCTTTGATTATCTTTTCAGCAGCATTAACAGCTAATTCTGCAATTTGTTCTTTCAACTCTTCGAAAGCAGCGTCCTTTTTTCTCCGGATTTCTTCACCGGCATCATCAATTAATTTTTTAGCCTGTTCTTTGCTTTCTTTTATCAATTGATCTTTCAAAGAATCAGCATAAGCACGGCTTTGTTCAATGATTTTTTTAGATTCTTCTTCTGCCTTAGCGAGATTAGCCTGGTTTGCTTCCAAAATTTTCTTTGCTTCTTCTTTAGCATTTTCGGCCTGCTCGAGGGAATTTTTAATCTCCTTTTCACGTTTGTCGAGTGCTTCGAGAATAGGCTTCCAGGCAACTTTTTTAAGAATAATGAGAAGAAGTACGAATGTAACCACAGTCCAGATCATCAGGCCCGGGTTTACATCCAGCAAACCTCCACCGCCGCCTTCGGATGCAATTACAGCAAATAGTAATTCACCAATCATTATTTTCCTTTAAAGAATATATTTTAAGAATAAACCGGTTTATGCTTTTAAAGCAAGCAGGATGCAAATAACCAGCCCGAAGAAGGACATACCTTCTATCAAAGCTGCAGCAATAATCATTGAGGTTCTGATTGCACCGGCAGCTTCGGGTTGCCTGCCGCTTGCATCCATAGCAGAACTGGCAAGTTTGCCAATGCCAAGCCCGCCCCCAATAACTACCAGACCGGCTCCTAAACCTGCTGCTAACCATGCTAAATCCATTTAATTTCTCCTTTTATTTTTTTTGAATAGATATTGTTCTTTAATGTTCCTGATGAACAGCCATTCCTATAAATAAGGAAGTTAACATTGTAAAAATATATGCCTGTATAAGGGCAACAAGAATTTCCAGTAAATAAATAAATACTGCAAAAGCTATAGACACCGGGGCAATGAACAATGTGCCCATAAAAAATATTAGCCCGAGTAATGCAAGAATTACAGTATGCCCGGCAATCATGTTTGCAAAAAGTCGTATTGCCAATGCAAATGGTTTGGTAAACAGACCGAGGATTTCTACGGGAATCATTAAAGGTAACAGCCACATCGGAATTCCGTGGGGTACTAATCCTTTAAAGTATCCGAAAAATCCGTTTTGCCTGATGCCTCCAAGTTGGATCATAAGAAAAGATAAGATTGCCAGTGAAGCAGTAACCGCAATATTGCTTGTGAATGTTGCGGAAAAAGGAATCAGACCCAAAAAGTTTCCGAACAAAATAAAAAAGAATAAAGTTAACAGATAAGGAAGATATATTTGGTAACTTTTCCCCAAAGTCGGTTCTGCAATTTCATCCCTAACGAAAATTATTAAAACCTCAAAGAAATTTGACAGACGTTTAGGAATAAGCGATGATTTATATTGCCGGGAAACAGTGATAAAAGTTATTATAACTAACAGAGCCGCCAACCACATAAAGATAACATGTTTTGTTGGGGTAATATTAATTCCAAAAACAGGGGGAAGTTCAGGAATTTGAACGTAACCTAAGAACGGTAATTCTATCTCTTTTCCATCCATAACGTGGTGAAGAATCCACCCGCTGCCGGTATCACCGGAATGCTGCAGTGAGTCTGTAGTCGTAGTCAGGGTATCGGCAATAGTGTCAGTGTTCAAAATGTTCGATTTTATTAAGATTCAGGTAAAAAATTTCGATTATCAAGTAAAAAACATAGAAAAATAAGAGTGAAAATATAAATCCAAACACGTTTATTTCCAAGAATTTTAGAACAATAAATGTTAAAAACAATATCAGCACTAACCTAAATAACATCCCACCCCAGAGCATTGATAAAAGCCTGCTGCCAGAACCGGAGTAACTATGTTTCAAGAATAAATAACCGATAAAAAAATTCAGAATAGCCATTATCTCTCCTAAGCATACTGATAAGAAGATGTTTAATGCCCAGACAGATAAAATGTTCAAAGTGAAAAACACAATAAGCGGACAGATCGTAAAGAGAATTACGATTAGCCGTAACGACTTTTTATTCATTGTCATTTATCGGCTTTTAAGACGGATTTAATGAATGTATACATCCCTGCAAATACCCCTAAAAAAGAAAAAGTAATAATAAGGATAGGACTGGTAGCGAAAATTCCATCCAGCCAGAGGCCAAGAAATACCATCGCAGTTACTGTAATAGCAAGCTGTAACCCCAGCCCGATGTAAGGACCAATTTCTCTATAAAATTTACCTGCACTTTTTAGGTCGTCAGGCTCCGGCTTCATTTTTCTTAAAATCAGTATTCTGAGTTTTATAAAGCTCTTTTACTTCGCCCATATTACTCTTTCCATCAAACCTTGCACCGGCTTCAACGACAAGTATTTTAGTGAAGATATCACCTTTTAAATTTGCTTTGGATTCCATTACAATTTTTTCTTTGGCATTCACTGAGCCAACAACCCTGCCTCCGATAACAACGGATTCGGCGCTTATTTGCCCGGAAACATCACCCTGCTCGCCAACCGTTACGTTGCTTTGAGAAATGATATCACCCTGAATTACTCCATCTACTCTTATACTGCCGCCGCTTGATAATTTTCCTTCAAGCTTAACACCCTGGCTTATGATTGTTATATCTTCGGTATCACCATTCATCATTCTGGTTTTCAAGTTAATTACCTCCTTCAATTATTACTGATTATTACTGTTTGAGGATTTATTAAAATTCCATTTTTCCATATTTCAAAATGCAAATGAGGGCCGGTACTGTGTAAGCCGCTACTACCTGATTGAGCAATCAGTTCGCCCTGCTCGACTTTATCCATTTCTTTTTTAATCACCACAGAGCAATGTTTATATAAACTAAGGTATCCATCTGAGTGATTAATAATGATAACATTTCCATCTTCAATTGTATAACCTGTATACAGAACAAATCCGGAAGCTGCTGCATATACGGGCGAACCTTCTTTTACTGCAATATCAAGACCGTTATGTCCTTTCTCAGGATCAAACTGACGGCTAATATATCCATTAACCGGAAGAATGAAAAATACTTTTTCATCAGACTTCTGTTCTTCATAATTAATTATTCTGAGAAAAGCGGTTAAAATATTTCCTTCAGCAGGATATCTGTAATATTGTTCTACAGAATCCATTTCAACTCCCAAAGTATCTGCCAGGCCGGAATCTCCCAGGGCTAACGCAAATTTCAGCTTTTGATTTGTTGCCTTGAGTTTTTGGATTTCGTGAGCAAGGAAAATTATTTTTTGATTTAGCAATTCAACTTTCTCAGTCTCCGGAGTCTTTACCCTGAAATCACCGGGAAGAATTTTGTTTCCGATGCCTGTTAAATTAAAAAAGTAGTAACTTAAGACGGCCATAAAAATTGAGAATGCTACCAGAAAGATTAAAACTTTTGTAGAATTGATCTTCCAGGATCTTGTGGTATACGAAGAATCACCAGGTAAAATTATTACCGAAAAGTTATTCAGTTTTCTAAAATATTTAAGAATTTTCATCACTAAGTAAAATTATTTTCCACTGTTCAAAGTTACTTGAACTTTTCAAACAATTCCACAAAATTAATTGCCCCTTCTCTTACTAATACAGGTTTTTCACAGCGTAAATCTATAATTGTAGAGGCTGCAGGTAATGATTTTTGCTCAGAGTAAAAAATGGCATCAACATCATAAAATTCCTTCTTAATTGCTTCAGGGTTGTTCAATGGTTCCTGTCCGCTTCTGTTAACGCTTGTGGAAATTAATGGAAGTTTAATCTTCTTAAGGAGCTTTTGGCAGAATATGTTCCGGGGTATTCTGAATGCAGCTTCTTCCTGATCAAGCAGCTTTTTAGCCCTACTGTTCAAATTCAGAATAACCGAAACAGGGCCCGGCCAAATCAGCTTTAGAAATGCCAGCTGCTTTTGAGTAGTAACTTCTGCAAAGTTTAATAGGTTCTCCAGGTCAGAAATCAAAAAGATGAATTTTTTATATTCGTCCCTTCCTTTAATATCGGTAATTCGCTGAACTGCAATTTTTATTTCCGGATTGCAGCCAATTCCGTAAATAGTATCAGTAGGATAAATAAATATCTTTCCCGAAAAAAATAACTTATAAGCAGCCTGAACTGATTCTTCAATCTTTTCATCTATATTAAAGCAAAGGGGTTCTGGGTTTTTCATTGTTGTTAAGTAAAATAAGGGCTTTGTTGATAACTGCTTCAGGGTTCAGGAGAAACCCGCAATCAAAAGTAGCTACAGGGCATTTGTTATGTCCGTGTATTCCACAGGGTTTGCATTTAAGGTTGTTGTAACTAACATAGTCGCTCTTTGAATTATAAGGATAGAAACCAAATGCAGGAACAGTTGAGCAATAAATAGTCAACACCGGAATATCAGCACACATTCCTAAATGAGTTGGGGCACTGTCATTGCATATCAGCAACCTGGCAGATTTCAGAAGCTCGGCTGTTTCTGTAAGCGAAAATAAACCCGCAGCATTGAGTATATTTCTGTCTGTAACTAATTCTTCACATAAGCTTTTATCTTCCGCTCCTCCTGTAAGCACGATTTTATAACCCTTACCGGAAAAAAAATTTATAACCGATTTGAATGATTCTGCCGGATATCTTTTTGTCTGCCAAACGCTCCCCGGTGCTATGCACAAATAGTTTGAAAGGTTGTTTGACTCAATATACCTGTTCACTTTAATCTTTGATGAATCATCTGCAGTTATTTCAGGTAAAATTCTCCAGCCATTACCTTCATATTTAAATCCAATTAATTCTAAATTTCTCTGAACTTCATGAGCCGATACATCATAGCTTGCTATATTTTTGAAGATGTAAGGAATGCTGCTGCTGCTGAATCCGTAAGAATCAACTTTACCAAGTATCCAAACAATTAATGCGCTGCGGAAAGAACGATGTGGGCAAATAATTTTACTATAACCGCGTGACTTTAAACTTTTTACAAAAGATAAAAATTTTCCAAGCTTGCGTTGAGCGCCCAGTTTATCCAGCACCACTACCGAATTTACATAAGGTGAAGATTCAAATATTTCTTTTGTTGAAGGAATGCACAATACTTCCACTTCTGTATTCTCAGATTTCCTATTTAGCATCTGTATCATAGGAAGAGTAAGAATGGCATCGCCGGGGAATGCAGTTTGAATTACCAATATCCTGTTGTGTTTACCCTTTGCTATTTCCATCTTTTATGAAGCCAAAGCCATTGTTCGGGAAATTGCCTTATCATTTTCTCAAGATAATTTGTATGCCTCTGAGTTAATACAGCAATTTTTTCATCCTTATCTTCAGGAAGGTTTGAAGTATCTATTTCCGATATGCACAATTTATACTTATAATTCTTTTGCCTGATTAATAATCCATAAAATATAGGAATACCTGTTTTTACTGCAAAAAAAGCAGGGCCCGTATGAGCATAGACATCTTTACCAAAAAATTTAACAGGAACCCCTTCTTTAGGACCCCTCTGATCGGCAACAATAGCTACTATCTTCTTTTGTTTAAGAGCCAGGTAAATATTTTTTACAGATGGACCGAGAGGAACTACTTCGTTGCCCCATTTGGTTCTCTCGGAGTTCATCCATCTGTATATATGCGGGTTGCCAAGCGGCTTAACAATAACAGAATAAGGTATTTTCATATTAGCAGCACAGAGCAAGGCTGCATATTCCCAGTTGCTAAAATGCGCCGATAATATAATTAGCCCCTCATTCTCATAATATTTTTTTGCCAGGATATCTGCATCCCGGAATTCAACAAGATCATCAATCTGTTCCTTTTTTAAAGCCGGAAGTGTTAATATTTCAATAAGTGTGATCGAAACATTTTTATATACACCGAAGGCAATTTTTTTGATTTTTCTATTATCATATTCAGGAAATGCAAGCTTCAAATTTTCCAGAACAGTTTTTTTTCTTACCGGAATTACAAAGTAGAATAAAACAGCTAAGAGCACTGATAAACGCCTCGAGAGTGTTATACCGAGCAGCCGAAAGATCCCACTGAAAATCAAAAACAAAAAATATTCAATTCTCTTTTTCATTTCTTAGTAAAATTATGATTTTAAAGATAATTATAGAAGGGTAAAATAATAGAAGAGAAGTCAGCAAGTTATATATCTTGCAATAAGGGGATTTAAAACCAAACATTAAAATATTAAGCAAATCCGCTTATTGAACAGTAATCCTCCTCATCCAGTAGTCGTCTCTGTATTCACCTCTTTTATTCGAGTGAACAAGCTGATAATCCGAAAACCCGAATATATCAGCAAAAATAAAGAAGACTCCACCTTCAATATTATGGTAATTCCAGATTTCATATGGCCTGGTTTCAATCTGATTCGGGTAGCGTTCAATTTCAGAAGGTTCACCATATATAAGATAAATACGGCCGCGGTCTGTCTTCCAGCCTTCCTTGCTTATGGATCTGAATTTTAGGTTACTTTCTTCAACGCGTTTCATATAGGAGGAATATGTTTGATTGAAATCGTCTGCGGGATAATCATCTCTTGCTTTCCAGAAATTATAAAGGAACTCTCTTTTCCCTTCAATTGTGGTCAGCGCTTCGTATTGGTCATTTTCAGTCTCTGTTGCTATATAACTTGCTTTTTCAAATAAATCATCTAGCTCTTCTTCTGACATTGCACCAAACTGCGTGCTCAAAACCGGCGAGATTTGCTGCTGAAGTGTATCGTAATAGACGATTGACGGGTTATAAATAAAAAATCTTTTTGATGATGACACACCTTGGTTGGAAATACTGTCTATTAAATTTAGAATAAGAGTATACGTATCTGTGGGAAGTTTGTTGGCCATAATACGTCCCACTTCCACACGTGAGCTGGCAACTCTGTTAAGATCTTTTCTCTTTAAATTAACAAGCTGACCTCTGCTGTTGATAAGCAGCTGCTCTAATCTAATGCCTTCATCCACATCGATCTGAGGAAGATTATACAATTCAGAATAATAAAATAAAACCGGTTGTCCTTCACCAAATACAGATGTCGGATTCGGAGTTACTTCATATGTATTTTTATAAAATATCGATTCTTTATTCTGACTATCCTGAATTATTGCGGAAGCCAACTGAATATCGCTTAAGCTCATTACATGATGAAGGAAAGGTTTTACTGTTATAAACTCGTTTATTGTCTTATTTACTCCAGGCTTCAAAGCATCTGCACCATTTACAATACATTTGTATGAGCCTTCCGACAGCACAAAACCAAGCAAGCCAATTAAATTATTCCGTGTATTGGGACTGCTGAGAACCGGGTTTTCTACAGACCAGGTTTTATCTACTATTACCTGGCCGGTTGCCGAATCCGATATTAAAATACTTAGTTCAGCTTTAGTATAGAGAATACTATCTGCCGAAGCTGCAGTAAGTGTCGACTGGTCGAACGAATAGTAAATTTCCAAATAGTTCGAGCTTGAGTCAAAGCCAAATTGAGCATAATCAAATTCAAATTCAAGTTGTTGTGCTTTGACTTCAGTTAATAAAAATAATATGCTGACAAAGAGAAAATGAGATTTCATATTATCGCCCTGAATCAAACTTTAGAAAAAATAAAAGGCGTCTATTGAAAACTCAACAGACGCCAGATAGTCAAGCTCAGGTTTACTGGAAATTAAGCTTAATAGTAAAAATATGATTAGCACTCGGGAATTCTTTAACATCCCTGAAAGCATAATCGAAAACAAAACCGAGCTCATCGCCGATTTTATAATCTATTCCAGCTCCGAATGACAAACCATAGACATATTCATTGGAATTTTCTACCAGGAAGTTATATCCTCCGCGGACAAAGAAATTATTCATAAATCCGTATTCCAGACCTAAATTGGCAACATCTTCAAATGAATTATTAGCAGTGTAAGCACCTGCAAAAAGAAGATTGTTTTGCTCATTAAAGTTAAGTGCATAAGTCAAACTTAGCTGGAAGAAACTGGGGATCTGGAAAGATTCAGTTATAATTTCGTAACTGCCCGATGAAGAACCGGGTATTGTATTCGGAATGGTTGTTCTGGCAGTTAAATCCTCGCCGGAATATGTCATATTGGTTCCGATGTTCTTAACAGCAGCACCAATCATCAAACTTTCAGAAAAACGATACTGAACTCCTGCATCGAGTGCGAAACCGGTAGCATTGGCATTCTGTATTGTTTCGGATATCAGTTTTAAATTAGTACCGATGGAGATTCTATCCGTAAGAACTTTGGAATAAGTAAATCCAAGGGTAAGAAACGATGGGGAGTATGTATTGCCGGTTCCATCCGGAAAATCTTCTGTGGTAACCGGTATATCACCAAAGTCGAGCGATTTGAGGTCTAGCCCGATAGAACCAAAATCTCCCAGCGATGTTCCCACAGCAAAATAAGAAATATTTATATCAGCCAGGTAACTAACGTAGCTGAACATAGCTTCAGTTTGCGGATAAACATCAAGACCAGCAGGATTGTAGAAGATAGATTCCAAGCCGGTAATATTAGCCAGGAATGAACCACCTGTCGCGATTCCGCGGGCACCCACAGGTATTAAAAGCTGCTCGGCACCTGTTGTTCCTTTTCTTGCAACATCACCCGCATAGGTTGAAGTTGCTATCAAAACAAGTATTAGTATTATTTTTTTCATTTTATAAGCTCCAATATTCTATATTAAAATAGCTGGCAGGTGAACAATTTTATACCTGCCATTATTAATTCATTAGAACCTTTGTATTTGTTTTTGCGGCATTATTATAGCAAACTTCAACACCTTGTCGCCATATTTAGGTGATGATACTATAGCCAGATACATTCCCGATGCAACTCTGAGACCAGATTCATTCTGCAGATTCCATCTCAGGAAAGGCGAAGAAGGTAAATCCTTATCCTCCGTACCGATTGTTCTTAACAAAACGCCCGACAAAGAATATATTTTAACAGTTACCTGCTCGGGCAGATTTGTAAATGTTACAAATGGTTCGTCGGGGGTACTTGAGTAGTAATTGCTCAAAGTATTATAGCCGAATAAAGGGTTCGGGTAAACGTTTACTTTTTCCCAGAGTGCCCGTTCTTCTTCCTCGGTTAACGTGGTGCCATCCAGTGTTGTGAATTGATATACGTCATCCTCTGTATACGGATAAACCTCCAGCGGTATGGTAAGAACATCGCCCGCAGTAAACCAGGCTGATTCATCACTTCTTTCCAAACCTACCAGATACATTGTGCTTAACCAGGGCGATGCAAAAATATCCCTCTGTTCATCAGTTATGCCCTGGGCATCTTCCGGAATCTTCGGAAGATTATTTATAACACGAACCAAATCCGACCAGACTACTACAGGACCTCCGGTAGTCTGGAATTCACCGCCGGTTAGTTCAATCTGTCCGCCGGTATTATCATAAGGTGCATTAAATATAACAATCATCTCGCCTGATTCTTTTACTGAGGTACTGGGGTCCCACTTTCCATCCGGGTTGCCATCCGGGTACTTAGAAGTATTTCTTGCTTCTATAAAACCAACGGCAAGTTGATACTCTTCATTATATCTTTCATCCACAACCCAGGCGGTAAACGGAACATCGACAAATCCCATTGGTCTGTTGTTAACTTCATCCCACATTCCGATAACACCTTTGTTAACGGTATCCGAACTGCTGATAGCAGATGCGAAAGTATAACTGTTAGTTGCAGGTATTTTAATATATCCATTAATGTACCTGTAAGCTTTACCTACTCCTTCAGCACCAAAACGGATTTCAACTTTTCGCAGCTTATCATTGCTCAGGTAAGTGCTTCTGTTGCTATTCGTAAACGGCGCCGGGTTATCTCCTGTTGGTATAAGATCTTTACCAACATACCAGACTCCGGTTGAGTTAGCTGAATCAAAATCAGCATACCACTCAGCACCGTCGGGAGCGTAAGTAACATCTCCTATTGCAGCATTCTGTTCCTCCACCTTGGTTATGAATCCCTCGGTTACTTTTTGGTTTATATATGTATCGCCGTAAGTATAAGCGAGAGAGGTATCGAGGGGTTCACCGGTTGAGATATTTTTGAGTGTCCAATACATTGAATATGGAGTAGACTCTGTGTTCTTGAAGAAAGTAACTTCGTAAGTATCACCTGTTAGCGCCTCATTATTAATTACATCAAATCCAACATTTCCAAGTGATGCCCCGCTTACCTGGTTAGCAGGCTGAACTTCAACAGGAGGATTTAATGCGTCGACACCGCATACAATAGAATTTATTGAACGAATGTTCTCCGCTTCCTGTGCAAATGCAAATGCGTTAAGATAATAATCACCAGGAGTTCCTATAGTAGTATCGGGATCATCTTTATAGACTAAAGCGAAGTAATTAAGCGCATAGCTTGTTACTGCAAAATAATAAGGTCTGCCTTTAACTACTTTTTGATCAGGCGAGAAAGGATCGTTATAGACTCTCAATCTTATCCGCCCTGTCTGAGGATTTCTATAAATTAAAGTATCCAGTTGATTTTCTTCCGATGATACAGAGTATAACAATTCAATTCCCCCGGTCTCTGCGTTTTCTTTATAAACATTCCGAATAAAATTATCTACATCGTATGTAGCCAGCAAAATGGAATTTGGTTGCCCGTCAACAACATCTTCAGCTATGTTGGTTTTAAATGCCCAAACCTGGTAGCCTTCAAAGTGAAGATCCCAGGTGGGTGTATTACTAACATAATTTGCCTGTTTTTCAGTATCCCAAACAATATCAATAAAATCGTCGCTGGAAGAGAGAGTAACAACCGGTGCCGGAGGAGGTGTAGGCGCAAGGAAATTCAGATCAAAAATATTTTGTGCACCATCGTCTATAGCACGTGCTTTTGTTATACCATCCAGCGGATTTGAACCTCTGCCTACAATGTAAGCAACTACGATTTCGTTCTCAACATTTTTTTCCAGGACAAATGGTCCTGTATTAGTCATCTGCCTCTGGTCTCTTTCGTTTGCACATAACCAGCCGGTTCCCGTTACAGGATCACCGGAGAACCAAAACCTTGCATCTGTAGTATCGCAGCCGGCAAAATTTCCGGCATTTCCATAAGGCCAGGTACAAGGATCGGGGATATCACCCTGCCTGGTTCTGCCTTCCATGTAGAATCTTGCTTCTTCTTTTGTACCAGGGTCATTAAGATTTTGGTCGCCATTTATATATTCCACAAAAGAAGAGATAGGAAGATTTTTTGCACCGGGAAATTCTACAATTCCCTTTCTCTGTCCTCTTACCGAATAGGCAGAAGTAAGAGGTGTATCAGTTCCTTCATCATATTTGCCGTCACCATCATTATCAATAAATGTTTCTCCAGGAATATATGCCCGGGGCCCTGAGAAGAAGTCTATCATAAAGCAGGGCACCTGCGATCCGTAACTTGCATCTATCTTTTTATTGTACGTATAACCCGCATTTCTTGGCACATCAACACCAACTACGTCATCATTGAAGTCACCAACATCGGGGTCTGCCCAGACTCCAAAATAAACGTTGGTGAGCTCATCGGGGTCATTTGCATTTAATCCAACATATTTAAATCTGAATCGAACAAAAATAAGATTTCCGATTGCACCTGCTGAGGCAAAGGCAAAAACGCTTTGTCTTATTTCAACACCTACTTCTAAAGAAGTATTCCATCTCCTTTGAGCAACCGGCAAGCCGTCGTGGTAAACGCACCACACTGTTTCATCACCAATTAAATCGGGCATATCTTCATCTTCCTGCCATCCGGGAATACCATTCTTTTCCACGGGATTATATATATTATCGCCATCGCCATCGTAAAAATCGGCACCTAAAGAAACGGCATCTTTCCAATCCTGCCAGCTTGGTCCGAAGGGTTCATCCTGGGCATTCACTACATATAATACTGCGTTCGGATTATCCTCATCACCAACCTCACCCTGCAGATAGTCTTCCACAAGAGTAGCAGAGGCATTTGCATTAGCCCATAAATCTGCGCCGCGGTAGCCGCTGAGGAAAAATCCTGATGAAAATAAAAAAGTACCGCCGGCAAACTGTCCACCGCTTCCTAACGGAGGAACATTTACATCGGCAATAATTCCTTTCCTGTTTAAAGGAAGCCAGATATTGTTTACATTCATTCCGTAAGCATCACCCGATTTGCCGGATTGAGTGTTTGAAAGCTTATAGATTTGCTTGGGTGAACGTATACCATTCTTATCGTCCCCAAGGAAACCAAAGGCGATAAATGCGGCTAATAAAATCATCAGCAGCAATTTATAACTGTGTTTATTTTTTAGTTTCATTTCTGTTATCCTGTTTATAATTAAAACCTAATTTCATCAAAGACCAATACGGTCAAAATTTAACTTAAGACCGAGCTTAATTAGTCTTGGAATTCCAAAATTTTGGGGATCTTTTTCAAGCGTTTCATAATCCTTAACATAACCCTCGCCAATTGACTGCACGCTTGATTGGGAATCAGGATCATTCAACCAGCCGGTAGTGTAAGGACTGCCGGTTGATCTCCAAACATTAACAACATTGTCCGCATCAAGTAAATTTTCTATCCATACATACGGAGTTATATAAAAATTACCAATCGGGAACCCTTTTTCAACTTTAAGGTCAATTCTGAAAGTGCTGGGTCCAAAAGCAGAATTAATATAACTCGTATTATCAGCAATCAGCCCATTATCGCCAAGTATATCCCATTGATCAACCGGTGTATAAGGCCTTCCGCTGCTGATTGAAAAAATTGCGTTCACATTAAAAAGTTCAAAGAAACCAAGTTCTCCCTCGGGAATGTAGAAGTCCAGTATTGCCACAGCAGTATGTCTTTGATCGAAATCCAGTGGAGCAATTACTTTTGGAGGAAGATTATCCTGATTTCTGAAAACTGCAGTCTGACTTGAATTTGTTGAAGATCCGGTTCCTTCAGCAAGAGAAAAAGTATATTGGATAGAAGCGCTGAAGTAACTTAACCTGGTTACATCGAAAGAAAATGCCAAACCTTTTATAGTTCCGAAATCTGCATTAACGGGTCCGATAGCATTAAGAACTTCACCACCTTCAACTCTCTGGTACTGGCTGCTTTGCACATTAACAAGAGACTTGGTGTTTTTATAAAAAGCAGTAATGTTCAGAGCAGAATTGTTACCGAGTAATTGCCTGAAGCCTACTTCATACTGTGTGGTTTGCTCGCTAACCATGCCGCCATTAAATCCACTCTGCGGTTCCATAGTTATATAACTATTGTAATCGAACGGACCGCCGTACATATTATTCAGCTCCGGAGTTTGTATA
This sequence comes from uncultured Ignavibacteriaceae bacterium, assembly GCA_964639955.1. Lineage (GTDB taxonomy): Bacteria > Bacteroidota > Ignavibacteria > Ignavibacteriales > Ignavibacteriaceae > IGN2. The sequence goes on from CAZXGJ010000004.1 coordinate 72,292, forward strand.
AACCTGCCATATTGAGCATGGAAAACAGTAGCTTCGGTAACCGGGAAACCAATTCCGATTCTGGGTGAAAATTCAATTTCAACATCTTTTATTTTGAAGTCTTCAATATCAAATTTGTTCGCGTCAAGACCACCGGCATAAGGTAAAGATGGATTTACAAGTTCGTGCGATTTGATATCGAAATAATCCATCCTTACACCAAGGTTTAACACAATATCTTCAAGTTCAAATCTATCTTGAAGATATAAATAACCGAGAATTGGTTTTCGTGGTCTTAGAAATTCAGCCATCGTTGGATGAGAACCAATGTCAGGGTGAGCAAACCAATCCAATGAAGAAGGATCGTCGCTAGTTGTTTTTGTAGTACCGGTTACATCATAACCGAACACAAATGGCTGGTTTTGTGCAAACCTTATATAATCGGGTTCTGATGGATCGATATTGGCAACAAGGTAAGCAAAGTTACCATAACCACGAACTGTGTGCTGAGAAATGCCTGCTCCAAATTCAAGCAGATGGTTATCGATTTGTGAAGTTAAATCGAAATCGGCTCCAAAAGATTCGTCTTCTCTTTGCTGAAACAATCCTAAAGAATAACCGTAAGGTCTGTAAACTCCGTTTGCATCTGTTGGTCTGGTTCTTAAACCATCACCTAATAATGTAACATTCATACCCGATTCATTTGCCCACCATAAGCTGTCGCCGTAAAGAATCTGATTCTCGGGACCTTTTAAGAAAGGATTGTATCGCTGGAAAAGGAATTGCCTGTAGCCAAGGTTTAAATTCCAGAAAGTACTGTTGCTTACAGTTTGGGAAACCCTAGCACTGTACGAGAAATTCTCCTCTTCAAATTCTTCAATGAACTGCGAAGCATTTTTATACTGCCGTAATGCAGTTCCGCCCTTGGAATTTTTAGAAATACGATTGTTAACTAAAGCACTTAACTGAACATTCCAGTCGCCAAAGCGGGAATTAATTTTTCCGCTGTACCGCCAGGTGCTGGCCGGATTGTTTGGAATTGATTTATAAACTACCGGTTCATTCAGTATTGTACCATCCTCCTGAGTATAAAATTCAAGCGGTACTGCCGGCGGATCAGCATCCTGGTACCATCCTCTTTCACCGGATAAAAATATTGTATGCTCGGGAAGACCCGGAATAATAGGACCGCTAATCGAGCCTGTATATAAGTTAGCACCCGAATTATCTGTTTCTAAAAAATCAGAAGACTGGATATCAGCGGAAATTATATAATACGGCTGACCTGATTTTGTTGTTACATTTACAATACCTGATTGTGCCTGGCCGTACTTTGCTTCGTAACCACCAACCTGGAAAGATATCTGATCGATTGCGATGTTGCTTACCTGGGCAACCGTTTGCCTGTTGTAAAGATTATTTTGAGGGACACCATCGACAATGTACAGAACTTCACTGCCTCTTCCACCGCGAACGTTTATTGAAGCATTACCTTCCTGCCCACCGCTGCCTTCCTGAATAACAACTCCCGACTGCAGAGAAGCAAGATTCTGAACCCCTCTTACAGGCAGTCTCGAAATCTGGTCAGAGTCAATTACCTTAACGGTATTTGTGGCTTTCTCTTCAAAGAATTTTTTATCGACTACAACAATATCCGGAAGAGTAAAATCGGTAGATAAATCTACGTTCAGCTCATAGGTAATATTGGCAACAACACGAACTCCCTCAATAGTTTTGGGTGCGTAGCCTACGTAGCTAACTTTAACATCGTAGGTTCCGGGAGTAATATTAAGAATAAAGTAGTTTCCTTCTATGTCGGTAGCAGCGCCGAGATTTGTGTTGAGAATAATAATGTTAGCACCAATCAGGGCTTCTCCTGTAGCTGCATCGGTAATCCGGCCGCTTATTTTACCAACTCCCGTTTGGGAAAAAGCAGCAGCAGAAAACAAAAGCAGAAATGCCACCAGAAGATTAGTATAATTTTTTTTCATCTCTTCTCCACGAAAAGTTATTGGTTATCTTCTGAATTAACTGAAAATGTAAAAAGAATAAATCAAAGAACGAATAATATCTTTCTAAAAAAAACGGGTGAATTTACCAACGTGTAAATTGGAAAATCCACCCGCTCTGCATAAACATCAAATTACTTAAGTAGCATCATCTTTTTCGATGAAGTATAATTCCCTGCATTCAGCGTATAAATATATAAGCCTGATGCAAGATCTGAACCATCGAAGCTGACAGAATGCTTACCGGCATCCTGGCTAGCATTTACGAGGGTTGCTACTTCTTTTCCTAAAACATCATAAACTTTTAACGTAACATTGCTTTTTTCAGCAAGTGTATAATTGATACTTGTGCCCGGGTTAAACGGATTAGGGTAGTTCTGTTCAAGGTTGAAGTCGCTTACAATCTGTCCATCATTTCCGGCATTTACAATACCTATTTCGGTTGTAAAATGATAGAAGAACGCAGTGGTTCCATCAATACCGGTTCCTTGAACCTGGCTTCCGGCAATAGTATCGCCCTGCACAGTAATATGAACTGTAATAACATCCTCATCAAGAGCATGAACCGGTGAAATATGAGGCATACTTATGTGCCGCCAGTCAACCTGAGGAGTCATATCAGGTGTAAATTTCTCCGGATCTGTCCAGGTATCACCACCATCTGTAGAATACATAAACCACCCATCGAAGAATGGGGAATCTTGATTCAAAGGATAGGTGTTTTCTGAAGCACCCGAGAATGCAAGTAATAAATAGTTCCCGGTTTGTGACCGGCTCAAAACTGGTCTGCCAACTCCGAGGTAAACATCATTCGCTCCACCACCGGGGTTCCAATTAACCCAGCTGGAATCCACAAGTATTTTGGCAACACCGCTATTTATATTAGGAGACCAGAAATAAAGGTGGTTTGCGTCGCCCTGACGATATTGACCAGCAGCAAAATCCTGCCATGCTGTTTCAAAAACAATACAGGGATCTTCACCATAAAAATTAATGGAGATACCTCTCATCGCACCCCAGGTTGTATCGTTGGAATGATCTCTTGTAAAAATCTTCTCAGGAGCGCTCCAGGTTAAACCGCCATCAGTAGATTCAGAATAAAATACATCACCATCATTGGAATAATTGGTACCTACTGATTGACCAATAAATGCTAATCCTATTTTTCCACCATCAGAAATACCGAACGGATAAGTTTCTGCCTGATTACCATCCCATGGTTTGTATCCATCAAAAACTGAAGTAGCAAAGTTATAATAATTTGTATAGAAGCTGTCAGCAGTACCGTAGTTTGAGGATTGAGACGAGGCAAAGATAATGTTGTTAGCGCCGTCAATAACCATTCTTGGCCACAGAGCCCATGGGTTTGTATCTCCGGCAAGCAATCCGGGGTCGTGAAGAGTAAAACTGTAACCGAATGGAGAAGCATCAATCCACATTTTTGTTACTGGTCTTGCAGGGGTACCCTGTAACATATGGTTCATTATTACAGCTTCACCTGTTGAAAGCCCGGAAATGACACCGTATCCGGTATGACCATCTGAACCAGTATTGACCGGTACACCACCTAATTGAAACCAGTTAACTCCTTTATCAGTACTTCCATAATACATTGTGGTTCTATCTGTGTAACCGGTTGGAAGTGCAGAGAAAGTATGGATTGCATGCAGCAGATCAGGATTTGTTAAATCACACCAAACCTGCTGTGTAGAAGAATTCGATTGCAGGTCATATCCATTTCCATCAATAGAAATATTGTGCATTTCCCAAACGAAACCTCCAGAACTATAAGGGCCAACGACTACAGGCTCACTTGATTGACCAGTAACAGTAGTGGTTGTACCTGTATCTTCAAAACCGGTTAAAACAACATCCGGTTGTGTTTCGTGACTTATTCTATTCTGAGCCTGTAAAAACCCCACAAACAGAATCACGAGCATAAGTGTAGTAAATTTGTAGAGCATGCTACTCTCCTATTTTGTTTAAGAATGATGAATTAGTTAAAAAATTTTTATGTTTAGATTCTTCCGGTTACAAAATTGTTAATTTTCGTCAAATCAAAATACAACTGTCAGTTTTTTATGTCAAGCTTTAATCCTATTAATAATTACCGGTATAGAGATAAGTTTTTTTGTTTAAAATGTCAAGAGATTGATTTTTCCGTTAAAAATCCAACTTCACCACATATAGATTAATAATTCCGTTAATACCCTTAATTAATTCTTTTACATTAACATCAATCGAAGAGTCAATATTAATAACCGTTAGTGCATCATTTTTCTCCTGAATCCTTCCCAAAGCCAGGTTGGCAATATTGATTTCTGCATCGGATAATATCCTGCTTACAGCAGCGAGCATCCCTGGTTTATCGATATTTTTATAAATAATGATATCTCCAACTGGTTTAAATTCTACCGGGTAATTATTAAACTTTAAGATTCTTAAATCGTCAGAACTGAACACTGTTCCCCATAGCTCGAAACTTTCAGAATCTGTTATTAATGTGGCAACAATCAAATTGTAATAATCTTTGTGTTCAGTAGAAAAAGTTTCCTCGAGAATTATTCCCATTTCATCAGCAATTAAAGGAGCATTAATATAATTTACTGACGAATCCAGTTCCTCAGAAAGAAAGCCTTTTAATAAAGCCGTTGAAAGTAATTTACCGGAAGAAAGTAAATCATCGCCCTTAAGATTTATTGCCAGCTTTACCAGTGTTCCTGTTCTTAGCTGCGAGAGAAACTTACCCATAGTTTCAGCAAGAGTAACAAACGGTCTGATATTTTCGGAAATATCTTTATTTAAGACGAAGGCATTAACGGCACCCGAGATTGTTCCTTCTATAAAATAATTTACCATTTGTTGGGCTAATTGAATGGCAACTTTTTGCTGAGCTTCAGTTGTTGAAGCGCCAAGATGAGGAGTGCAAATTACTAAGGGATGCTTTAATAATTCATTAGAAAAATCGGGCGGTTCTTTTTCAAATACATCCAGAGCTGCGGAAGAAACAATACCTTCATCAAGAGCTTTTAATAAATCGTTTTCATTTACAATTCCTCCCCTGGCACAATTTATTAACCCAACACCCTTTCTGCATAAAGAAAGTTCATTATAGGAAATCAAATACCTGGTTTTTTCGTTTAGCGGAGTGTGTACTGTAATGAAATCCGAAAAGTGCCAGATATCTTCAAGCTCAACCAATTGAATACCGGTTTCCGAAACCGCATCGTCCGAAATTATGGGGTCGACAGCAATAACTTTCATCCCGAATGCTTTTGCCCTTAAAGCAACTTCTTTGCCTATTTTGCCGAGACCAATTAAGCCGAGAGTTTTCCCCAATAATTCAGTTCCCTGGAATTTATTTCTGCTCCATTGCCCATTCTTTAACGAGCTGTTTGCCTGGGGGATTTTTCTGCACATTGCCAGCAGCATTGCAATAGTATGTTCGCAGGCAGATATTGTATTTCCACCAGGAGTATTCATTACAACAATTCCTTTCCTGGTGGCTGCCCGAACATCAATATTATCTACACCGGCACCTGCCCTGCCAATTATTTCCATTGTATCCATTACTTCAATCAGGGATGCAGTTACCATGGTTGAACTTCTCACAACCAGCGCATTGAATCCCTTTATTTTTTCTGCAAGAGATTCGGTGGTGTTTCCGGTTGAGTATGTTACTCCAATACCTGCATTGGTAAATATTTTAAAGCAGGTTTCGTCAACAGGGTCAGCTATAAATATTTTTTTCAATTAATTTCAGAAAAGCAATGTCATTGGAAATTTCTATAGTGCAGCGTTCAGTTTTTCAACAATCAGTTTTTTGGGCACAGCACCTATAATGGTGTCTTTCAGATTACCATTATTAAAGATTAGCAGAGTTGGTATGCTTCTTACCCCATACTTAATAGAGGTTTGCTGATTTGAATCTACATCCAGTTTTCCGACTTTAATTTTTCCGTCGTACTCAGAAGCAAGTTCTTCTACAATAGGGGCAATTAATTTGCATGGGCCGCACCATACAGCCCAAAAGTCAATCAACACCGGTTTATCAGAATCCAGAACTTCACTTTTAAAATTATCATCGGTGATTTCAACAGGTTTCATATATTCCTCAGAATTGTTTATATAAATGAAGGATTAAGTTGGTTTCCCCACAAAGCTAACTATATCTTCTCCTCCATCTGCATGAATCAGCCCACCGCTGATCCATTCACCACCGTCCCTGCAAAGCAGAGAAATAACTTTTGCTACATCCTCCGGGGTAGTTAATCTGCCGTGCGGATTTTTCATTTTGGCAATTCTTATCATATTTTCATTACCCGGAATTTTTCTTAATGCCGGAGTATCTGTTACACCGGCCATAATAGCATTAACAGCAATTTCCATGTGCCCAAGTTCAATTGCAAGCTGCCGCACGTGCGATTCCAGTGCAGCTTTGGCAGCCGATACTGCACCATAGTACGGAATAGCAGTGTGTCCTCCCGAGCTGGTCATCGCAAAAATTCTGCCTTTAGCGGCTAAAAGGTTTTTTGAATGAATTTCCTGAACCCAGTAAACCAGCGAGTGAGCCATTACATCAAGCGTCATTTCCATCTGCGGGTGGGTTATGGTCTGTTCATCTTTTTTAGGGATAAAAAGCTTTAGCGTACCAAATGCTAAAGAATGCATAAGGATTTTTATTACCGGTTCGTCTCCAAGCTTTCTTTTCAGTTCCTCAACGATTTCGACCCTTTTAAACTGATCGGCAGCATTTACATTATAGAAAATGGCTTCCCGCTCCTGCGCTTCGATGTGATTAATTATTTTTTCCACATTGGGCATTGTAGTCTGACGGTCTAAATGTATTCCAATAATATTATACCCGTCTTCAGCTAGCCGCATCGCAGTGGCTCCGCCAAAACCGGATGATGCACCAAGTATTAAAGCCCAGAATTTTTTATTTTTTTCCCGATCCATTTACAATAAAATTTTGCTGTAATGTTGAGTGTAATAATACTAATTAGGCATTATGGATACAAATAGCAATTTTATTTGAAAAAAATTCTTTGTCATAATTTCATTGAAACTGATATTGCATCTTCACCCAGAATATTGCCCACACCTTTAAAAAATGAATCAGATAATTCAATTTTAAAACTATTCAGAGAGAATAATCCAATTTTGTTTCCATTAGAATGTAACTCAACATAAACGGGTATCTTTCCCTGGTTTGATTCTAGCAAAGGTTTTAATTGCATTAAATCTTCAGTTGAAACTTTTTCTTTATTGACCAAAAGTCTAACGCTGTTAATAATTTGATTACGTACATATTCCAGAGGCAGCAATTTATTAACGTGCATTTTAACCGCATCACCGCTACTTTCAAGGCTGCCAACAATAAAGACCGGTTCTTCTTCAATTACAAATTTGCCGTACTCGGCAAAAACTTTTGAGAACATCAAACACTCGCAGGAACCCGAGAAATCATCGATTGTAAAAAATGCCATTCTGTTTCCTGATTTATCCAGCTTTGTTCTGACCCCGGTAATTACTGCCACCGAGCGAATATTTTCAAGCTCTTCGAGATTTTCCGTATCGCCTATCTGAAAATTTGTAAACAATTTATACTCGGTTTCGTATTTGCTTAATGGATGACCCGTAACATAGAATCCAACCACCTTTCGTTCTTTTGACAGCCTCTCTTTTTCGCTCCAGGGTTCCGAAAGTGGTAGAGGAGGTTCTTTAATATTCATTTCGGCAGCTTCACCAAACAAGCTTTCTTCTGAAACCAGTCTCGAGCTCTGAAATTTGTGCCCGAGATCAATTGCCGTTTCAATAGCTTTAAATAGTGATGCTCTGTTTGAATTTATGCTGTCAAATGCGCCTGCTGTTACCAGCCCTTCCAGAGCACGTTTATTTACAATGTGCGTATCAACGTGCAAACAAAAATCAAAAATACTCGTAAAGTTTCTGCTAATAGTGTTCCTGCTCTTAATAATTTCTTCAACTGCACCTTTACCAACATTTTTAATTGCCGAAAGTCCGAATCTTATTTTTCCATTCTCTACGTCGAAATTAACCGAAGGATTGTTAACATCAGGAGGAAGAACTTCAATCTTAAGCTTTCTGCAATCTTCAAGAAACTTTGTTACTTTATCTGTATTAAGAAATTCATTGGTAAGGTTTGCAGCAAGGAATTCGGCTGTGTAATAAGTTTTTAAATAAGCTGTTTGATATGCAATATAGCTGTATGCAACGGCATGGCTTTTATTGAAACCATAGTTTGCAAACTTATCAACCGCTTTAAAGATTTCTTCTGCTACTTTTTTATTAATCTTATTGGCCAAGGCGCCTTTGATAAATTTATCCTTCTGTTCCTTCATTGCAAGCAGATCTTTTTTACCCATTGCCCGGCGGAGTATATCAGCTTCAGCTAAACTCATGTTGCCTATTTTGTTGGCAATTTGAATCACCTGTTCCTGGTAGACAATCACTCCATAAGTTTCTTTTAATATTTCTTCAAGAATTGGATGCAGGTATTCGACTTTCTTACGCTGGAATTTCCTATCGATAAATTCATCGATAAACTCCATTGGTCCGGGTCTGTAGAGTGCATTCATAGCTGCAAGATCACTTAAGCAGTTTGGCTGCAGTTTTTTCAGATACTCCCGCATCGGTGGAGATTCAAACTGAAATATGCCGGTTGTCTGACCTCTTGTAAAAAGCTGGTAAACTTTTTTATCATTGAAGGGAATTTTGTTTATGTCTATATCGAGCCCATGATTTTTCTTCACCAGTTTTAGGGTATCGCGGATAATTGTTAATGTTCTCAGACCAAGAAAATCCATTTTTAGCAAACCAACATTTTCGATATCTTTCATATTATACTGGGTTACAATTTCATCCTGCGAAACAGCTGTTGCCAGCGGAACATAATCGCTTACTGCGCCGGGTGTAACTACCACACCGGCTGCATGCTTCGAAGCGTTTCTGTTCATCCCCTCAAGAACACGGGCATGCTTAATTAATTCCTTAATTTCGGGCTCCTGAGAATCTTTAACCCATTTAAGTTCAGGAACAGAATCGAGAGCCTGATCAATGCTATACACTTTACCAAATTTGGAAGGTATATATTTCGTAATGCTATTGACTGTGGGAATAGGAATTTTAAGCACTCTTGCAACATCACGCAGTACGGCTTTGGAAGAAAGCCGGTTGAAAGTAATTATCTGGCTTACACTATCCTGCCCGTATTTTGCTTTTACATAATCGATTACTTCGCTTCGTTTGTCATCTTCAAAATCAACATCAATATCGGGCATCGATCGCCGGGCAGGATTCAGAAATCTTTCGAATAAAAGATTATACTCAAGCGGATTTATATTTGTTATACCAAGAGCGTATGCTACCAGGCTTCCGGCAACGCTGCCTCTGCCGGGACCAACCGATATATTTTGTTTCTTTGCTGTGTTTATAAAATCCTGAACAATTAACAAGTAGCTGGAAAAGCCCATTGTTTTAATTGCATCAAGTTCAAAGTTGAATCTTTCTTCAACCTCTTTTGTAATCTTTAAACCGCAATTTTTCAATCCATTAAGGGCAAGCATCTCAAAATAATCATCTGTGTTTTTTGTAGTTGCACCCTCAGGAATAGGAAATTGCGGGAAATGATATTCATTGAAATCAAGTTTAAGGTCAATTTTAGAATCAATCTCAAGCGTATTTTCTATTGCACCATCAAAATTTTTAAAAAGTTTTACCATAGCATCAGCCGATTTGAAGTACACCTGGTCTGTACCGTATCTAAGCTGCCTGTAATCAGCACCGTTCTTATCACCTAGTAATAAAAGTATGTTGTGTGCTATTGCATGATCAGGCTCTATGTAATGGCAATCGTTGGTGGCAACAAGTTTAATTCCGAGTTCTTTGGAAAGTTTTGGCATGTTCTCCAGAACAGGACGTTCAACCTCCATGTTATGGTCTTGTATCTCCAGGTAAAAATCTTCTTCGAAAATATCTTTATAAGTTGCAGCAACTTTCTTTGCTTTGCTGTAATCATTCCTTACCAGATGAGTTGCAACTACTCCGCCGGCGCAGGCAGATGTGCAAATAAGTCCTTGCTTGAACTTGCGCAAAAGTTCTATATCTATTCGCGGGCGGTAATAAAATCCTTCGGTATGAGCCAGAGTAGTAAGAGTTCTGAGGTTTTTATATCCCTCGTAATTTTTTGCAAGGAGAATGAGGTGATTATAATTTTTTTTCTTCTTTCCTTTACCATTCGATTCTCCGGATTTTCTTTCAAACCTGCTACCTTCCTCAACAATGTAGGCTTCCATACCGATGATTGGCTTTATTCCTGCTGCGGTAGCTTTTTTGTAAAACTCAATTACACCGTACATAACACCATGATCAGTCAAGGCAACTGATTTCATCCCGAATTTTTTGGCAGCCTGAATAAGGCCGTCTACCGTACAGGCGCCATCCTGTAAGCTGTAATGACTATGGTTATGAAGATGAATGAATTCTGCCATTAATTGTTAAGTGATTAAAAAGAATGAAAAATTTGTTCAGACGATTTTATTGAAACAGCCAAAACCCGGCAGATTGAAATGAAAAATTCTCTGCCGAATAATAATCAATCAATTTTAAAAAATGAAGAAAGGCAATGTTAAATTTTTCATCTGCCCGTGTGACCAAATCCTCCAGAGCCCCTGTCGGTGTTATTCAACCTGTTGGTTTCAATAATTCTTGCTTTGAATACTTTTGAAATAACCAGTTGAGCAATTCGCTCTGCCGGTTTAAGCACAAAATTTTCTTTGCCTGCATTTAAAAGGATAATTTTCACCTCGCCCCTGTAGTCCGAGTCAATTGTTCCCGGTGAGTTCAGGATCGTTATGCCGTAATTTGCAGCAAGCCCGCTCCTTGGTCTAACCTGCATTTCATATCCTTCGGGAATTTCTACTGAAAAATTCGTGGGAATCATTTCGATTGAACCCGATGTAATAACGAGATCATCTTTTATTGCTGCATGAACATCCATTCCTGAGCTTCCTTCAGTTGCATAAGCCGGCAGTGGAATGTGTGCAAATTCTTTTTTTATTCTCCTGAATTTTATTTCAACTATTTGTTCCAGAATTTACTTCCTTCGGCTCTCTGCCAGTTTTTTTCTTATTAAACTTATTTCACTCCTGTTTGCTGCAACAAAATATATAAACAACGAATAACCAATCAGAATTAATATTTTATAATGTAAATAAAGATTACCTGAAAGGTGCAAATAATAAAATAAAGTACCTGCCAACGCCACACCAATAAAAATTTTGCCTATCCTGCTAAGCTCATATTTTATTTTATAAAACTTTTGCGTTACAAAATAATAGCCGATTGCCATAATAATGTAGCTCGCAAGTGTTGCCAGTGCAGCACCTGTAATATTTATAACCGGAATCAAAGTAAAATTTAAGACAACATTAATCAAAGCCCCGGTACCGGAAATTACCGGAACATAGATGCTTTTTTCTTCAATATAGATTCCTGCTGAAAAAATAATGTACATACCGTTTACCAGGTAAGCAAGTAAGATAATCGGTACAATCTGCAAGCCAGACCAATAGTTGGATCCTATAAGCGAATAACCAGCAATATGGATGCGTGCAATGTCATCAATAAATAATGAAAGCACAATAAGGATAGAAGACCCGATAAGCATAAAGTAAGAAAGAACTTTTGAAAACATTTCCTTTGCGTTTGGTTCCTTTGCATTTTGCAGAAAGAAAGGTTGCCAGGCATATTGAAACATATTTACAAAAAGCATCATAAAAATTCCCAGCTTGTAGTTAGCTTTATAAATACCTACCGTTTTAAGGTCGGTTAATTTTTCAAGTATCGGAACATCGATTACCTGTACGACCATAACAGCCAAACCGCCGGGCAGATAGGGCAAACCAAACTTTAGCATACGTTTTAAGAGCTGAAAATGAAATTGGAATTTTAAATACTTTAAAATTGTAGGCAGAAGCAGTATAAGTGAAACCAGGGAAGCAGCGAGGTTGCTAATCAGAACGGATTCTATTCCCCATCCAAGCACAATTATAAAATAAATATTGAGGATGAGGTTAACAGTTATATTAATAATTTTAATTGCCGTAAATTTTTTCGCCTGCCGGTTCAGACGCAGCTTCAAAAAGGGTATTACTCCGTTAGCATCAAAGAAAATAAGAATTGCAGCAAGGTAAATAAGGTAGATATGATCTTCAGGAATTCTTAATGCCCGGCCAAGTGAATCAGCATTAACAGCAATCAACCCGCTTAAGATTATTGATGTAAAAAAAACTGAGCCGAATGGAGTTGAAAAATTATCCTTTTCATCGCCAATATCCCGGAATGCTGCAAACTTTAAGAAAGCTGCATCCAATCCGTATATATAAAAGATCATAAGAATGCCGATGTATGCATATATTAACTGAATAATTCCATATTCTGAAGGAGGGAAAACATTTGTGTAAAACGGAACTAATATGAAGTTTAAAAACCTGCCAACCATGGTGCTTACACCGTAGATAGCCGTGTCTTTTGTTAGTCCTTTTAATTTATCGAACATCAAGTTAGTATTTTCAGATTACTTTTACTTCGAGTGAAATATCCAATGCTTTAACACTATGAGTTAAGGCGCCTACAGAAATATAATCAACTCCAGTTTCAGCAACACCGGCTATGTTATCAAGATTAATATTACCCGAAGCTTCGACTTTACATTTTTTATTTATTAACTCCACGGTGTCTTTCATCATTGCTAAATTAAAATTATCAAGCATAATTATATCAACATTACAGTTAAGCGCTTCTTTAACTTCCTCAATATTTTTTGTTTCGACTTCAATTTTAAATAATGATTTCTTTTTCAGATTTTGCTGCCTGCATAGCTCCACAGCCCTGGTTACTGAACCCGCAACTTCGATGTGGTTATCCTTAATCAGAAAAAGATCGAACAGCCCTATACGATGGTTTTTTCCGCCACCTAACTTAACTGCTTCTTTATCAAGCAGCCGTAAACCCGGAACAGTTTTCCGTGTATCAAGTATTGCAGCATTTGTATGCTTTACCTTTTGAACAAATTGATTTGTTAAGGTTGCAATACCGCTCAACCTTTGAACAAAATTCAAAGCGGTTCTTTCAGCAGTTAAAATTGATCCGGCACTTCCTTCAACTTCAGCGGCGATGTCTCCCGGCTTTACCGGAGCTCCATCTGCAAGGATAACTTTGAAAAAAATCTTTTTATCTAAAGTATGGAAAACTTTTTCTGCCACCGAAAGCCCGGCAATAATTCCTTCATTCTTTACCAGAAAATATCCTTTTGCTTTTTTCCCGGCGGGAATTACTGCCTGTGTTGTAATATCTCCTGTAGCGATATCTTCATCAAGTGCTGCTTTAATTATAGCAGGGAGTTTATCTTTCAATCAATCCTCATCGAAATAAGCTTTAAGTGCGTTAATAAAAAAGGCAGGTGCCCGTGTTAATTTTTTTGTATCCTTTTTGATGAAGGCAAGCTCAATGTATCCTTCTGCAATTAAAATGTCTCTGTCTTTACTCCATATAGTATGATCGATGTGCACTTTAGCAAGGGGGAATTTTTCAACACGCGTTTGAATTTCCAGCAGTTCATCATAGAATGCCGGATTTTTAAAACGAACAAATGCCTCATGCACCGGCATCTGGTAACCACTGTCTTCAATAGATTTATAGGTTAACCCATGATCGCGCATCATTTCTGCTCTGCCAACTTCAAAATATTCGAGATATCTGCCATAATAAGCATATTGCATCTGGTCAGTTTCAGCATAGCGAACGCGAATAAGGGTTTTATGTTGCAGCATAAGAAAATTTTATAAACAGATTAAAACAAAAATAAAAAATCCCTTAAGAACCGGCGACTATTAAAAGCTGCGAATAGAAGCACGGGTTATTCATTGACGATAAGAAACTCTTGCTCAATTTATTTCATTTAGCGTATACCGCAAAAACGAAATCACTTTTATGCCCGGCTTTCAGATAATCATCCTCAATGCTGAATAAACGTTCCAGGATGCTGGAAGTTTTTTCATTTTCCTTTATAAAATTGTGCGAAATATCTTTTAGAACAAGCTGCAATAAGTTTCCGCCGTATGGTTTTTCTTCAAGTATATTAAATCGTTTCCTTACTTCAGGTAAAATATTTTCTGAATTTACAGCTTCCGATGGATCAGAAATAAACATTCTGAGCAAACCCGGTTTGTAAATCCTGGATTTTATTTTATCCGACTGCCAGCGTTTCCTCATTTCGGAAGGTATAGTCCGTAAAATTTCGTTTGCAGTTTTTATCTGTTCCCCGGGGAACTGAAACCTGTGTGGTCCGACATACTCGTTTATAACAAGCAGTCCGCCTGGATTCAGACTGTCACGAATTTTTTCAAGCAGTCTATCCTGGTTCTTAATGTGATGAAGAAATGAATCAAAAACTATCACATCATATTTGTTGATTCCATAGTCAAATCCCACCGCATCCGAAACGAAATAATTAATGTTTTTATACCCGGTTTCAGATAAAATCCTTTTAGCAATTTCAATTCTATCAGGCGATACATCGAAAGCTTCAATAGAAAAAAAACAATTAAATACCGCAAACTTCAACTCCTTATTTCCGGTGCCGCAGCCCGGTGAAAGCATCTTTAAATTGAATTTCCCGCCAAGATACTTTTTTACTACGTACTCAGCATAGTTAGTATTTGAATTTCCAGAAATTAAAAAATTCCACCGCTTTTGAACAGCGGGAATGCTCCACCAATAAGCTTGCCTTTCTGTAAGAGCCGTATTCCAGGCTCTGGTCGTTCTGGATTTAGTTAAAGGAGAAAAAATTCTGGATAAAATTTTACTTTGGCCGGAAATTTTAAACTTATAATAAATATCAATCAGATCGCCGGCTGAAATGATTGTTTTCACTTAATCGCTTTATTCAGATGTAAAAGACTTATTCAACGTAAGGGCCCATTTTACCAAACTTTTCAATGCGATTACTGATCAGCTTATCCGGCTTTATTTTTACAAGCTGATTAAGCTCTTCTAAGATAGCTTTCTTCAATAATTCAGCAGCCTTTTTATGATCTTTGTGAGCACCGCCAATAGGTTCAGGAATGATTCTGTCTATAATACCCTGTTCAAGTAAATCGGGGGCTGTTAATTTTAGTGCCTCAGCAGCCTGTTCTTTATAATCCCAGCTTCGCCACAATATGCTTGAGCAGGATTCAGGACTGATGACAGAGTACCAGCAGTTTTCAAGCATAAGAATCCTATCGCCTACTCCAATTCCAAGGGCGCCTCCGCTTGCACCTTCACCAATAATGCAAACGATAATTGGAACGCGCAGTCTGCTCATCTCAAAAAGATTGCGGGCAATAGCTTCTGCCTGTCCTCTTTCTTCAGCTTCCAGCCCGGGGTATGCGCCGGGAGTATCGAGCATTGTAATTACAGGCTTAGAAAATTTTTCTGCGAGCTTCATCAATCTTAATGCCTTCCTGTAACCTTCCGGGTTAGCCATTCCAAAATTTCTGTAAAGATTTGTCTTTGTATCTCTTCCTTTCTGCTGACCGATAATCATAACTTTATAATTATCAAGGTATGCAAATCCGCCAACAATTGCCTTATCATCCCTGAATTGCCTGTCTCCGTGAAGCTCAACAAAGTTTGAGCACATATTATTAATATAATCCAGAGTAAAAGGTCTATCGGGATGGCGTGCAAGCTGAACCCGCTGCCACCGACTGAGGTCTTTGTAAAGCTCTTCTTTTAATTGTGCAACTTTGTTTTCTATCCTTATTATTTCTTTATCAATGCCAAGTGTGCCGGCAGATTTTTTCATTTCCTCAAGCTTTTCCTCAAGCTCGAAGATCGGTTTTTCAAAATCTAAAACTGTTTTGCCCATAAATTTTATTTCCTCTCCCAGATTTTGTTTAAAGTTCTGCCAAGAATATCAAGATCAAGCCAGATGTTCTGATTCTTAGCGTAGTAAAAATCAAATTTTTCGATCTCCGATTCATCACAATTTTCTACATACCACAACCCTGTAAGCCCGGGTTTGCCGTAATATCGTTTTTTTTCTTTATTTGAGTTTTTAGGACCAACAAAGCTGAACTTACCGGAAATTACTGAAGGAACATTTAAAATAATTTTCTGAAAATCGCTCTTATTATGCTTCAGCTTCGAAAAGAAATATATGAAAGGATAGAGGAAAAACAAAACTGCAAATGCCAGCATATAATCGAAGATAGATTTTACAATCTTGATTGACGGACTTGAAATATTATAATGAACATCCACAAGGGGAATATCATCGAGCATAGAAACGGAAGTTTTCCCGACTATAAAATCTAGTTCAGTGCCTGCAATTTTATAATCAACACTATTGCTTCGGCTGGCTGACAGCAGATCCATTATTTCGCTGTAAGTAATTGCTTTCGAAGGAAAAATGACTTCATTTATTTTTGCTTCAACCAAAACTTTCTTGAAGTTCTGAACACTGCCAATAACTTTATACCCATTCAATATTTTACCGATATCCGAATTACTTTTTCCGATTAAACCGATAAAAGAATGAACATCGGTTTTTTTATTTTTTAATTTCGATGCTATCTGCAGAGACTCATCGCTTGTGCCAACTATTACCGTCCTTTTATTTAATATGCTTTCGCTTTTAACGCCAATGCTGAAAAAAAGTTTTAACAAAATTCTGTAAACGGTGGAAACCGCCATGAACAGCAGAAAGGAAATAAGCACAACTGCACGGCTGAAAGCATACTGATTAAAGAAGAATGTAAGAGAAGTTATTATAAGATAACTGATCAGTGTTGCGCCAAAACTCCTGAGAACCGAAATAGAATCTCTCCTGTAATTGCCGGCGAAAAGCGATACCAGCACGTGTATAACCGCCGGAATTGTATAAATTATATAATAAGCTGAGGGATCGAACCCAGGCCAGTCTTTAATATTCAGATAAATCTTTTCTGCCAGAAATAAACATAAGTTAAATAATACGAAATCAGCCAGTGCCGTAAAGATTGCAAGCTGCCTCCTGGCAAGGAAGGCAAACAGGTTACGGAAAACGATGGCTGAACGTAATATCAGTTCTACCAGAAAGAAACTTGAAAGATGCTTTTCAACAAAAAGGTGCATTGCATTATAAAATATTTTTGTTTCGTCAAGGCTGCTTCTCTTTGTGCTTTCACCTTTATAATGAATTACCTGAGTTGAATGAACGTAATAAACTTTAAATCCGGCTTTCTGAACCCTGTAACAGAAATCAAGATCTTCGCCGTACATAAAAAACTGTTCATCAAAACCTCCGACCTGTTGATATACTTCTTTCTTCATCATCATAAATGAGCCGGAGATCGCATCAACTTCATAAGTTTTATTATCATCGAGGTAGGTTAGGTTATATCTGGCAAACAGCCTGCTTTTCGGAAACAAGCTGCTCAAACCTGTAACCTTGGTAAAAGAAGTCCATGGTCCGGGGAAGCTCCTTCTGCAGGCCAATTGCAGTGTTCCGTCTGCATTCAGAATTTTGCATCCTGCTACCCCTGCTTCTTTATGCTCTTTCAGGAATGATATCATTTTATGAAATGTATCTTCACTTACAAGAGAATCAGGATTTATTAATAAAATGAAATCGCCTTTGGCAAGCTTTAACGCCTGGTTATTTGCTTTTCCAAAACCAAGGTTTGCTTTGTTTTCAATAAGATGAACGAAAGGGAATTTATTTTTTATTAATTCAACGCTGCCATCATCAGAAGCATTGTCTGCAATTATAATTTCAGTTGAAAGATTTGTTGATGCTTTCTCGATTGAATGCAACAAATTCTGAAGGAATTCTTTTACGTTGTAATTAACTATGATGATGGAAAGATCCAAACCACAGCCTCACTCTAATGATCCGAATAAACTTTTTAATCTTAATTTCCAAACCATCCAGATTGCTTCGCGAACTATTTTCTTAGACATCTTAGACATACCTTTTGTCCGGTCTACGAATATGATGGGGATTTCTTTTAACTTAAATCCTTTTTTCCATGCTTTAAAATTCATTTCTATCTGAAAAGCATAACCGTTAGAATTAACTTTACCAAGATTAATCGATTCAAGAACAATTCTTCTGAAACATTTATAACCGCCTGTAGCATCTCTGATCGGCATACCTGTAATAAAGCGTGTATAAAAATTAGCGAACCAGCTTAAAAGCAAACGGCTCATCGGCCAGTTGATAACATTAACACCATTTTTATAACGGCTGCCAAGCACCAAGTCATAATTCTTAATCTCTTCAAGAAAACGGGGTATATCTTTCGGGTCGTGCGAAAAATCCGCATCCATTTCGAAAATAAGATCATATCCGTTTTCCAGCGCAAACCTGAACCCCGCTATATAAGCAGTACCAAGCCCCAGCTTTGAATTTCTTTTAATCAGATGCAATCTTGAATTGTTTTTCATTTCCTTTTCTACTAATGCCGCAGTGCCATCGGGTGAATTATCATCCACAACAAGAATTTCCAGATTTTCATCTTTTGAAAAAACCTCGGGTAGTAGCCTGGATAGGTTTTCCATCTCGTTATATGTAGGAATTATTACTATTATTTTTCCAGTTTGCATAGGTTGAACTTATTAGTTTTTTATTTCTCTTAACTATAATGACCTTTTCCAAATAAAACCACAAGCACTGTTCTGGCTAATATTTTTATATCCATTCTAAGCGACATGTTCTCGATGTAGAATAAATCATAACGGAGTTTTACTTTTACATCCTCAACACTTTCATCATATTTATGTTTTACCTGCGCCCATCCGGTAATGCCAGGTCTTACTTTTAATCTTCTTTTATAATAAGGAATTTGTTGGGATAATTGTTCAACAAAAAAAGGTCTTTCCGGTCTCGGACCAACGAGGCTCATTTCACCTTTAAAAACATTAATCATTTGGGGAATTTCATCTATCCGCCACCGCCGAATAAATTTACCTACTCTCGTAACTCTTGGATCATCCTTCTGAGACCAAACTGGTCCGGTGTATTTTTCCGCATCATGAAACATTGACCTGAACTTAATGATTTTAAATTTTTTATCATTCATCCCTACCCTTTCCTGCTTGAAAAAAACCGGACCTTTGCTATCCAGCTTAATTGCAACAGGAATAATGATAATTAACGGCAGTGTGATAAGCAGAATTAAAAATGAAATAATGACATCCAAAGTCCGTTTTAATTTTTTTTCCCATTCGGGCATCAGCTCGGGCATAATGTCTATAAGCGGAACACCATAAAGTTGGGATGTACGTGCCTGACCGCTTAAAATTTCATAGAGATCGGGAACAATCTTTAATCCTATTCCTTTATTTTCAAGCTTGGAGATTATATCCACAAGCAAATCGTGGTCTTCTTTTTCCAGTGCTATAATAACTTCGGCAGCATGGGTTTTATAGATGATATCTTGTAACTCATCCAGCTTTCCTCTTACGCGTATATTTTTGTAAGTTTTTCCAACATTATCAGGATTAATAGCAACATAAGCTTCAACATCAAGTCCGAGGGCAGGATGTTCAAGTATCTGGTCGTGAACTTCGCGGGCTTTTGGATTGAAACCAACAATTACAGCACACTTTCTGCCAATACCCCTGATCAATAAATTCCGCTGCAGACTTCGAACGAATAACCTGCCCTGGGAAACAATCACAAACAATAAAAACCAGTAAATAAAAATTAATATTCTGCTGCTGGATTCAACACCGTGAATATAATCATCCAGATAAATCAGGAAGAAGAGGATAAAGATGCCCACAAAAGTTGCTTTAAAGAGAGTTGAAATTTCATCGAAACGCGAGGAAGCAAACCAGGTACGGTACATCCCCACAAATGTGAAGATGATCAGCCAATAGAAATAAATAACCAGCATTGGAAGTAAAACTTCGGGCATTATCAGCACTTTAAACCAGCCGGTTTCAATCCTTATATAAAAGAACGCTGCCCAGGCAAGGTTGATTGCGAGGAAGTCAATAAAAAGGACGATTATTTTTTGAGTGGGTTTGTTCACTTTATACTTTTTCTCTTGGTGTGGGTTGCCATGTGCCGGATTGTTTTCCAATGATGAAATTAATAAGGCCTAATAGTATCGCAAAGTTTGTTAAAATAAAAAAGAAAGGTATTGAAAACAGAGAAAAACGGATTTTTAATTTCGAAAATATTAAGCCAATAAATGCAAATATTAAAAACGCAATTAGAACAACAAGAGTAATTTTAAAAAGTAAAAAATCATTCAGAATGAAAATATTAATTATTGGCAAAAAAAGAAGAATTAATGGGATAAACCAACGGATTACTTTATGACTCAGATAACAAAAGTTTGTAAGTAAGCCGGCTTCTTTAAGAATGAATCCAAAATATTTGAGCGTTTCGAAATTTGTAGACGAGAATCTTATTTTTCTGTTGAATTCATCTTTGATAGTTGGAGCAATGTCTTCATATGCAATTGCATTTTCTTTATAAATAAACTTCCTTCTTTTTTTCAAAACCGATAGTGTAAGAAAAAGATCATCAGTAACCGGTTTTTCCGATGGCAATAAGTCGATTAAAGATCTTCGGATTGCGAAAATACCTCCATTAGCGCCTATAAGTGTACCACATCTGCCCTCCGATCTTTTAATAAATGTTTCATATTCCCAGTATCTTCTTTCTTCATTACTCTTATCATAATTTTTCGGGGGTTGTTTCAGCACCAATCTTCCTGAAATTCCTCCAATGGAATTATCGCTAAAACTTTCGATTAAGTTATTCAAGGTATATGGTTCGAATACTGTGTTTGCATCCGTAAAGACCAATATTTCATTTTTTGATTCATTGATTAGATCATTTAAAACTATTGCTTTTCCGCGTCGTTCTTCGAATATAAACACTTTCAACCAATCAAACTTCTTCATTAATTCGTTTAGTAGTTTGTTAGTTGAATCGTACGAGCCATCTGATCCGATTAAAACTTCAATATTATTAAAATCAAAATCCTGGATGGCTAAATTTTCAATTCTTTCTTTGATTACCTTTTCCTCATTAAATACAGACATCAGGATGGATACTTTAATATTATTACCTTTCAAATTTTTATGCGGAAAAAACATAGATATAACCTTGATTATAAGAGGATAAAGAAAGTAGGTATATATAACTATGAATAGCAGAAAGAAAAAAAATCCATTGAATATCAAGTTTAAAGAAGTAATTGTAGTATTCAGTTTTAAATTATTAAATCACTTTATGCTACAAATTTAATAGAATCGCAGAGCCTTAACAATTCCCTTGAGTCTGTACTTCTGTTTTATTTTTTAAGGCAACTTTATCATACTATACACAAAATCTTTAGAGTATAGTATAAACTTAGAAGACCAAAAAATAATTCCAAAGGTTTTTCTAATTAGTTTAAAATATTACTTGAACAAAAGTGATTAATTCGGCTTTTTGAGATAGAAATTCAACTACTTTACAAGGAAGACAGTAAAGAATTTTTTATAAAGAAGTTCCTGGATAATAAATCGATGTATTTTAGAGAACAAACTTCTCTTCTTTTATTTTTTCTTTATCTCTTTTTTCAGAAAAACCAGATTCAGATTTTTCAATATCCTTTATACCCGAAGACAAAGCAATGGTTTTTATCCGTGACTTAAATTTGGTTTTATTCTTTTTACTATCCTTACTGAAAAGATGCTTATAAAAAGTAAAGAATGCTTTCAGTGTTCTCCTCAACTCTGACGGGTGTTTAATAATATTCTTTGCTTTCATTAAGAAATATGCCGGACGCAGATAATATTCTCTTCTGGCGTAGTTACAGAAATCAACTATCTCTTCCGCCGAAAGATCATGAGTTCCGACCACTGTATTATGCATTCCTTCCGGAGTAAGCCAATCATCCCATGTTTTAGCAGTTATTAATCCTTCTTTTTTTGCCCACTCATATGCCTCAGTTCCCGGGTACAGCATAAGTGGAAAAAATTGAGCTGTATCAGTATTTAATCGTTTAGCAAGTTCAAGTGTCTCTTTCATTGTCTGAAGAGTTTCACCTCTGTTGCCCATCATGTAGCAAGCATGTATTAAAAGCCCGGATTTCCGTGCATTTTCAGCAGCAGTAAATTGCTCAACCCGTACACCTTTTTTCATCAGTTTTAGAATTTCATTTGAACCACTTTCAAATCCGACAATGACCAACCTGCAACCTGCTTTTTTCATCCAGAGCATAGTTTCTTCGTCAAGATCAGCTCGTACGTTGCAAGTCCACGTAAGTTTATTTTTCTGAGCAATTAAAAGTTTACAGATTTCGATAGTATGTTTTTTATAAACTGTAAAAGTGTCATCTTCAATTGTAACCTCAACAACTTCAGGAAAATTTTCTTCGATATACTTGAATTCTGCTGCTATACTTTGCGGCGAACGATGTCTATAAGTATGTCCATAAAAATTCTGAGGATAAACACACCAGGTGCAAAGGTACGGACAACCTCTTCCTGTATAAACCATCATTTGCGGGTAACGACCAGCTGCAAAAAAATAGTCTCTTGGATTGCAGAATCTTTTAAATATTTCACTTGCAAAAGGCATTGCATCCAGATCAGCCTGAGTTGCTGCGGGGCGGTGACCATTTACAATTATCTCATTTCCATTACGCCAAGTTAGAGATAATACATTATCCAGCGATTCTTTTCTTTCCAGTTTTTCAGCCAAATCAACGATGGTAGCTTCATATTCATTTCTGGCAACTGCATCTATTAAGTTTGAATTTTCCAGTGTTTCTTTATCAACTGCTGTTACGTGGTTACCAACAAGACATATAAACACACCATCAAATTTTTTCTTTACTTCTTCAGCAAATTTTATATCACTACTTATACTGCCTGTACTTGTTTCAATTACTGTAATCTGTGGATTGAATTTGGAAAGCCGGTTCATTGTTTCATCAATTGAAATTGCTTCTGCAGGTGCATCTATTAGTGTAATTTGATGACTATTTTTTTCTGCAACTCCTGCAGCAAGAGCTAACCAAATAGGATAGTAAACTGTTCCGCTTTTAGTCACAGCAGGACTTCTTGATCCCCTTGAATATTTAGGGAAAAACGGGGGATTTATGAAGGCAATGTTCATTAAATATTTCTCCGTAAATTAGGTTGAAATTATATAATCTGAACGTGAAGATAAGGGAATTGCACTTAAACCAAAACCCTTAAATACAAGTCCTCCTAAATAAAATTGCTCTTTTATTCCTTAAGTCCCCATTCAAAGTTAATCATGAATATTAAACCAATAATTTTTTTTCGTGATTATTCTTTCCTCCTTAAACCCGATCCTTCATTCAAGCTCTTTATTATAAAGAAAGAAAGTATCGTGCAGTAAACCGACTTTATCAAAATACTTCGATAACAGACCTATATGAACTTCAGCTATTTTACTCCAACTTATCGTGACTATTTCTGCAGGTATTTTGTCTTTCATCAATTTCTAATTCGATCATTTTTATTTTTTTTCTCAGAGCAGTTTCTACAACTGAGGTTACTGCTTTAAACCTGTTATCCCAGGAAAACAAGCGTACTTTTTCAATGCGTTGCACGGCTTTTTGTGGGGTGTCCTCTTGTAGCACTAACTCAATCTTGCTCAGAAAATCACTATAATTATTTGCTATCTCAACGACATCAGAAAATTGCTCTATTTCAGGAAAATATGTAGATACAACCGGGCAACCTGTTGCTAAATACTCTCGCAGTTTTAAAGGATTAAAGTTTGTTATCAAATCGCTTTCAATACAGGGTATTATTGCAACGTTAAATCTCTGAGCGTACTTTGGCAATAATTCATAAGGCACACTCCCAATAAAATGTACATTTGATATATTTTCACAAGGGTTTGGTGAAACTCCAACTCTGCCAATCATCAGGATATTCCACTCCGGTTTTGATTCGGCTATAAACTTTATCAAACGAAGGTCAATCCAACTTTCAATTAATCCAAAAAAACCAATTATCGGTTTTTTGATGTGAGCAATTTCACCCGGTATGTTTTCTGAAAGATCGGCTCTTCTGTTGAAATGTTCGAAATCAACTCCGTGCCGGCTAAGCACTACTTTATCACCATAATGTTCTTTTTTCTTAAAGAGAGGTTCAGAGCTGACAAAAACAACATCTGCTTTTTGCGTCATTTCTTCATCCATTTGCCTTGTTGCTGATTTATCAACACCTGGAAGTGATGAGTAATCGTCAATACAGTAATACACACTTAATGATTCTTTCAATTTTCCCAGCATTGATGAGAGATGAGGTAAGACAAACCAAAGGATTGGTTTCTTTGCCTTAAATTTCCAGATTAATAACCTGAGTGAAAATAGAATAATTAATTTGTTCAAATACCTAACGAATCGATATTTATGAAATGGTAATTGAAAAAGAGTATAAACATACGAGATGGAATCTATTGGTCTCGGACTCTTAAATGATTTAAGCGTATAAGAAAATATTTTCTTTAAATCTCTTCTTGTAGTTTGCGGCGCCCGCAATCCCGGACACTCTATATAAATCACATTATTATCTTTCATCAAACGAGTTGCAATATGGTGACTGCTGGTCCTATTGTCTGCAGACCATTCATTTCCAAAATACAGGATTGTTGGCCAATCACTCATTATCTCTAAACTCCTTTTTCTTAATCCTTACTGTAAATATTATTAATTCTTTCTACGGAATAATTAAAATAGATTTTATTATTTAGTGTTCTTAAAATTCAATGGATTTTAAAATCTTTCCACAACAATTTTAAATAGTAATGGTAATTCTAATAATCAAAGCCATTAAGCAAAGGTAAATCAAATCTCTAAATTCCAAAACAATTTAACCAGAAGAAACAGGAAGGTTGAATGGTTTTTTCAAATACAAAATACCCGGAACAAAAAATTAAATGTGAATTTTTCAGCATTATGGAATGTTAATAATCTCCTTATAAATATTAAGCATTTCGGAAGCATTTCTTTCCCACGTTAATTGTTTAACAGTATCATACCCGTTATTGCCTAATTTATTTCTTAAATCTTCAGAATTAATCAACAATTCAATTTTTGATTTAATACTTTCAACGTTCTTCGGTTTGACAAGCAAGCCATTAACATTATCTTTAAGAATATCACAAATTCCTTCTCCTTCAGTACCAATAACCGGCTTTTTAAACGACATAGCTTCAAGATAAACCACACCAAATGCTTCATCAATACTTGGTAAAATGAAAATATCGCATTCTGACATACGGGCAAGTAAATCTGTATGAGAGAGTGTTCCTGTAAATGTTACTCTGTTTTGGATTTCCAATTCATAAGCTAACGACTTCATCTCATTTAGTAATTCGCCTCCACCGGCAATAACCAGATGAATATTAAAATATTTTTTCGCTAACTCAGAAAATGCTTTTAATAAGTAATCACAGCCTTTATTTTTTACAAGAGTCGCTGCAAATAATATTATGAGGTTTTCATGTGTTCGGGGTGTGCTATCCATTGACTCCGGTTTTTTATAACCATTGAATACTGTAAAAATTTTATTCTTTCTGCCAGTATAACTCTGAATTTTGTTTACTACTTTGTTTGAAACTCCCACCACAGCATCTGCTTCTAACAAAGCTTTCTTCGATTTCCTAAATTTCCTCTTATTATGAATTATTTGATTTATGGTTTCACCGTGAACTGTAACAACATATGGTAGTTTAAGTTTATGGGACAGTAAATAAGCTGAGTAATCAACGGGAATCGCACCATGTGCATGAATGAGATCAAAATTTTGTAATTCGTTTGTACTTTTTATCAGTTTCATTACTTCGGCACTAAGAACATACGCCCAATAGTCTTTCAGGACTCCCTTAGGTAAAGCTATATATTTTGTATGATATATCTCAATTCCATCAATAAGTTCAACGCGTGGAATTTTATCATATAACAACCACTTATTATTAACTCTTTTTAAAAAAAAAGGAACATAAGGTACCGGAGCAATAACCTTAACTTCAATACCGAGGTTTATTAGTGCTTTAACCTGTTCGTGAACAAAAATGCCCGACATATACATAACTGAGTTCGGATACATTGTGGAAAGAACAAGCACCTTCATTTCATTTTACCCGGATTAACTTTTTAAATTTCATAGAGCTATATAAATAAATGAAATCTTCTTTCTTGCAGAATAGGATTTCAGTAACCGGTTTTTTTGTATCGAAATGAAATAAAATAATTATTGATACAGACCAGATAAAATATGTTACTGAACAAATTACTGCAGCTGCATAAATGCCATAAGTCGGCACGAACAACAGATTTAAAATAATATGTAATAAACTAACTAATCCATTTATCCACAGGATAGCAGATGGAAATGCTTTTCCCATATAATATGCGTGCAAGATCCCACCTGGTCCCAGAAAAAGCATTGCAGGTAAAAGCAACTTAAGCGGCAAGAAAGAACTTAAGAATTCTGTACCAAACAAAATTTTAATAATAACTTCTCCAAGAAAAAAAAGGGCAATAACTACAATTAAATTAAAGAGAAATACCATCCTGACTATTCTGGTTGAATCATCGGCAGGTTTGTTTGAACTATCAGATACAGTCTTTGAGATTACTAATACTCCGAGGATGTTAGGTACTTTTTGCAAAATTTCGGAAAATAACGCAGCAACTGCATAGATGCCAGCTTGAAAAGGATTTAAGAAGAAATTAATAAAAAAAATCGTACTGCGAAGGGTTATGAACATTGAACCAGCAGCGTAGGTTGATTTAATCCCAAGAAATGTTACTTGTTTCAAACTTACTTTTTCATTTTCATTTGATTTAACGGCAAGGGGCTTTAGATAATAAAGGCTAAGAAATAACGTAATTAAACCACTCACGAACAAACTCAAAACAATTTCTTCCAGGCCGAAATTAAACAGCAGAATTCCAATAATATTTATTAATAAAAAGGATGTTACCTGAACAAAGCTTAAAAGATTAAACTCTAATATTTTCTGTAATCCCAAAAAAATTGCCAGGTTACTTTGCCACACAATGGTAATTATTGTTATTAAAAAAGTAAACAAGAGAAGGATCGATGTTACATTTGGTAAGTAATTACTATATAAGAATCTGAAGAAATATGAAATGGAAAAGAGAACAAAGATTAGTAAAGAATAAATTAAAGTTTGCAATAATAAAGTTCGAACTAAGTTTTTATTCTTTCCTGCGAATATCGTATTGCTCCTTCTTATACCCTCACCAAAAATTAAGGCCAAAAATATTACAAGGTTTGAGATTACTGCATAAACACCCCGCCCCTCCGGACCCAGCGCACGCGTTACTATAACGTTATTAATTATTGCAAGCAGTGTGGCAGCAATTGTAGTAGAGGAAGTAATTAAAAAACTTTTAAAAAAATTCATCGCTCAACTAAATTAATTCAGTACAATCAACAATAATATTTTACGGAAGTTGTTTTATATCGACGATTGGTTTAATAAGGTAGTTCTCTCCTTCAATATTACGGTATAAATCAATCCGAAATTCAACCAAATTAGATTGAATTGTGGAAAGAGATTTCCATAGAACAGGAAATTCACATTAAAAGCGATAAAAAGCGAAAATGAACCAATTAAAATGGCTCTGGTAAAGTGGTTCTTATCAACTCTTATAAATTTAAAGCAATCAATTAATACTCTTCTAAACCATAGAAAAACTATTACAAAGCCAATCACACCAAGTTCAGCTAATAAATAAATGAATAATGTGTGTGATTCTCTGATATATAAAGTTTCCCAGGGCATATCAGGATTAATGTAGTAATCATAAACAAGGGGAAAGCTTCTGTATCCAAAGCCCCATATCGGAGAATCAAGAAACATTCGAAATCCACTTTCCCCCATTAATATTCTTGCTTTTATTGACGGATCTTTAAACAGCTCAAAAATTGACAGGAATCTATCAGAAATGAGTGCTCCTAATGGTGTTGTAAAAGTTGTAAGAATAACTAAAAGTGAAAGAAATAATATTATCACAACCAATTTCTTTTTATTATAAATAAAAAATAACGATACGAATATTCCGACAGCAAGAAAAATCCATCCGGATCTGGAAAAAGTTATTATTATTCCAAGAATTGAAAAAAGACTTCCGGTTAAGTAAAATAATTTTGTTATGAATCTATCTCTTGAATGAATTAAGAGTGAGAAGGCTAAGATTACTCCTGTGACCATAAAAGTTGCAGCCACATTGGGGTCAGAAAAAGTACCAACAGCACGATAAAATTTAAATCCGCCGGTATTAACAGTCGCATCCATCACCCCCTGTATAAAATCTCCTTTAATAAATTGATAAATTAATAATATTGTTATCAAGGTATTCATTAACAATAATGTAACAACAATAGCTTTTAAATGAAGATCGCTTTTAATAAAATTCACTACAACCAGAAAGAAAATAAACAAGGCAAACGAAACCGATATGTATGTTATTCCACTTACCAAATTGGGAGAATAGAGCAGACTAACTAATGAAAAACCTAAATATGCAAATACGTATTTATTCATTGGGGTATCAAGGACCAAAGGCTGAGCATTTTGATGAAAAAGTATGTAACAACCTAAACCAATCAAACTTAAAACATAAATAACATGAAAAACTGTAATATTCTCATTTATTCTGCCCCAAACTTCAAGACCACTGGCAATAATAAGGAATAGTATCCAAGTAAATGGCACTTTAACAAATAAGAAGTAAAATGTGAGGAGACCGGCGAAAGCAATAATTAAAAAAATGAGAAGAATTGGTTGAGCAAAAGCAAGAACTAGAACTGTCAGTTCAGCTAACTGAAGTAGTATAAAAACCTTAATCCACTTTCTCGGTAAGTTAAGATCGAGTTCACTCATTTAATTTAACTTTAAGCAAAGATCTGTAAGATTATAATACCACAAAGTCTATTAAAAATTAGTCTCAACCTAAACAATTTCTCTTACTTTTTATTTCTTTAGGTAGGAAGATGGTTTGAGCCAGGAATTCTTAATAGCTATCCAATCTAAATATTGCTGATTATCTGTCTGTTTTAATCGGAACAGATATTCAATAATAAGAACTACAAGGTATGTGAGGATAAAAGCTAAAGCAATCGCCACGATAACGATAATGGACCTTCTAGGCTTAGACTTATAGTCAGGGGGAACGGCTTTATCAATTACTTCAATTGAAGGTGTGTCCTGTAGAAGTTTCAATTTTGCTTGTTCAAGCTGTGGCAGTATGAATTCCTGGAGTTTTGACTGCAATAAAAAATTTGAGTAAAGCTTCGCATATTCTTTCCCAATCTCTGGTATTTTTTCAAAAGGCACAAAAAGGGATTTGAATGGTTTTTCTTTGTCAGCGGTATTCTTAGATTTTATTTTGAGAAATTCATCCTCCAAACTTTGAAGTTCAGTTCTGCTAGAAACTGAGTATGGATGTTCTTTACCTAATAAGTTTTCATAAGAGTTTAGCTCTGCTTTTTTCATTATTAATTCAGCCTCTATATCTGCTGCTGCATTCATTAATGCTTTTGTTTGCTCTGTAAATTCAATGATTCCATATTGTTTTTGAAAATCGGCCAGTCTATCCAAAAGACTATCCAAGGTTTCAACACTCTCGAGATACCTCTTTTCTATTATTGATTTTTCTAGTTCAGTAACTTGCAGAGATAACTTAAGAAATCTTTTACCTAACTCATCAACAATATAATTCACAATTTTAGCTGCTTGAGTTGAATCTGTATACTGGTATGAAATCTCAATCATATTTTCTTCAGTAGGCTGCACATCATAATCCGAAAAAAAATCCTTCAAAGTTTCTTCCATAGTTTCTCTCTCATAAAAATCCATCAAATTAAATTGCCTGATTACATGGGTTGCTAAACTTCTGCTTTTAAGAATTGCCATGTATGTGAAATCTTCGCCACCTCCAACTCCCAAATTTATTCCCAATCCACTTAACGGCAATGATCCCAGAAGCCCTGCCAATCCACTCGAAGCCCCCTTTCCTGTAGGTGGTTTAACAATTGCTGAGGCCTTATACCAATTTGGTAGAAACAGACTAACTACAACAGATAAAATAGTTACTATAACTATATTTATTATAAACAATTTTCGCCATTTAGTTATGAGTTTTAAGAATTTTAGCATTTCAACTTTCAGTAATGATTGAAATAAACCTGTGAGGGAATAAAAATATGCCTACAATACTTTAATTATTTGAGGTGAAAAAATCCTTTTTTGACATTCTCACATTTTTTTATATTTTAACCGGCAGAAATTTAAGAGTATTAATAAGTCAATACAATTATAGAAAATTTGCTACTGTAATAAAAAATAAATTTTAAGAACTATTTATTACCACAGCAGCAAATTAACGCCGATTCAGCGATATACTGTGGTCGGCTTTTTTATTAATATGGAACTTAATACGGAGGTGTTACTTCTAAATATCTTGATACCAAATAAAAAGGCAACGCTATCCATTCACAAAAAAAAGGAAAGATGGAGATGAAAGAAATAAGAGCAAAAATAGAAAACCCTCTGGCTGAACTGATCAGCGATGAAATATTCGAGCTGCTGGAATCTCACGGTTTAATTGATGAAAAAGCCGTGCGGGATTACCAGATCAGGAAAAAATTCAAGCAGCTCAGGGCTAGTAAGATAAGTGCGGGAGACGCAATCGATTCTATAAGGGAGGAATATCCCTATCTCCAGTTTGATACTATTAGAAAAATAGTATATCAAATCAGTAAGTAGTAAATGCTTGACAAATAGCACTTATCATATTTATATTTCTTTTGACTCTTTCAAAGGGTTCTCCCCTGCCCTTTGAAGTATCAGAGTCGAGCCCAGTGGTCCCCCATCGCTGGGCTTTTATTTTATAAAACGGAGTTATTATGGCAAAAAAAGTTTTAAGAAAACAAACCAGGCAGATTAAAAAGGCAAAAGCATCTCCTTTCAGTATATACTGGGAAAAACAAAACTATTACCTTTTAATTTTAGGTTTAATTATAATTGCTGTCGGGTACTATTTTATGACAATCGGACCATGGAATAGTTTTTCATCCCTTGTGATTTCTCCGATAATTCTTTTTATCGGTTACGTTGTAATTTTCCCTCTTTCAATTTTTCTTAGGAAGAGATCTGCCAAGGAAACACCAACAGAAGAAAAAGATGCTTCTGGCCAAAGTTAAGGGGAACCTGGTTTCCACTCAGAAAAATTCAAACCTTACCGGGCATAAGCTGCTGCTTGTTCATCCTATAGATTTAAATAGCAATTATATCGGGAAAAATGATGTTGTTGCAATCGATATCGTTGACGCAGGCATCGGTGATACAGTTCTGTTAGTTCAGGAGGGAAAAGCAGTTCAGCAGATTCTCGGGCACCGGAATGCACCTGTCCATTCTGTGGTGGTGGCAGTTGTGGATTCAATTGATGTGAACAAAAAGTACACTTCACAAAAATAAATCTTCTCTTAAGTGAGCAAGCTTAATTTTGAACAACTAACTGACCTGTATCTGCTTTTATCGGTTGAGGGAATCGGGCCGGGCAAATTGAGAAATCTTCTCGCAAAATTCAGAAGCACAAAAAATATTCTCGCCGCAGATTACCAGTCACTAATGAATGTTGAAGGAATCAGCACCAACCTTGCTAAAAGAATCAGAAAAGCATGTCACGAACGAGATGAGACAGAAAAATTCACTGAAAAGGAATTAAAGAAATTAGAAAAGCTTGGTGGTAAACTCATTACAATCTGGGATCAGGAATATCCGCCACTTCTAAAAAAAATTTATGACCCACCGATATTGTTTTATCTACTTGGTGATTTTACTGAAAGCGATCAATACTCAATTGCGATAGTTGGAACACGGCAGCCAACTAATTATGGTAAAGTTCAGGCAGAGAAAATTTCAATCGAACTCGCTAAACAGGGAATAACTATTATCAGCGGAATGGCAAGAGGAATTGATTCAATCGCTCACAATGCTGCGATAAAATCAGGGGGCAGAACCATTGCAGTTGTCGGAAGCGGATTAGATGTTATTTATCCTGCTGAAAACAGAAAACTTTTTGAAAAGATTGCTGAGACAGGTGCGGTTGTTAGTGAATTTTCACTCGGCACAAAACCTGATGCACAAAATTTTCCCAGACGTAACAGAATAATTTCTGGGTTAAGTCTTGGAGTGATTGTAATTGAAACCGGCGCTACTGGTGGCGCAATGCAAACAGCCGCATTTGCGCTTGACCAGAACAGGGAAGTTTTTGCCCTGCCGGGAAATGTTGGCGTAAGACAATCAGACGGTACAAATCTTTTAATTCAAAAATCTGAAGCTGAGCTAATCACTTCTGCTGAGGATGTGATAAATGAACTGGGATTGAAATTAAAACCTGTGCTTGGCAAGAATATTCCAAAGCAGCAGGTTGATCTGAGTTTATTTGAAGAGAAGATTATAAATGTAATGAACTCCGAACCTCTTCACATCGATAAAATTGCTTCTCTGGCTAATCTATCAACCTCTGATAGTCTGGTAAATTTACTTTCTCTTGAGTTTAAAGGATTGGTTAAGCAGCTGCCGGGGAAAATGTTTGCGTTACTTTAGGGCCTCTCCCAAACCCTCTCCTAAGGAGAGGGCTTTAATACCTTTTTCTATCTTTCCATAATGCTTTAAGTCTTTCTTTTAGATTTTTTTCCTGTCCGTTATCAGTTGGAAAATAGAACTGTTTACCATTCATCTCTTCCGGAAAATATTTTTCTATTAAAAAATTATTATCGTAATCGTGAGGATATTTGTATTTATCACCGTATCCTAGTTCTTCCATCAATTTGGTAGGTGCATTGCGAAGATGATTTGGAACCGGGTATAATGGCTGCGTTCTAACTTCCTGTTCAGCTTTTGAAATTCCAATGTACGATGCATTACTTTTAGGAGAGGAAGCTAAATAAGTTGTACATTGTGCCAGTATAATTCTCGCTTCAGGCATTCCGATTTTTTCCACTGCGCTGAATGCTGCTTCAGCTAAAACCAAACCATTTGGCGAAGCATTACCAATATCTTCTGAAGCAAGAACAATTAATCTTCTTGCGATAAACAAAGGATCCTCTCCGCCTTCAAGCATTCGTGCCAGCCAATACAGTGCAGCATCAGGATCACTCCCACGAACACTTTTTATAAAAGCCGAAATTAAATTGTAATGTTCTTCGCCGCCTTTGTCATAAAATATATTTTTCCTCTGAATGATATTATCGAGAAGCTCTTTTGTAATCAGAATTTTTTCCTGATTGATTTCCTGCATAACAGCAGATTCAATGATACTAAGCATAATCCGCGCATCACCACCGGATAGATAAAGCAGGTAGTCTTCATCTGCAATTTCAATATCCAATCCGGAGATGAACTCGTCCTTCAAAATTGCACTATGTAAAATCTTGTGCAGTTCATTTTTCGAAAGTTCATTCAGGACATAAACTCTTGCTCTTGAGCGAAGAGCAGGTATTACTTCGAATGATGGATTTTCAGTTGTTGCACCAATCAGTACTATCAAGCCGGTTTCAACCGAATGAAGCAATGCATCCTGCTGTGCTTTGTTGAAACGATGAATTTCATCGATAAAAAGAATTGTGCGAAGTCCAAGACTTTTATTATGCTCTGCAATCTGGATAACATTACGAACTTCTTTTACACCAGCAGATACAGCACTTATCTGGTAAAACTTTGAATCAGTTTCTTCTGCGATTATTTGTGCGAGAGTTGTTTTGCCTGTTCCGGGAGGACCCCAAAGAATGAACGGACTGATATTTTTATTTTCTATCATCAGCCGGATTGGCTTACCTTCACCGACAAGATGTTCCTGTCCGTGAAACTCAGCCAGAGATTTTGGTCTTACCCGGTCAGCAAGCGGTGTAGAAGGAATTTTTGATGTGTCACTCTTCTTCGACTTCAATTACAGTTTCACTTTCACGTTTCATATTATACTTTTCTCTGGCAACCTGTTCCATCTTTGCCGGTATTTTTTTTTGGAGTGAATCGATTTCATATTTTAATTTTTCGTTCTCACGCTCTATCACATCAAGTTCGGTTTGCAATGAATCAACCTGGCTCTGCAAATCATAATATTTAATCACACCATATTCATTAAAAAATATATAGAGAACACCGATAACTATGATTACAACGAATAAATAAAAAACGAATTTTCCTTTACCCTTAACCATTACTACAATAACACCTGCTGAATAATTCTTTTTATTAATTCTTCGAAAGAAATTCCAACTGCTTTTGCTGCTTTAGGAACAAGGCTTGTTGGAGTCATTCCCGGTAATGTATTCACTTCAAGACAGTATAATTCATTTTGATCAGACATTCTGAAATCAACTCTTG
Organism: uncultured Ignavibacteriaceae bacterium; assembly: GCA_964639955.1. GTDB lineage: Bacteria > Bacteroidota > Ignavibacteria > Ignavibacteriales > Ignavibacteriaceae > IGN2. Next base: position 106,747 of record CAZXGJ010000004.1, read on the forward strand.
CATAACCTTCACAGCCGAGAGAATGAAAAGCAGTCAGCGCCTGCTGCTGAGCTTTCTTTGCAACTTCGTCAGGAATTTTTGCGGGAACAATATACTCACTCATACCGGAAGTGTATTTGTGTTTATAATCGTAGAAACCACTCCTGGGAATTATTTCAAGTACCGGCAAAGCTTCATTTAAAAGAATTGTAACCGTTAACTCTCTTCCGGGAATATATTTTTCAATCAATGCTTTTGAAGAATATGTTTGAGCAATAACAATTCCTTCTTCAACTTCCGATTCATCCTGAACAATTTTTAAACCGACAGTTGAGCCCTGATCATTTGCTTTTATAATACAGGGAAATCCGAATCGCTGGTTTATTTCATCAGAAATCAGAATAGGTTCGAAGCTTCTTTCTTTGACAGTAAACCAATCTGCAATTTGAACACCGGCTTGTCTGAAAATCGTTTTCGACATATCCTTATCCATTGCCAAAGCGCTTGCAAGAACTTTTGAACCTGTGTATTTCATTCCTCTTAATTCAAGAAGAGATTGAATTGTTCCATCTTCTGCCCATTTACCATGCATTGCAGAAAAAACAACATCAACATCATCAAGCATATTTGAGTTTATTGCATCTATGCAATTGCGGTTTGATATTTCAGCAAAATCTTTTTCAAGGAAGAATTGTTCTTCCTCCTTCGGCTGGTTTAATCCATAAGCAGGATCAATAACTATTGTGGGATACTGAAGATTTTTTAATGCCTGAAGAATTCCTTTGCCAGACATTTTGCTCACTGCACGTTCAGGAGAAGTTCCGCCAACCAGTAAAGCTATTGTGGGTTTCTTACTTGTCATAAAATTAATTCTGAATTTTCAAGCACCAAATTACAAATAACAAACAAATACCAAATCTCAATGCTCAAAATCAGAAACGATTTGAATTTCGAATTTGGAGATTGTAAATTATTTGTGATTTGTGATTTGTGATTTATAATTTGTGATTTTAAAAAACATTTCTCGGATCCTGTGTGATTCCATACGTCTCTTCAGATATTTCAAATAATCTTTTAACATCTTCAGGCGATAATTCATTTGGAGTTCCAAGCTGACGGGCTTTGAAAAGTGTTTCAGCCGCGTGCTCAAGTTTTTCCATTTTGTAATATGCATCATCAACATTTTTGCCAAGCGTAAGTGCACCATGATTCTGAAGCAGAAATGCCCAGCCATAATCAATATATGGTTCAAGACTTAAAGGAAGATCATTAGTTGAAGGAGTGGTATACTTGCATAAATGAACTTTACCCAGAGTTAAAATCACTTCCGGGAAATAATGCTTGACCAATCCTTCTCCCAGCAATGAAAATGCAGTTGCATAAACAGGATGGCAGTGAACTACTGCGTTAACATCTTTTCTTTTTGAATATGCATAAAGATGAAGTTTGAACTCGGTTGTGATTTTTCCTTCACCTTTTAAGTGCCTTCCGTTGAAATCAAATTCGAGAATATCTTTTTCTGTTATTTCTCCTTTACAGATTCCCGAACGGGTAATCAGAACAGTATTATCAGAAGTGATTAAAGAAACGTTTCCATCACTGGCAGAGACAAATCCTTTTTGGTAAACCTTATGACAAACGGAAATCAGCCTATCTATCTCTGACATTTTCTTTCAAGCTCTTCCATTAACTTCATATTGATTAAACCATCCTCACCTGTAACAGGCGGAGTTTGATTTTTAAGAAAAGATTTTTGAATGGCTCTCATCATAAAAAGAAATTTGTTTCCTCTTTTCCTGAAACTTTTCTTTGCTTCACCATCAAGCTGAATCGTCAACTTTGAAGGAGAACCTTTCACTCCAATAAAATTCTCGATACTAATCGCACCTGTATGACCGAGTATTTCAATTCTGTTAAACGCCTTTTTTGTATTGTACGAAACGTTAAATGAGCCGTAATTGTGATTTTCGAATTTTACCAAAGCAGAAACAAAATCTTCCACTTCATAATTGTAGATAACATTATCCATATATCCGTCTATTTCAGAAATCTCTCCTCCAAAAAATCTTAAAAGATCAATCATATGAGTCCCGAGGTCACGCAGCGCACCACCGCCGCTAAGTTCTTTATTGAATCTGAAATTGTTGCCTGGCGGAAAATCAAGGTTAAACGATACATTTACTGAGACAAGCTTGCCTATTGTTTGGTTCTTGATTAATTCTTTTGCTTTGATTACGTGAGGGTGCAAACGATGCAGATAATTGACTGCAAGAAGAACATTATTTCTGTTACAAGCTGCAACCATTTCTTCAGCTTGTTTACTATCAATAGCAAGCGGCTTTTCGCAGAGTATCATTTTTCCTGCTTCTGCAGCTTTGATCACCTGTTCATAATGATGTGAGTTTACACTAGCAACAAAAACACAATCAATATCTGATTTCAGGAATTCTTCATAATTATCAAAGTAACCGGAAGCACCGGATTTTTCTGCCAGTTCTTTTGCTCGGCTTAAATTATGACTGAAGAAAGAATTAACAGTACTTCTTCTCAAAAACTTTAAAGTCGGGATGAAAGTATGTTCTGCAAATCTGCCGCAACCGGCAACTCCCCATTTTAACTTTTTAACAACAGGTCTTCTTACACCAACCATATTATCAAGAAAATTTTCTAAAAAACTTTATTAAATAATTTAAGCCGCTCCATTACAAGGTTTATTGGTCTGGAGTTCAGCATTATATAAAAATGAATGCTTGGAACATTTTTATCAAGCAGTTCACGCACCTGATTTGCAGTCCATTCAACACCGATATTTATCACTTCTTCCGGTTTCGCATTTTCAACTTCATCGGAGAGAGCAGATGGAATAGTTACGTGGAAATCTTTTGGAATAGAATGAAGCTGAGCTTTAGAAGTTAATATTTTTAATCCGGGAATTATCGGAACATCTATTCCAGTCTCACGGCACTTTTCAACATAATCAAAGTAAAATTTATTATCATAAAACATTTGAGTAACAATGTAATCAGCACCGGCATCTACTTTTTGTTTTGCAAATTTAATATCCGCCTTGAGGTTCGGGGCTTCATAATGTTTTTCAGGATAGCCGCCGACACCAATACAAAACTTAGTTGGCCTTGCATCAAGCAATGAATCCTCCAGATAAATTCCTTTGTTCATTCTTACAATCTGTTCAACTAATTCAAGAGCATTTCTGTTTGCACTTTTACCCACAGGGATCGGTTTGTCGTAACCGCTTTCGTCTCCTCTGATTGCAAGAACGTTATCAATTCCGAGATAATTCAATTCAATCATAAAATCTTCTGTTTCTTCACGGGTAAAACCTTTTGCCAGGATGTGAGGGACAGCATCTACGTTATATTTATTCTGAATGAGCGCACAGATACCGAGTGTTCCGGGTCTTTTTCTTTTTACTTTCTTTTTTATTCCATCGGGAGTTTCTTCATAAATAACTTCTGCAGAATGACTTGTGATATCAATGAACGGCGGTCGGAATTTTATTATGTTGTCTATAACATGTAATACATCCGTAATATCCCCGCCGCGTTTTGGAGGTATAAGTTCAAAGCTTATTAGCGGTTCTTTTGCTTTCTCTAAATGCTCTATTACTTTCATTTAAACTCTTGTTGTTGAACAAATAATTCGATGCAAATATAGACAAAGTTAATAATAATTGTGGATTGATAGGAAGTGAATTATTTCGGCAACTATTTATATAACTAATTACAGCAACCTTCGAGGTTTGCGTACTCCAAACTGTGGGCAACCTCGGATAGAAACCTTCAAGGTTTACGTCTTACAAACAGGGGGCAACCTTGAAGGTTACCTTTACTTTGTTCGCAAGAATGATATTAAACTCTTTAGTTTAGGGTGAAATTCTTAATTGTTTATTCTTCAGATTTTTAATCTCCTCTTCATCCGTTCTTATATTTATATACTTTCCACTAAGAAAAAGCTCTGTCTGATCTTTATAATGATCGCTGAAAATATTTCCCGACTGACCTGTAGTCAGAATCAGATAAAACTCATCCGGCTTTGCAAAATCGTATATGAATCTCATCGAGGGACCAAGCTCGCAATCGAAAGGATCGTGTCGAAACAGCGGATATTTTTCAATGCTTTCAGAAAAAGCGTACTCCGTGTTGTAAATTGTTGTCCCATCGCCGCTAATTTCATAAGGACCAATATTCACTACTTCGTCAATTATCCAGGAAACTCCTGTAAAAGCGTGCTTAAAAGTTACTGTGTGAAGTTTTCCCCATTGCCAGTCTTTCACATCTTTGCCTAATTTTCTTTCAAGTTCGTCAAGTGCATCAGTCAGGCTTTGCCTTATTACATCATCTCTCGTTTTTCTTTCATTGTTTTTTATATCATTGTACCAATCAGAAAACGGATTCAGCAGCAGCTCAAGAATATTCCTGTAAGGAACATTCGCAAGGAAAACATACTGGTTGAAAAGATCTTCTCCCATCTCATCCATATAAATATTCTTCATCAGCTTATCAAAGAAAGTTAAAAAGATTGACGGTGTCTGCAGGTATTTGTTCATTTCATAATCGAATGAAGACCATTCTCTTAAAAGTTTTAGAGATTCTTTAAGATTTTCATCTTTGATTTCAACATTCTTAAAAGCAGAGAGAATATAAGGAACAATCTGTTTAGCATACGGTGATTTAACATCTGACTGATACTTCATATAACCTTCAACCGAGTGTTTTGTCTTTGATTGAAGAAGCTCTGTTATTCTTTCAATCCGCGAAGATGGTTCCCATAGATTTGTTATGTGATATTTGAAATCTTTTATCACTTTGTTATTTGCAGTCGCAATGTAATTCTGGGTTGGATTGAACAAATAAGGCAATTCATTTCTCGGAAGAAATCCTTTCCAATCATTTTTTGTTGTTGAACCATCGAACACAAAGGTGGTTGTACTATTTTGTCTGATTGGAAGAGCACCGCCAAAAACATAACCGATATTTCCATCTTTGTCCGCATAAACAAAATTTTGTCCGGGAATATTAAATTTCTCAACTGCGGATTTGAACTCGCGCCAGTTTTTTGCTTTGTTGATTTTTAGAAATGCATCCATTTCATCGCTGAATTCATTCCCAAACCAGCGCATACTTATTGGCGGATAGATTGATTCATCATTGTTATATACAAAATTGTATGGATGAATGTTCGAGATGATTGGTCCGCGATGCGTGGATTTTATTTCTATCGGTTCTTTGATTCCATCTCTGGTGAAAATGGTGTCTTCAATTATTTGTAAATCTTTCCAGCTTCCGTCAAGTAAATATCTTGTTCGGGATGAATCGAGAGTTTCAAAATAAAAATCGGTTTCATCGGTCATTATGTTTGTCAAAGTCCAGGAAATATTATCGTTCTTTCCAATTACAATTCCCGGAACTCCCGGCAATGTTACTCCCGCAGCATTCCAGGTTGGTGATTTTATAACTGCAGCATACCAGATTCCGGGTGCTCTGTATGCAAGGTGCGGATCGTTTGCAATTATTGGTTTACCTGAAGCTGACATTTGCGAATTAACCACCCAGTTATTTGATCCGAGATGAGTTCCCGACATCCCGATAAATTTTCTGAATGCTTTATCAGTCTCAATGAAATTGGTGTTGATCTGTGCAAACTTTTTTATTTCAGGTGGAATAATTGTCGGTGCATTTTCAGGATAATCAGGGAGAATTTCTTTTACTTTCTCTGCACCGAGTTTTTGGACAAGCTCGGTGAACGCTAAATCTGTCCACCAACCGAGATTCAGTTCCCACGCCATCATCCGAATTACGATTATGCTGTGCTCAGCTTTCCATTCTTCAGGCTGATAGCCGAGAATATCGAACTCCACAGGATATTTATTTTTCTTTTCATTCAGATAATAATTTACTCCTCGTGAATAAGCTTCCAAAAGTTTTAAACCTTCGGGATTCATTTTCGTTTTGATCATCTCGGCAGTTCTGCTCAAACCGACTGTTCTGAACATTTTATCAAAAGGCAAAGTTTCTACTCCAAAAATTTCACTCAATCTTCCTTCACCGGCGCGACGAATTATATCCATCGAAAACATTCTTTCTCTCGCATGAAGATAACCCAGAGTGAAGGAAACGTCTTCATCATTCTCTGCAAAGACATAAGGAATGGCAAGACTATCAAAATAAATTTTCACTTCAGATTTGAGTGATGGTGCATTTAATTCTCCTTCATAAACTGGAAGTGATTCGGTGAGAGAATTATAAAAAACATATCCACCCACAACAAAGATGATTATCAGCGAAACAACAATTCCGATTGTAACTTTAAGCCAGGTGCGCATAAAACTTTTTCATTAAGATTACTACAAATATAGAAAATAAAAGAATGAACGAATGGGAAAAAGGCTGCATGGTTGCATGGTTGCATGAATGATGGATTGAATGGGCAATTCACCAAAGGCGAAGCGACTTGTCTCTACTTTTAAATTTTATTTGAGAAGCAACATTTTCTTCGTCTCTATAATCGAACCAGTTTGCAGTTGATAAAAATATACGCCGGATGCGCATCCGCTTCTGGTGGAAACACTGCTTGGCAGATTCCGGACTTCGCCGGAATGACTATTGAAGGTTACTTCATAAGTACCTGCTGGTTTTTCTTCATTAACGAGTGTTTCTATCTCGTTGCCAAGTACGTCGTACACCACCAAAGACACGTGCGAGATGCTGGCTACTTGATACTTGATTCTGGTTGAAGGATTAAACGGATTCGGATAATTCTGTGAAAGCAAAAACTCTGTTGGCAAATTTGTATAGTTAACTTCCACATCGGTGATTGGTTCCGTACTTTTAAACACACCATTACCATCCGTGCCCGCATAAAGTTATCCATCATCATCTGAAGAGAAGCAAAGAACGTTTGTATTAGTTAATCCAGAGTTTTCCTGCAACCAAGTTGTTCCTTGATCGGTTGAGTAATAAACTCCACTGTTTGCTGTTCCCGCAAATAATATCCCCGAGTAATGTAAATAAAGTGTCTGAAGATTTTCATCTACTAAGCCTCTGTAAATCCAGGAAATTCCCATATTAGTAGATAAGTACACACCACCACTCGTACCCGTGAGAATATTGTTTGATTCATCTATGATAATTGAACGAACAGTTAGGTTTGGCAGTCCTGTAAATATCCAATTCGCCCCTTGGTCGCTGGATAAATAAATACCCTGTCCATCTGTTCCAGCAAAGAAAAAATCGGTACCAGCAATCACAACAGAAAGTATATCTGTTCCAAGCATTCCATAGAAACTCCAACTGAAACCGCTGTCAGCAGAAAAATATATTCCGTTGCTAGTAGCAGCATAAAGTTTAGCATTTTCAGCAAAGAGAATTGAGTTAACATTTGTATTTGCTAATCCAATAAATGACCAATCTATTCCTTGATTCGATGATCTGTAAAGTCCGTTATTTGTACCTGCAAGGACAAATTGGTCTGAGATACTTGAAAGAGAGTAAATGTATTTGTTTAAGCTTGGTGGCACCATCCAGTTATCACCGTTATTAGAAGAATGGTAAAGACCTGTATGATCATCTGAGCCATACATTGGATCAGAACCTGCCAATAAGATCCCCGCAGATAAATTACAAAGTGAATTAACTTTGCTTAGTGCAGGTCCGTTTTGTAACCAAGTATTACCATCGTCTGTTGACCGCAATATACCAAACCCGTCTGATCCTTCGAATATTGTTCCTTGTTCACTACACCAAGCACGTCGACCCCATTTGTATGAATTCAATTTAATCCAGGATAAACCATAATCCGAGGTTCTGAAAAGACCATCATCAGTTGCGTAATATATCCTATCCAGAGAATCAACACTAAGGCTCCAATAAGCATCAGAAGATGTAATACCAGAGCTCATATTTATCCAAGTGTTCCCCTGATCTGTTGAACGGTAAACTCCTGTATACAAATCGCCCGCAAAAATATCTCCATTCATAGCCAGACATATACTATTGATCCATTTCCCTGATAAGCCAAGATAACTCCAAGTTTGACCATTATTCATAGAAACATAAATACCCCCACCCGTATATTCCCCCTGTCCAGCATATATCCTGCCTGAGCTGTCTATCGCTAGTTCGCCTACCCAACCAAGTCCAGAATTCAACTGTTGCCAAGTATCTCCGTTGTCCGTTGATTTATAAATTCCATCCCACCAAGTACCACACAGAAGATCTCCATTTATATTAGTGATTAGGGTTGTAGTACTTGCTTGGGATGATGGTAGAGAAACCCAGGTCAGTCCTTCATCCGTAGATCGAAAAATGCCTCCTCCATATGAATTAGTAAAAAAATAATTATTCTTATTAATTACCACACAATGAAGGTCTGTATTAGTTATACCGTTTTGCGAAGGTGCCCAACTGATACCATCATCAGTTGATCGGAATAAACCATTTCCGACATTCGTGCCATCACCACCCATAAAGGCCACAAAAATATCTCCTTGCGAATCTATGGCCCCTGGATTTGCTTGGCAACCGCCACCAGGCCCATGAGTTTGTTCCCAAAAGTCTGTTTGCGAAAAACAAATTTGCGTTACCAGCAAAAAGAAAAACAAAGTTTGTAGTAAAGTTTTCATAATTATCTCCTAGTTATGGATTGATAAATTTATTTTCCCACGTTACAAATAAACTAAATTTGTAAGGTGGGTAGTTATTAACTATGTCGCAAAGACTTGCACTTATGTTGCAATCTTCATTTTCTAAAGAAAATCTATTGGTTACTAACATCATATTAAGCCATTTCAGATGTTTTAATTTTCTGCCGATTCATATAATTAATTGCATCCTCTTTTCGCTTTTGTAATCCCCTGCTTCAAGTCGGTAGTAATAAGTCTCACCCTCTGGATTCCTGCTTTCGCAGGAATGACAGGCAGAGAACTCGACTTCATAAGTGCCGGGATTTTTTTCTTCATCAACCAGTTTTTCTATTGCGTTTCCTTCGGTATCATAGACAGCTATTTGCACACGGGTTTTATACGCTACACAATATTTAATAGTTGTCCTCTCACTAAACGGATTAGGATAGTTCTGGCTTAAGAAAAACTTAATCGGTGTAACTTCATCATTATTGTTTAACATATATTCATTCATCCTGAACTTGTTTCAGGATCTTTAAGTTTTTTAATGAAATATTAAGATTCTGAACCAAGCCT
>CAZXGJ010000005.1:0-88426 GCA_964639955.1 uncultured Ignavibacteriaceae bacterium
GCTATATAGTTTCAGAAAAGGTAGCTCCAACAATATCGGCTGCGTTTTCCTATCTAAGTTTTGACCCTAAAGACCGCAGCGGAAAGCCCCTGGAAAATAACAGCAATGGGCTGTATGATAAGCAGGATGTTAATCTAAACCTTGAGGCCGGTTTAAGGTACCTTATCACCAATGATTTTTCAATAAATTTTAATCTGGGAGTTGGATTTAATTTTAATGACTGGCTTGATGATATTCAGCTTGGCTCTGAAAATGATCTCTACTATACCGGATTTTTAGGATTATCCTATACAATAAATGCAAGAGTTGATGCTGACAAAGACGGAGTAGATGATTCTTATGATTCCTGCCCCGAAACACCTGAAGGTCTTAAAGTAGACGATAAAGGATGCCCGATTGATACTGACCGGGATGGTGTACCAGACTACCTCGACAAGTGCCCAAACACACCTGCAAGAGTCCAGGTTTATGAAAACGGCTGCCCGGTCGATTCAGACCGCGATGGCGTGCCCGATTATGCAGACAGATGCCCGGATACTCCACCTGATGTTAAGATAACACGAAACGGATGCCCTCTGGATTCAGATCTGGATGGTGTGCCCGATTATATAGACAACTGCCCGAATACACCAAGGGGTGTAAGTGTTGATAACTTAGGGTGCCCGTCGGACGCTGATGGAGACGGGGTTCCGGATTTTACAGACAGGTGCCCGAACACACCGCGGGGCGTACAGGTTAATATTCAGGGATGCCCGCTTGATTCCGATGGCGATGGTGTACCCGATTACCTGGATAAATGCCCGAACACACCGCCTGCTACACAGGTAACTCTCGATGGATGCTCTGATGAATTCCAGGAATATATTTTTAATGCATCCACATTGTTCAGTCCGGGTGAAGCTATACTTACACCGGATTCATACGATGAATTAAACAAAGTTATAGCCCGTATTAAATTACGTCCGGGTGCAAAATGGCGGATTGAAGGTCACACCGATGAAAAAGGCGATCCGCAGTATAACAAAGTACTTTCTTTGCAAAGAGCTCAATCGGTATTTAATTATTTTGTATCCCAGGGTTTGAAAGCAGACAGCTTTGAGATAGTAGGATTGGGTGAAGATTTCCCTATAGCAGATAATACAACCACTGAAGGGCGTAAGATGAATCGAAGAGTTGCGCTAATCAGGATAGATTAATTCAGTGGAAGTTTTTTTCACCTGCCTCAATTGATATATCTATATAATCCTCTTCTCTTGGTATAGGACAGGAATAAAGTAAACTATATGCACAGTAAGGATTGTAAGCCTTATTAAAGTCTATTTCATAAATAAAATCTTTTTCTTCATTCAGATTGATATCCAGATATCTTCCTACTCCATACGTTTCTTTGCCTGTGGTCCTGTCAGTAAACCAAATATTATGATACGGAACCCAGTCCCGGCTAAATCCCCTGTAAACATTTACTTTGTAATTTTTATTTTTATAATTCAGTTCAACATAACCAATAATAACCACTACCCTTGTTTCACCTTTTGTACCTAAAACGAATACAGTATCCTGAACCTGATTATAATAAATTTTGGATTTAAAGATAAAATCAGGATTTGGATCAAAATATTTTAAGTTTGAAAATCTCGCAGTCGTATCCCTGTAAAAAGGAGATCCTGCACTGTACTGCATAACTGAATCCTTCTGTGCTCTCTCCCTTAAGAGCAACTTAGCATAATTCTGAAACTCCACGCTGCCGGTTTTATTGTCATCGCATCCGGCTGAGACGATAAAGAAACAAATAAGAAATAATCTTATTAACAATAGCAGTCTGTTTTTCATCCAGATAAATTAATCCTCTTTCTTCACTTTCTTTTTTAGTTCATTCAATTTATTCAATGCTTCGAGCGGAGTAAGTTTCTCAATTTCAAGATCTTTAATTTCTCCTCTCAGCTTATCATCCTGGAATTCAAATATGCTCATCTGGTTTTCGGGTATCTGAAGCTTACGAAGTTTCTCTTTCTTTAATTCATAAGGCGTTAATTCTTTGCTTTCGAGATTTCTCAATATTTCTTTTGCTCGATTCGTTACGAATGCCGGAAGTCCAGCCATCTGCGCAACCTGAATTCCATAACTGTGATCCGCTCTTCCCGGATTTACTTTGTGAAGGAAGATTACTTTATCGTCGTACTCACGGACTTCAACTTTATAATTTTTTATTTTTGGAAAAAGATCAGCCATTTCGTTCAGCTCGTGATAGTGAGTTGCAAAAAGAGTTTTGGCGGCGACATCTTCATTATCGTGAAGGTATTCTGTTATTGCCCACGCAATTGATATTCCATCAAACGTACTTGTACCTCTTCCGATTTCATCAAGAAGAATTAAACTTTTTGAAGAAGCGTTATTCAGAATATTTGCTGCTTCCTGCATCTCAACCAGAAATGTGCTTTCGCCGGAAGTTATGTTATCACTTGCACCAACACGGGTGAAAATTCTGTCCACCAATCCAATCTTCGCACTCTTTGCAGGAACGAATGAACCGATCTGTGCCATCAGAACTATCAACCCAATCTGCCTGAGATAAACAGATTTGCCTGCCATATTTGGACCGGTAAGCAAAATTATCTGGTCATTCTTATTATCAATCACACAATCATTTGGTTTAAACTTTTCTCCCGGCGGAAGAATTTGTTCAACAACCGGATGACGACCTTCAATAATTTCCAGCTCATCTCCAGAATGAACAACAGGTTTTGAATATTTGTATGCTTCTGCACATTCAGCAAATGAAATCAGGCAATCAATCAATGCAATCATTCTTGCATTACTCTGGATTGCGACAGCTTCAGCGGAAATGTATTTTTTTAATTCATCGAAGAGCTCTGATTCAAGTTCGTGAATCTTTTCTTCTGCATTAAGGATTTTATCTTCGTACTCTTTCAACTCAGGAGTAATATACCTTTCAGAGTTAACAAGCGTTTGCTTCCTTATATAATTTTCAGGCACTTTATCTTTATGAGCATTGCTGATATCAATGTAGTAGCCAAAAACATTATTGAAGCTGACCTTCAATGAAGGTATTCCACTTCTTTCTCTTTCTGTTTTCTGAAGTTTTGCTATCCAGTCTTTTCCGTGAAATGCAATGTTTCGCAGTTCATCAAGTTCAGGACTGAAACCATTTCTAATTACTCCACCATCAACTAAAGTTGCAGGAGGAGTATCTATTACCGCATTCTGAATTCGTTCAACTAAATTTTCAAGTGGATTAAGTTCTCTCGATGTTTTTGATAACGCATCCGTCTTAAAGTTTGAAAGATGTTCTTTTATCGAGGGTATTTTTTTTAGAGATGTTTTGAGTGCAACAACTTCTCTTGGATTTGCTCTGCCCGTACAAATTCTTGAAATAATTCTTTCGAGATCACCGACTTCCTTAAGCTCATTCTCAATTTTTTTTCGCTGCGATTTATTCTTCAGCAGCTCTTCAACACTATCAAGACGGCTTTGAATCTTTCTCAAATCTCTCAATGGTGCAGAAATCCATTTCTTCAAAAGTCTTCCGCCCATTGCAGTGGTCGTTTTATCTAGAATTGAAATCAGTGAACCTTCTCTTCCGTCTCCGTGCATCGAATAGCTGATTTCAAGATTTCTTCTCGTTGAAGAATCAAGAATCATATACTCGGATGGATTGTAAAGTGAAATTCTGTTGAGATGAGTAAGACTAACTTTCTGTGTTTCTTGCAGATAATTTAATGCAGCACCGCTTGCGACTATTCCGTTTTGGAGATGCTCAATTCCAAATCCTTTTAAAGTAACTGTTCCGAATTGATTGAGAAGCAGTTCATTCGCATAATCATAATTAAAAATCCAGTCATCCATTTTTGTAATTCGGATTGAAGGATTGATTTTGTTGATAACCGGTGTGAGATAATCTTTTTCTTTTTTCTGAATCAGAATTTCTGCAGGAGCTATTGATTCAATCTGCTGCTGAAGATCTGATTCGGGGACTTCGAATGTAAAGAACTCGCCAGTCGAAACATCCGCAAAAGAAATTCCAGCAACCTCCTCATTGATAAAAATAGAAAGCAGGTAATTATTTTTTTTATGATCGAGCAGCTTGTCGGAAAGAGTTGCACCGGGAGTAACGACTTCAATCACTTCCCTTTTCACAATTCCTTTGGCAAACTTTGGATTTTCCATCTGTTCGCAGACAGCGACACGATAGCCGGCACGAACCAGCTTCGGCAAATAAGAATCTATTGCGTGATGAGGAAATCCTGCAAGCGGAACATCTTCCGCTGCACCGTTGGCTCTTTTTGTTAAAGTAATTCCGAGAACTTTGGAAGCAATTTTCGCATCGTTTTCAAATGTTTCGAAGAAATCACCGACTCTAAAAAGCAGGATTGTATCCGGATTGGCTTCCTTAATTCTTAAATACTGAGCCATTAATGGAGTTTGTCCGTCCCGCCCGGCTTGATTTTCCCTGGGTAACTTGTTGGTTTGTGAATCCTGTTTACTCATCGGTATAAAAATAGCTCAATCGTAAAAGAATATCAATTTAAAAAGGCTAGAGAGATATGTCAGATTTTTACAATCCGGCATATCCTGCTCAGGAAACTTTCGACTTGAAAAGCCATCACTTTTTAATATATTTGCCCCTAAATTGTGGGAGAAAAACTACTCTCGTAACTAAGCTATATCATAAGATTAAAAAATAATTTGAGTTAGAAAATTCAGGAGCTAAATGAAAAAAATAGGAATTTTATTCGGGCAGGAAACAACTTTTCCACCGGCGTTTGTTGAAAGAGTAAACTCAAAAAATGAAAAAGCTATAACCGCCGAGTTTGTTAAAATTGATAAAGTCATTCAGGGCGAACCAAGCGGTTACGATGTTATCATTGACAGAATTTCGCAGGATGTTCCATTCTACAGAGCATTCTTAAAAAATGCTGCTTTGAACGGAACAGCAGTAATCAACAATCCATTCTGGTGGAGTGCTGATGAAAAGTTTTTCAACAATGCTTTGATGACAAAGCTCGATGTCGCAGTTCCGAAAACAGTTCTGCTTCCATCAAACCAGCATCCTGATGATACAAACGCAAACTCATTCAGAAATCTTGATTATCCTTTGAACTGGGATGCAATGTTTAGCTACGTTGGTTTTCCGGCTTACTTCAAACCGTTTGCAGGCGGCGGCTGGAAAAATGTTTATCGTCTTGAATCACCGGATGACTTTTTCAAAGCATACAATGAAACCGGTCAGCTTGTAATGATGCTTCAGGAAGAAATAAATTTTACAGAATATTTCAGATGCTATTGTCTTGATAGAAAAGATGTACACATAATGAGATACGATCCGAAACAGCCGCATCATCTGAGATACGTTAGAAATCCAAAGCCAATTGAAAAACCGTTGCTGGAAAAACTTCTTCACGCAGTTCTTACAATCAACAACGCTCTTGGTTACGATTTTAATACTGTAGAACTTGCAATCCGTGATGGAGTTCCGTATGCAATTGACTTCTGCAATCCTGCGCCGGATGCGGACAAAATTTCAGTCGGTGAAGAAAACTTTGATTGGATAGTAGAAGCCGCGGCGAATATGGCAATCAGAAGAGCAAAAGCTCATAAAGCAGGACAGAATAATCTGACATGGGGTAATTTTATAAAAACATTTGCTGCTAACATCCCATTAAGTAAAAGTTAAATAGAGAAAATATTATGGCAGAACCCGGATTATTCACACTCGGTGTTGAAGAGGAATTTCAGATTGTTGACCCTAATACCAGAGAACTGAAATCTCATATTCAGCAGATAATTGAAGAAGGTAAAATGGTGCTGGCAGAAAAAGTAAAAGCCGAAATGCACCAGTCAGTTGTGGAAGTCGGTACAGATATCTGTGGAGATATTAAAGATGCACGCCAGCAGGTTACAAAACTAAGGCAGGATCTTGCAGGGCTTGCAAAATCCAAGGGTTTATGCATCGCTGCAGCCGGCACTCATCCGTTTTCCCACTGGAAAGATCAGAAGATTACCGACCATCCGCGATACAGGGAGATCATCTCCGATTACCAGCAGGTTGCCAGAGCTAACCTAATTTTTGGTCTGCACGTTCACGTGGGAGTAGACGACCGGGAAACTGCTCTGCATGTAATGAATGCTGCAAGATATTTTCTGCCGCACATATTTGCTCTTTCAACCAACTCACCTTTCTGGCTTGGAAGAAATACCGGCTTCAAATCATATCGCAGCAAAGTATTTGATCGTTTTCCGAGAACCGGTATTCCCGATTACTTTGGAAGTATTGCTGAGTATGATAACTATGTTAAGCTTTTGGTGAAGACTAAATGCATAGACGACGCAAAGAAAATCTGGTGGGATATTCGCGCTCATCCGTATTTTAACACACTTGAGTTCAGAGTTTGCGATATTCCGATGCGTGTGGATGAGACTATCTGTCTTGCAGCCATTATACAGGCGGTGGTAGCAAAACTTCACAAGCTCATAAAACAAAATCTTGGCTTCAGACTATACCGCAGAGCACTGATTGCTGAAAACAAATGGCGTGCAGCCCGTTATGGAATTCACAGCAAACTGATTGATTTTGGTAAACAGGAAGAAGTTGAATTTAAATTCCTCATCGGGGAACTTTTAGAATTTATCGACGATGTTGTTGACCAGCTCGGCTCAAAAGAAGAAGTACATTATGTAAAAAAGATTTTAGAGATGGGAACCGGTGCAGACCGCCAGCTAAAAGTTTATGAGCAAGCCGGCGATACAAAAGCTGTGGTTGATTATATTATTGAAGAAACTCATGTTGGATTGTAAAGGCCCCTCACTTCTCCCAAAGGGAGAGGAATTAGTATTATTTATTCATACTACTACTGTCTAAATGGATTCTGATTTTTTTATAAAAAAATTAATTAAAATAACTCCCCTTCCCCTGGGGAAGGGGCCGGGGGTTAGGCCTTCCTTATGATCAAGATTGCAACAATAGACCTTTACAACAACGAACGCAACGAAGGAATGCGCTGCATTCGTGAAATTGTTACAGACGCAAAGCTTCGCAACAGTGATATTGAAATTTCATATGAAGTTTTTGATACCAGATATAAAGGAGACATTCCCGGAATAGAAAACGATATATTCATTTCCTCAGGTGGACCGGGGAGTCCATTCGAAGGAGAAGGAACTCAGTGGGAAAAAGATTACTTCAATCTGATTCAAAAGATTTGGGATCACAATCAAAATAATCCTGAAAGAAAGAAATATTTGTTTTTTATCTGTCATTCATTCCAGATGATGGGAAGATTCTTCAAGCTCGGAACTGTTAACAAGCGGCATTCAAAGTCATTCGGAGTTATGCCATTTACACTGACTAAAGAAGGAAAGTCTGACAACATTCTGAAAGAATTATCAAATCCATTTTATGCAGCGGATATCCGGCAGTTCCAGGTAGTGGAACCTGATAAAAAAGTGATGAGGGAACTCGGTGCGAAAATTCTTTCTTATGAAATTGTTGACGATGCTGAGAATGTACCACCAGCATTTGCTGCTGTAAGAATTTCAGATGAGATTGCCGGCACACAATTTCATCCGGAAGCTGATCCTGCAAGCATGCTTTATCATTTCAAACAGGATGAAAGAAAGAAACAGGTCGTAGAGAAATACGGAGAAGAAAGATACTTTGAGATGATTAAGATACTTGAAAGACCTGATACAATTCAGAAAACAAGGAAGACTGTTATTCCTTCTTTTCTAAATCACGCGATTGATGAACTGAGCAGAGTTATGGTAAAGTAATTACCCTATTGTCATTGCGAGCGAAGCGAAGCAATCTATGGACCATCAGTATTTCGTTTATTTGCTGACTAATAAAAATAATACTGTTCTTTACACCGGTGTAACAAACGATTTGAAGCGAAGAGTATATGAGCACAAAGAAAAACTAATTGATGGCTTCACAAAAAAATATAATGTGAATAAACTCGTGTATTTTGAATCAACTAATGATATTAATTCAGCGATTCAGCGAGAAAAGCAAATAAAAGCCGGTTCAAGACAAAAGAAAATTGATTTGATAAATTCAACAAATAAGGATTGGAAAGATTTATACGATGAAATTTAACTGTCATCACGTGCGTAGCGAAGTAATCTTTGATCTGCGGCTTGAGTTAAGAGATTGCTTCAGTCGTTCCTCCTTCGCAATGACAAAATGCAGGGAACTATGATCAAGGAACTTCGTAAAAAATTCAACTCAGAATTCAACCAGCAAAAGTATGAAGCTTTTCTGAATGACATCAATACTTCACTAAAATATCCTGCTGATTTTCGCATTTCAGAAACTCCCTTGTTCCTTAATGATGATTTAAAGAAAAAAATTCTTCATGCTTGCGATGAGCTTTGCAAACAGGTTACAAGTGCTGAATTTAAGTTGAAGATGAAAGATGCTGTCCCGTCTCGTCTCAACATTCCGGGAGAAACTGACCATCCTGAATTTTTTGTTTTCGATTTTGCGATATGTAAGAATGAATCAACGAGTGAGTTTTATCCAAAGTTGATTGAGCTGCAGGGCTTCCCTACTCTTTATGCTTACCAGTATTTCTTCGAAAGGAAAATCAGAAATCATTTTGACATTCCTGAAAACTTTACAACTTATTTTAATGGAATTACTCCGGATAAGTATATCGAAATGCTTCGTGATGTAATTGTCGGCGAAGCAGATCCTGCTAATGTTATCCTTTTGGAAATTGAACCTGAGAAACAAAAAACCCGGATTGATTTTGCAGCGACAGAAAAACTACTCGGAGTAAGAGAAGTCTGTATCTCTGATGTAATTAAGCATGGTAAAGTTCTTTTTTACAAATGGAATGGAATTGAAATCCCGATTGAAAGAATTTACAACCGCGTAATTTTTGATGAGCTAAGCAGAACTGAAAAGAATTTCAATTTTGATTTGCAGGAAGAACTGAATGTTACGTGGGTTCCTCACCCAAACTGGTTTTACAAAATTAGCAAGTACTCGTTGCCTGTTCTGAAAGGTGAGTTTGTTCCGAAGTGTTTTTACCTGCGTGATATTACTTCTAACCCAACTGATCTTGAGAATTTTGTTTTAAAACCTCTCTTCTCTTTTGCCGGACTCGGAGTTAAAATTGATGTAACCAAACAAATGCTCGATGAAATAAAAGATCCAGAGAATTATATCGTGCAGGAAAAAGTTGAATATGCGCCATTGATTGAGACTCCAGATGAATTTGCAAAAGTTGAAATAAGGATGATGTACTTTTACGACAAAGAACCAATCCTTGTTAATAATCTTGTCAGACAAAGCAAAGGAAAGATGATGGGAGTTGATTTTAACAAAAACAAAACGTGGGTTGGAGGAAGCGCGGCGTTACATAAAGTTTAACAAATCCCTCCCCCTAACTTCGTTCGGGAACTCCCTTTACTAAAGGGAGACTGCGTAATTTTAAGTCCCCCTTTAATAAATGGAGTGTCATCTCGAAGAGATGACGGGGGATTTCTGGTACCAAGCTAATTTCACTTCAATTTCAATTCTTGTTCTCGTTTGTTTAATTGTTCCTTAAAATCTTGTTCTATTAATTGAAAGTTACTCAAAACTCTAAGGTCATTGTAATGCAGGGTTTTTAATCCATAAGATTCCAATATTTTGTCCCGGTGTTCGTCATATTCTTTCTTATTATCGTGACTTGTTCCATCAATCTCAATTACTAATTTTAATTTTGGACAATAAAAATCAACTATATAATGATAAAGTATCTTTTGTCTATAAAATTGATAGCCACTGTGCTTCTTTCTCAACAACTCACACCAAAATTTAATTTCACCGTTGGTTGAATTATTACGCATTTCTCTAGCTCTATCCTTCAGCTTCGGATTATAAGGCAATTCTCTAAAATTTGTAATCAATCCATTTTTCTTTGGCATAATGCAAACATAAATAAAGTAATTTAAACAAATCCCTCCCCTACTAAAGGGAGACTACGTAATTTTAAGTCCCCCTTTAATAAAGGGGGTGTCATTCCAAAGGAATGACGGGGGATTCCAATAGAGAACCTGAAACAAGTTCAGGTTAAATAATAACGCAATTCCCCTTCATTTTAGTATATTTGCACACAAATCTCCGACTATTCCAGCATGTTTCGTTTGACTTTAAGTCAGACGGATATTTCAACAGTAAATTTTCAGTTTAATAAAATGATAAAATTCGATTTTCACGTATCAAGAGCAGCAAGAGAAAAATACAAGATTGAGCAATCGCTTTTCTCAATTACCGGTAAGGTAATTCTTGCAGATTATCAACAAGCTCGTATCCTTTCTGAAAAAATAAATTCCAAAAGAAGAGAAGAAGGGAATGCAGGTCAATCTGTAACTGCCGGACAGATAAATGCTCTCGGCTTGCTTCACGAAATCTTTCATCTTCTAATAAGAAAATATGAGGAAACCGATAATCCGGGTGTCTTCGGCAAAGCGATAAGTCATCTTAGGAATGAAATAAGTGAAAACGGACTTGAACAAACTTTACTGGCTTTTGTTGAGGAATTCCCTCCTCTTTATGTATATAATAAAGTAATAAGTGCAGAAGAATATTTGAGAAGAAATACTTCTGGTAAACCGAACAAAGAAATTGTTCTCGAAGAAATAATTCTTCTTCACCTTGAGAACAGTAATCCTGCAGCATCAAACCTGAGAGAACTTTACGCTGATGATAATCTTGCAGCAAATACAAATTACAAACAGCTGATCGAAAAGACGGAGACTTTTTTTGATAGTGAAATACCAACTAGACTCGGTGGGCTTCCACTTTTTAAACTTTTACGAAAACCAATTTCAGCAAATCCATTTGACCTGGAAAAACAGCTTGAGTTTATCCGGGCAGAATATGGTGCTTATCTCGCAGATGATATCCTGAGCAGAATTCTTCGCGGAGTTGATTTGATCAGAGAAGATTACAAATTATTCGTCCCTCACGAAGGCGGTGAAAAAGGAACTCCTCCTGTTCCAACTTATGATGAAGATTTAGAACGGCTGAGATTAATAAGAGAGAAACTTGCGACAGAGAAAAAGCTTTCTGAAGATGAACGACGATTTTATCTTGAATACGAAAAATTTACTGAAGATGTCCAGTGGATTCCTGAAGCAGTGATGATTGCAAAAAATGTTTACGTGTGGATGCATCAACTCTCAGTTAAATATAAAAGAGAAATAAAACATCTCGATCAAATTCCTGATGAAGAACTTGATCAGCTTGCAAGATGGAATTTTAATGCACTCTGGCTTATCGGTATTTGGGAAAGAAGTCCTGCTTCACAAAAAATAAAACATCTCACAGGAAACATCAGTGCGGTTTCATCTGCATATTCACTTTATGATTATGTGATTGCAGAAGAACTTGGCGGCGAATGGGCATTTCAAAATCTGAAAGATCGTGCGTGGGTTCGCGGTATAAGACTGGCGAGTGATATGGTACCGAATCATATGGGAATTTATTCCAAATGGGTAATTGAAAAACCTGATTATTTTCTTCAAAGGAATGAACCTCCCTATCCGAATTACACTTTTAATGGTCCGAATCTTTCTGAAGATGACAGAGTTGAAATAAGAATTGAAGATCAATATTACACCCGAAAAGATGCAGCGGTTGTTTTTCAGAGAAGAGACAGATACACCGGTTCTATAAGATATATTTATCACGGAAATGATGGAACAAATATGCCGTGGAATGATACGGCTCAGTTAAATCTTTTAAATCCTGAAGTGCGCGAATCTCTTATTCAAACAATAATGCACGTTGCAAGAAAAACTCCGATCATCCGTTTTGATGCTGCAATGACACTTGCAAAAAAACATTATCAAAGGTTGTGGTTTCCGGCTCCCGGTTCAGGTGGTGCAATTCCTTCACGAACAGATTATTCAATGACTCTCGAGCAATTCAATCAGCTAATGCCGAATGAATTCTGGAGAGAAGTTGTTGACAGAATAAATTCAGAAATGCCAAACGTCCTGCTGCTCGCCGAAGCTTTCTGGCTGATGGAAGGTTACTTCGTCCGCACACTTGGAATGCATAGAGTTTACAACAGTGCATTTATGCATATGATGATGAAAGAAGAAAATGAAAAGTACCGTCAGCTCGTTACGAACACTCTCGAATTTAATCCTGAAATTCTAAAGCGCTATGTTAATTTTATGAGTAATCCAGATGAGGAAACGGCGATAAATCAATTCGGGAAAGGCGATAAATATTTCGGGGTTGCCGTAATGATGTTAACGATGCCCGGTCTGCCAATGTTCGGGCACGGACAGATTGAAGGTTTTTCTGAGAAGTATGGAATGGAATACAAACAGGCATACTATAATGAAACTCCTGATGAACATTTAATCTGGAGACACAACAAAGAATTATTTCCATTACTGAAGATGCGTTATTTGTTCAGCCAGGTTGAAAATTTTGAGTTCTATGATTTCATTGATAAGAGTGGTGAAGTCAATCAAAATGTCTATGCATTTAGTAATCGTGCAGGTAACGAATCAGCATTGGTTCTCTACAATAACTCATACTATGAAACTGAAGGAAGCATTGCTTTCTCTCATCCAAAAATGATTACAGGAAATGGCGGTATGAAAAGACCGCATCATATTTCTGAGTTGTTGAACTTCAAACCCTATAAAGAATATTATTACATTTATACAGACCACAGGACGCAGCTTCAATATTTAATTTCAGGAAAAGAAATCGCTGAGAATGGTTTCAGGATTCATTTGTTTGGATATCAGTACAGAGTTTGTCTGCATTTCAGAGAAGTTTTTGACAGCGATGGAAGATATGAAAAACTTTACTATTTGCTGAATGGAAAAGGTGTTTCATCAGTTGATGAAGCGTTGAAAGAAACTGAACTACTTCCCCTGCATACAGCAATTGAAAATCTTTTTTCTTATTCCAACATGAACAAATTCCGGGAATTTTTATTTCCGGTAAAAGAAAAAGGCACAACTAAAAATGAAATAAGCGTAATTCCTGAAGAGTTTACATCATTTCTAAAAGTTTTAACCACGCAACTAAATGAATTTTCAAACGTAAATTTTTCAAACCAAAAGATTGAGGCCTGGTTCATTTCGGATATATCATCCGCAAGAGAATTTTACAGAGTTCTGTGTAAGTACCTTAACAGGAAAAATGCGCCTAAATGGTTGCGAAGTACTTATTTATTACTTCCTTGCAAATGCGATTCGGAAATTAACCGGGAGCTTGTCATACTTTTTATTGCTTTGGCTTTAAAGAATTATTTAATGGCTGCACCACGTAAAATTAATGCTGATTATCTTTTTGATGAGCTTCTTATTTCCAAAACTATTATTCGTATTCTTGAAAATACTTCTTACATATCAGACCACCGTTCCGACTTAGAACTGATAAAAGTTCTTTCCTCAATTTTTACAGTAGTGAAAACAGATACTAAGTTAAAACCTAAAATGCAAATAGTATCGAATTCGGAGCAAAAAGATAACAATTCGGTTTCATTATTTGATAGTTTAAATGTGTTGCTTAACAGCAATATTATGAATAATTTTCTACACGTCAATGAGTTCGAAGGAAAAACCTACTTCAATAAAGAGCGTTTTGAAGAACTGTTAGACTGGATTATGCTGCTGAACGAAATCAGTTTTAACCATAATATATTAATTAAGGATGAAAAAACTTTTCTAAAAAAACTTAAAGTGTCTTCTGAGAAGGTTTTAAATCTGCGGGCTGCTGCAAATCTGTCGCAATATGATATTAATAAATTTAAAACCGAAATTATCAGATCAAATGAAAAAATATCAATAAAAAGTAAAATAAAGGATAACAATACAGGGGAAAAATCAAGTAAACAAAAGAGAGCTATAAATAAAAAAAGGAAATGATATGAAATTACGGTTTGGCACAGTGTTAATGATTTGCTTTCTTGTAATGCCTGTAACGCTTGCACAATTTTCCCTTCAGAACGCCTTCCCGAATTTAAGTTTTAGTGATCCCTTATTCTTAACGCATGCAGGAGATGGAACGAACAGGGTATTTGTTGTTGAGCAGGATGGAATAATTAAGGTATTCAAAAATTCTCCATCAGCAGATGAGGCAAAAATATTCCTGAATATAACCGACAGAGTAACCTCAGGAGGTGAGAGAGGATTGCTGGGTCTTGCTTTTCATCCAAATTATGAAACTAACGGCTATTTTTATGTTAACTACACTTACACAGTAAGCGGTAACCTGCGCACAAAGGTTTCCCGGTTCAGTGTTACGAACAACCCCGACTCGGCAGATAAAAACAGTGAATACGAATTATTTAGTTTCAGTCAGCCATACAGCAACCATAATGGAGGATGGGTTGGATTTGGACCTGGAGACGGTTACCTGTATATAGCCACAGGCGACGGAGGCAGTGGAGGCGACCCACAGAACAATGCTCAGAATATAACAAATCTTCTTGGTAAGATATTACGAATCGATGTGGACAGCGGCACTCCATACTCAATACCTTTAACAAATCCGTTTTATGACAGTACGGGAAATGTTAAAAAAGAAATCTTTGCGTGGGGATTAAGGAATCCTTGGCGCTGCAGCCATGATCCTGTTACAGGCTGGTTGTGGGCAGGTGATGTTGGACAGAATGCCTGGGAAGAAATTGATTTAATTGAAAACGGAAAGAACTACGGCTGGCGCTGTTATGAGGGAAATCATTCTTATAATTTGACCGGCTGCAATTACCCGGAATATATTTTTCCTGTCTGGGAGTATGGCCATACCCCGGAATGTTCGATTACAGGAGGATATGTTTACAGGGGACCAAATGTGCCTGAAATTTCCGGCAAGTATATTTATGGCGATTATTGCTCTGCCAAAATTTGGTCACTTGAATACGATGGCATAAATCCGCCCGTAAACACATTGCTGCTTACTGCCTCTAACTCCATAACCTCTTTTGGAGTGGATGAGGAGAGTGAATTATTTCTTACCTTGGCTAATGGCAATATTTACCGTTTTAATCCAACAGTTCCGCTAAATGCACCTTCCAATCTTGATGGCTTTGCTGCAATTACGCTGGGAGTTCCTCCGATTATTTTTGTTGAACTCTCCTGGCAGGATAACTCAAATAATGAAGACGGATTTATCATCGAAAGAAAAATTGAAAACGGCGGTTATCAGGAAATTGGCTTTGTAAATAAAAATATAACCGTTTTCACCGACTGGGATCTGCTGGATTCCACTTTGTATACTTACCGGGTTCGCGCATTTCATATTAACGGCTTTTCGGGTTACAGCAATGAATTCTCAGTAACTACTCCGGTTCGCCTGGCAGCGCCATCAAATCTTGTGGCAACTGCAACCGGTCCAACACAGGTTAAACTTCAATGGACGGATAACACATTTATGGAAGATGGCTTTAAGATTGAAAGAAAAACTGAAGGTTCTTCATACGGTCTTATCGATTCAGTATCAGCAAACCTAACTACTTTCCTGGATAATGATGTAACGGAGGGAACGTTATATTATTACCGAATTTACTCATTCCTTGGGAGTATTAATTCGTTTTACAGCAATGAAGACTCAGCAAAGACTCCATCCGTTGTTGGCCTGGATGAAGCATTTAACCCGACTGATTTCTATCTCCGGCAGAATTATCCCAATCCTTTCAACCCTGCAACCACAGTAAGCTTCAATTTACCTGAAGAAAGCAAGGTAAGGATAAAAATCTATAATACACTTGGAAAAGAAATCGATATACTTTCTGATGGTATAATGCAGCCCGGAGTTTACAGGAAAACCTGGAATGCCGGAAAGATTACATCGGGAATTTATTATCTGAAGATGGAAGCAGAATCAGTTACATCGGCTAAATCTTTTTTAAGAGTGATTAAAATGATCTACCTGAAATAGCAACAATATTAAGGTTAACAAAAAAAATTTTATAATTAAGCAGAAAAACGGATGTATTTCCGTATTTAGTTCACGATATGAATCTGTGGACTGCATCGGCACAATTCTCTCCATCAAGTGCGGATGAAACGATACCGCCTGCGTAACCTGCGCCTTCGCCGCAAGGAAATAATCCTTCATTTTCCACATGCATAAAAGTCTCCCTGTTTCTCAAAACCCGGACAGGCGAACTAGTCCTGGTCTCAGGTGCAACTAATACTGCCTCATCGCTTAAATAGCCTTTCATCTTTCTGTCAAATTCAAGCAAAGAACGCTTTAACCTGCCGGTAATAAATGAAGGAAACTCCTGATCAAGCCTTACAGAAGTTAAACCCGGAATGTAAGAAGATTTAGGAAGTGTTTGAGAAAATTTCCCGGATATAAAATCTGTAGCTCTTTGAGCAGGCGCAGACAACGTATTGTTTGCAAGCCGGAATGCGTTTTGTTCTAAATCCTTTTGCAGTTTGAGACCGGCAAAAGGATAATCATTCTGGTAAATCTTCCAGTCACTCTCATTTACTTCAACCACTATACCGGAATTGGCAAAGGTCGAATCCCGTGTGGCCATAGACATGCCGTTTACAACCAGCTCGCCCGGATTTGTAGCTGCGGGAACAATCAAGCCTCCCGGGCACATACAAAATGAATAGATCCCTCTTCCATCAACATCGCACGAAATACTGTAAACAGCCGGCGGGAGATTTTCGGGTTTAATAACTGTGTGATATTGAATCTCGTTAATTAAAGACTGAGGGTGCTCAATTCTAACTCCCATAGCAAAAGCTTTTTGTTCAAGCTTAAATCCCTTCTTATGAAGTAAATAAAATATATCCCGTGCAGAATGTCCCACTGCGAGAATAACCGCATCCGCCGTGAACTCATCATTATCATTTATGACAACACCCAAAACCTTATTATCACTCATGATTAAATCAGTTACTTTTGAATTGTAGTGAATTTCACCGCCGCATTTTAAAATTGTATTCCGGATAGAAGCAACAATTTTAGGCAATTCGTTTGAGCCAATGTGCGGATGAGTATCAATCAGAACATCCTGTTTGGCTCCGTGCTTAACAAAGAGCTCCAGTATCTTTCTAACATTACCGCGTTTTGCGGCACGTGTATAAAGCTTACCGTCGCTGTAAGTTCCTGCGCCGCCTTCACCAAAACAATAGTTTGAATCAGGGTTAATGATATGATTTTGCTGAATAGCTTTTAAGTCTCTCCTTCTTGCCTGAACATCTTTTCCTCTTTCAAAAATAATTGGTTTAATTCCAAGCTCAATCAGCCTTAAAGAAGCAAACATACCTGCCGGACCAAAACCGACTACTATAACCTTGTGTTTTCCGTCAACCGGGTTATAATTGTATTTAAACTCATCTTCTTTGTATTGCTCACCGATGAATGCTTCAACAAGCAGCCTGTAAATCGGCGCTTTTCTTGCATCTATAGATCGCCGGATAACTCTGGCAGAAAGAATTTCATCTGAGTTTACTCCAAGCTTTGTTGCAATCACTTTTTTAAAGTAACTATTGTCGTAGATTTTTTCGGGTGGAATAATTAATTCAACTTGTTTTTTCATTTTTTATAAGAATTTCAATTATAATTATCATTTATTAAAGAAGTAGTTTCAGTACAAGCTTTTTATATAACCGCCGTCAACAGGGATAGTAACCCCGGATACATATCCGGCCTGTTTCGAAGCAAGAAACATCACCACCGAAGCTATTTCTTCGGGTCTGCCGAGGCGGTTCATCGGAATTTTCCTTGCCATTTCAGCCAGAACTTCTTCGTGAGACTTACCTTTTTGTTTAGCTTCAACAACAGCAAGTTCGTAAAGACGTCGTGTCAGTGTCATTCCAGGGGCAATGTTATTAACTGTTATATTAAATTTTGCAACTTCATTGCTCAGGGATTTTGCCATTCCCGTTAACCCAGCTCTCAGGGAATTTGAAAGAATCAGATTATCTACCGGCTGCTTAACCGAAATTGATGTAATGTTAATAATTCTTCCCCAGTAATTTCTCATCATATCCGGCAGAACTAATTTTGAAATCCTGACGGCACTAAGCAGAACCTGCTCGTAAGCCTGTTCCCAGTCTTTCTCTTCCAGTTCCAGGAATAATCCGGTTACAGGTCCTCCGCAATTGTTAACAAGAATATCGATTGACCCAAACTGACTAATTACTGCCTTGTAAGTATTTTCAATATCTTTCTGCTTATTCAGATCACAAACAGACCATAACGGTTCAACCCGGTACCTGTTTTTAATTTCACTGGCAGCAGCAAGAAGATTTTCTTTTGAACGCGAAGAAATAGCTACATTACAGCCTTCAGAGATCAGCGCTTCGGCAACTGCTCTACCAATTCCCATACTCGATGCTGTTACAAGTGCAGATTTATCTCGTAATCCGGTATCCATACCAATTAGAAATTATTAATTTCAGTAAACAGGCAGGATTAAAAATAGCTTTTTAAAATCAATTAATGAACCGTTTCAGCAACAATTTTTGCTGTATCAAGTGCAATGACTAGTTCTTCATTGGTGGGTATTCTAAACACCTTGACGCCGGAAGAATTTTCAGAGATTAACTCAACGTTACTTTCATTTTTCAGGGTGTCTAATTTAATTCCAAGATACTCCAGGTCTTTGCAGACTTCTTCTCTTACTTCACGGGCGTTTTCACCTATTCCGCCGGTAAATATCAATGCATCGAGACCACCCATGGCTGCCGTATAGGCACCAATATATTTTTTTATCCTGTAACAAAAAACTTCAAATGCATAAACAGCTTTTCTTTGTTCATCTTTTACTGAAACAAGAATTTCTCTCATATCACTGCTTTCACCACTTAAGCCTATTAGTCCACTGTGCTTATTCAATAAGGTTCCTGCTTCGTGCAAAGATAATCCTTCTTTTCCCATAATATAGAGGATCAAAGATGGATCAAGATCGCCGCTTCTTGTGCCCATAAGCAAACCTTCAAGAGGGGTAAAACCCATTGATGTGTCTATTGACTGACCATGCTTAATAGCAGCCATACTGCAACCGTTACCAAGATGGGCGGTAATTATTTTTAATTCAGCCAGGTTTTTGCCCATAATTTCGGCAGCTTTCTGAGAAACGTAAAGATGTGATGTTCCGTGAAATCCGTAACGCCTGATTTTATATTTTTTGTAAAGATCATAAGGAATTCCATACAAATAAGCCTTAGGAGGCATTTTAGCATGGAAGGCTGTATCGAATACCCCAACCTGGGGGGTGTCGGGTAATAATCTGGTTACAGCCTGAATACCTTTTATATTAGGTGGATTATGCAATGGTGCTAGCTCAATATTATCCTGTAATACTTTAACAACATCGTCTGTAATTAGTACTGAAGCAGAAAAAGTTTCGCCGCCATGCACAACCCTGTGCCCAATGGCTTCAATATCTTCTTTATCATCAATAACTCCATGGTTTTTACTAAGCATTACAGCAAGAACATATTCTACTGCCATCTTATGATCAAGTATTTCACCGGCTATTTTAATGCTGTCGCCGTCGTATCTTGAATGGGAGAGTACAGCACCGGTCATCCCTATTCTTTCAACCAGTCCTTTGGCTAATGCCAGCCGGGTATCTGTATCTATAAATTGATATTTTATTGAAGAGCTGCCGCAGTTTAAAACAAGTACTTTCATTTGAAAAGAGAAAAATAATTAATATTTCAATTTATTATATTGCCCTGAGAATCGTATTTATAAAATCCTTCGCCGGTTTTTTTACCAAGCTTTTGTTCACGAACCAACTTTCTTAAAATCGGACAAGCCCTATACCTGGGTTCGCCGAGTGTTTTCCACAAGGTTTCCATCCAGGCAAGTACTTCATCCAGCCCCATACTATCTGCCATTTCAAGCGGTCCCATCTGAAAACTGTAACCCAATTTCATAGCAGTGTCAATATCTTTGGCGGTAGCAACGCCTTCCAGTAAAATGTACATTGCCTCATTTAGCAGCGGTACAATTGCCCTGGTAGTTACAAAACCGGGATACTCGTATACTTCAACAGGAGTTTTACCGATGTTGGAGATAAACTTTTTAACTTTCTTTATCGTTTCGTCGGAAGTATGAAGACATTTAACAACTTCCACAACCGGTATTTTGGGAACGGGGTGCAGAAAATGCAACCCGATCATTTTATCGGGTCTGCTAGTAGTTTCGGAAATTTTTGTAAGACTTAGTGTGGAAGTATTTGATACAAAAATACATCCCGGTTTAACTTTTTTATCTAACTTAGCAAAGATATCCACTTTTAATTTGAAATCTTCATCCACAGCTTCAATTATAAGATCAGCATCAGCCACAGAGTCAATGTTCGTTTCCCATTTAATTCTGCCAAGTATAGCTTTTTTATCGGAATTAGTCATAGCCCATCGTTTTATTTCTTTATCGATGCTGGCAGAAAGAGCTGATTTAGCTTTGTCGAGCTGCTTCTGGTTTTTTTCAATAATTGAAACTTCCATACCTGTAGAGGCAATGGTCTGCCCAATCCCCTGCCCCATCACCCCGGCGCCAATAATGGCAACGTTATTAATTGCATCGGCATCAACCGGTGGAGTTGCTGGTCCTAATAAATCTTCCAGCTTTAATTTTTTTTCCTGCATATAAAAACAACCTAAAAATCTTTTTTTCTAAAAAAATAAATTGAAAATCCTAATGTCAAAATTAAAAATAATAAAGAAGTTATAACAGGCTGATATTCGGTAATGCCTTTGCCTGAAGCGAGGTTAATTGTTATCAAACCGGTTAATTCACTGGTTTTGGGGACAATATAATACAACACATCGAGTACAGATTTGAGTATCTCGTTAGTAACTGAGTTCCGGTATTGTTTCCAGTATCCAAAAAGCAGCGGGCTGATTAGTAAAAATATAAAATATGCAGCCATCATTCCCGGTATTGAGCTTCTGGTTACAACACCGAAAAACACAATAAGAGCGTAAAGAACAGCAAAAGCAAAAGTAATTGTAAGGGATACGTAGAGAAATGAAAAGTTCCAATAAGAAAATTTAAGCGATACAATCAGCCAGGTGCCCATTACCAGAAAAAGAATATTAATAAATACTACTAATATCCCTCCTGTGTATTTTCCCAGCAGCAGCTGTGTCCTTGATATGGGTTTGGAAAGCAGCAGATCGATATTACCTTTCTCTATCATTTTAGGGATAAGACTGGCAGTAGCAAAAATTGCCAGAAGCATGCACAAACCACTTAAAGGATTAACTATCATCAGTTCTAAAGCTGTAACCATTTCTGCAGTGGCAACGTTCGCTCCGCTTTGATTGGCCGTATTCATAAGGGATTCCGTGCTCACAACGCTAAATGCTAAAATTATCCCAACAAACGCAAGCCCTGAAATTATTGCAAAAAATAAAAATACCTTGCGTGCCATTGACTCTCTTAATGTAAAAGCTGTTATCAGCCATATGTTTTTAATCATTTCCCCTCCTTATCAGCTTCGTTGATAAGTGAGATAAACATTTCTTCAAGTGTCGACCTTTGAAGTTCTATTTCAGTTAAAAGGTATCCATCCTTTCTCAATTTATCTATTAATAAATTCAGACTTCTCACATCATCTACTTTAACAGATAATGAATAATCGCTGTTCTGAGTTATTAAAATGTTAGGCTGAATATAGTTTGCCGGCTCCAAAACACTTCCGGCTATTTTTATTTTATATTCCTGCTTCTTTTCGGTTAAATCCTTAACTGAACCTTCCCGAATCAGCTTTCCTCTATTCAAAATCCCAACCCTGTCTGTAATCATTTCCACTTCAGACAGAAGATGACTGTTCAGAAGAATGGTTTTCGACCGGTTTTTTAACTCAATTAAAAGATCCCGTATTTCCTTTCTTCCGATTGGATCGACACCGTCAGTGGGTTCGTCAAGTAATAATAAATCCGGATCGTTAATCAATGCCTGGGCAAGACCGAGTCTTTGCACCATTCCCTTGGAATAAGTTTTTACTTTTACAGAGGCCCACTGAGTCAGCTTCACCGTTTCGAGAAGTTCATCAATCTTCCGGTTAAGCAATTTCCCATCCATTCCGGTAAGCTTTCCATAAAACCTGAGCACATCTTTTCCTTTTAAATACAGAGGATATTTATGATTCTCAGGTAAGTAACCAATTTTCTTTTTTATCTGGTAATTTGATACCGGTTCGCCTAAAATTTGCGCTGCACCAAAAGTGGGATGTGTAATTCCCAGCAGCAGCTTGATAAAAGTGGTTTTTCCTGCTCCATTTGGCCCAAGCAATCCGAAAATACTACCCGGGGATATATTTATGGATATATCAGCAAGAGCATTAACTTTCTTCTTCCCGAAAGAAGATGAATATATTTTTGAAAGTGAGTTTGTTTCAACTGCAAACATTAGATTAAGTGCACTCAAGAATTAATGGAATAATTACACACAGGGAAAAGCAATAAATCAAAATTAAATAATAAAAAAGGGACGCATCCGCATCCCTTTCCGGAAAAATATTCAGATTATTTCATAAACACTATCTTTTTCATTTCCCTGTGGATGCTGCCATCGATACCAGCAGCTTCGAATGAATAGAAATAAATTCCTGAAGGATAATTTTCTGCATTCCAGGTTGCCTTATGCAAACCGGCGTTACGCTGTCCGGAAAATAATTCCTGGATTACTTCACCAATCGAATTGTAAATTAATATTGTTACATTACTCTCGGCAGCTAACGAATATTCAATTGTTGTTGAAGGATTGAATGGATTGGGATAATTCTGCGAGACCGAAGTCTCATCAGGGGCAATAGTTAGATTGACTGCAATTTGCTTTGAGTAGTCGTAAGTTCCGTTAAAATCAATTTGCTTTAACCGGTAAAGAACTGTGCCTTCGTAGGGTGTTAAAGAATAATCGTCGATGAACTGATAATTCTGAATTTCTGTAGTTGTTCCATTACCTTCAATAAACCCAATATTAACCCAGTCCACGTTTTTAAACTTTCTCTCGATTTCAAATCCCTGATTGTTAGTTTCAGTTGCTGTAGACCAGGTAAGGGTTACCATATTCCGGCCGGGCACGGCTGTAAAAGCAGCAAGTTCAACCGGAATTGTAAGATCGATATAAGCTTCAAAAACACCTCTTCCATGTGTACCGGCTCTCAACATCTGATTCGAAGGAGAATAATCCAGGTGAAGAACAACTGTATTCGGAAGTCCGTTTGGTAATTCGACCCAATTAACTCCATTATCCTGGGTTAGGAAAACACCAATATCGGTTGCAACAAAATAGGTGTTGGGGTTATTAACATCATAAGTATAAATAAAAATATCATTGACAGGTGAATCAGGCAGGTTTCCATTAATGCTAAACCAGCTTGTTCCCTTGTCTGTAGTCTTATAAACCTTATCGCTGCCAAATCCTGAAAAAGTAATTACGGCAATATTTTCATCTGCCGGGTGAAAATAAACAGAAGTAATGGTTCTTGCAGGCAATCCATTTGTCTTATTCGCCCAGGTAACTCCGTCATCAGTCGATAAAAGTATTTGAGAACCGGTTGTTGCAAAAAGCACCGAAGGATTAGATACACTAATCGCCATCTCTCTTACAGAGCTTGAACCGTTAACATTTCCGGAAACTGCCGTCCAGCTCTGACCATTATTGGTTGACTTGTAAACTCTCTGCCTTGCAACGAAAAAAATACCGGAATTGGAGGGATGCTCAACGATTGGTGCAACCCAGGCAACATTTTCGCCGGTATTTATTCCACTTGTAGCCTGGCTCCAGCTTGTTCCGCCATTAGTTGTTCTGAATAAGCCCCCGTTTTGAGTTTCACCAATAATAAAATTAGAATTAAAATGATTGAAGGCCACTTCACCGCCATCGCCTCCATAAGCTGCAGCCCAGTTAAGCGTTGAGAATGTCTGCTGTGTTCCGTTATCCTGTGTACCGCCTAAAATTCTGCCGGGGTCAAACGGGCTGGCTTTAATTCTATAAAACTGGGTTAAGGTTAAATTCTGGTTCAGGTTTGTAAAAGTATTGCCGTTATCAGTTGTTTTCCATATTCCGCCATCGTTACAAACAATAAATGTATTCTGATCAGTCGGATGAAAGAATAAATAGTGCTGATCTACATGAACATATCCGTTAGAGTATCCGTTGGTAATATTATTAAATGATGTACCGTCTGTTGTACGGAATACATCTATCGTACCAACATAAGCATAGTTTGGATTCCAAGGATTTACTCTGCAGTATAAATCGTACCACGCCTGTCCATCGAGACTCTGAAAGTTTGATGATGTAGTAAGCTGAGTCCAGTTAGATCCAAAATCTGTCGATTTATACAAACGAACTTCACTTCCCTGGTAAACAGAAGCATACATAGTATTAGGCGAGGAAAGACATAAATCAAAGTGATGACGTGTTCCCATTGTAATACCGGTTCCAAATACTGCAAAAGTTAATCCGCCATCAATTGAACGACGTAAACCGGTTCCTGAACCAAAAGCAAAAGCAGTGTCGCCTGTTGGAGAAAATAAAACATCATCACATCTTCCGCTAACCAATAAGCTCCAGTTCAAGCCGTAATCGGAACTCCTGTACAATCCTGCAGTTCCCAATGCTGCAAGAAGCTCATTTGAGTGATTTGGCCGGATTTTAATCCTTGAAAAATAAGATGAGCCCGGCAGACCACTGGTTATGTGTGTCCATGTGTTACCTGCATCAGTTGATTTAAGCAAACCTCTGCCATACCAGGAAGCACCGCTGTAAGTGGCTTCACCTGTGCCTGCATATATTATATCCGGATTCACCGGATCGATTGCAATAGCCCCCATAGATAGGGATGCTTGGTAGTCTGTTAGCGGAATCCATGTAATACCTCCGTCTGTGGATTTCCAGACTCCACCGTTTGCCGGACCAATATAAATAATATTCGGGTTTACAGGATGATAAGCGCCTGTAACAACCCTTGAAGAAATATTACCGTAACTGAAATAGTAGCCCGGCGTAGGTCCTAAGCTAACCCAGTTAATATTCTGAGAATTTGATGCATTCTGCTGCCTGAGCAAATCCCTTTGCTGCATTGCATTTGCATAAGCGTTTTCAGGAATATTATTATATGGATAAGCCCGCTGTTCAAAAAACCACCTCTGCCTGTTAAAAGATTTGGAATTCTGAATCTCTTCAGGGGCATTTGAATAAACAGAATTAGGTAATAATACATCCGTGTAATTAATCTGAGGATAAACTATCCCGGCAGTTAAGGCAAAGATAGCCAGCAGCAGAAGATTTTTCATTATAAATCCTTTCTGAATAAATTTACAATTTTGTGGGACTTTAGGAGAAATAAAACAACCTTGTTTATGAGAAATAAAAGACTTGGAATTTTTTAATATCTTGCACCAAAAATAATCTTGCTTTTTATATAAAACAACCATCTTAACATTTACTATCTTGAAAAGTGCTTTAAAGATACTTAATCATTACTTCGGCTATGATAGCTTCAGAAAGGAACAGGAAGAAATAATCGAAGCCATCATCAGTTCAAAGCAGGTGATTGCTGTTCTTCCCACCGGTTCGGGTAAATCAATTTGCTACCAGGTGCCTGCATTATTATCCGATAACTTTTCCATAGTAATTTCACCATTAATAGCATTGATGAAAGACCAGGTTGACAGCATAAACCAGCGTGAAGAAGTTGCTGCATTTATCAACAGTACTATGAGCAGCCCCGAAGCAGAAGAAGTTTTGAATAAAATTTCACTCGGAAAAATTAAGTTGCTGTATCTGGCTCCCGAGAAACTTGAAAGCCTAAAGTTTGCCGAAAGAATAAAAGCACTGAACCCTTCCTACCTGTTTATTGATGAGGCACACTGTATCAGCCAGTGGGGTCATAATTTTCGTCCAAGCTATCAAAAAATAAAAGAATTTTACAGCCACACAGGTATCAGAAAAATTGCTGCATTTACCGCAACAGCAACCCCGGAAGTGGTGGAAGATATAATAGCACAGCTCGAACTTAAAAATCCGAAGATTTTTGTACGCGGATTTGAAAGAAATAATCTTAACCTGAATATTCTGATAACGAAAAACAAAAAGAAAAAGTGTATAGAATTACTAAGGCAAATACCGGGTTCTGCAATTATTTATACATCCTCGCGCAAAAAATGCGAAGAATTATCCGAGCACCTTGTGCTTAACGGAATTAACTGTTCTTATTATCACGCCGGTTTGCCGTCACCGGAAAGAAGAATCGTACAGGAAAAATTTATTTCAGACAATGAAGGCATAATTACCGCTACAAATGCCTTTGGAATGGGTATCGATAAAAAAAATATACGGCTTATAATTCATTATGATATTCCGGGCTCGATTGAAAACTATTACCAGGAAATAGGGAGAGCCGGCAGAGACGGGGAAGAATCTTATTGTTATTTATTTTATGATGAAAAAGACCTTGCAATCCAGAATTATTTTATTGAGAATTCTCACCCAAAGAAAGAATTAATTAAAAATATTTATAAAGCAGTCTGTGATTTTAACCGCATATCAATGGGCAGCAAGCCCGAAAAGGAACTGATTATCGATCAGGAATATATTTCCAGCTATACCGGGGTGAAGATTTCACACGGTTTGTTGTATGCTTCGTTAAAATATCTGGAGAACGGCGGATACTTAAAGCAGGTTTCCGCCTATGAAAAAAAAGATTCAATACAATTCCTTGTTAACAGTCAGATACTGAAAAAATTTGTTAAAAGTCCCGGCGATGGGCAGGTTCAGAATACGGTGCTGTTACTGCTTAAAGAATTCCAGGGAAACATTTTTCAGGCACCAATAAAAATGTCGATCGAAAATCTCAGCAGCACATTGGGCATCCCTGTAAACGAGCTGAATGAGTCTTTAATTATACTTGATAATCTTGGTATCATTTCCTACCAGCCCTCAATACCAAAAGATACGGTAACCCTGCTTACCCCGAGAGTGCCGGATGAAAACCTTGTGCTTAATTATAAATTAATAAATGAAAGTTATCTTAACGCAAGAAAAAAGCTTGATAAAATAAATGAGCTCGTCTTCACACAGGAATGCAGGTTCAAATTTATACTTAACTATTTCGGTGAAAAGATTGAAAATTTCCGTTGTGGTAAATGTGATAATTGCAGCGCATCCGGAAAAATATCAGACTATACAACAGAATTTATTTCCGACGCTGTAATCGGTACTCTGCGCGAAGCAAAAGATTATTTATCTGAAAAAATACTAATGAATATTCTGAGGGGAGAAAATATTAAAGAAAGCCTTACTCTGTTTGATACTTTCGGAGCCTGTAAAAAGTTCAGCCCGGCTGAAATTAAAATTGTAATTCAGGAATTGATATCAAAAGAAATAATAGACAGAAGCTACGGAAAAATTAATTACCTTGGTTTGAAAGACGTGAGGCAGAATAAAACGAAACATTTACCGGAGAGCAGGCAAATTGCAGAAGTAAACAATTATAATGATGATTTATACCTTTTTAATTTGTTGAGAGAAATCCGTAAAAGAGCAGCCGAAAGATTTACACAATCAGCGTACTTAATTTGCCCTGATAATGTACTTCGTGAAATTGTAAGGAAAAAACCTTCCGGGAAGGAGGAGCTTTTAAGTATTAAAGGATTCAACACGAGGATGTTCAATAAAGCAGGCATAGAATTTCTTGAAGCAATAAATAGCTATTTGAAAGAGAAAGGTAAACCGGGCACCGGGCAGAAAGATACTGCTTTACCCCAAAGTATACTTGAAACACAAAAATTATTATTGAAGAAGTACAGGCTTAAAGAAATTGCAGATACTTTAAGGTTAACTGAAGCGGTAGTCTCTATGCAAATTGAAACCATTATTGAATATTTTCCCGGAACAGATGTTTCCCACCTGGTTGATGAGGAAGTTTACAGTAAGATTTTTGAAGAAGCTGAAAAAGGTTTTAATAATTTAAAGGAATTAAAGGAAAGACTGCCTGCCGGTATAACTTATCCGCAAATAAGAATTGCTGCTGCAAAGTTTAAATTTACTTCCCGTTCACATAAGTAGAATCGGGCTTTGTTTTGAGCTCTTCTACGTAAGCTATTGCCTTATCGAAAAATACTTCCCATCTTTCTGAAGATGAGTTGTAGTATTTAATAGTTTCTTCATAATCTTTCATAGAAATGCCATGTCTGAAAAATACAAGCGATTTAATTGAATCAACCGATATCTGATCAGATGATGACGTATCCTTTGCAATGAGCACGTCGACATAAACTTTAATAAATTTTTCCTCAGGAATTGGTGGTCCCTCATCGCAGGCAGAAATGAAAAATAATAAAAGGATTAACAGAAAATGTAACTTCTGATCCCGAATTAAGTTCTGGATAAGCTTTTTAAATTTAACATTTTCAGCCAAAGGCTGATCAGCCTTCGGCTGAGACTTTTGACTTGCCTTTTTCAATTCATCTTCTTGCTTGCTTTAAAAAGAATTTTCTTTTCACGCTCGGTTAACGTCTGGTATCCCGACTGGCTGATTTTATCGAGTATAGCGTCAATTTCTGCCTGGGTTATTTTATCCTCTTCTTCTTTATCATCGATATCGTAGTATTTCGCATTTTCAATGTCGTCTTTTCTTTTTCTGAATCGATTGGATAAACCACTGAAAGGATTTTTAATATCACCATCCGGTCTGTATCCCGAAGAAATATTCCACATTCTTTTAAGAGGCACATCGATATTTTTATCAAACATAATAAATAAAAATCCTGCTAAAGCGCCGCCGAGATGAGCAAGATGGGCAACATTGCTTCCGGCATCACCAATCCAGAAAATTTCCAGAATAAATAAAAAGCCTATGAGATATTTTGCTTTGATAGGAATAAGAAAATAAAGATAAATATACCTGTCAGGAAACAACATGGCAAAAGCAATCATTACGCCAAAAACAGCTCCTGATGCTCCAATTGTTACGGCAGGAACTGAAAACAACGGAGCGATGAAAAGCTGAGCCAGACCTGCAGTAATACCACAGAAAAGGTAATAAACCAGAAATTTTTTTGAACCCCAGATATTCTCAATTTCCATCCCGAACATCCAGAGAGCAAACATATTGAAAAGAATGTGGGAAAAACTGCCATGCATAAATTGATAGGTAACCAGTTGCCAGACCTGAAAATTATAAGCATCGCCAACCGGATTTAACGCAAACCAAAGATTAAGAATATACAACAAAGGCTTGCCGCCAACCAGCAGATTGTTGGCAATCATTTGAAGAAAAAATACTGCAACATTGATGATTAAAAGATTTTTAATCACCGGTGGAAAAACACTAAATCTGCCGAAAGGTCTGTAATAATTGTTCATTCCATCCTAATCTGATATATTGAAGCTAAAATATTTACTCCGTAAAATCATACAATCATCCAGCTAACTAAGAAAGTAGTATGAATGTATGGCACTAATCTCTTTTAACTATGTCTATTTAACATCCGTCAGCGCTGCAACACCGGGGAGGATTTTACCTTCAAGAAATTCAAGCGAAGCACCACCGCCTGTTGAAACATGGGAAACTTTTTTCTCAAGTCCTGCATCTGCTATTGCTGCTGCGGAATCTCCTCCGCCAATTACTGTAATTGCTCCGCCTTCAGTTGCTTTTGCCAACGCTTGTGCTATTGCGAAAGTTCCTTTAGCGAAGTTTGGCATTTCAAATACTCCCATCGGTCCGTTCCAGACAATTGTCTTTGATTTCAGTAGTTCATCCGAAAATAACTTAATTGATTTTGGTCCAATATCCAATCCCATTTTGTCAGAAGGAATATTATCAACACCAACAACGGTTGACGGAGAATCGTTCTTGAATTCATCAGCAACAACAACATCAACAGGAAGTAAGAATTTTAATTTGCCTGACTTAACTTTTTCTAGGAGTTCTTTTGCAAGTTCAACTTTTTCTTGTTCGAGAAGCGACTTACCAATTTCTTTTCCCTGAGCTTTGAAAAAAGTGAATGCCATTCCTCCACCAACAATAAGTGTATCTACTTTATCGAGAAGATTATTTATCACATCAATCTTACCTGATATTTTTGCGCCGCCGAGAATAGCACAATAAGGTCTTTTTGGATTTGCGAGTGCGCTTCCTAAATAGTCTAATTCTTTCTGCATCAGGTAACCGGCCGCACAGGTTTTAATGTACTTTGTCACACCTTCAGTTGAAGCGTGAGCACGATGAGCGCTGCCGAAAGCATCATTGATATAAACATCACCAAGACT
Source organism: uncultured Ignavibacteriaceae bacterium (assembly GCA_964639955.1). GTDB lineage: Bacteria > Bacteroidota > Ignavibacteria > Ignavibacteriales > Ignavibacteriaceae > IGN2. The sequence continues at coordinate 30,248 of CAZXGJ010000005.1, forward strand.
TGCAAGCTGCTTTGCAAAGTCCGGATCGTTCTTCTCTTCCTGTTTGTGGAAGCGAAGGTTCTCCAGAAGAACTACATCACCGGGTTTCATTTCATTTACCAGCTTTTCAGTTTCTGCACCTATACAATCAGGAGCGAGTTTTACTTCCTTACCAATGAGCTTGCTCAATCTTTCAGCAGCAGGTTTCAAACTGAACTCCGGTTTACGCTCACCTTTTGGTCTTCCGAGATGACTCATCAGAATAGCTTTTCCACCGGAAGAAATTATCTTTTTAATTGTTGGAAGTGATTCAACGATACGAATATCATTTGTTACATTCAATTTCTCATCAAGAGGTACATTGAAATCCACACGAACGAGAACTCGTTTATCTTTGAGCTCGACTTTATCTATTGAAACTTTATTCATTATATCTCCGTTTACATCTTTGCCATTTTCATCAGAAGATCAACACATCTGTTTGAATAACCCCATTCGTTATCATACCAGGAAACAATCTTGAAAAATCTTTTTTCATCTTTGAAGTTATTCTGCAATGTAGCAAGCGAATCATAAATTGAAGAACGTTCATCGTGATTGAGATCAGTAGAAACGAGTTCTTCTTCAGTATAGCCGAGAATTCCATTCATATAAGTCTTTGAAGCTTTTTTAAGAAGTTCATCAATTTCTTTAATAGAAGTGTCTCTTGTTGAGCGGAAAGTAAGGTCAACAACTGAAACATTTGCAGTTGGAACTCTGAAAGACATTCCGGTTAATTTCCCTTTTACTGAAGGAAGTACTTCACCAACGGCTTTTGCAGCACCGGTTGTTGAAGGAATTATATTTATTGCAGCAGCTCTTCCACCACGCCAGTCTTTCTTTGATGGTCCGTCAACTGTTTTTTGTGTTGCAGTGTATGCGTGGATTGTTGTCATAATTCCGACTTCAACACCAATTCCCTCTTTCAATAAAACGTGAACCACAGGAGCCAAACAGTTTGTAGTGCACGAAGCGTTGGAAATAATTCTATGTTCTGGTTTCAACTCATTATCATTTACACCCATTACAACAGTTTTAACTTCGCCTTTGCCGGGAGCCGAAATCATGACCTTTTTTGCACCCGCAGTTAAATGTCCTTTTGCTTTTTCTGAATCTGTGAAAAGTCCGGTTGATTCAATAACTATATCAACACCAAGTTCTTTCCAGGGAAGCTGAGATGGATCTTTGGTTGCGAGAACACATTTAGTCTCATCACCATTAATAACAAGTATATCATCATATTCTAAATCCGGCTTGCTTTTCTTTGAACTTAATTCACCTTTAAAAATTCCGTGAACTGAATCATATTTTAACTGGTAAGCAAAATACTTTGCATCGTTAACCACATCAACCAGTGCGACGACATCTATATCTTTCCCTAAAACTCCTTTTTCAGCCATTGAACGAAGTATCAGTCTACCAATTCTTCCGAAACCATTTATTGCTACTTTTACCGCCATTTTTGTATCTCCTTGATTATAAGATTTGAATTGAAAAAACTCAACAAAGTTAGCGAAAGTGACAGGCATTTTCAATTTAAAATTATGGTAGAATGTGGTGCATCACAAAATTTATTTAATAAAGAAATCAGATAGTAACTCATTGTATTTTCAACTTTGTGTCTTAGAGTCTTTGTGGCAATTATCTTTTAAGACAATTTTAGGCACAAAGCCTCAAAGAATCACAAAATAATTCTTTATTTAGCAAAGATATCTTTAATAACTGTGAACTCTGCGATTCCCAATTTTGTTTTAATTAAGAGTTTAATTCACTTTCATTATATTTGCAGAAAATCATTCTAAAAAAATAAACTAAGGAAGAGGTTAAAAATGCTATCTAAAAAAATGCAGGATGCACTTAATAAACATTTAAATGAAGAATTCTATTCATCATATTTATACTTATCAATGGCTGCGTACTTTGAAGAGCAAAATTTGAAGGGATTTGCCAACTGGTTCAAGATTCAGTCGCAGGAAGAATATGGCCACGCGATGAAGTTTTATGCTTTCATTATCCAAGCCGGCGGTCAAGTTACTTTAACACAAATTGGAGCACCAAAGACAAGCTGGAAATCTGTGATGGAGACATTTAAAGATACTTTAACTCACGAGAAAAAAATTACAGGACTAATCCACAAACTTGTTGACACAGCTATGCAATCAAAAGACTATGCAACCAACAATTTCTTGCAGTGGTTTGTTACTGAGCAGGTTGAAGAAGAAAATACTGTAGAAGAAATAATTCACAAGCTTGAAATGATTGGTGATAATAAAGGCGGATTGTATATGCTGGATAGAGAATTAGGTGCGAGAGCTGCTGGTCAGTAAGTAATCATGTATTTAGCCAACAAAATAAATCCTCTTCAATTGAAGAGGATTTTTTATTTAATTTTTTACATCAGCAAGCGGGAAAGCAGTTTCTCTCATCGAATGAACTTTATTTGCAACGGGAATGATGATGTCTTTATTAACTCCCGTTTCAAAATAATCTCGGAATCTTTTCCCGAATAGAAACTGAAACTTGAACAAAGTTTTGTTGAAAGAATTAGGAGAGAGTGTTATCTATGTTAGAAAAATATTCCCGCCATTACCGATGCTAATGGCAATTTGTAAAATTTATAAAATTACGGAGTTGAATTATGCGTCGACCAAATACCACAGTAGTTCGGTCATTAGTTTGTTTACTTTTCTTTATTCAGATTTATGCTCAAGCCCAGACTGACGAAGCTGTTCAGATTATTCCGACAGTTTTTAATACTACTTTAGGTGAAATAAATCCGAAGACACCGGAAGTTTCCACCGATGAGCTGAAGTCGATCCTTGTAGAAGGAAAAACGCTTCTGCTGGACACACGTCCACATCTTGAATGGTCAATAAGCCATATCCCGGGCGCGTTCAATGTCGCCCCTAAACCGGGAATGCAGATGTCAATGTACACCTCGGATGTTGAAGAAATAGATCGGCTTACTAATGGGAATAAATCTCAGCCTCTCATTCTTTATTGCAATGGACCATTTTGTGGCAAATCCAAGCGAGTTGCTGATGAGTTAATAAATGCCGGATATACAAATGTCAAGCGATATCAGCTTGGCGCTCCTGTTTGGCGTGCTCTTGGAGGTGAAATGGTAATTGAACCTGATGGAATAAAATATGTACTCAAGAAAGATCAGACTGCAGTTTTTATTGATACAAGAGAACCGGAAGAATTCAATGAATTTACCTTTCCTACGGCAGTAAATATTCCTGAAAGTAAAGTTCTAACAGGAAAGGATGTAGGCGAGATTAAAGCTGCAAAAGACGACGGACGTCTTCCAATGCTAGATCACAATACCCGTATTATTGTTTTAGGAAAGACTGGCCTTCAGGCAAAAGTAGTAGCAGAAGCAATCACGAGAGAAGCTTTTTACAATGTAAGCTATTTTGAAGGAGACTTTAATTCTTTAATAAAATTAATAAAACCTTAATTTTGACTTACCCGGAAGGAAGATTCCAACTGAACAAGTACAGATAAACTAATTCTTCACATCCGCAAGCGGGAATGCTGTCTCTCTCATTGAGTGGACTTTGTTTGCAACAGCTAAGCTAATTTCTTTATTAACTCTCGTTTCAAAATAATCACGGAATCTTTCAACCATAAATTTAACAGGCCAGGCAGCTGCTTCTCCAAGCGCGCAGATAGTGTTTCCTTCAATCTGGTTTGCAACTGTAATAAGTAAATCAAGATCACTTGTGGAACTGTTACCGGCAATAATTCTTATCAAGATTCTTTCCAGCCAGCCTGTTCCTTCACGGCAGGGAGTGCATTGTCCACAGCTTTCGTGATGATAGAAGTGAGCTATTCTGGCTAACACTTTTACAAGATCAGTATCTTCATCCATTACAATTACACCACCGGTACCAATTGCAGAACCAACTTCTTTCAATGACTCAGCATCCATTCTTACGCCTTCCAATTTATCTCCGCGAATCGGAGGCATTGAGGTACCACCGGGAATAACACATAAAACTTTTTTATTGTTTGGAACTCCACCAGCATAATTGTAAATAATATCGGTAAGTAAAGTCCCCGTTGGAAGCTCATAAACTCCGGGTTTGTTTACATGACCACTAACTCCAAATAATAAAGTACCGGGATGTTTCGGATGCCCGATTTTAGAAAACCACTCCCACCCTTTTTCAATTATCTTTGGAACATTCGCAATCGTTTCAACATTATTAATTGTAGTCGGACAACCCCATAATCCATTCTGTGCGGGGAATGGCGGTTTAACTCTTGGGTACCCTCTCTTCCCTTCCAATGAATTCATCAAAGAAGATTCTTCGCCGCAGATGTAAGCACCAGCACCTTTGTGAATATAAACATCGCAGAAGAAACCTGTTCCGAAAGTTTCTTTCATCTTCTCGCCGAGATATCCTTTTGCGTAAGCATCGTCAATTGCTTTTTGTAATAACCTTATCCATTTGTGATATTCACCTCTGATATAAACGTATGCTACTTTCGCTCCGATTGCATAGCAAGTTATTATCGTTCCTTCGATCATCTGATGTGGGTTGAATTCAAATATTTGTCTGTCTTTGAAGGAACCCGGTTCACTTTCATCACCGTTTACACAGAGATATTTTGGTTTATCAGTTGTCTTCGGCATAAAGCTCCACTTCAACCCTGTTAGAAATGCTGCGCCGCCTCTTCCTCTTAATCCGGATTTTTTAACCTGATCAATTATATCATCAGGAGTTTGAGTGAATGCTTTCTTTGCTGCATTGTATCCGCCGTTGGAAACGTAAACATCAATTAAGTGAAAATCTTTTATATCGGGGAGGAGAATTTTTTCCATTGATTAAACCGTGTTCCTTAAAATTGAACTTTTAGTACGAGGACGTAAATATGGAGCTTTATATTTCGGTAGTGGAATTTTCATCCCTTCTTCTTTGGCAGTTTGAAGCCAAATTTTCTTTGCAATTATTACTTCTTTTAACGCTTCCTGAGGTGTATCACCGAAAGCAGTACAATATTTTAAATCAGGAATATCGGCAACGTAACACTTGTCTTTTTCACCGTAAAAAACATTAATATGATAATCTTTTGTTTTCATCTTTCTAATCTCAAATTAAATTCATTTATAATGTTTATAAACTGGTTTACCTGATATGATTTCACTTTCCCTTTCCTGTTTTGAATATTTATTAAGTAAGGAACATTTGAATGTTTGTAAATATGATGACTTTCTTCTATTCTTTTCAATGTAAAACCAAATGCTTCAAGCAGTCTATTCATCTCGCTAAATCGAACATCGTATGGATTATTTAAAACTTTTTCAAGCAGTTTTTTGCTTTTCAAAGCTACCTTAACCCTGTGAGTATTTCTTCAACCTTTTCCTTTGTAAGATTTTCAAAATAATCTTCATTTACAGCAATCATCGGAGCTGTGCCGCAGCTTCCCATACATTCAACTTCTTCTAAAGAAAATTTTTGATCACCAGTTACACCCAAATGATCAATACCAAATTTATCTTTTACCTGATTCCAGATTTCGTAACCACCGCGCAGCATACAGGAAACATTCGTGCAAACCTGAATGTGATACTTTCCCATTGGTTTCTGATGATACATTGTGTAGAATGTTACAACACCAAGAACCTCTTCCTCAGTTATTCCCAAAACATCAGCTATCTCTTTCATCACTTCGTAGCTGATATATCCATTTTGTTCCTGAGCAATATAGAGTGCAGCCATAACAGCAGGTTTGCGCACAGGATATTTCTTTGTCTCCTGTTCTACTCGATTAAGGTTCTCTTCGGTGAATTTAAAATCCATATTTCAACTCAGAATTATGCATAGTTTAATTTCTACGTATGGTTGCATTACTGCATGGTTATAATTTATAATCTTCTCATGCAAGCATGCATCCATGCAATCACTTATCTGCTTCCCCCATTATCGGGTCGATGCTGCCGATGATGGCTACAACATCCGAAATCATCTGACCAACTACTAATTTTGGCAGTACCTGTAAATTATTAAACGAGGGAGATCGGATTTTACATTTCCAGGGTCTGCCTTCTCCGTTGCTTACCAAATAAAAGCCAAGTTCCCCCTTCGATCCTTCAATTGCATGATATATTTCTCCAACAGGTGGATTAATTCCAAAATTTACAATCATAAAATCGTGAATAAGCTCTTCCATTTTTGTATAAATTTCGGCTTTATGAGGAAGTACTCTTTTAGGTTGATTCGCAAGAACTTCACCCTGCGGCATCTTGTCAAGAATTTGTTTAACAATCCTTGCACTTTCCCTGCATTCGTCAAGTCTTAAAAAGTAACGTGCAAGGCAATCACCTTCCGAATAAACGGGTATATTAAAATCGATTTCGTTATAGCAGAGATATGGCACATTTCTTCGTAAGTCAAATTCAACTCCGCAGGCACGAAGATTGGGGCCCGAAAATCCCAAATCTATTGCATCTTCTTTTGAAATAGCTCCAACGCCATCCACACGTTCTATGAAAATTCTATTTTTATTGAGAAGCTGTTCAACTTCTGCCAAGTTTGGTTCAAATTGATCAATGAACCATTTTACTTTTGTAAGAGCTTCAGGCTGGGCATCGTTAGCAACTCCACCAATTCGTGTGTAACTATTCGTAAATCTTGCACCGCATAAAATATCCCAAATATCTAAAATCTTTTCCCGTTCACGTAAAGTCCATAAGAAAACTGTCAGTGCACCTACATCCATCGAAAAGGAACCAATCTGTACGAGATGGGAAGCAATACGTGCAAGTTCAGCAATCATCATTCTGATATACTGAGCTCTTTTAGGTGCTTCGATTCCTGCAAGCTTTTCAACTGCCAAAACCCATGCAACATTATTTGCCATAGGAGAGATATAATCCAGCCGGTCTGTGTGAGGGATGTATTCATAATAAGTCATGTTCTCAGCCATCTTTTCATAGCCGCGATGCAGGTAACCAAGATCGGGGATACAGGCAACTATTTTTTCACCATCTAACCGTAGCAGCAAACGAAGCACACCGTGGGTTGCCGGGTGCTGCGGACCCATGTTGAGTACCATTTCATTCTCAAGCACATCATCAAAAGTATAGTCTGTTTTTGCACTGAGTAGTGCTTCTAAAATTTTAGGGTGTACGTCTTTTTCTAATGGATCCATAAAAATTTATTTCTTAGGCAATGGAAGTGAACCGGGAATACCCATCAGAGGAAAATCTTTTCTTAAAGGATGATGTTCAAATTCTTCCGGCATATACATTCTTCTTAAGTCCGGGTGATTATTAAATCTAATTCCATACATATCGTACGTTTCTCGCTCTTGCCAGTTTGCTGCAGCCCAGATTGAACTAACAGAATCAATTGAGCAATCGGTTTCATCGACATCTGCTTTTAACCTGAGACGGAAATTATTCTTCATGGAAAATACGTTATAAACAACAGTAAACCTGTTTTTCCTTTTTGCCCAATCGATTGCGGTAACATCGGAGCAATAATTAAACTGAAGATCATGGTCTTCTTTTAAGAACCGACAGACATCTACAATCCTTTTTTTATCTAACTTGATAGTTAGTTCGTCTTTATAATCCGATACATCAAAATCAATATCAGAAAAATTTTCTTTTAGTTTTTGAGTGATAAGTTCTCTTAAATTCATAAAATTAATTATTCTGGATAACGTCTAATTCCGGCAGGTTTTTAAATTCTGCTGCTTTTGTTTTGCCTATTTTTTCCTGAATCTTCATTAAAGCATGCAGAAGATTATCCGGACGGGGCGGACATCCGGCAAGATAAATATCAACTGGCAGAAACTGGTCAATGCCCTGAACAACTGAGTAAGATCGGTACATTCCCCCCGATGAAGTGCACGCACCCATTGCTATTACCCATTTTGGATCGGGCATCTGGTCATAAATTTTCCGAACCACCGGCGCCATTTTATAAGTTACTGTACCGGCAACAATCATCAGATCGCATTGCCTTGGAGTAAATCGCATCACTTCCGATCCAAACCTTGCTATATCATACTTCGGATCACCAACAGCCATCATTTCAATTGCACAGCAGGAAATACCCATCGGCATAGGCCAAACCGAATTTTTTCTTGCCCAGCCGATTATCGCATCGAGCTTAGTTGTAATAAAACCGTTATCTTTCAAATATGATTCTAATCCCATTTAAAACCGCCTTTCTTGTAAGCGTATAAATATCCTATTTCAAGTACTATTAAGAATATTAACATCGAAATGAATACAGAAATTCCATATTGCCCGAACAATCTTTTAAATTCTACTGCCCAGGGGTAAATAAATATAACCTCAAGATCAAAAATGATGAAGAACATTGCAACAAGGTAGTACTTAATAGATATTCTTTCGCGAACTGTTCCAACAGGTTTCATTCCGCTTTCATAAGTAGAAACCTTTTCCCTATTTGGACGCTGCGGACCAAAAAGTTTTGATGAAATTATTACCGCAGCGGCAAAGCCTGCTGCAACAACTAAAACTATTAATACCGGGATGTATTGTTCAATCATTTTAAAAATATTAATTAATGCTGGTCAAAATTATCCAAATCCTTGCCTATTGTCAATTTAAAGTTTTATCCTGAATGATAACTTTTAAGCAATCAGTCAGCAGAAATCACTTTATACAAAACTGCAGGCGGATTTTCAAAATAGACGACTACTTTTAAGCCCGGATGGTTTTGTTTAGGATTTAGCAGATACTGAAATTCTCTTCTCATTGCGGCTTCAATGGTGCTGAAATAAAGATAATCTGCATTCTGTTCTCTTAACTTAGCAATTAATTCTTCGTAGCTATCTGCCATCGGCATCAGTTTAAATTCCATATCGAGATAATAAGCAACGTGAGCTTTACGGGCGGCGATTCTTTTTCCTCTCTCAGGCTCCGGAACATTCTGAAAATACCAATCCTGCAAGGTCAGTAATTCCTTCGGTCCTGAATCAATATTAACACTGTTAAATGAATATGACTTTATGAACGTAAAGATTATTAACGCAGAAACCAGCAGCAATCCGAATTTTCGCGGAATGTATTTTTTCAATTTAAACTTTTCAGAAAAAAAAGGCTGGAAAGCAATCAACCCGTAAAACGGAACCAGGAAAAGTGAAAATCTTTCGCTGTAAAAAACAAGCAGCAGCAGTGCGAAGAAAAAAATATTAATTACATGATAGGCATTTTCCCTTCTACTCCATTTTTTAAATGGGTTACTGATAATCAGCAGAACCAACCCCAAAATAGTGAATACGCCTATATGCCAGCCCATCAGCTTTTCCATATCATTAACAAAATGATCGCCGATATTAGAAACAGTAGTGGAAATAAAAACCGAAGGATCTTGAAGTACAACATCTGTCAATGAAGTAATTTTACTGCTTTCGTTAAACCAGAAATCATCCCATGCAATTTTGCCCTTGCCATGCATTTCAAAAGCAATGTTTTTATAATTCTCATTGTAAAAGAATGATCCTTTCTCACCAAGACAATAAATTCCCCATGGAGAAAAAGTAATAAAAAAGGTAACAGCAAAAATTGCCGATGCTTTTAGCCGTTTTAACCATGGTAATTGCCAGAAATTTATTACCAGGATTACTATTATAAAACTCAGCAAAAAGATTCCATTATACCTGGTTAAGTACGACAAGCCGCCGAAAAATCCTGCAAGGACAACCTGCCTGTAATTAAATTCACTTTTACTTAGAAAAAAGAAGATGGTTAATGCAGCCAGAGCATTAAAGAACATATCTGTTCCGGCGCTGTAAGAGTATTGAATGAATACCTGGTTAACAGCTAAAAGCAATGTTACAAAAAATGCAGTTTTGGCAGAAAAAATTTTTTTAATCAATTCGAATGTAACGTAGACAACAACGGCAGCAGAAATAACGCCGATGAAAATTCCTGCTTTAAAGAAATCTCCAAATAAATAACCAGCAACCCCAAGCACCATCGGGTAAAGCGGACCTCTGAAGGCATCCATCGGAATAATTCCCTGAAGAAAACCCCTGGCACCCGGAACGTAACCCCAAAAGAAATCCGTTTCGATTCCATAATCGCCAACTGTATGAAAAATGAAACTTAACATCCCGACAATTAAGAAGTATGAAAAGGCAAGTATTAAACTCAAATATTTATATTCTAAAACTTGTTCGAATAAAAGTGCTGTTGGCTTTATTCCGTTTTCCGGAAGATTTTTACCGGGTTTCATCCTGGGGTTTTTAATTTTAGTCATTGAAATGAGATTAAATAAAAAAATAAATGAGAATTGAATATTTTAATCGTAAGCAATATAGTTATTTTTGATTAATCGGCTCATTTATTAAAACGGTGAAACGATTTTACATAGATAATTTCACGTATAATAACTTAATTCGGGCTAAACCCCGAAAAAAATAAATTGATCCCTGAACACCGGTGCTATGAGCATAATAAGCTGCAAACTATATCCAGATAAATTAAAGTTAATTTTTTATTTGTTACTCTTAACGGGAGCAGTCTTTGCACAGCAAAACTCCGATTCCCTGTTATTCAGAATTTCTGATGTTCCGGTCAGCCGTTTATTTTCGGTATTCGATAAACAGCTCAATACTTATTACCTGAATACCGGAATTGATTATTCAGGCATACGATCCGATTTTCAATTTGAAATTAATCAAAGCTACAGATCCACACTTGTTAGTTCAACAACCAATAATATCAGAGATGAAAACAATCTGCGTTTACTTTCGAGATACAGGTTAAATTCCAACTTCAGCCCGGGTGCATTACTGGCCAGCAATATTCTTTCAGACGACAGGCAGCTGGCTATTAACGAATCAGTAATTAACAAAGCTATTTTTTTTATTGAATCGAATATTGGTAATAATCTTGTCATTACACCTTACGGAGGAATTTCCGATAACAAGCAGGTCGGTGAGAATGACCTGGGTCCTCTTTACGGTTTAGAAGCTTACGGCAGGAACCTGGATTTTACAGACTTTACAATAAATTCAGCATTAAGATTTGAGAATGAAGATATTTCACCGCGGAAAAATACACTGCGCTTTTTTGGTCTGGAAATTACGAATCCGTTAAACCCTGAGGTTTCAAATTTTATTAATACAAACTTCAGGCAAAGCCGAAAAGATTTTTATTTTCCTGCCGATTCTATAGTCTCTGCACAATTTAATGTCAGGAATAATATTGAAGGAAGAACCGAGACGGTTTTTTTGCTAAACGATAGGTTGATATTCAACCGGTTAATTGAACATTTTTCTGCAGAAATTTCAGGAGGAATTAATTTCCGGAATATTGACAGGGATACAAGATACCGTTCAGTTGAAGTTCAAAATGTTTCAATGTTCGATACACAAGTTGATGAATTTATAATCGGGCTGGAATCGAGTCTTTTTTATAAATCAGATTTTGCCGATGCCTATTTGAAGATAAATTATTTTGAACGGGATGAAAAACATATTACTGAGAGAATTGAAGGAGTTGATGAAATTTTTTATCAGCAAAGATCAGAACTTGAATCGAGTAAAAATAACAATTCTGGAAGAACCACAATATCGCTTGCCGGCAATTTACATCTTTCAGCTAAAGACAATCTTACCTTAAGCATATTCCACAGTAAACTGAAATACGATACTCCGAGCACTGAAAACGATGATGATCGCGACGAAATTCTTTCAATAGCCCGCCTGAGATATTCTAGATTCATTTCCTACTTCCTGGAAACATTTGTAAACGTGGAAGGAACGATTAATCATATTGTATACCTTTTTGCAAGCAGAAGTGCAAACAACAATACTAACCGGGTTGCACGCCTGGCAATTGGTGGAAACTACAGAGGAGCCGATTTTACATCAGTGAACACTTTTGATGTTTCGGCAAATTACACTGTATATGATTTTGAAGACTTAACTTCGAATCTCAGAAGCATATCTTTCAGGCAGTTTACAGCAAACGATTCAAGCCGCTATAACATTTTTAAAAACTTTTCGTTCATTCTTACTGCCTATGTTAAACTTACCGACCAGGGAGAGCTAAACTGGAGTGAGTTCTCCGAACGGCCCAAAAGACATCTTCAGGAAATTTTTGCCGATCCTAAATTCGGATTTACTTTCAGCAACGCTTTTTTTGCTTTTGGCCTAAGATATTTTTCATTAAAAACATTTAATTATAAAGTCAAAGAACGAGTCCCTGATTCAAAATTCCTTAGTATAGGCCCGCTTTTTGAAATGCTTATCGGGTCAGAATCTCTGTACCTTAAACTTAATTCCTGGTATGAATTTTTATTTATTAATGATATTAAGGAACCGGAAAGATTAAATTTTATTCTGGCATTAAACTGGAAATTTTAATTACAAAACACTTATTTTTAACCCGGAATTACAAAGTATTTATTAAAGATTGCCAGAGACAAATTATTACATAGAAGTCGAAAGCGACCCCAATAATCTGATAACCATTGAAGAATTTGTAAATTATTTTGCAAAAGACCTTGGCTTGGATGATGAAAAGCTTGCTACTCTGTTGCTCGCAGTAACTGAAGCAGCAACAAATGCTATAATCCATGCAAATAAGTGCGATAAGAATAAACTTGTTAAGGTTGATGTTGAGGTGAAGGATTCAAAATTAATAATAAAAGTAATTGATGAGGGAAAGGGGTTTGATCCCTCCCAGGTTCCAGATCCTACCCGCCCCGAAAATATTTTAAAAGATTCGGGCAGAGGTATGTATCTTATGAAAATGTATATGGACGATTTAAAATACAACATTACCGATGGCGGAACAGAAACTATACTCACTATGAATATTTAAAGTCACGCAGCTGCCCGAATTCCAATCAGCTTCAGTTAGGAATTATTACCTGTAATTTTTTTTGCTTATTTTAAATATTATCTCTAACAAAAAATTAATAACCAGAGGGAGTATTTATGAGCAGAAAAAAAATATCATTAATCGGCGGCGGTCAAATCGGCGGTGTTTTGGCTCAGCTAATTGCGCAAAGACAGCTTGGTGATGTGGTTCTTTACGATATCGTTGATGATATGCCACAAGGTAAATCACTGGATATCGCTGAAGCATCCAGAATAGACGGCTTTGATGTAATGGTTAAAGGCACTAATGATTACGCAGATATAAAAGATTCTGATGTTGTAATCGTTACTGCCGGTCTACCAAGAAAACCTGGCATGAGCAGGGATGATCTTCTCACCACAAACGCACAGATAATTAAAACAGTTGCCGAAAATGTTAAAAAGTTTGCCCCTGAATCTATCGCTATTATTATTTCTAATCCTTTGGATGCGATGGTTACACTCTTTAAAAAAATTACTGGATTTCCTGTTAACAGGGTGTTCGGTCAGGCTGGTATATTAGATTCATCCAGATTCTCTACTTTCATTGCGTGGGAATTGGGAGTTTCAGTAAAGGATGTTAACGCAATGGTTCTTGGTGGTCATGGCGATACCATGGTGCCGATAGTTCGATATGCAAATGTAAACGGAATACCTGCAATGGAATTGCTGGAGAGGAAATACGGCGATAAAACAAAAGCCAAGGAAGTAATGACTGCTATGGTTGAAAGAACTAAAATGGCTGGCGGCGAGGTTGTAAAACTTCTTAAAACGGGCTCGGCATTTTACTCTCCGGCTTCTGCAACCGTTGCTATGCTCGAATCTATTTTAGGTGATGAACATCGTGTATTACCTGTCTGTGCTTTCCTTAACGGCGAGTTTGGTGTTCAGGGTTATTATGTTGGTGTTCCTGCAGTTCTTGGTTCAACCGGCGTTGAAAAGATAATTGAGTTCGGGCTTGATAAGGAAGAAAAAGCTTTGCTTGATAATTCAGTAAATGCTGTTAAGAGCCTGGTGGCAGACATGGAAAGATTAGGTTTCTGAAGTTACCGGGAAATCGGTGATATTTTAAAAACCGATGAAATAAAAAACCCTCCGTTTCGGAGGGTTTTTTAATGGGGGAAAAATTCTTTCAGGTTGCGTAAACACTAATATACTGCCGGTTGCCTTTCTTAATTTCAAATTTCACAATACCATTTGCAACTGCGAACAATGTATCGTCTTTACCTTTTTTAACATTAGCTCCGGGATGAAATTTGGTTCCTCTTTGCCTTACAAGAATATTGCCGGCAATTACTTTCTCACCTCCAAATCTTTTAACACCAAGATATTGAGGATTACTATCCCTGCCGTTTCGGGATGAGCCCTGACCTTTTTTATGTGCCATTCTAAATTTCCTTTTTAATAAACTTTAGGTTATTCTATGCGATTTTTAGTATCTCAATTCGGGTTAAATGCTGCCTGTGCCCGTTTTTCTTTCTGTATCCTGTTCTTATTTTCTTCTTGAAAACTATTACCTTGTCATCCTTTAAATGCTCTAGAACCTTTGCAGTAACTTTAGCTCCGTATACTTTAGGAGAACCGATTTTTAAATTGTTATCATCACCAACCATTAAAACAGAATTGAAAGTTATTTCAGAATCAACTTTTTCAGCGAGCCGCGGAACGTAGTACTTTTGATTCTCTGCAACTTTAAATTGTTGACCCAATATATCTATAACAGCAAACATTATTTTCCTCTATTCTTTGAAATTTGAGCTACAAATCTATATAATGAAGGTAATTAAATCAAATTTGGAGGATTAAAAAAATAAAAATAATATTTACTTTTTCAGCTGAAATGAAAACTCGCTGCCCTCACCAACAGTGCTGGAAACATTCACTTTTGAGCCATGAGCCTCTATTATATGCTTAACAATAGCCAAACCGAGCCCGGTTCCTCCGATTGACCGCGAGCGGGCTTTGTCCACCCTAAAAAATCTTTCGAATATTCTATCCAGATACTTTCCGGGAATTCCTATACCTGTATCTTTAACACTTAATGTAACTTTTTGATTTTCTTCGCGTACCAAAATCTCCACTTTTCCCTTTTCCGTATATTTTAAAGCATTTTGTACGAGGTTATTCAACACCTGCCTGATTTTTTCCTTATCGCCAAAGACCTGTAAAGCGTTGTTGGTTGATGAATGGGATAAAACCAGATTTTTGTCTTCGGCAATTTTTTTATTCGCCTGAATAATTTCATTAATCAAATCGCTGATTTTAAAAAACCTGTAGCTCATGCGCATTTCACCTGATTCTATCATCGAAATGTCTATGAGATCGTTCAATAAATTGCTTAAGCTTAAAGTGTTCTGGTTGGCCTTATGCAAAAAGTGGAGATTTACTTTTTCATCATTCACAGCACCGCTTAAAAGCGTTTCAATATAACCCTGGATTGCAAAAATGGGTGTTCTAAGCTCGTGGGAAACATTTGCCAAAAACTGCGAGCGAACCTTCTGAAGTCTTTGCAAATATTCTATATCCTCCCTGGTTTTAATGAACATTTTTTTTATTGCCTTCTGAAGGGTAAGAAGACCGGGATCTAATTTAATCTCATCTTCATTCTGATATTTGTTTTGCCTGATATTATTTATTATGGTCTGTATTTCATCGAGTTCCCGGTTTCTTTTTCTGCTAACCAGATAAAGATATACAAGGCTCATTAATATGATGAGGAAGGAAAAAATCAAAAGCTTATAACCCAGACCGAAAAGGATCCCAGCTAAGGTTATGACCAGGACAATTAATAGTAGAAGTTCTCTTAAAAATACAGTTGAAGAGAGTAATTTTCCCTTAATCTCATTCCGGGTTTTTAAATCGGTATCCAACACCCTTTATTGTTTCGATTAGTTCAGAATACTTGCCAAGCTTGGTCCTTATCTTTCTGATATGAACATCAACAGTGCGGTCAACTACATAAACATCATTACCCCAAACATCTTTAAGAAGCGATTCCCGGTTAAAAACCTTATCCGGATGGCTTGCCAGATAATAAAGTAAATGAAATTCCTTTCGCGGAAAAAACTTTTGTTTTTTTTCTATAGTAACTGAGTATCTCTCAGTATCAATAACGAGTGGACCAATTTCCAAAGTTTTTTTACTGTTTGATTTTTTTATTTCAGCAGCGCTTTTCCTTAGGTTTGATTTTACGCGGGCAATAAGTTTTTTGGGCGATATCGGCTTTTGAATATAATCACTCGCACCAATATCCAGACTTTTTATTTCATCAGTCTCCCCGGATTTTGCCGTTAAAAAAATAACCGGAATACCGGCGTACTTTTCGTTGCTTCTGATTTTGCTGTATAATTCATAACCGTCAATCTCCGGCATCATAATATCAAGTATAATAAGATCAGGGCATTTTTCAACCTCGCGTAATGCATCCTTTCCGTTATAGCTTACCAGCACTTCAAAGCCTTCTTTCTGCAAATTATACTGCAGAAATTCTACTATATCCGGCTCATCATCAACAAGTAAAATTTTTTTCAAGAAATTCTATTTTGTTTTTTGTTACAATGATATTTCACGAACGGGATTTTTAGATTCACAAAAATCCTTAACCTTAACAGCTATTCCTTCAGCATCAATACCCAGCATCTTGTGTAATTCGGGTTGCGTGCCATGTTCAACAAATTTATCCGGCAGGCCAATTCTTAAAACATCGTTCTTTAAATTCTTTTCTGCAAGCAGTTCCAAAACGGCACTTCCGAAACCGCCGGGGATATTATTTTCTTCAATCGTTACAATTTTTAGATGCCGTAGGGCTGTTTCTTCAATCATCTCAGAATCAAGAGGCTTTATAAATCTCATATTAACTACTTCGCAGTTAATTCCACTCCGGAGTAATATTTCAGAGGCTTGTTTTGCATATTCAACCATAGAGCCTACCGCTAGTAAAGCAACGTCGCTGCCTTCTGAAAGTTTTTCAGCTTTACCAATCTCATACTTTGTAAAAAATTCATCAACCGGAACACCTAAAGCCGAGCCGCGCGGATACCTGAGAGCAACGGGACCTTCACAATGCTCAACTGCCGTATATAACATATTTCTAAGTTCAGCTTCGTCTTTCGGTGCCATAATAACCATACCGGGGATCAACCTGAGGTAAGTTAAATCGAAAGTTCCGTGGTGCGTAGGGCCATCGGCACCAACCAGTCCTGCCCGGTCCAAAACAAAAACAACGTGCAGCTTTTGCAAAGCAACATCGTGAATTACCTGATCGAAGGCACGCTGCAGAAAAGTCGAGTAGATAGCTGTAACCGGAATTATTCCCTGAGTTGCAAGCCCTGCAGCAAATGTTACTGCATGCTCTTCTGCTATGCCCACATCAAAATAATTCTGAGGAATTTTTTCCTTTAGAATATCCAGCCCGGTACCATCCGGCATCGCTGCGGTTATTCCAACTACTTTCGGATTCCTCTGAATAATTTCTACAAGAGCATTGCCAAATATTTGAGTATAAGATGGCTTTGGTTCTCCCTTTTTGTGCGCTCTCCCGGTCATTTTATCGAAGGGTGTTGATGCATGCAATCTTTGTGAATGATTTTCAGCAGGTTTATAACCCTTTCCCTTTTGTGTGATGGCATGAACAAGGATAGGACCTTTTAGCTCTTTTACCTGTTCAAATATTTTTATCACCTGATGCAGGTTATGACCGTTAATTGGTCCAAAATATCTGAAGCCGAGAGCTTCAAACAACATACCCGGGGTAATTACAGCTTTAATACCTTGCTCGAGACGTGCAGCAATTTTTCTCATTCTGTCGCCAAACTGATCGAGCTTACCAGTGAGATCCCAAATTTGTCCTTTAAATCGGTTATAATCCGGGTGAGTGATCATCTCTGTAAAATAATTTGATAATTGCCATACGTTGGGTGCAATAGACATATTATTATCATTCAGCACTACAATCAAATCAGATTTGGTTATTCCTGAATTATTCATGGCTTCGTAAGCCATTCCGCCGGTCATAGCACCATCACCAATTACAGCAACAACTTTTCTTTTTTCGCGCCTGATATCCCTTGCCACTGCCATGCCCAAAGCGGCGGAAATTGAAGTAGAAGCATGCCCGGCACCAAAGCTGTCATACTCACTTTCACTTCTTTTAAGGAAACCGCTAATACCTCCAAATCTTCTTATATTTTTAAGAGCATCTTTTCTTCCTGTTAAAATTTTATGAGGATATGCCTGATGACCGGTATCCCAAACAATTAAATCGTAGGGAGTATCGAAAACTTTGTGTATTGCTACAGTTAATTCCACTGTTCCAAGCCCACCGCCGAAATGACCGCCTATTTCGGAAATTGTATCCACCATATATTCACGTATATCAGCACAAAGCTGCTTCAATTGAGGTAAATGTAAATTTTTTATATCGGAAGGATAATTTACCATTGATAAAACAGGATATTTTTCAGAATCGATCATTTAATAATGTTCCTTTACTGCTCTTCACTGTCGTTAGAAAATTTATTTATTTCTTTTTTAAGTTCGGTTATCTTTAATTCTGCTTCGTTGAGTTTTTTCATACAACTTTTAGAGAGTTTAATCCCTTCTTCATAAAGTGAAATAACTTCATCCAGATCAGCACTGTTATTCTCCAGCAAATCTGCTATTTCTTCAAGTCTTTTTAAGTCCTGCTCAAAGCTATTTATCTTTTTAATCTTTTTCATTAATTATTTTTTTCATTGATATCTATTTCATCATCAAAAAATTTTAACCTGGCTTTATGATCTTTTATAAAATCTGATGCTCTCATAACAAATTTAGAATTCTGTTTTACCAAAACAAAGCCACGTTTAAGTGTACTTTGAATATCGAAGGAGTTTATTGTTTTTTTTACTAAACTGACTTTGTTCTTTAAAGTAATCAAAATTTTTTCAATGCTATGATTTATTCCGGAAGTTATAACATCAAGCTGCTGATTTTTTCTGTAAATAATATCCTGCGCTATTTTAAAACCATATGAATTTACGGCTTCCAGAATACCTTTTCTTAAATTCATTAAAAGATTTGAAATCAGCATTGACGAATTATTAAAAAAGTCTTGAATAAAACTTTTTATTTCATCAATATCAGGTGTAGCAAGTTCCATAGCAACAGAAGGTGTAGGAGCTCTCAGGTCGGCAACATAATCGGCAATAGTGAAATCAACTTCGTGTCCGACTGCCGAAATAACCGGAATCCCGGAGTTGTAAATAGCCCTTGCAACAATTTCTTCATTGAATGCCCATAAATCTTCAACTGATCCACCGCCTCTGCCGGCAATAATAACATCAATATCCTTATAATCGTTCAATAACTTAATAGCCGCAACAATTGATTCTGCAGCGCCTGCGCCCTGAACTCTTGCCGGTGCAATCACCAGTTCTAACAGAGGATATCTTCTTTCAGCAACACTTACCATATCCCTGAAAGCTGCCCCGTCTATAGCGGTTACAATTCCTATTTTTTCAGGAAAATCGGGAATTGGTCGTTTATGTTTCTCATCAAAAAGTCCTTCGGCTTCAAGTTTCTTCTTCAATTTTTCAAACGCTTCTTGCAGCTCGCCAACACCGGCAGGTTTCATAGAACGAACATCTAATTGGTAATTGCCTCTCGGCGGGTAAACGGTAATCCTTCCATTCACAATTACTTTTATGCCATCCTGAGGTGTGAAAAAGACGTACTGGTTTAATCCTTTCCACATAGTACAACTAATTACAGCGTTTGCATCTTTCAGATTGAAATACCAGTGCCCGGAGATATGCGGCTTGAAGTTAGAAATTTCTCCAACTACCGCAACCTGTTCAAATGATTCCTCGAGCGTTTTCCGGATTTCTTTCGTTAGCTCGGAAACAGTTAATATTTGAACTGAGTTTTCCAACTATTCTTTGATTAAATCCATTTTACTTTTGTCAATTTCGTTGTAATCCAGTTCGGAACCAAACATACTATGAGGTATAAGAAATATTATAAACATTAATACTGATGCAAATACAATCCATTTTTTCGGATTTTTAAATTTGTAAATTGAGATCAATGCCAGTAGCCATCCGATAAAAGCAGCAAGAATTTTATTATCCGTTAAATCGTGTCCGAATGGAATACCGGTCCAGAATTCGCCAAAGGCATAATATTGTGCAATAGGACCAAGAACAAATCCACCAACTATAATAAAAATAAATGTGGCAATAGTAAGTGGTTTAAAATTCTTCCCGCTATTAAAAAACTCAAGTCCGGTTCTTGTTGAAAGAAGCATTGCTCCAAAGATAAAAATTATATGAGGAATCAGAAACAGAACCGGAACATCGCCTTTGAACCTGATTACAACTACGCCTTCTTCAGGCAATGTAACAATCTGTTCATCTTTCTGAAGAATAATTTTGTAAATCAGTTTTCCTGCAGGCGGCTGATGAGGCAGATTAGCAGTAAGCTTTTCATTTTTTTTGCGCATTTCAACTGAAGTCCATTCATCATTTGTTTTAAATCTTTTCCAGTACAGCTCACCGCATATTGATTCATCTGAAGCAGAAATTTCAATCTGATGATCACCTTTTCCCCCATGAGTTCTATCAAGTTTATATTCGATGAGTTCACCAACTAAAACAACCTCTCCGCTTACCGGGTAAGTTGGGCCCGTTATTCTTTGGTATGCTGCGGTAAGGATTGTAAGTACAAATGCAATAAGCCAGAGAATGATGGATTTCTTCATTGGGAAAATTCTGCGAGAATTATTTTGAAATTTTTGCGAACGAAAGATAAAGATTAAAACCTCACACTAAAACCAAGTGTAGGAATTATCGGAAGCATTGTTGTTGTTTCCCTGCCGAGAGTGAGATCTTCATTTACATAATAATCGTAAGCGATTATATTGGAGCGGTTGTAAACGTTTATAACATCAAGATAAAAAATCCAATCAAGATTCCACCAATCGGCAAATGCATTTATTCTGACATCCAAACGATGATAGATCGGTTTGCGGGAGTTTAATTTCCTATCACCAAAATCCACGTCGTATATTACAGGATCTTCTTCACCCTGGTTAGTGCCGGTGTTTCTTGTTGCGATCACCGGGGTTTCCGGTATTCCATCCAAATCCTGGTCTGTTAAAATGATCCTCGGTTTAACACCGCGGGGCTCGCTAATAGGAAATCCTGAACCGTACTGCCATCTTATACCTGCTTCCAGCCAACTGCTGATAGTATAATTGAGAACAAGATTAAGTGTATGTCTCTGGTCAAATCTGAACGGGTATTCAATTCCGTTTTCATACCTGTGGGCAAAAGCAAGGGCATAGGAAATCCACCCGGAAAATCTGCTGCCTCTGATTACATTTTTCTTTGCAAGGAAAAATTCAAATCCATATGCTTCACCAAAAGAGCTGTTAACCGGAATCTGTGTTAGAGAGTCTGCTTTTAAAATTGCAGGTAGTGTCCATCCGGAAGGAAATCTCTGGTCTTTACCGGGAATTGGTTCTGTATAAAAATTATTGCCCTGTACTACTTTTTGATCGTACAGATCTGAAAAGTCTTTATAATAGCTTTCAACCCTTGCACTCCATTCGGCAGAGAGCCATCTTTCAATTCCCAAAACATAATGAATAGCTTTCTCGGCAGCCAGCTGAATAGTGTATTTATCCGAAAGATCGTAAAGTACACCCTGGTCACGAAGCTTTTCATATCCCGGCGATTGATAATACATTCCCCATACGGCACGGATGGTAGTCAGATCATCAATGGCATAAGAAAAAGAAATACGTGGAGCGATGTAAGTTTTCTGCAGGATATTATAATAATCCAATCTTATGCTTGGCTGTAATGTAAACTGTTCTACAATTTTAAAATTATCCTGAATGTAGCCTCTGTACCTATTATAATTTTTTACATCCTTAAGATTATCAAAGACAGCCCTGAACTGCGGATTGGCTGCAAAGATGGCACGCACCTGTTCATCAAACTCAAAATTAAAGTTGATTGTGGTTTCCATAAAATCTGCACCTATACCGGCTTCCAGGAAATGATCACCTAAAAAATAATTCAACTTATCATCAATTGAATATTTACGATAAAGGAAATCGCCGCTGAAGCCAAAACCCAGAAGGTATGGTGAAAGTGTATCAGGTATTGAATTTTCGAAGGCTCCTCTATTTAAGGATGGATCGAGAATCTGGGAATCGAAATCAGTTGTTCCGTTATTTTTATACCAGGAGAAGATGAGCTTATTAAAAATCTTTTTGTTCGGTGCGAAGTGCCAGGCAGCAGCAAGCAGGTCATTATTGGTTATATTATATACTCCAACACTGTCGGGTGTATTTCTTTCTTTTCCGCTTACGACATCAACTGCATCACGTGACCGGATTCCGCTTAATAAAAATTTATGCCCGCTGTAAGGACCAATCACAATCTTACCCTGAAGGTCGAAAAAATTAGGGAAGCTCGTGTTATCGTCAACCAGCCCGGCACTTTTAACAAATGGTTCCATTATTAAATCATAGTAGGTTCTTCTTGTATTGAAAAGCCAGCTGCCCCTTAGGTTAAAAGGATTTTTACCTTCCAGCACAAGATTTGCGTCCACTATAGAAGCATTTAAACTGCCGGTGATATTTTTTGTTATGCTCCCTTCCCTGTTAGTAACATCAAGCACAGCAGAAAGCCGGTCGCCGTATTTTGCCGGAAATCCACCCGATATAAGATTTACATCATCAACTGCATCGGGATTGAACATGCTTACAACACTGTACAGACGGTATGGATTAAAAACTTCCACATCATCAAGAATAATTAAATTCTGATCAGGGCCGCTGCCGCGAACAATTAACTGAGAGGAAAAATCATTTGGAGCCAACACACCGGGCAACGACTGCAGGGTTCTGAAAACATCTTCAACTGCACCGGGAAGTGTTTTTGCATCACGTGGATTTAAATCAATTAAACTTGTTCTTGTATCCCGCTGGGATTGACGATTTGCATCAGTCACTTCTATTGCTTCCAGCTCAATCGCTTTTACATCGAGTTCTACATTCAATTCAGTAATTTTATTTGAAAAAATTTCGATTTCAAAAGTCCTGGAATCATAACCAACAGCACTGAACTTCACAATATAATTTCCGGCGGGGATGTTACTTATTTGATAACTGCCGTCAACTTCACTTGCAGCGCCGAAATTTGTACCGGGAATAACAATATTTACACCGGGTATTGATGAGTTTCCGTCAGTAACTTTGCCTGTAAGTTTTCCGGTTTGTGCCTGCACAGTCAGGAGAAGAAATGAGAAAAATATACAAATAAGAGATTTCATTGCTTGATAAATAAGAAATACGTTTTAATTAATCTATAACAAAAAAGAGTCCGTTATAATTTTCTTATTTATCCTAATCAAGGTATAATGAAAACAATGCAGAATATAATCCGATTGAGATTTCGTGAAAGTTTGTTCCGGTGCCGCCGAGTTTTATATTATACCTGTAGCGGGTGTATAGAGTAAAAGTATCTTTTATTGTAAACAAACCAGCAGAAATTTCCGGTGCGATACCATGATTCGAGCTGAAATTTGTATACAACGATAATCCCGGGGCGATGTATTCTGTGTGAGGAAGCTCAAATATTTTTTTATAACCCAAACGCAGATAATTCGGTTTTTCTGAGTTGAAGATGTGCGTGTACTCAATTGAGAAATAACCGGAAGGATAGTCTGAACCTTTTTTCCGTAAAGAGATAAATGGAATTTCCTTCGTCAGCCCAAAGTAACTTTCATTACCATCGAACACATAATCCGGAAAAGGCAAAAGGAAAATAGCTCCTGCAAATAGACAAACTGTAAGAAAATCAGATCCACCCTCAAGTTTCGGCTCATAAGGAAGGTCAAAATCGAAAACTTCGCTTGTATCGATTCTTCCATCAGCAGTTTCAGTAATTATAATAAACTCAACTATGTTATCGCTGAATGAAAGGTTATCTATCTCAATTTCTGCTATATGCAAGTCCGTAAGTTCTGAAGCAATATCGAATTGGTATTCCTGCTCCAGTGCAACTTTGGATCTGGCTACTTCACTTGTGTAAAAAGAAAGCTTAAACTTATGCGGGATTTCGCGCGTGCAGTAAGCATCGATTAAATATAACTCGATAGAATCTGATTGACCAAAGATACAGGATGGAAGAAACAACACAGCAATAATGAAATTTTTCAAGAACCTCATTCATATTTCCTAATATTAAAGAATTATTAAAACAAAGTTAGAAAATGATTTGAACTTATCTCAATGCTTTTTCTATATCTTGAATGAGATCTTCAACATCTTCAATCCCAACTGAAAAGCGAACAAGTGCATCTGTGAATCCGTACTTTTCTCTCTCCTCTTTCGGAACAGAAGCATGTGTCATTGAAGCAGGATGACAAATAAGACTTTCAACTCCGCCAAGACTTTCAGCGAGTGTGAAAATCTTCACATTGTTTAAAACCTTTTTTGCTTTTTCAATTGAACCAAAATCAGCTGAAACCATCCCACCAAAACCACGCATTTGTTTCTTTGCAAGCTCGTGTTGCGGATGATCTTTCAATCCCGGGTAAATTACTTTTTTTGCTGCACCAGATTTGGAAAGAAATTCTGCAAATACTTTGGCGTTTTCTTCATGCTGTTTCATTCTCACTGCAAGTGTTTTAGTTGAACGAAGAACCAACCAGCAATCAAATGGTGATGGAACTCCGCCAGCAGCATTTTGAATGTATCGCAATCTCTCATGATATTTTTCGTTGCTTGTTACGAGAATCCCACCAACCATATCGCTGTGACCGTTCAGATATTTTGTTGTTGAATGAAGAACGATATCTATCCCCAATTCCAATGGATTCTGAAAATAAGGACTCATAAAAGTATTGTCGCAAACAGTGATGAGATTATTCTTCTTTGCAATGTCTGAAACTGCTTTTAAATCAGTAAGAATTAACATCGGATTTGTCGGAGTTTCAACAAAAATCATCTTAGTGTTTTTTCTTATTGCATTTTCGATGTTTGATGGATTGCTTGTATCAACCCAGGAATATTCAAGTCCATAGTTAGTCATATTTAACTCATAAAGACGGTAAGTTCCACCGTAAACATTGCTGGAAATAATTATATGATCACCGGCTTTAACAAGACTCATCAATGCGTGAGTTGCGGCAAGCCCCGATGCGAAAGCAATCCCGTATTTCCCTTTTTCGAGAGTTGCAATGTTTTTTTCCAACGCTTGCCGTGTAAGATTGTGAGTTCTGCCGTACTCATAGCCGGTACTTTTCCCCAACTCGTGCTGAGCATAAGTTGATGTTAAATACAACGGAGTAATTACAGCTCCGGTTGTAGGATCAGGAACTTGCCCTGCGTGAATTGCGTCTGTTGAAAAGCCCATTTTTATTCCTTCTTTTGCTTTACCCTGAACTTGTTTCAGGGTCTTATTAATTTTACAAAGATCCCGAAACAAGTTCGGGATGATAATTTATTTACTATCCAAATTAATTAAATCATACCTTGTTATTATATCAGTAACCAGCCCAAAATCGCTGACAAGAATCGCCGCATTTTCTTTGAGAAGATTTTTTACTTCCGATATTTCTGTCTTCGCATCAAGTATCGGGAAACTTTCTTCCATCACTTCTTTGATAAGTGAATTGAAAAGAGTTGGATCATCAACCAGCTTTGAGAGCAGCCGACCTTCCCTGATTGCACCAATGGATTGTTTTCCTCTCAGCACAGGAATTTGTGTGTAACCTGTTTTGGTGATTAGTTCAAGAACATCTTTCACTTTGTCATCTTCTTTAACTGCAACAATTTCTTCAATACCGAGAGACTTTTTCCTATCGGAGATATCACGAAGTGTTCTAACTTCTGTATCGAGCATGCGATTAAGTTTAAGCCAATCTTCGTTGTGAACTTTGGAAAGATATCTTTCTCCGGTATCACAGACAATGAAAACGATGACATCATCTTTACTGCAATGTTTTGCAACTTCAAGTGCAACGTGAACAATCGTTCCGGTGCTTCCACCACAAAAAATTCCTTCTTCTTTTGTTAATCTTCTTGCTGCAGCGAATGAATCTTTATCACTTATGTTTATAATTTTATCAATGTACTGGAAGTGCACATTTTCCGGTAAACAATCCTGCCCGATTCCTTCAACAAGATAAGGAGTTCCTTTAATTATTTCTCCCGTCTCTTTGTAGTGCTTAAATATTGAACCAAGAGGATCTGCACCGATAACCTGTATGTTTGGATTTTTTTCTTTAAGAAATCTCCCTGTGCCGCTTATCGTTCCTCCTGTTCCGATACTTGAAACGAAGTGAGTTATTTTCCCATCCGTCTGTCTCCAGATTTCCGGTCCGGTTGTTTTATAATGAATTTCCGGATTTGAAGGATTCGAATACTGGTATGCAAAAAATGAATTTGGAATTTCTTTGTGCAACCGCTTTGCAACATTCACATAATATTCCGGGTCATCAGGATCGACAAGATTTGAAACAACGATAACTTCCGCACCGAGTGCTTTGAGGTAATTAATTTTTTCCGCACTAACTTTTGATGTAACAACAAAAATACATTTGTATCCTTTTACTGCTGCTGTAATTGCCAAACCGATTCCCGTGTTGCCGCTTGTTGCTTCGATGATTGTTCCGCCGGAGTGCAAAACTCCTTTCTGTTCTGCATCTGCAATCATACTATAACCAATTCGGTCTTTTACACTTCCGCCCGGATTGGCAGATTCCAGCTTTGCAAAAATTTGCGGCTTTAATCCTTTATTTATTTTGTTGAGCTTTATAAGCGGTGTATTGCCTATCTGTTCTATTATGCTGTTTTTGTATTCCAAATCTGTCTATATAATTTTAGTTTTTAAAAAATCGGTCAATAATAAGGAATTGATTGGAATGATGAAAGAATAAATCTTCTAACCCTAGACCAAACTCCGAATATCAATCCAATATTCTTTATTTACCCGGGGAAATGAGTTATATTTATATTGAAATGGTCGAAGTCAATCATTATATTTTAACAGTAATTTAATTGTGAATGAATGACAAAACCTGAAAAAATTATTGCGCGGGTACTTAGTGGTACATCTGATGCAAATATTGACTTTGAAGACTTGCGAAGATTACTTAATGAGCTGGGTTTTGAAGAAAGAATAAAAGGCAGTCATCATATTTTTTGGAAAACAAATATTGTTGAGATTATCAATATTCAACCTAAGGGATCTAAAGCTAAACCATACCAGGTTTAGCAGGTGCGAAACCTAATATTAAAATACAAACTAGGATAATTAATAAGTGAGTAAGTATGAAATAATTATTTACTGGAGCGAGGAAGATCAGGCATATATCGCAGAAATTCCTGAACTTCCTGGATGTTCTGCAGATGGTGCAACATATTCAGATGCATTAAAAAATGTTGAAGTTAGCGCACAGGAGTGGATTGAAACAGCTAAAAAGTTAGGACGTGAAATTCCAAAACCAAAGGGTCGACTTCACTACGCTTAGTTTTCTAAGACCCCATCCAAAATTTTTTTCTATAATGACGGAATCCTACGCGACAACCTATTTAACTTATCATTATACTTCCACCCGGGTTGGCTGATTGCAGCTTTGCAAAAATTTGCGGCTTTAATCCTTTGTTTATTTTGTTGAGCTTAATTAAAGGGGTATTACCTATTTGTTCTATTATGCTGTTTTTGTATTCCAAATCAATTTACTCATTTTAAAAAAAGTTGGGGCAATTTTAAGCATTTGGAATGATTGATAAAAGTGAAAAGATTTATAAGTGATTGAATTAACATTTATTGATGGTAAAATGTTATTTAGTTAGTTTTGCCAGAGCATAATTTAACCAGATATATTCAATACGCTTGCAAGCAATTTTCGAGAAATATCTTCATTCAGTCTCCGCCAAGTTTTCTCACCGAGAAACATCCGAAATGGGTTATCGCACTGATTTCGAAATTCTTCTTCAAGGCATCTTTGAGAAAATTAATGTAAAACGAATAGATCACGATCCAAAAGCCAAAGGCGGTAACAAACCTGATTTCATTGTAATGAAGAATGATATACCCATTCTTTACATCGAGGCAAAAAGCATAGGCGAATCTCTTGATAAAATTGAAAAGTCAAAACAAATGGAAAGATACTTCGGGTATGCTAATCTTGTTCTGACCGATTATGTTGAATTCAGGTTTTACAGAAATGGAATTAAATACAACGAGCCTATTAAAATTGCTAACTATGATTTGGATTCAAGAACGATCAGTGCATTGCCGGATAATTTTGAATTTGCTGCAAAGACTCTAATTGATTTCACACAATCTCACAAAGAACCTATAAAATCCGGCGAGCATCTTGCTAAAATAATGGGTGGAAAAGCTCAGCGAATACGAGATAATATTAAAGATGTTCTTTCTAAGAAAGATGAAAAGAAACCTGAAATACTGAACGTCTACAACACCATCAAAAAGCTTTTAGTACACGATCTTAAAGAAGAAGATTTTGCAGATATGTATGCTCAAACTCTGGTTTATGGATTATTTGTTGCAAAGTATCACGACAAATCTCCGGAAAACTTTTCCAGACAGGAAGCGCGTGATCTTGTTCCGGCGTCGAATCCTTTTCTTAGACATTTCTTTGATCATATTGTTGGACCCGATTTCGATAAACGTCTTGAGTATATCGTAAATGAATTGTGCGAAGTTTTTGCTCACGCTGATGTTCAGCATTTGATGAAACAATATTTTGCTGATGATCTTTGGGGTAAAACTCACGAAGGTCCGGATCCTGTAATTCATTTTTATGAAGACTTCCTTAAAGAATACGATGCAGAACTACGCAAAAAGATGGGCGCTTATTATACGCCCTTGCCTATTGTAAGATTTATTGTCCGTTCTGTTGATTACCTTCTTCAAAAAGAATTTAATCTTCCATCCGGACTGGCTGATACTTCCAAACTTGAAAATGGAATTCATCGGGTTCAGATTCTTGATCCCGCAGTTGGAACGGGAACTTTTCTTAGTGCAGTTATTCGAGAAATTTATTTGAAGTTGCAAAACAGCGGACAGATTGGGCGATGGACAACTTATGTCCATAACGATTTACTTCCCCGCTTACACGGATTTGAACTGATGATGGCTCCTTATACAATTGCACATCTAAAGCTTAGTATGTCTTTTAAAGCAACAGGTTTTAAATACTTTAACCGCCGGCTTGGAATTTATCTCACCAACTCACTTGAAGAAGGCGAACCGCAACAAGAAATGTTTGCCGGTTTTGGTTTTGCCGAAAGTATTGCAGAAGAATCCAAAGAAGCTGCTCTTATTAAAAACGAAACTCCGATAATGGTTGTTATTGGTAATCCGCCTTATGCTGGTGAATCAAGTAACGCTTCATACAAGGGTAATGATATTTATAAACAGGAACCTTCCGGTGGTAAACTCAAAGAGAGAGCTGGGAAATGGTTAAATGATGATTATGTAAAATTTATTCGATACGCCGAAAGTATGATGGAAAAAACGGGGGAAGGAATTGTTGCAATGATTACAGCACACGGTTATATAGACAATCCAACATTTAGAGGTATGCGATGGCAACTTATGAAAAGTTTTGATGAAATTTACATTCTTGATTTGCATGGGAATGCAAATAAAAAAGAAAAGGCTCCTGACGGTAGTGATGATAAAAATGTGTTCGATATAAAGCAAGGCGTTGCCATTTTTTGGGGGATTAAAAAAAGTAAATTAAAAATTTCCGAGACAAAAATATTTATTTCACACTGTTTTGGTTCCCGTCAAAATAAATTTATTTATTTAACAGAAAACACAATTAGTTCTGTTAATTGGGAAAGAGTTTTACCTTCAGCACCAAATTATGAATGGGTAATTCACGACGAAAAAAATAAGAGAAATTTCACAAACAGAATTTCAGTCACTGATTTATTTATAATAAATAGTGTTGGAATCGTAACAGCAAGAGATACAACAACAATTCAGTATACTAAGGATGATGTTAAAAAAGTAATTCATGATTTTATGACTCTTGATAATGAAGAAGTAAGAATAAAATATAAACTAGGCAAGGATGTTAGAGATTGGAAAGTAAGTTTAGCAAAAGAAGACATAATGAAAAATTATGAGGAGAACAAAATAATTTCAATAAATTATCGTCCATTCGATATTAGATGGACATTCTATACTGGAAATTCTCGTGGTTTCCACTGCATGCCACGTGGTGGAGTTATGCTGCATTTATTAAAGGACAATTTGGCATTGGTTATACTTCGCCAAGTAAAGGCCGGTGATAGTTTTCAACATATTTTTATTTCTAGTTATGTTGTTGAATCAACTCTTATTTCTAATAGAACAAGTGAGATAGATTATGTTTTACCTCTATATGTTTATTCTGAAGACGGAACAAAAATCCCTAACCTCAAAAAAGAAATTGTAGAAGATATAGAAAAGACAGTTGGCAAAGTTACACCGGAAGATATTCTGGATTATATTTATGCAGTTTTACACTCGCCTTCTTACAGAGAAAAGTACAAAGAGTTTTTAAAGATAGACTTTCCGCGAGTGCCATATCCAAAAGACAAAGAAACTTTTACGCAGCTCGTTAAGTTTGGAACAGAACTGCGCTTGATTCATTTACTTGAATCACCAAAAGTAAATCAGTTCATCACAACATATCCTGTTGAGGGAGATAATGTTGTTGAGAAAGTAAGGTTTGAGAATACAGAAAGTAGGGACAAGTCGCGACTTGTCCCTACAATGCAAAACATTGGTAATGTTTACATCAACAAAGAACAATACTTTGGTAATGTTCCTGAAATTGCCTGGAACTTTTACATCGGTGGTTACCAGCCTGCACAAAAATGGTTAAAAGACCGCAAAGGAAGAATATTAATAGACGAAGAAATAGTACATTACCAAAAAATTATTGTTGCATTGGTTGAGACGGATAGGATAATGAAAGAGATTGACAAAATTAAAATTATAGATTAAAAATGAAGAAATTAAAAAAATTAAATACTGTCCTTGCCGGAGTTTCTGGGGAATATTTTGTAACTGCTGAATTATCAAAACAGGGTTATATAGCCTCAATCACTTTAAGAAATACTAAAGGTATTGATATTCTTTGTTCAAATTCAGATTCCACCAAAACCATTGGCATTCAAGTTAAAACTAATAGCGGATCAAATCGAAATTGGATTCTTAATCAAAAAGCCGAAAATTATTTTGCCGTAAACCTCTTTTATGTGTTTGTAAATCTCAACCATAATCTCAACCATCCAGATTACTTTATAGTGCCGAGCAAAGTTGTAGCTAATTATTGTAAAAAATCACACAGTAAATGGTTGAACACTCCTGGAAGAAAAGGTCAAAAGCATAAGGATAATCCTATTAGATCATTTAATGATATTGAAGAATTTTATTTGAACCGCTGGGATTTATTAAACTTGTAAAAGCTGCAAAATGAAAATCACAAAAACACTTTACATTAAAACCCGAGCCGAATGGCGGAACTGGCTCAGAAAGAATTATAAAAGAGAAAAAGAAATCTGGCTGGTTTTTAAAAATAAATCTTCCGGTAAAACGGGAATAACTTACGAAGATGCGGTTGAAGAAGCGTTATGCTTTGGATGGATTGACAGCATAGTTAAAAAGGTAGAGAAAGATAGCCGTGTTCAGCGGTTCACTCCGAGAAATCCCAAAAGCTCTTACTCACAGCTAAATAAAGAAAGACTGAAAAAATTAATCCGGAAGAAAAGAGTAATCGCATCCGTTCGAAAATCCCTTGGCGATCTGGAAAACGAAATGTTTGTTTTTCCGATGGATATCATCGAGGAAATCAGAAGGAACAAAGAAGCCTGGAAAAATTTTCAGAAATTTTCTGAGACTTATAAACGAATCCGGATTGCATTCATCGATGGTGCAAGAAAAAGACCTGATGTTTTCAGGCAACGGCTGAATTATTTCATCAAAATGACTGAAAATAAAAAACAGTACGGTACTACCGGAATAGTAAAATATCTTTGAACAATATCTGAAGTCACGGAATCGTTCATAACATACGTGTTACAATTTTGTTACCTCCAAAATCCAGCAGGCAATAGTTTTTACAGCATCTTTAGAAAAAGTTTCTTCTATTTTCTTTTGTTAAGTTGTCAGTTTTTTGTAATACATTACTCTACTTACCGGCAACCGCTGCAGTTCCTAATTCCGGCTCTTTTTCTTCTTCAGCTTGTTCAACTTTCACCTTTTCTTTAGTAAAACGAGCAAGCAAAGTATAGACGACTGGCACAACGATTAATGTTAAAAATGTTGAGAACAACATTCCACCGACAACCACCAAACCGAGCGGACGTCTCGATTCTCCCCCGGCACCAAGACCAATTGCTATCGGTAATATTCCGAATATTGTTGAGAATGAGGTCATAAGTATTGGTCGTAACCTGATAGTTGCGGCTTCAACAACTGCCTCTTTGAAGCTGAGACCTTTTGCTTGCTGCTGGTTTGCAAACTCAACAATCAAAATTGCATTCTTAGTTACCAGACCGATTAGCATAATCAAGCCGATCTGGGAGTAAATGTTGAGGCTTTCCCCGAAAATATACAGAGTAAGTAGCGCTCCGAATACAGCAAGAGGAACGGAAAGTAAAATTGTAAAAGGATGAATGAAACTTTCGAACTGTGCCGAAAGAACTAAGAAAATAAATATCAGTGCAAGAATGAACATAAAATAAAGGGCTGAACTGGAAGACTTGTACTCAAGTGATTCGCCTGCAAAATCTCTGTTAATTTCCGGAGGAAGTTTTTCCTGAGCAATTCGGTCAAGATCATCCAACGCCTGACCAAGCGAAACGCCGGGAACTATACTTGCAGAAATTATAGCAGAACGTACCCGGTTATAATGATTCAGTTCTTTTGGCGCAACAGTTTGCTCTATATCAACAATATTCGCAAGCTGTACTAATCCGCCACTGCTTCGGATATAAAGATTCTGAATTGCATCAGGAGTTGAACGATCTTCCGGTTTTACCTGCATTATAACATCATATTGTTTTGTGCCGCGTTTGAAATCGCTAACGACTCTTCCCCCTAATAAAGTTTCTAATGTTGAACCGATGTCAGCAACAGATACACCAAGTCCTGAAGCTCTTTCTCTATCAATATGAATATCAAGCTGCGGTTTGTTCAGGCGTAAATCAGTGTCAAGGTTAATCAGATAACCAAGCCGGGAAGCTTCTGCCATCATTATTTTAACTGCTTCGTTCAATTCTTCATAAGTATCTCCCTGCAATACGTATTGAACGGGGGTTAATGTCCAGTCGGCTGCTATACTCGGAGGATTAATAATAAAAGCCAATACACCGGGTATTGATAATAACTGCGGGAAAAGTTCCTGAATAATTTGCTGCTGCGATTTATCTCGCTCCCCACGATTCTTCAAATTAAGAAATATGAAACTGTTTGTAACACTTCCCGGTCCCTCAAAACCTAAGCCGGTGGCGGTAAAAAGTCCTTCGCGTTCGGGCAGATTAAGCAAAATCTTTTCTATTTGGAGTACGTAGGAATCAGTATATTCAATAGTGGCTCCTTCAGGAGCAATAACAATTCCAAAACCAAACCCGCGATCTTCTACCGGAACAAGCTCGCTTGGGAGGATTCGAAACAAAATATAGGCACACAGTAGTGCAGCAGCAGCGCCGGTTACAGTAAGAATCCTGTGACGCAAAGCCAGCCGCACTGAACGCTCATAAACTCTATTCAATTTATCAAAGAAAGTATCGAATGAGCGTGAAGCCCATCCTTGTCCGGTTCCGTGCAGAGGTCTAAGTATTTGTGAAGATATCATTGGTGTCAAGGTAAGAGCAACAAAACCGGATATTAAAACTGAAACGGCAACTGCAACTCCGAATTCATTAAAAAGTCTTCCAACATTTCCCGATAGAAAAGCCAAGGGCACAAATACTGCCACCAGCGTTAGTGTTGTTGATACAATTGCAAATCCTATCTCTTTACTTCCATCAACAGCAGCCTGCCAGCGGCTTTTCCCCATTTCCATATGGCGATAAATGTTTTCAAGAACAACAATAGCATCGTCAACTACCAATCCTATTGCAAGGACAAATCCCAGTAGTGTTAAAATATTAATTGTGAAACCTGCAAAATAAACCGCTGCTAATGCACCTATAATTGAAATAGGTATTGCAAGAGTTGGAATGATAGTAGCGCGGAAACTTTTAAGAAATGAAAGCACAACAAGCATAACCAATATCAGGGCTATGATAAGAGTTTGTTCGACTTCATTTATCGATTCAATAATGAATTCAGAACTATCGTAAGCAACTTCCAGCTTCACACCTGCCGGCAGCAGCTTCCTAAGTTCAGGTAAGGATTCAATAATAACATTGGCAACATCAACAGTGCTTGCTTTGGATTGCTTAATGATACCAAGCCCAACGGCGGGTTCACCATTCCAGCGTGCTATAGTACGTTCATCTTCGGCTCCTACTGTTACTTCCGCAACATCGCGAAGCCGTACAATATTATTCCCTTTTTGAGATACAATTATAGCTCCGAATTCTTCGGGTTCAACAAGTTCACCCCTAGTTCTGACAGTAAACTCCCGTTTTTCTCCTTCAACTCTTCCACCGGGGATTTCAGCATTTTCATTTCTCAAAGCCGTTTCTATATCGTAAGTAGTCAGTTTATGTGCAGCCATTCGCATCGGATCGATCCAGACCCTCATTGCATACCGGCGCTCACCACCGATAAAGACTCCACCGACACCAGTCATACGCTGAATTTTTTCCTTCAGCACCTGATCGGCAAAATAAGATAACTCAAGTGTTGAATGATTATTACCGAAAAGAGCGAGCCATACTATCGGCTGTGCATTGGCATCTACTTTAGATATAACCGGGTCTTCAATTTCTGCCGGGAGAGTTCCCCGTATTCGCGAAACTCTGTCCCGGATATCGTTTGCGGCTTCATTTACATCACGGCTAAGTTCAAACTCTATAGTTATAACCGAGCCGCCTTCTTTGCTTGAAGATTTTACAGTTTTAACACCTTCAAGAGTAGCAAATTGTTCTTCCAGTACATCCGTAATTTCTGTTTCCACAACGCTTGCACTTGCACCGCGATACAATGTTACCACTGAAACAATCGGAGGATCAATATCGGGATATTCCCGAACAGGTAATTGTGTAAATGAAATGATGCCGAATAGTATAATTACCAGGCTCATAACGGTAGCCAGTACGGGCCGTTCGATTGAAATTTTACTTAGTTTCATAAAAGCTCCTTTTACAAAAACAAATCAGATTCTTAAAATCTCTTATTGTTGTGTTGATGACATTTGCAAATTAATCGGAATAACTTTTGCCCCGGGAAACAATTTCTGATGCCCGGCGGTTATTATTTGCATTCCCTGATTCAGTCCGCTCACAATTTCAACTTTATCAGAGAGCTGCAATCCTAAAGTTACAGATACGGGTGCAACACTACTATCGGAATTAACAATGTATACAAAAGATTGATTGCCATTTGCAAATACTGCTTCATTCGGAATAGTTAAAGCATCGGGTCTTTCACTTAAAATTACAGACACATTTGCAGACATTCCCGGGCGGAATTTTTGGCCGGGGTTCTGAACTCTTGCAACTATCCTGGCAGTTCTTGTGTCCGAATCAATAACCGGTTCAATCGCAATTATTTTACCCGTTAGTTTAATACCTGGATATACAGGAGAGTAAACAATAACTTCCGATCCTCTTTTTAATTCTGCAAGATATTTTTCAGGCGCAGAAAAATTAATACGTATTTCATTAAGATTGGCAAGTTCGGTGATTGCATCGCCGGTTCTTAAAAAACTACCAACACTTACTTTGCGTGATCCGATCGTACCATCAAACGGAGCGACTATTCGCGTCTTTTTTAGCGTGGCTTCTGCTAACTTTAGATTTGCTTCGGCAACCTTTAAAGCTGCCAATGCATCATCAAGGTCCTGCGGCGTTCCTGCATTCTGATCCACAATATTTTTAACCCGGTTATATCTGGCAAGACTTTGCTCATAGAGAGCTTCAGCCCTGAGAAGCTCTGCGGAGAGTTGAGAATCATCAAGTTGTACGATGAGATCACCACGATTTATATGGCTACCTTCCGTAAATGGAATATCAACTACCGTAGCATTAATCTCGGAGACCACTGTAATTTCCTCGATAGCTTCAATCGTTCCGACGGCTTCAAACATTTCACTAACACCATGCTTCTTAACTTCCGATACTTCAACAGGCATTGGAGGCATTGAAAATTGACCGGCTGCAGAGTTCTGGTCGGAACAACCTGAAGTAATAATCAACAATGTTACCACAGGAATTATTAACAAAAACCTTTTTAGTATTATTCCTTTAATTAATCGGTTAATTTCATTCTTCTTCATATAAAACTCCTATAATAAAAGTTAAAAATTTAGTTAACAGGATATTTGCCCGATGTAAGCTGCTTTAATTTTGCAACGGCATTTACTGTTCGAACGAGCGATTCAGAATACCTGCGTTGAGCTTTTGCAAAATCTTCTCCCAGCCGTACAAGTTCAAATGCAGTAATACGTCCATTCTGAAATTCGATTCTTCCTATACGGACTTGCTCCTGAGCGGCTTCAACTCCATCCTCTGCAGCCCTGAGACGATTATTCCCGTGGACGAGCTCACGATGCGCCTGCCGTACAGATTTTTCAATCTCACGCCTGAGTTCAATATACTTTTGACCGGCAAAATAGGATAATGCTTCCAACCGTTCTTTTTCTCCTATATCGCTCCTGAATCCAATCGGTACATTCAGCTCGACGCCTATACTCCATCCGGGATATTCTCTTTTTATTACCTGGTTCAACATATCTCCAAAGCTTCCGCTCGTAGTAGTTTGAAGCGTGTCGCTTCCAAAAATTACTGACTGCGGATCGCCGCCGATTCCTGCACTTGAAAATGACCCAACAAGATCTAAGCTTGGTAAAACCTGCCATACAGCCGCATCTACCAATGTGTTAGCCGCATCAATTTCATCCATCACAGCTTTCAACTGAAGGTTGCTTTCAATTGCATAATCAATCATAACTTCTACCGGTTCGATTGGAAATTCTGATGGCGGAGTATCTGTTGTTTTAAATCTTGATGCACCTGGTTCGGGCCTTGTACCGGTTAAAACCGCTATTAAATCAGATTGCCTATCGAGCGCCTCCTCCTGATCAATTAAAAGAATTTCCTGTTCGGCAAGAAATGTTTTAGCGTTTGCAACCTGCTCTGGTCCAACTAATCCTGCTTCATAACGAAGTTCTGTCTCATTTAAAAATTCTTTTGCACGATCTCTTACGAGCTTTTGAACACCATAATCTCTTTCGGTCGTATAAAGGTTCCAGTAAGCAATTTCTACTTCGGTGGAAACTTTTATAATTTCCTGATCATATAATGCTTTTGCTGCCTCATATTCGATTTCAGCAAAACTAAGGTCCCTTCGGCCTGTTGAAGTAAATCCTTCCAACAATGGTTGTCTGAAGCTCAAGCTTCCAAATGCGTTGTACTCAGGATTTAGAAAAGCAAATTGAGAGTTTGTATTTATGCTGTATGTATTCAATGCAAGTTCAAGTTGTGTTCCTGTTGGTAGTTTAAGTGTGAGACCTGTTTGAGATGTAGTTTCTTTGGTTTTTAGTACATCAGCACCTGCAAAAAAAGAAGATGTTGGAATGTCAAGATCATTATACTGGAGATTGAAATAAAGCTCCGGGTCAAAATACCCTCTTTGTTTTGTTAAATTTCCGGCAGCAGCCAGATAAAGCGCTTCAACTCTCCCTACCGATGTGGAATTCTTCTTTGCAAGGTCTATTACTTCTGTAAGTGAAATTAATCTGCCTTTTAAATTATCCAGGAAAACCTGCAATGCACTATCGGGATTTACGGTTTGACCCTCACTCAAACCGGTAAACACTACCATACATCCAATCATTAAACTAATCCGGAAGTAATACCTTTTTATATACGACATATTTTTTCTCCTAAAAAACTAAAGCTCGGTTTTGAAAATTTTTATGTTAAGCAGGAACCAACCGGAATTTTTTATCAAACCAAATTTTTAAATTTGATTTTATTAATACTTATGAAATTCCAGTGGCATAATTTGGTCCCGGATTTAGAGGGAAAGATCTGAAAAATTTCAGCTTAAAAATAAATTACTATCATCTTTGTTGTTGTGTTTTGTATTACAACAGGTATTATGTAATTATTAAAAAAACAGATTATATCTGCACTTTTTTCCAGTTTCCCTTTTTGAACAG
This sequence comes from uncultured Ignavibacteriaceae bacterium, assembly GCA_964639955.1. Taxonomy (GTDB): domain Bacteria; phylum Bacteroidota; class Ignavibacteria; order Ignavibacteriales; family Ignavibacteriaceae; genus IGN2. The sequence continues at coordinate 68,492 of CAZXGJ010000005.1, forward strand.
CCATAATGTGAAAAGACCAACAGAAGTTTCTGCGATAAAGATTGCCCAAAAAACTCCGGAATAATTCATACCCAGAGTAACAGCCATAAAATATGAAAGCGGTATTTCGATCAACCAGAAAAATACCAGGTTAATTTTCGATGGTGTTATCGTATCACCGGCACCGTTAAATGCCTGTACAGCAACCATCCACCAACCGTAAACAAAATACGAATAAGAAACTATCTTCAGCCAAATACCTCCTATCGAGATAACATTTGGCTCATCGGTAAAAATTCCAACCAGCGTTTCGCTGAATAAAAAATATACTACGGCAACACCGATAAGAAAAAGCATATTCCAAAATCCGGTTACCCAGACCGAGCGTTCGGCACGTTTGGGTTTTTTTGCACCAAGATTTTGCCCAACAAGTGTTGCAACTGCATTTGACATTCCCCACGCAGGCATCATCGTGAACATCATAATCCGTAAAGCTATGGTTGTGCCGGCAACCACCTGACTTCCAAATTCAGCAAGTATTCGCATAATAAAAATCCAGGAGGTCATTGCAATAATCATCTGTCCAATTCCGCCTAATGAAGTTTTTAATATCCTGGAAATAATCTCCCGGTTCAGATGAATATAAGAAGCAAGAATGCGGATGTGCTTTCCGCCTTTAAAAAGAAGAAACAATTGTGTAAGCACGCCAATTCCTCTTCCGATATTTGTTGCAATGGCGGCACCTTCAATTCCAAGTTTAGGAAAAGGTCCCCATCCAAAAATCAGCAGCGGATCGAGAATAATGTTAAAGCCATTGGCAATCCAGAGAACACGCATTGCTATTGCAGGATCGCCAGCACCACGAAAAATTGCATTAATGGTGAATAGCAGCATAATCACAACATTACCGCCCAGCATCCATTGAGTATAACGATAACCGTATTCCAATACCCATGCATCCGCACCCATTAAAGAAAGTAATTGTTTCGAATAGAAAATTCCTGCGACTGCAAATGGGACAGAAATAAGTATTGCAAGAAATATTGCCTGAACAGCAGTGATGCCCGCCTTTTCTTTTTCTTTCTCGCCGATTCTTCTTGCAACAATTGCAGTAACTGCCATCGATAATCCCATTCCGATTGAATAAAGGAGAAACAAATAGGTTTCGGTTAATCCGACGGTTGCAACGGCAGAAGGACCAAGCTTACCAACGAAAAAGATATCGACAACAGCAAATGTGGATTCCATAATTAATTCAAGAATCATCGGAACGGCAAGAAGAAAGATGGCTTTACCTATTTTAATTTCAGTGTAATCAGCTTCGCTTCCACGGATCGCATCTTTCAATTCCAGCCAGATAGAATTTTGTGCCGAATGAAATGAGTTTTTATTTTTAATTAAGTTTAATTGGCGTTCTTCGTTCATATAAAACAGGAATTGCTATATTGTTATATTTGAAAAACAAGTAGAATTAAAACTAAGCAAAAATCTCATCTTAATTATTGTTTGCTTTTCTTTAGGCGATAGCTTAGAAAGATTTGTGCTGACATTAAATTTATAGTTTCATTTATAAATAATTCATAGACTTTTCAAATACTTAACTAATCATAATTAAGAATACGTAAATATTTACTTCCAACAAACTGCCTAAGACATCTCAATAATAGTACACGGCGAAGCATAATTCTAGTAGAAATTAATTATGCGGGTTCTTTAAGAATGAAACCTTTTCCATAAAAGTATTTAATAAAATATGATCGGGAGGAGCGGGAGAAATTTTACTTTAAAACAATAATGAAATTGAAAAAAATTGCTCGCTCATTTTCCGGTTGTGCTGATTGACCCCGTTTTGTAAGTTTGTTAGCAAATATGAATAATGAAAGTTAACGGATGAAAAACCTTTTTACTCCCGATACACCAACAATGTATAATGCTCTGCTTTCAAAGGACAGCAGCTTCGAAGGTATTTTCTTTGCCGGGATTAAGACAACCGGCATCTTTTGCCGCCCTACCTGCACAGCTAAAAAACCAAAGAAAGAAAATGTAGAATTCTTTTTTACCGTAAAAGATGCTCTGCTGCATGGCTACAGACCTTGCAAAATATGCAATCCGACAAAGCTGAACGGGGCAGTTCCTGATTGGATGAATGACCTGTTGAAAGAAATTGAGGAAGGCCTAATAGTAAAACTGAATGACACTGAACTGCGGAAAAGAAATATTGATCCCGCACGTGCAAGGAGATGGTTTAAGAAGCATTATGGAATGACATTTCAATCGTACCTGAGATTATTGCGGATTAACTCTGCTTACAACAGGATAAAAAACGGTGAAAAAGTGATTGATACAGCTTATGATTCGGGTTATGAATCTTTGAGTGCTTTTGCAGATAGTTTTAAGAAAACTATGGGACACCCGCCATCAAAAAGCAGAAATAAAAAAATTGTATCGGTAACGAGAATTTTAACACCGCTAGGTCCGATGCTGGCAGGTGCAAATGATGACGGAATTTGTCTGCTGGAATTTGTGGACCGAAGGATGATTGAAACTCAAATCAACCGGATGAAAAAACTTTTGAACGCAGAATTCATCCCTGGAGCAAACAAACATTTCGATGAACTTAAGAAACAATTGAAAGAATATTTTGATGGAAAAAGAAAAGAATTCGATCTACCGTTAATTTTAGATGGCACTGAGTTTCAGCAAAAAGTCTGGAAAGAACTGCAAAAAATTCCGTACGGAAAAACCCGTTCTTATGATGAACAGGCAAAGGCATTAAAAATTCCCAAAGCCATCAGAGCAGTTGCACGTGCAAACGGAGATAACCGGATTGCGATTATCGTTCCCTGTCATCGAGTTATCGGAAAGGATGGAAAGCTTGTTGGATACGGCGGAGGAATCTGGAGAAAGCAGTTTTTGCTGAATCTGGAAAAGAGAAACGCGGAAGTAATTAATTAAACCTAAACCCTCTTAAAAACTCTTCAGCGCTCATTCGCTTTCTTCCTTCAAGCTGAAGTTCAAGAATTCGCAAGGCATTTTTTCTACAACCAATAATTAATTCTTTTTTTGTCTGTTCAATCTGGAATGGTTTCAGATCAATGTTTTCCATGATTTCAGTTTTGTAAATCTTAATCACTTTTTCATTGTAATTAAAGTATGCTGCCGGATGAGGTGATAATCCTCTTACAAGATTATGGATTTCTCCGGCTGATTTATTCCAATCTATCCTGCAAATCTCTTTGGTGATCTTTGGTGCAGGCGAAGCAAGGGAATCATCCTGTTGTTTTAACCGGTACTCACCGCTTTCAATTAGTTCAACTGTTTTCAAAACCAATTCAGCACCTTGCAAACTCATCCGGTCGTGAAGCGATTCAAAATTATCATCAGGACTTATCTCAACTTTCTCCTGAAGATAGATGTTGCCGGTATCTACTTTTTCTGCAAGCCTGAATGTTGTTAGTCCTGTTTCTGTTTCGCCATTTATTAATGCCCATTGAATTGGTGCAGCACCGCGATATTTCGGGAGCAAAGACGCATGCAAATTAAACGAACCGTATCTTGGAATTTCAAAAATTTCTTTGGGAAGAATTCTGAATGCAACAACAACAAATAAATCCGGTTGCAATGCTTTCATTTGTTCTACAAATTCCTGATTACCTTTTAACTTTTCCGGCTGATAAACTGGAATGTTTTTATCTACTGCAAATTGTTTAACAGGAGTGAAACTAATTTTCTGCCCTCTACCCCGCTCTTTATCCGGTTGAGTAACAACGGCAAGAATCTTATGATTGCTATTAAGCAGGATTTTCAATGATGGAATTGAAAAATCGGGTGAGCCCATGAAGACTATCTTCATCGGAGACCTATTTTATTAAATAATAATCTGCAGAAGAGCTTACGGGGTAATCGATTTCGAGCTTGCGTTTCTTAATTTTTTCCAGATGCTTTTTGTATTGCTTCTTCAAATCAGCATTTAAATAATCGATGAACAATATACCCTGAAGATGATCATACTCGTGCTGAATTACCCTGGCAAAAAGTTCGGTAGCTTCCGTTGTATGCTCTTTCATATTTACATCAAAATAAGAAACGAATACGCTCTTTGGTCTTATTACTTCAGCCCGCAATTCCGGAATGCTCAGACACCCTTCCTCAACAGAGCTTGTTTCCTCTGACTTTGAGACTATTTTAGGATTTATCATTACAATCGGTTTGTATTTCTCATATCCTTCCACTGGTGAGATATCAAGAACAAAAATCTGCTTATTCACACCAACCTGGTTGGCTGCAAGACCGATTCCATTGGCATTACGCATCGTATCAAACATCTTAGAAATAAGCCCGATAACAGACTCATCAATATCAGTAACCTTCGCCACTTTCTTTCTTAATATTTTATCACCGCAAAGAGTGATTGGCAAAATTGACATTTCTTTCCTTTTTATAAAAATTCTCTGGTAAAAATAACTAATAAGAAATTGAAAGGGAATATCGAAGAAATGTTAAAGTAGAAGAAGAAATATTTGCTTGCTCTACAAATAATGATTTAAAAAAATTATTCAAGCAGTTTGCCATCTTTCATTAGCAACTTTTCATTTCACCGGGACAGGAATCCATTTTGATATTAAGGAATTAGATTCCCGCCTGCGCGGGAATGACATTTGAAATTAAACAAGCAGTTTACCATCTTTCATCAGCAACTTTCCATCCATCCACACAGTTGGTTTTTTGACAACTCCATCAAGATGAATCGGAACATTAACATCACCACCCATTGAAACGTTATTACCAAGTGCGATATGAATTGTACCCATAACTTTTTCATCTTCAAGTAAAACGCCGCTCAGTTTAGCAGAATCATTTGTTCCGATACCAAATTCTGCAATGTTTCGTGCATCTTTTCCAACTTTATCAAGCATGTCTTTTAATTTTATGGCGAGAGTTCCGCCTGATATTTTTGTTGCATAACCATTTTCAACTTCAATTTTAATGTTTGCGTTTTTAATTAAGCCAAGCCCTGCCATCGAACCATCAACAACAAAGACTCCGTTTGAAGTTCCTTCAACTGGTGCAAGAAATGCTTCGCCGGTTGGAAGATTTCCGCTTTCACCTTTTGCGTGAAATAATCCTTTGCTTGCGTAAGCTTTTCTGCCGGCGATAGAAAAAGAAATATCAGTTCCCGCTGGCGCAGTAACGTGAATTTCCTTTCCGGTTTCCAATATTTCTTTCAGTTTAACTGTTCTCTTTGAAATGGATTTATAATCTGCATTCATTCCTCTAATCATTACTTCTTTTGTGATACCGGGAAATGTTGCAATGCGAACACCCTTTGCCGAACCATTTCTTCTTGCATCAGTATGTGTTAATGATTTTGCTGTGGGACAAAATACTACATCAAACTTCTGCATCAACTCTGCAACTTCAGGAGAAGGTTCTTCTCCGTTTATCTTTCCGGATTTCATTTCAACGAGTAAAGCAAAGTAACCCAACCTGATTGCATTTTCATAAAGTGATAAACCAATTTCCCTTTTCAATTCATCTGTGATAACGAGAATTTTTTCATTCTTTCTGGCACCCATACAATCGCGGATTGCAATCCGGGATGCAGTATCAAGCTTTGTCAGTTTCGGCAACTTCTTAATATGGAATTTACTTTTACTATTTGCCGAGCCTTGATAAATTAATTTTTTCATTGGTGCCTGAAAATTTTTTTATAAAAGAGGAAATCCAAAATTAAGTTGTAACACAGCTGTAAAGCCTCCGGTCTCAATAAACATTGCCTCATCAGCCGTGATTGAAGAATTAATTTCAGCCGGGGGATTCAGAAATGGTGTGCCCGTATCATCATACAAATTATCAACTGACAAATGCGTGTATGCGGCTAAACCTTCAATGCTTACATAATCTTTAATAATTGAGAATATTATCCCCGCACCTATTGAATAACCAATAATACCGGTATCACTTTCATACTTATTTACGGTAGTGCTGCCGGGTAAATCAGTTGTTTGTGTAAGGGTAATGTTATTAAAGTTTAATGAGCCGTCAAGAATTTTTAAGCCAACAATGTTTGTGAATTGCCAGCCGACATCAAACCCGAATGAAAAGCTTCTTAAATCCATATCCAAAGCATAATTATCTGTTGCACCTGTAATGCCAACACCACCTTTGTTGGTTTTATCGAGTGACTGGTAAAATCCTTTGGCGGTAACGATTATACCATTTGGAAAAGTAGCCCGGAAAAAATTTAATCCGACCCTGTAGCCGGTAGCAAAAGAAAATTCTTCGATTGGAGAATTAACAAATTCAGCAAGGTTAAATTGTTCTATGTAATCGTTAAATCCTTCCGGATTATATTGCTGGTAAGTAAAACCGCCGTAACCGCCGACAAAACCGAGGCATCCGAATCCGAATGTTTGTGCATTCAAACCTGGTGAAGTAAATACATAAACACTTGCGCAAAAAACTATAATACTTTTATTCATAGAATTAATTGTAACTAAGAAGTAACTACTTCAATTACATTTAATTAAATGGTATTCCAACTGTTAAAACAGCGTTGGCAAAAAATCCGCCTCCATCAATAAAATCTTCGGTTAAAATTAATTCGCTTCCTCCATCCTTAAGGCTCATACTTTCAATAGTAAAAAACGAATACCCGCCAATCAATTCTATAGAGATATACGGTGGAGCCGGGTAAAAAACAATTCCCGTATCAAAAGCAAAACCAATATTCGTCCCGGACGATTCATATTCAGCCCGAATTGTTTCGACTGAGGTTCGTATTTCATTTTTAAGCGTTGAGCTTGGAAATGACATGTATACATCTGCTATTCTGTAATCAAAATTCTTGCTCAGAATATAAGACAAGCTCATACCGAGATTCCAGTTATTAATTTTAACCTCTAGCTCCTGGGTTGCTTCATTACCGTTGTAAAATCCGGTGGCTTCTTTTGTTTCAGTTAATGACTGGAAGTAGAATTTGAGCCCTATCAGAAGATCTTCATGTCTTAACTGGATTAAATTGGCGCCAACGAGCCAGCCGTGTGTAAAACCAAAATCTTCATAGGAAACATTTTCTGATTCAAGGTTTTCGCTAACGTAATCATTCCAGCCCTTTGCACTATACTGCTGAAATCCGTAACCGCCAAAAATTCCGCTTTGCAGCAAGGACGAGAAAATCGAACCCATTCCGCAGCAGTCATCCTGTGCTGAAAGCTTTGGACTTGTAAAAATGATTGCACAAGCAATGAAGAAAATTCTGTATAAATATTTCATTCTTTTTCCTTTTATAGAATGTGTTGGTTAATGACTATTAAAAATCAATGAATGATTACCTTCAAATTTAAAACTATTTCATGCCTTTTTCGAGCCCGTGTCCTGTTGGACCTGTCTCGGATTTTCTAAGCAGGAATGCAAACAATAATCCGAGAAATCCCAGTATTGAAAATATCCACATACCCAAATTATAACCGGCAGGATTTTCTGCACTTGCGCCGCTGAAGTCGTTTGCAAAACCAATTAGTAAATTAAAGCCAAACAAACCAATGTTTTGAATCATTGTCATCAAGCCATATGCAGTACCAAGCTTTGATGAATCAACAATGATAGCCACCGATGGCCACATTACAGCCGGGACAAGGGAGAATGCAATTCCCATCATCGCCATAGGAATAATCAGGTAAAACGGAATGGCAGCATCGATATCAAAAAAAGAAATTGTGATGTTGATGAAATCAGCTTCGCTCTTCACATCGGGTTTGCCGACTTTATAAGCCATCATTAAATATACAGGAATTATAAGAAGCGAACCGAACATCATTAACAATGATCGTTTTCCTATTTTATCTGCGAGTAAACCGAACAATGGAGTGAATATCATAGCTGCAAGAGTTAAGATGCTTGAAAGCCCGCCTCCAACTTCTCTGCTTGTTCCATGAGCTTCCTGGAAAAACTTAATTGCGAATGTCTGGAATGGAAACATTGCCGAATAAAATGTAACGCAAAGTGCAGTTATGAACCAGAAGGATTTGGGAAATTGAAATATTTCTTTGAAAATAATTTTATCCTGAGAACCTTCTGAGGGCATTGAGTAATTTTTTGAAGTGTATAAATCAAGAAAGAAATAAACTGCAATACATAAGAAAGCAAACAGACCGGCATAAACGGTTATCCACAAAGGAGACTGCCAGTAGTCGTATAAACTTTTTCCCCATGAAGGAGAATTTAAGGCAAGGAACGAGCCGAGCCGTGCAACGGTGAGGTTTAATCCAAATGCAAATGAAAGCTCCTTTCCTTTGAACCAGCGTGCGATAATTGTGGTCACTGCTACAATCATAGATTCGGCACCGAGGCCGAATAACAGTCTGCCTGATACCATCAGCCATAGATTTCCCGTTAAGGCTGTTACAATAGCACCAAGCAGTATAAGAGCAGTGAATATTACAACCGAACTTCTTGTTCCTATTCTGTCTATTATTAATCCGCCAACCAGCACCATAATAATATTCGGGAAACTGTAAATTGCATTCAACAAACCGATGTTCGAATCTGAAAATCCAAGTTGAAACTTTAAAAGATCAGCAAGCGGAGAGATGCTGTCGTAAATATAATAGTTACCAAACATACCAAGACTAACAAGCATCAAAGCCATCCATCTGATGAAAGCGGTTGGTTGTGGTTTTAAAGTAATGTTTGTACTCATTTTCTTTTTAAATAAAAAAGCAGACACTAATCAGGATTCAGCATCCGCTTTGTAATTTGACAAAATAATTTTGCTATTACTTTGAAGGAATATTCTTCAATGAATTCACAAGCTGATTCCAGAATTCAGGAACAGTGGATATCTGCAGCTTCTCATCGGGAGAGTGTACACCGAACATCGTTGGTCCGAAAGAAATCATATCCATATCAGGATATTTTTCTTTTATTATGCCGCATTCAAGTCCTGCGTGAATTGCTGTTACGTGAGGTTCTTTTCCATACATTCTTGTAAATGTTGATTTAAAAACTTTTAGAATATCCGAGTTGATATCCGGTTTCCAGCCCGGGTACCCATCACCATAAGAAATTTCGGCACCGGCGAGAAGAAAAACAGACGAGATCATACTTGTAATGTCAATATTTTCAGAAGCCACAGAACTTCGCTGACTTGTTACGATATTTATATTCTTACCCGTTGTTTCAACCACTGCAAGATTATTTGAAGTTTCCACAAGACCGGGAATATCGTTAGACATTTTAATTACACCGTGAGGCACTGCATATAATGCATTAATGAGGTTCCTCTGTACTTTTTCACCAATAAATTTATCGGGCATTGCATGTTTTTCTATGGCTACAGAAAGATCCGGTTCAACGGCAACAAATTCAGCTTTTACTGTGTCGTTGTATTTTGTAACAAATTTCCTGAGCTTCTTCTCATCTTTTTTCGGAACAGCAACAATTGCAAATGCTTCTCTGGGAATTGCATTGTGCTTGTTACCACCGTTAATAGATGCAAGCCGGATTTTAAATTCCTGTGAATAATCCCATATCAGCCGGTTCAGAATTTTTACTGCATTGCCTCTGCCTACGTGAATCTCGAGCCCAGAATGACCACCCTTTAACCCGGCAACTTTCAGTTCAAATGATGAATAGTTCTTCGGAGCCTTTTCAAGCTTTGCTTTGAACCTGGCGGCAGTATTTTTTCCGCCGGAACAGCCAATAAATAAAGTACCAAGTTCCTCTGAATCCATATTGATCAGTATATCGGCTTTGAGCCATCCTTTCTTTAAACTTGATGCGCCTGTCAATCCTGTTTCCTCATCAAGAGTAAATAAAGCTTCAAGCGGTCCGTGCTCAATATCTTTCGACTCAAGCACCGCAAGTGCAGCAGCAACGCCAATGCCGTTATCGGCGCCGAGAGTTGTTCCTTTTGCCTTTACCCAATCGCCGTCTATGTAAGGTTGAATCGGATCGTTATCAAAATCATGTTCAACATCACGGTTTTTTTCACAAACCATATCAATGTGCGATTGAAGCACAACCGTCTTTAAATTTTCCCTGCCCGGTGTTGCCGGTTTATGAATTAAAATATTTCCGAATTTATCTCTCTCCGTCTGCAGTCCAAGTCTCTCCCCAACTGAACGCACATACCCTGCAATTTTTTCTTCTTTTTTTGATGGACGTGGATATTTGCATATCTCTTCAAAATGATTCCATAAAAGTTGCGGTTGCAGGTGCCCTAAAATATTTCCCATGTTATTCTCCTGTCATTTTAATTCTTTAAATGAAATTAATTTTTGCTCATAAAGCTGAAAAAAAAATTTTGTTACTCTTTCTTCTGCCTGAATAAATTGACTTCCGAATTCAGCGGTTAATATATTAATTATTTCCTGAACATTATTTTTTCCGTCTATATTCATCCATACTGAAGAGCCAAGCCTGTCAAACTTTATTCTGAAATCAGCAGATTTTAACCTTGGCACTATAAATTTTTTTGCTGCTTCGCTTTTAAATTTCGGAACAAGTACAGTGACCAGGTTCTCGCTGTCAATTTCTTCTCTTTGAAGTTTTACGGGAGTAAGGTCCAGAGTATTTGTATTTTTTAATATTTTTTTTCGTTCTTTATATGTAAGTGTCATAGAAATAATAAAAGGAGCACCCAGATTGAAGAGCGCTCCTTAAAGAAAAAATTTACATGGATACATGCGGCGGCGGCGGATCATCCGGCTTACCAGCATTTTTCAATGGAATGCTAATAAGCAGCCAGCCGATAAACGCAAATACAATCAAACTAATTAAGAATGATGGTTCCGCGAAAATTGCCAGCAGAGAAACTTCCCAGAAAGCAAACCCCGCAAAAAGAAGTCCTATCAATGCTTCGCCGGCAATTAATCCTGCTGCAATTAATATTCCTGTATTTTCAACACGCGACTTTTGACCATCATTGAATTTTCTTTTTTCGTTGTACTTTTCAACAATTCCTTTGATCATACCGCCAGTGAAAATTGCAAATGTTGTTCCCAGTGGCAGATACATTCCGACACTAACAAGCATTGGGCTTTTCACGTTCATCATAATGAAGCCAACACCCATAAGCATTCCAACAAAAATAAGTATCCAATCCATTTGGCCAGCTACAATTCCTTTAGAAAGAATTGCCATCAGGCTTGCTTGCGGTGCAGGCAAAGCATCTCCGCCAAAGCCAGATCCACCAGATTTTATATCACCTTCGTGAAGAATCAATAATGGAATGAACATAACTGCGGCGGAAACAACAACACCGATAATATCACCAACTTCCATTTTCCAGGGAGTTCCTCCGAGTATATGTCCAGCTTTTAAATCCTGAAGCATTTCACCGGCAACGGCGGCAGCAACACAAACTACAGCAGCTACTCCAAGCACAGCAGCAACTCCGGGTTCGCCTTTCATCCCGAGAGCAACCATAAGAATTGCAGCAACAACCAGTGTTGATAAAGTTAATCCGCTGATAGGATTATTACTTGAACCAATAATTCCAACAAGATATCCTGAAACAGCTGCAAAGAAAAATCCCGCTATTATCATAACAACAGTTGCAACAAGAGCAGCAAAAATATCTTGAGCGAAATAATTATAAATGAAGAAAGTGGCAACAGCAGTTCCAAGAATTCCAATCATAACCCAATTAAAGCTGATATCCTTTTCAGTTCTTATTTCAACGTGTTCACCTGTTGCTGCTTTCTTTACGTCACTGATCGATCTTGCAATACCTGCCATCAAACTTTTTCTCATCCTCCATAAAGTATAAGCGGCACCAACTAACATTCCACCAATAGCAATTGGTCTAACATAATCTTTCCAAACCTGAACCATTGTAGATGCCCAATCAAAATCTGCTGGTGTTTCAGTATTAAAATATTTAAAGAAAGCGATTGTGGGTGCAAGCAAACCCCATGCAAGCACACCTCCGCTAAAGTTTAGGGAAGCAAGCCGCGGACCGATTATATAACCAACTCCGATATATGCCGGACTAACGTCAGGAGAGCGAAATAAAATATGACCCCTGCCAACTGTGATGAGTTGAGTCCAGGAAGTAGCAAACAACTTAAATTGACCAAGCATCTGTATTAAAGCACCAACTCCCATAGCACTAAAAAGAAACTTCGAACCTCCGCTGCCGTGCCTTCCTGCTTTATGAATTTCTGCTGCAGCAACAGACTCGGGGAAAGGAAGCTCAACATCTTCAACCATCACTCTTCTGAGAAGTGCTACGAACATGATTCCCAGAATACCCCCGGCAATCATTATTGCAACTGATATCAGATAATTTGCAGTAGTGAAAAATGGTACCCAGATTCCTGCAATAAAGAATGCAGGTAAAGTAAAAATCGCACCGGCAGCAATAGATTCACCAATCGAACCAACGGTTCGGGTAAAGTTTTCTTCAAGGATTGAGCCTTTCATAATTTTTATAAGCGCCATTCCAATTACAGCCGCGGGGTAAGTTGCAGCTATTGTCATTCCAGCTTTAAGACCCAGGTACGCATTAGCAGCACCAAGCACCACTGCCAGAATTAACCCTATAATTAATGCACGGATTGTAAATTCAACCATCGTGGTTTCGGGGGAGACGAAAGGTACATATCGTTTGGTTTCGGACATAAGATTCTCCTTTAATACGTGAGAGAATTATTAAATGACCCGCTTAAAGGGTTTAAAAAGAATGAGTAAATATAAAGACCTTTTAAGAGCACAACAACAATTTTTTTAAGTCTTTTTACCTTTATTTATTATATTAAATAGCATTCATACTAATAATAAAAATCGATTGGAGACATCATGGCAGAGCTTAAAACAAAGCTTAACAAAGCAAATGTTGATAAATTTCTTGAGAGTATTAAAGCTGTAAAAAAGCGTGAAGATTCATTTAAGATTTTAAAAATGATGGAGCAGCTAACCAAAGAAAAACCCAGGATGTGTGGCAGCAGCATAGTTGGTTTTGGAAATTATCATTACAAGTATGCAAGCGGCAGAGAAGGCGATTGGTTTTTAACTGGGTTTTCTCCACGAAAGCAAAGCTTAACTTTATACATAATGTCTGGATTCAGAAGACACGATGGGCTGATGAAAAAACTTGGCAAACATAAAACCGGGAGTAGCTGTCTCTACATTAATAAACTTGAAGATATTGATATGAAAGTTTTGAAGAAACTGATTTCGGAATCGGTAAAATATATGAAACAAAAAAAGTGGTGAAAACCAGATTTCGGATTCTCGATTTCTGATTTCGGATATAAAAAGTAGAGGACTGAATTTATCGTTTTAATTTAGCTGTCTTATTTGTGGCTACGAATATTGCTGTAAGTTCATTTGCTTCTTTTAATAAAGATTCAATCTTACTGTTTGGCATCAAGCCGCTCTCAACAATAAGTTCAAGCCAAAATGCAGATTCGTCAGCCTCCTCTTCTACAATATTAATTTTATAAATGAAATCAGATTTAGATTTTGATCTGCAAGCTGCTCTATAATTTGCACTAACTGAAGTTCCTGCTCTAAGAAGTTGATTACCAATAACCCAAACTGCAGCATTATTTGGAAGTGCATTAACAAGTTAAATTATCCTAAGTACAAATTCTTTCGTTCGTCTTTTAAATTCATCACAATCCATTTTTTTACCTTTCTCAATAATAATTTTATTCAATACTTAAATCCGAAATCAGAAGTTCATTTTTCTCATACCAATATGGCAAATCGCAAAATCATATTTAACAGGATCATCAGGATCAAACTTTTTTAAGTTTTCAGTAATTTCTTCAGCCATATTCCAACTGACATTTTTTCTTTTTGTGAGCTTGAGCTGCTTACAAATTCTTGCGACGTGAGTATCAACAGGAATAATCAATTTTGAAGTCGAAATCTCTTTCCATAATCCAAAATCAAGTTCATCCTTTCTCACCATCCAGCGAAGAAAGAGGTTCATTCTTTTGCAGGCACTTCCCTTGTAAGGTAACGGAAACATAAACGATAATCCCCTGCTTGGTTCACCAAATTTTTTCTTTACTTTATTAATGAAATGCAAATTGAAATTTGTAATCCCGTTTTTAATATTTTCATCTGATGGATTGTATCCGTTCAAGAACAAATTTTTAAGTGAACCGAATTCATCATAAGCAAGATTGAGTAAGTAAAGAAATTGGACGATATCTCCAGCCGAATAAAATCTGTGGATAAGTGAGAAATCCTTTCGAAATTTAGGTGCACTGAAATTTTCAATAAATAAAAAAGGATTATTGGCTGATAATTCAATAAACTTTTGTAGAGAATTGTTAATCTGCTTCACATTTCCATAAGCAAAAACGGAAGCAATGAAAGCCGTAACCTCAATATCTTTTTCATCTCTGAACAAATGCGGAAACTGGAGTGGATCCGGTTCAAGTTTTGAACGGTCGAATGCCCTGTAATGGTATTCAAGTTTTTGTCTTAAAGCTTTATTTTTGAGATTCATAATCAATTACTTTAATATTGCAATTAAAAATGTGGCAACTTTATATGTTTTTAGAAATTAAAATATCCCATCTTTCATAAATGTTTAACAAAAATAACAAATCCAAAGGGAGATAATTATGCCTGTAAAGCCAAGTGAAAAAGAAGAAGAATATTTTGCAAGAGAAGAATTCGAAAGGAAAAAAAGGGCTGAGGAAGACAGACGCAACAGGATGGAAGCCGAAGAGAAAAAGAGAATGAAAGAGCTTCATTATATGCACTGCCCCAAGTGTGGAATGAAACTGATTGAAATTAATTATAAAGGAATAGCAGTAGATAAATGTTCCTCCTGCGAAGGAATATGGCTCGATGCAGGTGAGCTGGAAGCAGTTTCGAGACTTGAAAAAGGTGTAATGGATAAGTTGTTCAGCGTTTTTAAAAAATGATGCCGGCTTCTTATTTAAAATAAAACAAAAAAACAATCAAAAGATTTTATGCAATCGGTTGAAGATAAGCTGGTAGAGAAACATCTTAGCGGGCTGGATCAGAGAATAATTAATTGGATGGCAAGGTACGGTTTAATTATTTTGAGGATCGGGCTTGGAATAGTTTTCTTGTGGTTTGGTTTACTGAAATTCTTTAAAGGATTAAGCCCTGCTGAAGAGCTTGTTCGAAATACAATATATTTTTTCGATCCCGATATTTTCATACCTGTTCTTGCTGCCTGGGAATCACTGATAGGTCTTGGGTTATTTACGGGGAAATTTCTTCGCACAACACTTCTGTTACTTTTTCTTCAGATGCCGGGAACTGCACTCCCTTTATTAATACTTCCTGAAAAAGTATGGACAATCTTTCCTTATGGCTTAACACTTGAAGGACAATACATAGTAAAAAACCTTGTACTAATAGGAGCAGGACTTGTTATCGGCGCCACAGTTAGGGGAGATAAAAGAATAATTAAAGAATAGTCATCCGGAATATATATTGAAAGTTCTTAAGCATCTTTTTGATAACAACCGCGAATGGGCTGCCGGCAAGGTTCAAAAAGATCCTGATTTTTTTAAGAGATTATTAAAGCAGCAAAAGCCTGAGTACCTGTGGATAGGCTGCTCGGATAGCCGCGTGCCTGCAAATGAAATTATCGGGCTGCCCCCGGGCGAAGTTTTTGTCCACAGAAATATTGCCAATCAGGTGGTGGAAAATGATTTAAACTGTCAGTCAGTAATACAGTTTGCCGTTGATGTGTTAAAGGTTAAACATATTATTGTTTGCGGCCATTACGGATGCGGCGGTATAAAAGCTGCCATGAACGATATTAAAATTGGGTTGGCAGATGAGTGGATCGAATATATCAAAAGTGTAAAGAAAAAATTCAGCGATGTGCTTTCTGATATAAAAAGCGAATCGAAACGCTTTGATGCGTTCTGACGGCTGAACGTTGTTGAACAGGTCTTAAATGTCTGCAATACAAATACAATCACCCAGGCCTGGCAGAACGGAAGCACCATTTCTGTTCACGGATGGATTTATGATATCAGGGACGGTCTTCTTCAGGACCTTGATGTTTGTGTTACAAATCCAACCGAAATAAAAAGTATAAATGAAAACAAACTCGCCCGACTGATTGAATGAACGCTGCCGCAATGTTCCGGAACTTTTTAAAAGCTCTTGATAAACTAAACGATGAACAAACTCCGCTCTGGGGTAAAATGACACCTCAGCACATGGTTGAACATCTCATTCTTGCCGTTCAAATGAGTAACGGGAAATTGAAAGTTGAATGTTTCAACCCTCCCGAAAAAATTCCTGCATTAAAAAGATTCCTGATGAGCATCAGACCGCTGCCAAAACTTTTTATTAATCCTTTCATAGGTCCAGACCTGCTACCTTTGAAATATTCGGATCTTTCTGAAGCGGTTGAAAAATTGAAAGTGGAAGTTCGGGATTACCAGGAATATTTTAAATTGTTTCCTGATACAAAACCGATGAATGCTACGTTTGGCGAATTGAATAAAGAAGAATGGGATATATTCCATAAAAAACATTTTACACACCACCTGTCGCAGTTTGGATTAATAAATCCCACCTAATAATCCCTTAGATAGTAATACTCTGAATCACTTCGCTAAACTTTAACATCAATATGAACCTTTCATTTATATTTGAATCATTCCAGTAAATTGTTATTCAAACTGTCAATTAATTACTTTAGAATTGCATCGAATAAAAAAATCTGTAATTAAATGAGCAGCTACAACAAGAAAGAACCGCGCATAACCAGAACAATCCGGGAAGATTGGAAGAAAGTAAAATTCAGGGACGAGATTGGTTCCGGGTATAAAGATTTAAAGGAATACTATTTAACCGAGGAAAGGAAGAAGAAACTTGCTGAGATGGGAGGCTGCAGAAAATTCTTTCTCCTTCCGTGGTGGCTGCTGAAAGCACTTTACTTTAAATTAACTCCGTTCAGAAGGATACTCCTCGTTATTGCAATATTTTTTATCCTTATTTCGGGCGATAATGAAATTAGCTCTGAAAATATAACCATTGATCTTGTGGGGACAGCATTTTTCGGAGGTCTAATTTTTCTATTCATCCTTGCTCTTGAACTGAAAGATAAGCTGCTCGCAAGAACCGAACTGGAAGAAGGTCGTGCAATTCAGCTTGCACTTATGCCTGAGCAAAAGCCGAATATCCCCGGATGGGATATATGGCTTTTCACACGTTCAGCAAATGAAGTTGGAGGTGACTTATTAGATTTTATCCAGTTAGATAATAATAAGTTTGCTATTGCCGTTGGCGATGTTGCAGGCAAAGGATTAAGTGCCGCACTGCTGATGGCAAAACTTCAGGCAACGATAAGAGCGCTGTCACCCGACTATGAATCTCTGCCAAAATTAGGCGAGAAGTTAAATAAGATTTTCTACCGCGACAGCCTGCCGAGAATTTTTGCTTCATTAATTTACCTGGAAATAAATGGCAGCTCAGGAGAAATAAATTTCCTTAATGCGGGGCATTTTCCTCCTTTATTGGTTTCCGGCAGCAACATCACACAGCAAAAGAAAGATGCACCTGCACTTGGTCTGATGCCAGCGACAGAATTTCACGAACAAACCATTCAATTAAAAAATGAGGATGTACTTTTTATATATTCTGATGGTTTAACCGAAGCTCAAAATGAAGCCAAGGAATTTTTCGGTGAGGATAAACTCAGAGAATTGCTTATAAATGTTTCGCATAAAAAATCAGGGCAGATCGGTGATAACATCATTTCAAACGTTGAAGAGTTCGTGGGTAAAGCCCCTGTTCACGACGATCTTACCCTTGTAATAATCAAAAAGATTTCATAGTCCAAAAAAATATTTTCAAGATTGATAAACATCTATTACGGAATTATGAATTCGGAAGTTTTCCCTTCGTTATTTTTTATTCAATATCCGATGTTCACAATTATTTTTGAATTTCTTTATTCTTCAGCAGCAATAAAAAAAAGCCCGACAAGGTGGCCCCTGTCAGGCTCGCCTCTTGTAACCTAAGTGTTTGGGGGAGAACACTCAGAAGAGGCATAAAAATGTAATAAACAATTTATCAAATTACAATCTACACTTGTAAATAATTTATTCTTACTAATTATTTGATTAGTATCATCTTCTTCGCACTCACATACTTCTCTGTCCTGAGTTGATAGATATAAATTCCGCTTGCAAGCGATGATGCATCGAATTGGATTTCATACCTTCCCGGCTGTTGTATCTCATCTACAAGTATTTTTACTCTTCTACCGAGAATATCATAAACAGTCAGATTCACCAAAGTCCCTCCTTTGGAGGGATTTAGGGAGGCTTCTGGAATATCATATTTTATTGTTGTGGTTGGATTGAATGGATTCGGATAGTTCTGATAAAGTGTGTATTCCTTCGGCAGCAGTTCTTCTTCCGTTTTATCCTTAGCTGCTCCAAAGTGTTTCCTCAAAATCCCATCCAACTTGCTTAGGTAATCTCCGCTGGTTTTAACTAGGTACTTGCCTAAAGTTCCTTTCCGAAGTGTTGAATCTCCTCCTTCCACAAGCAGTGCTGTGGTTATTGCATCTATCTCTGCATAGACTGCTTCTTCCGTGCCCGGATTCTGCTGAATGATTTGATCGAATTCACCAATCGCAGGTACGTATTCTTCTTCACTAACCAAACAAAGTGTTGACAGTTGAGTGAATATTTTCTTTTGCAGTGAATCTTCACTTGTTTGACTTATAGTGGAAAATTCTTCTTTAAGATTATTGAAATATGTTTCTGGCTTTGAAATGAGTTTCCCTATCTTATATAATCTATTGTATGCATCAAGCTTTAACCGTAATGAATCATTTCCACCAACAATCTGATTGTAAACTGCCTCAGCTCCTTCAAAATCTGCTGTGATGAATTTCTCCTCAGAAACTGCATACAGCAAATCTGTCTGCGTTAATGTGCCAAGTGTCTTTTCTACAGAATATACCGTATCTATTACTTCTCCTGATGAGGACATAACGAATAACTCTTCACCTCCCCCTTGATCTGGCTCAGGACAGGGTTCTGTCAGTATTGGATCAAGATACATTATCAAATCTTCTCCGAATCTTTCCTCCAATGGATATATCGGATGTTCATCCCAGAAATTTCCGCCAGCGTAAACCACAATTTGTTCTCCAAATCCATCTCCGTTCATCAGCAGTTGTGTGTTATAAAGCGGAGGTGTATCGCCTGCATTCGGTATCCTTTGATCTGTTACCTGGTTGCATCCCCCTTTCATACGAGCATTTGAATTATATAAGAAAATCTCAGAGCCGTCATCCTCTGCAGTCCGTCCGCCGTTTTCATATATTTCGTTATATCCTGAGATTGCATAATACAAGGGTGGATCCAGATATAACCTGCCTTCCATATTTGGCAACGAACCGTAACCAACGTAAATACCTCGATTCCAGTTAGCGGTTATTGTGTTCCCTCCAATATCAGGTGAACTATTTCCGAGATAAAGTCCGTGGGTGTGACCGCTTATAAAGTTTCCTCTTACTACTCCACCGCAGCTATTAAGAAAGATTCCTTGCATTTCATTTCTTACTGATATTATAGTATTTGATACAATAAGGGGACTTGTAACAATTGACAAAGAGATGCCCAAAGCAGTGTTCAATATTGAATTCTGCTGTATGATTATCTCTGAACAGTTTGAAACTATTATTCCATAATCGGAGTTGTTGATTGTGCAGTATTTTATCTGCGGAGGCGGTGTTTCTCCTACACCCATATTTCCGAGGATTGTTACCGAACTGCTTCCACAATCTGTGAAGTCAACATATTGTGCGTTAAGATAGTTTGCATAAAGTTCTGCTTTTATTCCTGTCTCTGCTTTCATTACCACGCAGTTGCTGATGGTAAGTGAACCGCCTGAGTTTATTACTATTCCGTTTCCATCAGGTGTAATGCTTCAGAAGGAAATGGAATTTCCTAAATTTGTTTAATGTAAAAACAG